>JAVBMC010000079.1:0-40829 GCA_031552845.1 Kiritimatiellia bacterium
CAACAAATCATCATAGGGCGCCGGCGCGTGGTATTTGACGAACGACTCCACCACCGGCAACGCATAGCCCTTCGCCTCCAGCTCGCGGTAAGTCAGCCCGCAGGTGCGGAGCATCTCATTACGCGCCCGCTCGAAGAACACCAAATAGTTAGCGTAGTACACAACGCCCATTTGATCGGTATCGGCATACGGCACGCGGTAAGAGATTGTGGTGGTGAACGATGAAGCCATATTCCTTCTCCTTAGGCCGTCAGCACGCACACGGCTGCGACACATCCATCGGCGTCAAAGCGAACACCTTCGGCAATTAACAATTTAGTTTTACGGGCGAAGGCTGCGGCATCGGTCTTGCCACCAAATCCTGTCAGTCCACGGTCGGCGCCGATCACGCGATGGCACGGCACCTGCGGTGCAAATGGATTATGCCGAAGCGCACCGCCGATAGCCCGGGCGGAGTTACAGTTAATCCGTTTGCCCAACGCACCGTACGTAATGACCTTCCCCGCGGGCACTTTTAATAATGCTTCGTAAACCCGACGGCGGAAGGGCGTTACCAACGACCAATCAAATTGCGTACGCGCTTTCGGCATGACTGCCTATTTAATTGTATAGCGTGTCGCCTTGATCAATGTCTTCCAGAGCTGCTCCGGCGTTTCGCTGCCCAACAGGGCGGTGCGGTTCTGCGCCTTCAAGAACGACTCCGTCAATCCCGACATCAGGCGCAGATAAAACGCGCTGACTGCTGTAGGGATAGTGATGAAGAAAACGATGTTCACTTCAGTGCCGGCTTCGTCATAGACAAATGGTTTTTTCGACACGCCCAAGGACAATGTCAGTCCGCCGCCTTCAACACCGCGCACGTGCGGGAATGCAATACCGTGTTCCAGCGCCGTACTCAAAACGGCCTCGCGCTCCAATGCCAGCTGCGTCAGCTTATCGGCGCCCTGCACAAAACGGCTGCTCTCCATCAAACCCGCCAGCTGGGCAATCGCTTCGCCCTTGTTATTCGCTTCCATATTCGGCAGCATCAAACATTCGGCCGAGAAACGCGAGATACCCGACTTGCGCGGCTCGCCGCGTGTCTCCGGTACATCGCCCATGAAGTGCGGTGCATCCGGCTCTTCAAACAAAATACGTGCACAGCTCGGGCAGCTTTGGAGTTGCTTGTTCATACGGACAGATTGCAGCTGGCTGATCGGCAGGCGCATGCCGCAGATCGCGCATGACCCATTGTAAACTGGTGCCATGACCACATGGTCTTTTTTGCTGAGCCGTGTGTAGAGCGAACGGACATCCACCGGCAGCTTGTCGGTCAACTCATCAATAGACGCATTGAGCCGCTCCATGTGTGTTCCATCGCCGGAAGCACGGTGCTCGTCACGGATCAACACGAGTTCTTGCAGCTGTTGCAGATGATTAATCAAACTTTGCATAACATATTTCCTCTCAACTCAATTCACGTCACTTATTGTCTCGTAAAACCGGCAAAAAGTCAATATTGGAATTGAGACACTGCGAAAAAGTTGCGTAATACGCCGCGATGTCCCAACAAAGGACGCCTTCTTCTTCGAAAATAAGCCAATCCGGCAAGATGTTCCTGTCAGAATGACCTCCCGCCTACGGCGAGAACGTCACTTTAACGCCACGCAAGCACGCAGACCGATATAACGGTTACCGTAATTCGGCTGGTGGAATGTGCGGGCGCTTGAGCTGCAATAATCAGCACGGGGAGAACTCCAGCTGCCTCCGCGCATATTCCGTCCTATTCCGCTATACACCCCGACCGGATCGGTGACCGAATAATCCTGCATATACGGATTATGCCACCCAAGGCACCACTCGAATACATTCCCGTGCATGTCATAAAATCCCCAGGCATTCGGTTCATAGGAACCCACTGTCGTATGTTCTTTATAACCGCCTCGACCGTCATCTCTGTTGTGATAATAACGCCCGAGTGCATTTAGGTTGGAGCAGCGGGTCGCGTCGGTCAATTCCTTACCGTTATTCAATGCCGTAGTCGTGCCGGCACGGCAGGCATATTCCCATTGGGCTTCGGTCGGCAGATCAAAGGGTAATTTCGTCTTGCTTTGCAGCACCCCCATGAACGCATCAGCGTCAACCTGCTTTTCCTGAGGCCAGCGTGAACCATTTTTGGCCCCACGGATCATATGATAAGTCACACACTCCACCGGACGCCCGGCACCTTTATGATAAGCGGGATTGCTACCCATCACCAGCTCCCACTGGGCTTGTGTTATTGAGAATACCCCCAAGTAATACGGGTGGGTCAGCGTGACGGCATGCCTTGGATTAGATTTGCCATGGTCGAGCGCATTCGACTCAGTGCCCATCGCGAACACCCCGGGCACAACCAAGCGCAGCCACAAATTACTCGTCCGGCAAGCATCATCCGCAACATCCGGCGGCGTGATCGAATACCGCACCGGGAATGTCTTTGCATCTACGCCGCCGGAAAGATCAACGACAGCGTAAGGTCCTCGTGCCGCATACACCCGAACAGAAAGGTTAGAACAAGCTACGCCCGGGCAATCAGCCGAAACATCCCAGAGCAGTTTATATTTGCCCGGCTTAAGCGGTCCATTTGCACCATCTCCTTTGAGCGTGCGCGGAAACACCGTTATATTGTTGGAAGTGTCCACCGCACTCGGAAAAACCCACACATCCGCACCCGGTTCATCCGCAACCACTTCATAGTCAATCGCAACCGTGGCATTTGCAGACGTCCGCTGTGGCGCCACCACCACGACATTTTCAACCCTAGGCTCACCTGCAAAAGCCCCCGCCGCATACAATACGCATACGCTCCAAAATAAATTACCCAGCTTCTTCATAACAATCTCACTCCACGCCCGGTGGCGTGCGCACCCATCCGGCATGAGGGAGGCGTCAAGTCCTAATACTCATCCAAAACACACGAGGCGCGTTCAGCATTGTATTGCAAACGGGTAGGGCGATGCAAGATTATTCTACAATAAAAATGCCTTTAATTTCGAACGACTCAAAAAGCCCCGCAAATTCAAATGTTTTCGTATGGCCCTCTATGGGCGCGTTGCGGTAATGTTTTCCATTTGAGAAAAACGAACGGCACCTTAGAGGAGGCTATAAACCGTTTTGCCAGCAGGTAAAACGCTGCCAAGAGAATATAATAACACACCGCAGGCCAAACAGAAATCTCCGGAAACTGCGGCAGCTCACCCTGCAATCCATCCGCCAAACGAACGATGCCCAACATCGCCTGCATCAGCCCTGCCGCCGCCATATTCAACCACCCTGCCGCCCATGGCCACACGAACCCAACCAAGCTCCCGATCAACCCCATGCTCAACGCCCCCACCGCAAAGAACGAGATAAACAAGTTCACCACAATCCCCAGCACCGACACCCGCCCGAAATAATACACCACCAACGGCAACGTCATCACCCATGCAATCAACGAACACTCCACCGCCGTAATCATCCCCTGCAGCCACTGCCGCACCTTCAGGCGGATCCGTTCCTGCGGCTCTGCCTGCCCGCGCGCGGCATTCAACATCATGATATCCGCCCACAGCTCCTCCATGCCAAACCAAGCTCGCACAAAATCCCTCACCGGCGATGGGCACTCTCCATTTTTACGTGCCAGCCAATACTCCCGCAGCTGACGCGACAACGGCAGTCCATACGCAAACCCTACCATTACTGCAAACGACAGCTGCCACCCCACCTCCACTCCCTGCAACGGATAGAACGCATAGACCAACACGCCCGTCATCAACAACGCATCCGCGATACTCGACCGTCGATGAAACAACGGTGCCGCAAAATAAAAGACCGCCATCAAACATGCCCGCACCGCACTTGGCGATGCCCCGGTCGTTAACGTGTACAACAGCACCAGCGGAATCAACACCAGCCCCCAATACCGCCGTCCTAACCGGCACATGCTCAACACTGCCGCAACTAACCCCGCTACAATCGCTACATGCTGTCCCGACACCGCGAACACATGCGACGTCCCCGTATTCCGAAACACCTGTTTCTCCACCTTCGGCATCGCGCTCGCTTTACCCAACACCAATGCCGACAGCAATGCCGCCTCTGGCTGACGTTCACTAATCCCAATCTGCAATCGTTGATTCAACGCCGCCTGCCAACGCTTCGCCATCAATAGCACCGGACGCTGCGGCTGCTCCTCCGCAAGACGAAAATCACGACTCCCGCACGACACCATCAACCGCTCAAAACGTCCCGTCTTCACCCGCACCGCACCCGTCCACAACTCCCCCGGCCGAGGAGCAAACTCATCCACATGCGGCGGCGCAAACCACGACACCACGGCCGGCTGCGCCAGCGTTTGTTCACACCCTGCGAACTGCCCCCGATACGCCGTGAACTCCCAGCACGTACTCCCCTTTGGCAGCGTCTTTCGTACCACATCGCTCCCCACCCAGCACGTAAACCCAACGCGCCGTCCGCCGAGCGAATCCACAAACGCCTGCTCCTCCGCCATTCGTTTGAACTTCACACCGCCGCAGCACCATCCCGTCAGAAAGATCACCGCGAACAGCCGCCGCCACAACACGCCATCCCGTCGATGAAAAAAGAGCATGCCCAACGCAACTGCGAACAAACATATTGCCAGAGCCAGCCAGCCATAACTCCGCCCTAACAACACCCCCGGCACAAATGCCACAAATATAAACGGCCAAGTCGGATGCTGCTTCATATCAACCGTCAACAGGGTTAATCCCAGACGCTCAGCAAGTTCCGCTTGAACTGCCTGGCACGGAACTCCAATATCGCCGCCAGCGCATTTTCTCGCCGCGGCTCCAGCGGCACATCGGAATACACCCGCAGATCATAGATCCAGAAGTCAGCATTCCGATCAGCCGGAATCTCCTCCAGCCGCCGATAGTTCTTCACCCCCGCATCCGCCAAGAACGTGTTCCAATAAAAGTCATACTCATGCTCGAACCCCTCTGCATTGGTGCCCGAATAAACCGCCGCCGACTCAATCCGATCCAAGTTCGGCAACGCCCGGCACCGCAGCGCCTGAATCCGCAGCTGTTCATAACATTCCTGTGTCGATGGATACAGTGCCGCCAACAACAACGCCACCACCGCCCACCGCAAGCGTGGCACCAAGCACGCCGCCAGCACCGGCAGCAGCCACAACTGCGGAATATACCGACCATGCCACCCCTGCGGCTGCACGGCAATCGTCGCCACCAGCGCCAGCAGCACCACATCAAACTTCCGTTTCCACGCCAATCCCAGCACGCCCAACAGCAACGCCACGCGGAAGAACTGCGAGAACTTCATGCACAAATCATTCCGGTTATACGGCTGCAAGTCCGTCAGCCGCTCGCTGAATGGGAAGTGCGAATAAAAGAACCGCCCCAACGCCCCCAACTTCTCTGCATCCGGCGTAAACCACTGCGTCGCAACATCCAACACCGGTGCCGCACCATTAAACGAATGCAGCGGATAGAACGGACTCCCATGCCGAATCACGTTCAACACATACGGCGACACCCCGCACGCAAACACCAACCCCACCGTGAAGACAATGAACACAAGGAAGAGCGTCATATCCGTCGCACATGATATCTTCGCTTCCCGCACCTCGCGATGCAGCTTCACATAAGCCGCCACACTCAGCACCGCATACGCCACGCCAAAATACGCCAGCCCTGTAAACTTCAAATTCGCCCCATAGATGCACGCCATCCCCGCGAGCACCAACGCCCCCCATTCCCGCGTGCGGATCCACACCGCAAACGACAATATCCCCGTACACAAACTCAACGCCAGCAAACCATCCACATACCCGCACACCAGCTCCCGCACCACAATCGGATTCAACGCCGCAACCCCCGCCAGTGCCCACAGCACATGCCCCTGCACGCCATACAGCTTTTCAAACGCATACGCCGCAGCAAAGAATAATACCGCCATCCACACCAATGCCACGCCATCGCCGATATCAATATTCCCCGTCATCTGATACAGCGACGCATTCACAATCCACGACGCCTTCGGATAATGCACGCACCATACTGCCGACAGCTGGTCCGCCTCCGATTTTCCTGCCTGCAATGCCTCCTGCACCGAGTCATCGTGCACCGGATCCCACCCCTTCGCCAAAAGAATCGCCGCGGGCTTATGAATCGTCTTGCCGTCCCACTCCGCATCCGCCAGCTTCAACGTGCCAAACGCCAACGCCGCCGCCAGCACGCATGCCGTCACACGCAAACATTTAAACTTCCACGCCAAACATAAACTCGCTGCAAGACACAAAAAAGCCGCTGTGCCTGATATCGTTCGGAACCGAGATTCTATGCGTAAGAAATTCAGCGCCCCCAACATAAATGTAAGTACAGGGAATACCGCCAAACTCAGCGCGATCGACAGATAGCGTTTCATCCGCACGCTTCCGCAGATAAATCAAACCCACGTGCGCCTGTCACCTTCACTGCAATCAAATCTCCTGCATGCGCCTTCGCCGACACACCCGAAACCTTCGTGATGCCATCAGTATCCGGTGCTTGATGATCCAGCCGCGCCAGCCAAACACCTTTCGATGCCTCGCGCAATAACAACGCACGCCCGGCACTCCCGATGCGCGCCCGATTCAACCGCGCGGCAATCTTCCGCTGCACTGCCATCAATTTACGGCAACGCGCCTCGGCCACGGCATCGGCAGGACGCCTCTTCATCTTCAATGCGGCAGTCCCTTCTTCAGGCGAATATGCAAACACGCCCAGATGGTCAAACTCCGCCGCCTTCACAAACTCAACCAACGCTTCGAAATGCGCCTCCGTCTCGCCGGGAAATCCCAGCAGGCACGTCGTGCGCAACGCCACTCCCGGCAACCGTGCCCGAATCCGCTCCGGCAGCGCCGTCACCGACTCCGCAATATCGCCACGGTTCATCGCCCGCAGAATCTCCGGATGCGCATGCTGCACCGGCAAGTCTAAATACCGGCAGAACTTCTTGCTCGACCGCAGCACATCCAACAGCTCATCCGTCACGCCGCCCGGATACCCATACAGCACGCGGATGCGGAAGTTCCCCTTCAACGCCGCCAGATCCTTCAGCAGTTCAACGATGCCCGTCTTGCCATCGCGATACATCAGCGAATCCTGCGAGATCACATTCAGCTCCCGCACGCCTGCACGAATCAATCCCTCCGCCTCCGCCAGAATCGCCTCACGCTTCCGCGACCGATACGCCCCGCGGATATTCGGAATCGCGCAATACGCACAATGGTGATTACACCCTTCCGCAATCTTCAAATACGCAAACGGCCCCCCGGAGAACAGCAGAGTCGGGTAGAGTGGATTATACACCTTCACTGGCGCATCCGCCGCAATCGACGGCTTGACCTTGCGCCCCTGCGCTGCTGAGCGCACCGCGTCCACAATCAGCTCCAGCTGATCGACGCCCAAGAAAACATCCACATCCGGGAACACCTTCGACAGCCGCGCCCGATACCGCTGCGGCAGACACCCCGTTACCACCACACCGCGACAACCGCCCGCCCGCTTATGCGCGCAAGCACTCAAAATCGCCTCCGCCGCCTCCTCACGTGCAGGCTCGATAAACGCACAGGTATTGACGATCAGTACATCCGCCTGAGCTGCCTCCGGTGCGGGGCGGATGCCCCCCGCCAACAGAAACCCCGCCATCACCTGACTGTCCGCCAAGTTCTTAGCACACCCCAGCGAGATAAACCCGACCGACAACTCCTGCGACTTCTTTACCATCTACAACCCCAAAACTTCATTCACCACCAACACATGAATATCCGACATGAACGGCTTACGCTCCAACACCGACACCGCACGGCAGATCCGCTCCGGCACCGAACAATTCACGCAAATCCCGCTCTCTCCGCACGGCGTCTTATACCCCAGCCGATGCGCATTCGCCGGCGCCGCAAACTCATGCACCTTCGCAACCGCGGCAGCCACATCGCCCTCGACAATCTTATTACGCCCCACCAGCACGATCGCCTTTTTCGGGCCAAACGTCAAGGCATTCACCCGATTGCCGATACCGTCGATATTCACCAACGCACCATCCATCGACAGCGCATTCGTCCCCGTCAGAAACAAGTCGCACGTCAGCTGCTTGCGCATAATCTCCAGCCGCTGCTCCGGCGACAAGTCCGGGAACCCATGATTCAAAATCTCACAACCCCGCGCCGCCAGCTCCTTCGTCAAGTTCAACACCGCCACCGACATCGAGCCGCCAAAACCCACCGACTTCGCATCACCCAAGTGCTCTAAAATATACTCGCGAGCCGCCTCACTATCCGGCATAAATTTCGCCTTAAACCCCGTCCGCTCCAACGCCGACACCGCCGCGTGACACTTCTTCTCCCAGCACCAATCCCGATAACCCACCACCACCTGCTTATCCATAACCCACTCCTTATGTAATAAATTACCCCTAGTTTACCACAACCCCCACCCCCATTCAAGCAAATACCCCTCATCGATTCCCCCACGAACTCCATCGGACGATGATACACCCTTTGCACAAAGAATGCAAGTGCAAATATTATAGCCGCACCCACGCGAAGCGCCGGACAGAAAGAATTCGAAGAGCACTCAAAAAATCCACCAGATCCTGAGGCAGAAAAATTTCTAATGCGTCTCAAAATGGGTCAAAAAGCCCTCCACGGCAGAGTATTGATATGATGCTCTGGTTAGTACGGGTCCGTACCCGGGGGTGGTACGGGTGTCGATCCTTGGTTGGTACGGGTTCGCATCCCCCCTTGGATAGGGTGTGCGAGGCCTCCCAGTCATAGTGCCGTACACGGAGCAGTACGGGTGTATGAGGGCTCCCAGTCACGAACCCTTGCATAGGAGCCTCACACACCGTACCCAAGGAAGGATCAGGTTCCGTACCAAAGAGAGGTACAGATTTTAAAATACCCGAAAAAAGTTATCAACAGCCTCAATATAGCGGTTAAGCGAGACCACTTCTGTAAAAAGACGGCAAAGTGACGTCTTGAAAGGATAGAACGGTCCGTCAGAGGAAAGTTCACCCGGCACCTCAATCGAACGCATTTCATAACACCGCCGTCAAGGTGTATTTTATAGCCCCATACGAGCCTCAATTTTGGTGGCGAAGAGGCATCTTTGAGTAATCTGTCCACGTTATCGGCTTCGGCATAAAACGGCGCTGTTTTTCTGCTTTACATTCAGCAGGATGGCTGTTATAATTCAAGCACTAATTTATTGGGAGAGGGTAGCATGTTTCGCAAATTGTTTTTGGCCGGTTGTTTGCTGACTGCCGGGTTGGTCGTGGCGCAGGATGCCATGGTGACTGTACGTAAGGAAGGCGCGCGTAAGGAAACAATTTCTATTTCGGGTTTGCAGGTGAGCGGCAAGCAGGCGCAGATTTTCAAGCAGACGTTGGAGGGCGATTTGCAGCGCTCGGGGTGGTTCAAGCTGGGCGCAGCGGGTTCGATCAACGTGAATGGCAGCGTGCGTGACAGCGGCGCGGGGATTGTGACAGCGTGCGACGTAGTAGGTACGCGCAAACGTTTCAATTGGACGCGCACTTCTTCTGAGGCCGAGGTGCGCCGGCAAGCTCACGAATTGTGCGATGCAATCATCAAGCATCTGCTCGGCGAAACAGGCATTGCCAGCACGCAGATTGCCGTAGTGAAGAACAACGGGCCGAATCAAGCCGACCTTTATGTTTGCGATGCCGATGGTTACAACGCACGCCGTTTGACGGGCGACAACAAAGCTATCGTTGGTCCGCGTTGGGATCCGACTGGGCGCACGATTTATTTCACCAGCTACCGTTCGAATGCACCGGTGTTGTATAAGATTAATGCCGCAGGCGGCGGGCTGAGCACCTTCATGCGCTTCCCGGGGTTGAATACCGGCGCGGCGATTTCCCCCGACGGCACTAAGGCCGCGCTTATCCTCTCCTATCAGGGCAATCCTGAACTCTACTGCCTTGAACTCGCCGCCAATCGCTTGATCCGCCTGACGCAGACGAAGCTCGCCGCCGAGGCGAGCCCCTGCTGGTCGCCCGATGGGCGCAGCATTGTTTATGTGAGCGATCCGCGCGGTGCACCGCATCTTTACATCGTCGACGTCGCCACCAAGGCTTCGCGCCGGTTGACTTATAACGGCTCTGAGAACGTCAATCCTTCATGGGGCGCCAACGGCTTGATTTGTTTCGCCACCCGCCGCGGCAGCAGCTATCAAGTCGCGGTGATGGATCCCGCCAAAGGCGAGGCTTCCACGCAGATTGTCGGCAACGGCGAATCACCTTCTTGGGGCGCCGACGGCCGCCACATTCTTTGTTCCCGCCCCGCAGGCGGACAGACCGGACTTTACATGCTCGACATCCTCGGCGATCCCGAGGTGCGGCTTACACGCTTTCAAGGAAACTGGATTTGCCCTAACTGGTCAAGCCGGTAACCTGAATTACACTACAACAAAAGGGTAACACCATGCGCAACCTCATCCTCACCTGCATCACGCTCACACTCGTCGCAACAATGACCACCGGCTGCCGGGACAAAAAGACTACCGATACCGAAGGCGGAGTGGGTAGTGAACTGATTGGACTCACCGACGAATACGGCAACACCATCAACCCCGGTGAAGACTTCACTGTGACCCGTACCCGTGTGCCGGGCGTCAACCTCTCGCCTGTCTACTTCGGCTTTGACAGCTATCAGCTGCCGGGCGGTGAAATGGCCAAGATTGATTCCGCCGTACGTCACCTCCAAAGCAACAGCCGCCACGTGTGCGTGGTTGAAGGCCACTGCGACGACCGCGGCAGCAATGAGTACAACCTCTCGCTCGGCGAGCAGCGCGCACTCACCGTCCGCACGTATATGATTAACGCCGGCGTTGCCGAGAACCGTATCCAGACCAAGAGCTTCGGTGAAGAAATGCCCGCAGTCTCCGGTTCCGGTGAAGCGGTGTGGAGCAAGAACCGCCGCGGCGAATTCGCCATCTACCAATAACCGAAACCGGTTCACGCGCCACGGCGGCCCCGCCGCCGTGGCTTGAGCATTCTCTATGTCGCTTCCATCTATTCCTTTGGCTTTCCTTGGCTTTGATTCATGTTCCGCCGGGGAAATGCTCATCATCTTCGTCGTGATCATCATCGTCGTCGGGCCCAAGAACCTGCCCGAGATGGTGCGCAAGGCCAGCAAGACCATGGCTATGATGCGACGCGCTGCTGATGAGTTCAAAGACCAGATCATGAAGATGGATCAGCCGCAGCCGGTGGAGTATAAAACATCTTCTCCCTACGGCACGCCCGAGGAGGAGCGCCCCACAGATCAGATGACCGACATCGACGGCGTTTCGACAATCAACACCTATACGCCACCGACAATCGTCGCCGGGCAGGAGTCTGCGGAAGCAGAGGCCGCAGTCGCCGATACCATGCCTGCCCCAGTCTCCGAGCCGCCAGTTGCCGAGACCTCACCGCAACCTGAGGCTACGGATGGAGAAGCGCAGAAATGTTGAGCCGCTTCAATCTCAAACACGGTGACGAGAAGTTCGAAGACCCGCCGCGCCCTTTCATGGAGCATCTGATCGACCTGCGCACCTGCTTGGTGCGTTGTACGATCGTGTGGTTCGCGGCGACCATCCTCGTCGGCATCTATGCGCCGGAGATTTACAATCAGCTCGTCGCACCGTTTGAAGCTCTGCGCGAAGAGTATGGCGTCAAGCTGGAGATCCTTGATTTCACGACCGGCATCCAGCTCATCATCAAGGTCGCCTTGTGGGGCGGCGCCGCATTAGCCTTCCCCGCCCTGCTGTTCTTTGTATCGCGCTTCGTCTTTCCGGGCCTCAAGCCCAGCGAGCGCCGCATGATTGCGATCTGCCTGTTCACCTCGACCGTCCTGTTCATTGGCGGCGTGTTCATGGCGTATGGCTTTACGCTCAGGATCGCTTTCAAGGTGCTCATCCAAATCACCCAATGGCTGACAAAAGAACCCATGAGCATCATCCGCGTCGAGAACTACTTCGAGATCGCACTCAAGACCATCTTGGCATTCGGCCTTGCATTCCAGATGCCGCTGTTGCTGCTCATCCTCGGCTGGCTCGGCATCATCTCCGCCGACACCCTGCGCGCCAAACGCCGCCACGCCATTGTTGCTATTTTTGTTATCGCGATGTTACTCACGCCGCCGGATCCTTTGTCCCAGATCATCATGGCGGTGCCGATGTGTTTGCTTTACGAACTCTGCATCATCCTCATCTCTCTACGGCGCACGCCGCGCAAGACAGAGTAACCGGATGGGCAGCGGGGGCTGCGCAGGGGACGTAGACTTCGACTTAACTTACAATTGGGACTAAACCAGGGATAGTCACATGCAAGGGCGTCACTATAAATGTGCTGTCATCAAACGGCGGGTGCTGGGCACCCTGCTGCTAGCTGTGCTATGCCTGCTGGGCGGGTGCATGACGCCCGAAAAAGCCGAGCGCGAAACCGAATCCGTCTGGACCAACAAAGTCATTGCCGCGTGGCAGCAAGTCCCCGGGCGCACCAACGCATTTGACTTCGCCGAACCTGCAGAGATGCTGCGCCTGCGCCTCGACGCACTGGCCGAAACGCAAGGCCTCCACGAGGTCGCTGCGCAGCTCAAATCATGGGACGTGCTCGATGGCGAACCTGTCCTGACCAACGGCTTCATCAAGCTCTCGCTCAACGATGCCCTGCGCATTGGCGCCAAGAACGACCGTACCTATCAGAACCACAAGCAGTCCATCTACAACGCAGCACTGTCTTTCGATACCGCCGGACACAAGTTCGAGAACTCCTTCAGCGGATTCCTTCTTGGCGCAATTCAAGGCGACCCCGAGGCCACCCGCCTCACCGGCGATGGCGGTGCAGGCGTCACGCGCACCTTCAGCTCCGGCGCGAAACTCACGGCTAATCTCGCCTTCAGCGTGGCGCAGCTGCTCAAGAGCGACTTCACCTCCGGCGGACTTGTCGGTGATGCCTCCTTCACCATGCCCCTGCTCCGCGGTGCAGGCAAGGACATCGTGCTCGAGCCGATGATTCAAACCGAACGCAATCTGCTCTACTCCATCCGCGACTTTGAATACTACCGCCAGCAATACGCCGTCAGCGTGGCGCGCTCCTACTTCGACGTGCTCTCCAGCTACCAACGCATCCGCATTGCTGAGGCCAACGAAGAGAGCCAACGCCGGAACAAAGAACGCGCCGACAGCTTCTACAAAGCCAACCGCTGGTCCATCGTTGAATACGGTCAAGCCGAGCAATCCTACCTCACCGCCGTCAACGATACCGTCAACGAACGTCAGAATTATGCCAACAACGTCGACACCTTCGTCATCCTCATCGGCCTGCCGCCCGCCTCTCCCGTGGTGCTCGACGAAGGCGAACTCGAACACATGAAGACCGTGATGGAGAAGATCGACCAGCTCGATCCAGACAAACTGGCCGACCGTTATCCGCAGTCCTCGACTGCAATCGAGATCGCCCTCTCCCAACGCCTCGACCTGCTCAACACCTTTGATACCATTAACGATGCCGAGCGCAAACTCAACGTCGCCCGCGACAACCTCCGCGCCGACCTCACGCCCACGGTGAGCGGCAAGGCCGACCGCAGTTCCGACAGCGATACCTCCGGCACCTATGGCGATGAAAACTGGGATGCCCGCGTCCGCGCCGACCTGCCGTGGGACCGCCGTCAGGAACGCAACCTCTACCGCAGTGCTCTGCTCGCCGTGGATAACGCACGCCGCAACTACATCAACTCCGCCGACAGCATCCGCAAGACCATCCGCAAAGACCTGCGCACCATCCAAACCCTCCGCCAGACTTACATTATTCAAAAGCGCGCCACCGCCCTCGCCTTCAAACGGCAGGAGAGTAACCGCATGCTCCAAGATGCCGGACGCGCCACCATGCGTGACGTGCTGGAAGCCGACCGCGCCCTGCTCAGCGCACAAAACGATTTCCTTGCGGCCACCGTCAACTGGCGTATGACCGAACTCGACTTGAAACGCGATATGGGCTCGCTGCAGATTGATGCAGCCGGACTCTGGCAGGCGTTTGAAGATGTAACCGTGAACCCACCGACGAACGTAGCGCCATGAACCCGAAACTAAAAACCCTCGCCAGCGACAAACGCATCTGGGCCGCCTGTGCCGCGCTTGTCATCGGTCTTCTCGTCGTGCAATTCTTTATCCGCGACAAGAAGGACAAAGGCTCCATCCCCCTCTACACCGCCGAGAGCGGCCCCCTGACCATTGCCGTCACCACCAGCGGCTCCGTGCAGAGCCGTGACAAAGAGGTGCTCATCAGCGAGCTCGAAGGCAACAACACCATCATGTGGGTTGTCGACGAAGGCAAGACCGTCAAAGCCGGCGACCTGCTGCTCGAGTTCGACGCTAGCGATTTGGACAACCGCCGCAAAGAGCAAGAAGTCACCGTCATCAACACCCTCTCTAACATGGAAGTCACCCGCGAGCGCCTTGAAATCAACAAGGCCGACGGCGACGCCGCGCTGCTCGATGCCGAGGTCACCCTCAAGCTCGCCGAGATGGATATGGAGAAGTTCGAGCAAGGCGACCTGCCCCAACAGCTCCGCCAGCTCGAGTCCGACATCTTCATCAAACAGGAAGAACTCACCCGTAAAAAAGACATCCTCGAGTGGAGCACCAAACTCGCAGAGCAAGGCTTCCTGACTGATAACGAGCTCCAGTCCGATGCGCTCGCCGTCAAACAAATCGACGTCCAGCTCGAAAGCAGCATCACCAAGCTCAATGTGTACACCAACTACACCGTCTACAAAGAACGCGCTACGCTCGACACCGGCCTCCGCCGCGCCAAGCGCAATCACGAGCGTACCAAGTGGCAGAACTCCGCCAAGACCCGCCAGTCCGAAAGCGAACTCCGCGCCGCTACCCGCGAATACGAACGCGCCACCAACCGCCTCGGCGAGCTCGAGTTCCAGCTCGCGCACAGCAAAATCTACGCACCCACCAACGGCATCGTCCTCTACGCCACCAGCGTGCAAATCTCCCGCCGTCAATGGTGGGCGCAGCCCCTGCGCGTAGGCGGCACCGTCGGCCGCCGCCAAGAGCTCATTTACCTCCCGGTCGAGTCCGACATGATTGTTGAAGCGATGATACCCGAAGCCAGCCTCAACAAGCTCGAAGTGAATATGCCCGCCGTCGTCAAGATCGACGCCATTCCCGGCAAGACCTTCACCGGCAAGCTCGTCAAGATCGCCCTTCTGCCCGACGGACAAAGCTCCTTCCTCAACCCCGACCTCAAGCTCTACAAATGTGAAATCGAGTTCACCGGCAGCGACCCGAATCTCCGCTCCGGCATGAGCTGCAGTGTCGAGCTCGTGCGCGAGACTTATAAAGATGTTATTGCAGTGCCCCTCCAATGCGTCGTGCGTATCGACGGCAATGCCTTTGTCTATATGCCTGATGGACGCGGCGGCGCCACGCCTGTGCCGGTTGAAGTCGGCCTCGACAACAACCGCATGATCCATGTGACCAAAGGTCTGAAGGCCGGCGAACAGATTCTGCTGGCTCCGCCTGTGCCCGACACCGCCGACACCGAGAAAAGCAAGCCTCAGCTGCAGCCTCCATCGGGCGATGCCGCTCCGCAGGGCGACAAGCCCGCGCAGAATAAAAAACCGCCGCGCGGAAACAAGCAGCCGAAATGAGCAATGCGTCCGATACAACCGCCGTTGTCCGTTTGAACGACATCCGCCGCCACTACATCGTCGGCGACGAAATGGTGCATGCTCTCCAGGGGGTGTCGTTTGAACTCGAACGCGGTTCCTATTGGGCGATCATGGGGCCCAGCGGCTCCGGAAAAAGCACGCTGCTCAATATCTTAGGCGCGTTGGACAAACCCAGCCGCGGCGACTACTGGCTCAACGGCGAAAACGTCGCACTGATGGATGACGACCAGCTCAGCGACCACCGTCTGCGCAACCTCGGCTTCATCTTCCAAAGTTTTCACCTCATCCCCGAGCTCACCGTCTGCGAGAATATCGAGATGCCCATGCTCTACTTAGGCATTGAACAGCGGACACGTACCGCTCGCGCCAAAGAACTCGCCGAACGCGTCGGCATCGAACACCGCCTGCGCCACTTGCCCTCCGAACTCTCCGGCGGTCAGCGCCAGCGCGTTGCCGTAGCGCGGGCTTTGGCGAACGAACCCGCCGTGCTCCTCGCCGATGAACCCACCGGCAACCTCGACAGCGCGACCAGCGTGCAGATCATGGCGCTCTTCCGCGAGCTGCACGAACAAGGCAAAACCGTCATCGTCGTCACGCACGAACCCGACATCGCCGCCTATGCCGACGGTACCGTCGTACTCAAAGACGGCAAACTGCTCAGCATGACGCACCACGTTCAAAAGAAAACTACTCACCCATGAAGCTCCGCCAGCAGATCATTTTTATCTGGCCCTTCATCCGCCTCGGCCTGACCGACATCATGCGGCACAAAACCCGCTCATTCCTGACGATGCTCGGCATGGTCTTCGGCGTCGGCAGCGTTATCGCCATGCTCGCAGTCGGCGAAGGCGCCAGCGAGCAGACTCTTGAAGGCATCCGCAAGATGGGCAGCGACAACATCATCCTCACCTCCGTCAAGCCTGCCAATGAAGACGGCAAAGGCGCCTCCTCCTCCTCCCGCCTCTCCATGTACGGGCTCTTGTACGACGACGAAGCCCGCATCCGCGAATCCCTGCCCAACGTCGAAAAAACCGTCCCCGCCCGCATGGCCCAGCGCGATGGCCGCATGAAAGAACGCACCATCCAAATCCGCGTTGTCGAAACCACGCCGGACTGGTTCAAGATTCTCCGCCGCCCTCTCCTCGCCGGACGCGTGCTCAACGAGAACGACCTCCGCCTCAACTCCAACGTCTGCGTGCTCACCGAGAACGGCGCCCGCAAACTCCTTGCGGGCGAATCCGGCATCGGCGAACGCATCCGCATCGGCACATCCATCTTCCAAGTCGTCGGCGTTGTCGTGGCCGACTCCGGCGGAACCGGCCAAGCTCCCGATAGCGATGCCGACGCCTACATCCCCATCACCACCGGCAAAGCATCCTTCGGCGAAACGAACATGCGCTTCGTCGGCGGCGGCCGCAGCACCGAAGGCGAGCGTGTCGAGCTCAGCCAGATCATCGTCAAAATGCGCAAAACCGACGACGTCGAAGCCGCTTCCGTCGCGATCCAATCCCTCCTCAAATACCACCACCGCAAAGAAGACTACGCCATCAACGTCCCCCTCGTCCTGCTCCGCGAAGCCGAACGCAGCAAACGCACCTACAACATCGTCCTCGGCGCCATCGCCGGTATCAGCCTCCTCGTCGGCGGCATCGGCATCATGAACATCATGCTCGCCTCCGTCACGGAACGAACCCGCGAAATCGGCATCCGCCGCGCCATCGGTGCCCGCCGCAGCCGCATCGTCATCCAAGTCCTCATCAACACCTGCGTACTCTCCGTCACCGGCGGGGCAGTCGGCCTCGTCATCGGCGTAGCCATCCCCATCCTCATCACGCTCATCACCGAAATGCCCACCATGATCCGCTTCTACAGCCTCGCCATGGCCTTCGGCATCAGCGTGCTCACCGGCATCATATTCGGACTCTACCCGGCCATTCGCGCCTCCCGCCTCGACCCCATCGAAGCCCTCCGGCACGAATAACCCGCTACCGCCCCCCACCTGCTGAATACAGGTAAATCAAACATCCTCCGCAGGCGCAAAGCAAGTAACAAATACCCCCTTTCACTTTCACCTGTCTCTCACTTTTGCCTCCCACCCGTGTGACAATCCTCACACACCCGCGTCACAACTCTTCCGCACCCCTGTCACAACTCTCCCACACCCGTGAAACAGTACTCCCGCACCCCTCATCGTACTGTTCCGCACCCGTGATAGTACTATCCCGCGCCCTTGATCGTACTGTTCGCCACCTTTCATCGTACTAAATGCCATCCTTGAACGTATTGCATGATATCTTTGAATCTGTCACACTTCAGGTTTCACCCAAACGACGCTTATGCCCGATAACTCTCTGCAAAACACAGCTCTTCCCAAATTTCTATTTGCCAGCTTACTTATTTGCTTGCATTACCATACAAAAATATGCTAGTATACAGGCTATGGAGACTGGTATACACACCTCTACGGCATTTCACCGTCCATTAAATACGCCCTACCCTAGGCAGAGCGTACCCTCTATCTCGTAATAGTAAGGAGAAAAATGAATACGCGTATAATGAACTTCGGGTTGGTTTTTGGATTTCTGGCTTTTTCTGCAAGTGCTGCGACGTGCACGTGGATTGGTGGCTCATCGGGAGATCTTTTTACTGATACTAATTGGAACCAGGGCTTTTATCCCAAAGCAAGTGACGCTGCGGTGTTCAGTGGGGTGGGTGGAGGCATTACCCTTTCCTTTACCGGCGTCGGAGCGGATGGAGTTCTGACAAATTATGCTGCACGGTTTGAAACGGCGACAGGCGGTAACCTCGTCAATCTAAACGGATGGCGGTGGGTACACACTGGGCTGATCAACCATATCAGTTCGGATGATTCAACACTTACCATTGAAAATGGTTACCTCGACACAACCGCCGGGCGTACGTTTACCATCAGCAACATCAATCCACAGGCTTGGACGCGTTTTCGAAACGGCGGCGAAGCCAACGTAGCCAAATTAAGCATGCCAGTCGGCACGCTTATCATTGAGAATGGCGGTTCAGTCACTGTAACAGAATCCGCGGAGATTAACGGCACCCTGTTAATCAAAGAAGGTGGCATCTATGATTCAGTCTCGAACACAAGGGTTGGCAATTTGGCCAATGCTGAGAACGCGAAGATTATTGTCGATGGCGGGTTCGTGCGCACAACCGCTATGCCGTATATCGGGACGAAGACTGCTCATGGCGAATTCATCATTTCCAATGGCGTTGTCAATTTAGGCGGACAAGAACCCCGCATAAGCGGTCCGACTGGCAGCCAACCGGCTTTTACAAACCTCTTCGCCATTCGCGGTGGCGTAGTCAGCAACGGTTCCATCCGTGTCGGCAGTGACAGTGCCGGCCTTGCAGAGATCAGCGGAGGCAATGTTTTGCTCAAAAACATCTTGGTAGGAAGCGGCGCAGGAGGGGACGGCACGTTGCAGATCGGCGGCGGAACAATCGACCTTTCCACCGGATTTGTTCTTGGCAATTCAAGTCCGACAGCTACGGGAGCGGTCGTTATAACAGGCGGAAAAATTACCACGCCCCAGTATCTTGACCAAAACGCCGGTCCCGGAACATTCACTCTTAAAGATGGGGATGTGACCATCAACTACATCCGCTCCGGCGTCAACGCTGCCTCAACAGGAGATGCTTTTTTAAAGGTGAATGTTGAGGGCGGCATTTTGCGTTCGTTGGGCAACTGTACGTTTGACAGCAGCAACAAAGGCACTCTTACCGAGTTCAATCTCTCCGGCGGCACGTTGCTGTTCTCCCAAAACTTTGCCCCTGGGGCAAAAAATGTCATATTCAATTTTACCGGCGGCGTATTGTCCGTGCCAAGTCTGTTTCCCAGTACGCAAGGCGATGCAACGTTTTACAATCGGGGTGGCACTCTCGCACCGGGAGGAATAGGGCAGACAAGCTCAATGATTCTAAATGGTCTGTTTGTCGTGGATTCGCCTGATGCTGGATGGGATTTTGATATCGCAGCGGCAGGCACATACGACGCCATTCACATCCGCAACAATGGCGTGTGTTCGTTAGGCGGCAAATTGAATATCCGATTGATCAACAACTTCCGCCCCAACAACACAACTTTCTTCAGTTTACTCCGCTACGATAACGCGGGCAACTCTTTAGCAGATGGCACATGGTTTAATAATGTGGCGGATGGCGAGACTCTCTTCACTGAAGACGGCCTCTACCGCTTCACCGTCACTAATAACCTTACAGACAAAATGATCCGGATATTGAACGGGACGCCTAACATCCGCAACATACCCGGAGGTGACTGGAGCGAAGGGTGGAGCTTGGTGACGCCGGGTGATGCCAATAATTATGCCGCTTATCTGGGGCCAGAGGGCTCAGGGACGGTTGTGTTGAATGATGCGCTGATATTGCAAGGACTCATCTTCACAAATGAGACAGGCTATGCGATTGCCGGGGGTGGTTCGCTGGATCTCGGTTATATCAAGGTACAGAGGGGCAACCATACGGTTAATGTGCCATTGACGCAGTCGCAGGATTTAATGATTGATGTACCGGAGGGTACCTCGTTGACATTGGGCACGTTAACGGGCGGACAATCCATGACGAAGACCGGCGCAGGAACGTTGTATCTCAACGGTGCAAGCGTCTGTGGCGGATTGTCAATTCAAGGCGGGATGTTATCTTTTGGTTCGACACTGCTCGTCTCGGATGGCTTGATCTTAGCGGAGGGAACAGTGTTGAACTTTGCAATGAAAGAGTCAAGCCTCACAATCAAGGGAACTGATGAAAATACTTTGAGAGCATGGGTCAGCGCCGGGCAGATTACGCAATATGGGCGCACCGTCAAGTTAAGAGATTTTAAAATTAAAACGCTGCCGAATGGATATCTATTCTGTGAGATTCCGCCGGTGGGAACGTGTTTGATGTTACAATAGCAGGGGAAAAGAATAAATGACAAGAGGATTTGTGGCAGCTGCACTTTGTGCGGCGTGGGTGGGGTGTAGTTTTGCGGGAACAAAGACTTGGCGGGAGGGAGCGGTACTGTGGCAGCGGGGCACGGCGGATAATGCGTCGGCGGAGTTTGCGAGCAAAAATAATGGAACACCTCTGACAACTGTCTCAACAGGGACAAAGGAGATGCCGGGCGGCTTGTATGGGAGCAAGAATGCCGAACTGCAATTGTCGTTTGCGTTGAAGCAGGTGCCGGTGCATGGTACGGTGTTTTCGTTGAAGCTGTTGGATGCCACGCTGACCGGGCCGCAGATGGCTGTGTTTGTGAATGAGCAGATGGCGGGGTTGATTCAGCTGTGGGGTACGGCGCCGATGAAGGATGTGCCGAAGTGGCGGAAGACTTATTCGCTATATATCCCTTCCACGCTTTTGGCCAACGGCGAGAATAAAATGACGTTGCGCCTGGTGCCGCCGATGTGGTCGGAGCCTGCTGCGTTGGATGCGTTTTGGATTGAATGGGATTATTTGAAACTCTCCGCGCTGGCCGAAGCGCCGCGCGAACCGATTCATGGCAAGATGACTTATCTCGGCACGACGTTCAAGCATACCAACCGCGGGTTTGACATCAATGATAAAACAATCGAGTTGGCCAACCTTACGATGCCGTGGATGGGCTGCGCCTATGGCGGCAACACGATGCGCGCGGATTTTTGGTATGACGTGGCGAAGGTACAGCCTGCGCGTTTGGAGCTGTTGAAAAAGTTCAAGGAGTTGAATGCCACAGCAGTGGCGGACTTTATCGCCGGACACATCAAGCTCGATCCCAATGGTACGCTGCCGCAGAAGGCAAAGGATGAGTTTGCCAAGTTCTTCGACACCTACGGTTCACTGCTGCAGTTTTACGAGCTGGGCAACGAGCCTTGCATGTTTGGCGGCGATTATAAGATGTATGCGGAGACGGCCAAGCATGTGTTCCTCAACCGCCCCGAGCATCTGCGTTTGGTCGCAACCGGGTGGGCATTCGGCGGCGGCAAGGGAACGCCGGTGAATTGGGATGCCGACCCCAAGCGGCGTTTGGGCGTGGAGCGGTATTGCGACTTGTTGAACGGCCACAGCTATGGCTACTCCTATGCGTCCAAAAAGGGCGGCAGTTTTATTGAGAACCTGCTGTCGTACGGACAGACCGACGATGGCTGGATGAAGGAGTTTTTGAACACCGAGACCGGCGCCAACAACTGGCACTCCGAAGAAAACGGTCCACGCTATCAATCTTCACAATCCCGCGCCAGCGCATTTGACCGCGTCATCCGCGCACATGTCGCGGTGGTGGACCGCACCATGCAGCACGCATTAATCTTCGGCGACACGGGCGGACTTGAGGATTTCGGTTTGTTCAAAGGCCCCGATTGGAACGACATTAAAGGAACCCTCAAAGCGCTGGATGCGCCGGATGGCGGGCCGCGCAAGTTGGAGACTTTCCGCCGCTTGGTCTGCGCCTATGCCACCCACGGCGCACCGCTCGAAGCAAAAATCCTCAATCCCGCTGAAACCGCCAACCGCTTGGTTTATGTGCGCGTGGTGGATACCGCCGCCCTGCCCGGCCAAGCCGGTTCACAGGCAGTGTCGGATAAAGTGCTGGTCAACCTAGTGAACTTTGAGAACAGCGAACAGACCGTCAACGTCCGCGTGACACTGCCACGCAAGGGAAACTATACAGCAATGCGCATCGGTAATGGCGTTGACTATGTCTCGGCACACAAGGATTTGGGGACGCTCGCTGCCGAACCGCACCTGACATACGATGAGAAACTGCAAGCAGGGGAAGCCGTGCAGATTATCCTTACGCCTGTCGAGCCGATCACTCCTTACGCGCCGCAGCGCGTGAACGCCGAAATGCGCAACGGCAAAGCAGTCGTAACGTGGGCGGCCTGTGCAGGTGCCGATGATTATGAGTGCATCCGCAAAGGCAGAGACGGCACGATTACAACCAGCGTTCAGGGTTGCCGTTGGGAAGATGCTTTGGCAAAGCCGGGCGAGCGTTATGATTACCAAGTCCGTGCGCGTTCAAAGGCCGGCACATCGCCCTTCTCCGCACAGGTGAACTTCACTGCGGGCGTTCCCGATCGGCCGCGTTTTACGGACGTGTGCCTTGGTGATGGCATGGTGTCGTTGACATTAGGCAGGCGCCCGAAAGATGTCGAGTACTTTTTGGAGCGCGAAGACCGCAGCGGACGGCGCACGATGGTACGCGGGATCAGCGGGCTGACCGCCATTGATAAGGATTTGACGAATGGTGCGTTCTATCGGTACTATCTGTATGCCAAGAATCAGCATGGCGTTTCGCAACCGGCCATCAGCAGTTATATCTCGCCGGTCGAACCGGTGACTACGCCGCAGAAAGTGCAAGTGCATGCCGTCAACACGCGTGCCGTCGTGCAATGGCTGGCAGAGGATAAAGGAGCAACGTACGATGTTTTGCGTGCCGAGGGAACAGGCGCATTTGTGCCCGCTGTGACCGACACTGCCGAAGGGCGTTACGTCGATGACACCGTCCAGCCGGGCAAGAGCTACTCCTATCAGGTGGTTGCACGCTCCGGTGCGCTCCGCAGCAAACCTTCCGAAACTGTAACTTGCAAACCCGCCGTGACTCCTCTGCCTAAAGTTTGGAGCAATGCGGCGATCGGCTCCAGCACCAACAAAGGCGGCGCATGGTATGATGCGGCCAATGGCGTATTTGCTGTTGCAGCGGGCGGTCACGACATCTGGGGCGAAAAGGACGGCTTGCGGTTGATCTATCAAAAGGTCAAGGGTGACTTCGTCATGAGCTGCCGCGTCATCAATTACGACAACACCGATCCCAACACCACGTTCGGCATCATGGCGCGTGCATCCGAAAGCGAGAGTTCCCCGCATGTGATGATGGGCGTGGCACCGAAGGGAGCCATGTTCGTCTCGCGCGAACAGCAAGGCGGTCTCTCCAAACACCGCGGCGGTGCGTATCAGCCGTACGTCCGCCTCGAACGCAAAGGCGGCAAACTCATCGGCAGCCTTTCTCCCGACGGAACACTCTGGCGCGAAATCGGCACCGCCGACTTGCCCAATGCCGAAACCGCCTATGTAGGCCTCTTCGCCTGCAGTCACAACAACAGCAAGATCAACCAAGTCTTCTTTGACCAAGTCCTTTTGAAGGAGGAGAATAGTAAATGAAAATAAAGCTAGCCGCTACTGCTGTTTTACTAGCCGTAATTGCCAACGCGGAGACGCTTCGTTATCCGCAGCCGGCCTACCGCGCGGAAGATTTCATCGATAGCATCGGTATCTCAGGCACTCCTGCGGAGTCCAAGCCCGGCGGGCGCTATAACTATCCGCCGGAAGTCTTTCTCGACTTGGGCATTCGATATTATCGCGCTGTTTTAAAGAACGCCGTGACGCCGAAGGATTACCCTATCCGTGTTGAAAAATACTGGCGCGAGTACGGTGTGCGTCCCTTAATGCTGATTGACCCCGGCAAAAGCGGAGAACCTACAAATTTAGTGCGACTGGTAAAGGAGCATGCCAAGGGAGCGATTGCACAGATCGAAGGCCCCAACGAGTGCAACAACAAGTTCCCTCCGCAAAACCTTAACCTCAAATACAAAGGCAAGACCGACGAGGCGGCGGGAACTTTGTATATGAACGATGTTTACCAAGCGCTCAAGGCCGACCCGGAAACAAAGGATATTCCCGTCGTTGCTTATACGGCTATCTTCTCGGACTATTCAATGGCGCGGCCGCACGATGCGTTCGACTTTGCCAACATGCATTCGTATCAGGGTTACCGCGTGCCTTCATCCAGCCTGATGCCGAACGTCACACGCTTTAATAACATCTATCCTTCCGGTGCTGTCATCAAGCCTTTTGTGCCGACGGAGTGCGGTTATAATATCGAGAGTGACAAGTCGAACGGCACGTTCATCCGCGGCAATCCGCGTGCACAGGCATTGAACATCCCGATGCTCTTGGCGGAGTATTTCCGCCATGGCATCGCCCGCACCTATTTATTTGCCGTGCATAATGCGGATGGCTATGGTTTGCTGGAGAGCGACCAGCAGACCAAGCGTCCCTCCTACTTTGCCGTCCAAAGCCTGATGCACCTGCTCAATGATGCAACATGGGACAAGCAAGCACTCAAATGGCAATCCCGCGAATTCACGCCGCGCACGCTTTACTTTGAGGTGAATGCCGATGCGCCGGGGACGATCCATTCCCTCACGCTGCAGAAGCAGAACGGCGATTATTATCTGCTGATCTGGAATGAGGTGCAGAATTACGATCACGACAAGCGCAAGGAGCGCAATCCGCCGCCGGCGCCCGTCACGCTTAACTTCAAGACAGCGGTCAAAAGTGCCCTGCTCTACACGCAGAACGCTGAGGGCAAGTATGACGAGGCAACTGTCGCAATTCAAAATAATTCCATCAAACTGAAAGTCCCTGCCGCTGTCTCAATCCTTAAACTCACCCCCGCAGTCAAGACTGACAATATTCCTCTGCCCCCGGTGGATAAGGCCCAGATTAAAGGCACTGCCATGGAGAACAAAATCAACTTAGAATGGCAGCCTTCTAAAGATGCCAAGGGGTATTTTGTCTATCGTAATGATATGTGCATTGCGACGGTCACGCATACGACTTATGAGGATCAATCTGACTGGATACGGCCAGACCTTGGATACCGCTGGGCGATTCAACCCTTTGATGCTGATGGCAATGTCGGCCCTAAGACAGAGGTTGTTGTCACTACGCCGGCTAAAAAACCTGACTTGGTTGTAACAGAGATATCCTCCACCCCACCGTTTGATCAGATTAAGCCCGACGACAAGGTAGTCTTTAAAGGAATGGTCACCAACATCGGCAACGGGGCAACGCCTCACAAAGTCCCGGTCTCTGTTGTCTTTAGCGTGAATGGCAAAGTCTGCGGATGGGGAGGCGATTTTGTCGGACGTACGTTAGGTGCCGGTGAAAGTGCTGTCTATACCGCCAACATGGGCCCCGGCGGATGGATTGCCGAAGCGGGCACCTTCACCGTCAAAGCATTGGTGGATGATGTCAACCGCGTTAGCGGTGAATTGAACGAGCGTAACAACATCATGGAGAAAACCATCACCATCGGCTCCACTGCCGGGGGTGTGCTTGAGGCAACGTCTCAGCCGCCGCAATGGCAGATCGACCTCACGCAAGAGGGCACTTACGACTGGATCCTGTGGGGTTACGAAGATAAAGATGCCATCGTCCGAAAAGCCGGAGGGGCTCAGGCGTTCAGCGCAGTCCGTCATGTTGCAAAGAATGGTGCGATCGGGAAAACCGGCGGCGGGAAAAATCGTTTCGTTTGGAACAATGGCACTCCTGTGACGGAAAGTAAATCCTGTCACTGGGGACTCTGGCTCAATGGCGCAGGTAATGCGATGGAATTTGATGTAAAGGCCGGAACAACTCTACGCACATTGCGCGTTTATGTTTCCGCAACAGAGGGTGCCGCCGGACGTTTCACAGCCTCCCTCTCTGATGGCTCTGCATCTGACATCACCTGCGAATCGTGGAGCGGCAATCTTTCCCGCGCTTCATCCGCGACGCCGGGCGCATTCCAAGCCGTCTATACTGTACGCTTCAAAGCGGCCTCCGACAATCAAACGCTAAAGGTTAAATGGCAGATGGCCTCCGAGCCGAACCAATGGAAAGCACAAGCCATCCTTCAAGCTGCCACATTGCAATAGTTTCATCCTTTGAAACAAGAGTGAAATGAATGATTCGTCGGAAAGGCCTGCCGTTTGCAGTTGACCTTTGGGCGAAAAAAAGGCATAATACGCGCTGTTTTGCGAGCGTAGTTCAATGGTAGAACTCCAGCCTTCCAAGCTGGTCACACGGGTTCGATTCCCGTCGCTCGCTCCATCTTTTTGAGCACGCCCCCGGAGAATATATGGACATCGGCTTTATCGGCACCGGAATTATGGGCGCTCCAATGGCAGCGCACTTGATGCGCGCAGGACACACCCTGCAGATCCACACCCGCACACCTGCCAAAGCACAGTCTTTGCTGGGCGCAAGCGCCACGTGGCACGATACTCCCGAAGCGCTGACAAGTTGTCCCGTGATTTTTACCATGCTGAGCATGCCGGCTGATGTGGAGGATGTATACAAAAACCATCTATTACCACACGTACACTCTGGCACAATCCTTGCCGACTTTACCACCTCCAGCCCTGCTCTCGCGGTGGGCTTAGCACAAATTGCGGAGACGCGTAGCACTTACTTGTTGGATACTCCGGTGACCGGTGGAGACGTTGGCGCGAAGAATGGCACGCTGTCTATTCTTGCAGGAGGCAACGAACAGGCATTTCAAACTATCCTGCCGCTGTTGCAATGTTTCGGTTCTACCATCACGCACTTTGGTTCGGCAGGGAGTGGTCAGCATGCAAAGCTCGCGAATCAGATTGTCATTGCCGGGACGTTGCAAGGCGTGGCCGAAGCGCTCGCCTATGGACACATCAAGGGACTCGATTGCCAACAGCTCTTAAAGGCAATCGGCGGTGGTGCGGCAAGCAGCTGGCAGTTGAATAACTTGGGACCGAAGATGTTGGCGGGAGATTTCAAGCCCGGCTTTATGATTCAGCACCTGCTCAAGGATATCAGGCTGGCGTTGGATGAAGCTGGGAAGTCCGGACTTGCCCTGCCCGCGCTTGCGCTGGCACGGGCGCGCTATGAAGCGCTACGCGATAAACTTCAGGGAACACAGGCGCTGATTCAGGAGTTCATCCCTCCGGCTGTTTGAGTTCCATGCGGATGCGTATAGTGGGATAGCCTAGTACTAGCATCCGGTTCTCGGCGTCGTCAATAATCTGCGTATTCTCCGGCGTGACGCTGACTCCAAATGGCACGCGTGTGGCCAGGCAAGAGGCGGCTGGAGTACTCCAATTCGGCAATCCCCACGCCTTCGCCAGCTCCCGTAATTCTTTCTTGCCAAGGCCTGCTGTTTTCAACGGCGACAGCACGCCAAGCTCTTTAGCCGCACGCGCTCCGGGGCGCTCTTCATCCAAATCGTCCGCCTGCGTGCCATCCACTAAACAGCAGTCCGCCGGCAGGATTGAACGGATGGTTGAGAAGATCAGTTTCTTGCAGTGATAACAACGGTCCGGTGGATTGTCTTTGAGGAATGGGGCCTGCGTCAGATCAACAGGGATAGACTCAAGCGGCAATGCCAGTTGTTCGGTCAACTGACGCATCATGGTCAGTTCGCGCGATGTCTGCAGAAATGTTTGGATATGCACAAGGCGTGCGGCAATGCTATTGCGTTTGCACGCCATGGCCAGCACAGCACTGTCAAGTCCGCCTGAGAAGGCAATCGCCAGCGGCTGAAGTGCCTGCAACTGCTCGACCAAGCGGCGTTCCATTATTGTTCGGGCGCTTCGCCTTTGCGGAGCTTGCTGACGGTTTCGCAGAACATCTCGACTGCAAAGAGCAGGATGAATGCACCGCTGATCGGGATGACCATATAGGCATGGCCGCGTGCAAGTCCAAGCGCCGGAGTCAGCTGATGGAAGCTCAACGCCGCCGCAACCAGCTTCCATCCGCCGCCAATCATGACGTAACCGGCAAAGAAAGCCACCAGCGTATGCACGACGCACTCGACGATCAAACCGGTTTTACGGTCCAGCTTGGAGACGAAGTAATCGACGCCTAAGTGCGACTTACGCACATAAGCGGCACTTGCGCCCAGCATGGAGGCCCAGACCAACAACAGCGTAGCCAGCTCTTCTGTCCAGCCCGCCGGACGGCTCAGCACATAGCGGGAGAACACCTGCCAGCAGACGGCAAACACCAACACGGCCACCACGACAATCAAGGTGTACTCAAGCACCTTGATCAACAACGAGCGAATCAATTTAAAGAACTTCATTTCACGGCCTCCTGACTTTGGGGCTTGAACGCACGGATGACTTCAACATACTTCCAATAAGGTTTATTATGATACTGCTCAATCATCGGCTGCACCTTATCGATGAATGGCTGTTTGTCCGGATGGTAAATCTTGGTGCCGCCCTTTTCAATTTCCGCGAGTGACTCCTTGACCTGCTCATCCCATGCGGCACGCTGCCAGACAGAGGAGTTATGCGCAGCGGTCAGGATGATCTTCTGCTCTTCCGGCGTCAGGCGCACCCAAAGCTTCTCACTGATCAACAGCATATCCGGCACCATGGTGTGCTCGTCCAAAGAATAATGTTTGCACACTTCGTAATGACGCGACGTCGCCACGCTGGGTTCATTATTCTCAGCGCCATCCACAACGCCTTGCTGCAGGGCGGTGTAGAGTTCGCCCCATGAGATCGGCGTGGGAGCACCACCCAAAGTTCGAATAAGATTCATCGCCGTCGGGCTTTCCATCACGCGGATTTTCAAACCAATCAAGTCGTCCGGCGTTAAGATGGGCTTGCTGGTCGTATAGAAACTGCGGCTGCCCGATGAGTAGTAGCAAATACCGCGCAGCCAAACCGGCACCCCTTCATTGAGCAGGTCTTGCCCGAGCTTACCGTCCAATAACTGCCAGTACTGTTCGCGCCCGGTGAACAGATAGGGGAGCGAGAATAGCGTCAACGCAGGGATGAAGCTCTCCAACGAAGCTGCGGAAGCTTTGGTGAACTCCAGCAACCCCATCTGCAGCTGCTCTAAGTTCTCACGCTCCGAGCCGAGCTGCGCCGAGGGGAAGACTTCAATTTTGATTGCGCCATCGGTCTTCTCCAGTACCTCCGCAGCAAAGCGCACCATGCCTTGGTGGACCGTGTGCGATTCATTCAAGCCATGCCCCAGCTTGAACACACGAACCTTTTTGTTCGCCGCACGTGAGTAAAACACACCGCCGATGACGGCCGCAAGGCAGCCGAAAACAACTAACAAAGTCAAGGCTCTTTTCATAGGACTACTTCTCCGCCGACGGCTGATTAAAATGATGCGGGGTGCCGGCTACGCGGCGCACATGCAAAGGATACCGCATCTTAAGCTGTTGATCCAGATGGATCTCAATCCAATGCGTGCCGATCTGTTGGAACGACAGATTAAGGAACACCTCGACGCTCGTCGCCACTTGGCTGTCACCCTCAAGCTCTACCGGCACGGGGCGTCCTTCGGCAACAACGGTCACGCCATCCGGTGCAACGATGCGCGAACGCTGCGTGAACTTGCCGCCGCCGCAGCACCAGCGGTTCACAAGGCACAACCGGGCGCAGACGGGCATCTCTGAACGCAGCATCAACCCATCAAAAATACCGATCAGGATGAACTTGCCATTGCTCTCCTGACGGACATCATCGCAAATCAAGCTCGACTGCAAGTCGGGCTGCATGTGGACATCAGACATTAGATTACCCCGCGTTGAGTGGTTTTGTAGAATTCGATCAATTGACGGATCTCCGGCGTATCGGGCAGCTCGTAACCAATACGTTCAATCGCCTGCGAACGGTTGAGGTTCTCGCGATAGATCAATCGATAAGCTTCCTTCAGCAGCGAACAGGTTTCCAGCGAAAACCCGCGGCGCTTGAGACCGACCAGATTCACACCGCGCGTTTCGGGCGGATGCACGCCATCGACCACCATAAACGGTGCAACATCCTGCTTAACGCTGGACAATCCGCCCACCATCGAATGCTGGCCGATGCGGACGAACTGGTGGACGCCCACCATGCCGCCGACAACCGCATAATCATTCACCGTGACTTCACCCGCGAGCTGCACGCTGTTGGACATGATCACATGATTGCCCACGCGGCAGCCGTGCGCGATGTGCGAGTAGGTCATCAACAGACAATCCGAGCCCATACGCGTGACTTCGCCATCCTTGGTGCCGAGGTTGATTGTTGAGAACTCGCGCATCACGCTGCGGTCGCCGACTTCGACGTACGTTGTACCGCCGGCGTATTTCAAATCCTGTGTTTTCTTGCCGATACACGCAAAGGAGAACACTTCGCAATCGCAACCGAGAGTTGTATGCCCTTCGACGCACGCATGGTGCTGTATCACAGTACGGTCGCCCAACTTGACATTCGCGCCAATGAACGCATACGCGCCAATCGACACATCAGCGCCGAGCTGCGCACCATCTTCCACAATTGCTGTCGGATGAATCATCATTGCCATACTTCTCTGCTCCTTATTGGTTCTTGGGAATCAGCCAGCCTGCGATTGCAAAGCACAGCACGACCGGCAGCCACACCAGCACGTACGGATAGAGCCCTGCCTCTTTGCGGATAGCTTCCGCCAAAATCAAACAAAAGAAAAACGTGATGCCAATCACTAAGCTGATCGCCATGCCGATCGTCGTCTCCTTACGATGCGAGCGAATCCCCAACGGCACTCCAATCAGCACAAAACAAAAAGAAGCCGCCGCCAGCACCAAGCGGTGGTTCAACTCAAAACGCAGCTGGCTTTTCAACTGACGCATCTCCTTGCGCGGCAGATTGTCGCGGTTGGAATTCGCCGCAGCCAGCTCCGTCTTTAACTCCGCAAAAGTATAATCCACAATCTTCTTGCGGTACTTCTTGGTCTTCAGCAAATCCTTCATCACATGCGTGAACTTCGATGCCATCGCCGCACCGGGCTGGTCGTCCTGCACCGGATCAATCCGTGCCTGATACATCTCCACAATCACATCGGAACCATCGGTGCTGACCAACGCCTTTGCCGCACGGATCTGCCGCGGCACATCGGGTTTGCGGTTGTCAATGATCAGCACGTCATACAACCACTGCCCTTCCTTGCTCTCAAAATACAAATGCATCTTCGGCACATCGCTGATGAACAACCCCGGTTCCAACAATTCCAAACCGATCACCACGCTCGAGCGTGCGCCCAAATCACGCCGCACTTGATGCCCCAGCGGCGCCACCTCATTATTCAGCCAAATGCACAACACCGTAAACAGACCGCCAATCAGCAACGGCCAGCGCATCACCGTCAGAAAGTTCACGCCGCAGGCGCGCATTGCCGATATTTCACTGTCAGCCGAAAGCCGCCCAAAAACCAACAAAGCGCTGACCAGCAGCGCAAGCGGAATCGTATAACAGATAATCTCCGGAATCCCGGAGAGAATATATTGCCCGATGATGCCGATGGGTGCGCCATCGGCCACCAGATTCGTAACCTTCACCAAAATACTGATGGACAGCACGAACGACAACACCGTCCACGCCAGTGCGAAGGACGTCAAATAAGTTGTCAGTACGTATCGTTCCAGTATCTTCATCGGCTAGTTGAAAAAAAAGACCGCACCTCGAATATCCGGGCGCGGTCTTCTTATTCCGGCACTAAATCCTTACGGACTTACTTGGCCTTGAGCTCTTGACGGCTGGCGTGGTCGCCAACGCCCTTGATCGTCACGTCAACACGACGGTTCTCAGGATTGCCCTTATCCAGATTCGGAGTCACTTTCGGCTTATCAAAGCCGTAGCCAACTGATGAAAGGATGCTTGCTTTAATGCCTTGCGACTCGAAGTAATTCTTCACGGCATCGGCACGGCGCTGGGAGAGGTCTTGGTTGTGCGTGCGGGAAGAACCATGACGGCGGTCAGCATGACCTTCAATCAGAACTGTGACGTTGGGGTTCTTGGCCTGAGCCTTCTTGATTGTGCGCACGACATCATTCAACGCAGAATAGTATTGGGAACCGATAACTGCTTGGTCATAACCGAAGTTGATGTAGGTCTCGAGGATCATGGTGTCCGGAGAATCAATCGGCGTCACATCCACCACAACCGGCGGAGCCACGACCATCGTTGTCACAACCCCATCATTGCTAGGCACCGGCATCACATTGTCAGTGCCGCCATTGTCGTCGGAACCGCCGAAGCGATAGAGCAAGCCGAGTTCAACAGTTTCGAACAGAGCGTCCGGCCAATACTTGGAATTTTGCTGTGCATCCAGCGGGATGCCAACCTTGGCGGCTAAACGGAGCGACAGATTGTCGGACAGGTGGTAAGCAACACCAGCACCCAAGCGGGGCACGAAAGCGTTCGAGTCACGTGTGTTGAACAAATCGTCATTACCCCACCAGTAGGCCAAACCTGCGGAGAGGTAGATGTCCCACTTGCTATAAGCATCAAGGAGGTGATAGAGCACGTCCACAGCCGGACCTGCCGCGTAATTGGCACCACGGTCAGCCGATACCCAAGGCGCATACATGAAGCCAGCTTCAATTGCCCAACGTTCGGTCAGCTCACGGCCGATAGTGAAAGTACCCATAACAGGCAGATTGTCTACCGGGGTCGGCATAATCATAACACCCACGGTCGGAGCAATATACCATTTGGGGCGGTCATTCTGCTCTTTATTGTCCTGCGCAAACATTGACGACGCCATGAAACTGGCGGCAACAGCTGTAAACAAAACTTTTTTCATAATAGTCTCTCCCACACTCCAAAGTTAGAAAACGCCGTAATTCTAGCATACCGAGCCCCTGAAGGCAACCATTTTTCACCACTTTGCCCAACTTTGTGTGCGGACTGTTAGCACCGGCTGAACGTAACCTATTCCCCCGCCCTGCCGATTGACTGCGCCTCCCGCATTACTATGCCATCGAACAACCACCCCAACACCCCTCACGTCACAACAAAAATAACGCCCAACCGCGACTCCACCAGCCTCCCCACTTTCTCCATCTTCATGCGAATCGCTTTAATCTCCAAAAGCTGCACTTCACCTCCTTTTCACGAAACCACCCACCCCTCGTCCGTTTTCAGACAATCATTACCCCATTTATCCTCATGCAACCCCGCCCTACTCGCCGATGGTACCACCTAGCCTCAGGGTACGAGGTCGCCTAACCTCGTACTCGCAGGCTTCCTGACCTCAGGGTACGAGGTCGCCTGACCTCTGACTACAATCTTAGACGACCTCAGCAGCAAAACACACGCCGTAAAACGTACTAAAACAAGCAAATGTCCCGCCTAAGGAATCGATTCAGTCTATTTTCGCGCACATACAGACTCATCCCCGCAAAATCCATTAAACCTGTCAAAATCATCCCAGGCACCCACTCCACGCGTGCTCTCAAAACTGCCGTACGCCGCGTTGCCGAAAAGTCCTGCCCCTCATAATTTAAGCTTGTGCAATGCAACCGAAATAGGTATACTCCGTAGCATGTTGGAGCTAGGTTTATGTGAAGGAGTAAGCGATGTCTAAGTCATTTTTGAGCGCCATTTTGGCGTGTAGTTTTGCGGGTTCATCTGCTTTTGCGGTCGAGCCAAGTGACTTTGAAGGTTTGGAGTTGTGGCTCAAGGCCGACACAGGTGTTGAAACAGCAGACAACCTTCCGCCTGCCAACGAGCAGTATGTGGCCTATTGGCAAGACCAATCACCCAACGGTTATTTGTTATCACGGGTAGGGAACAGGAATCACTGATTCGCATCGTCCGCGATACTTGGCGGTTGGCACGGGTGGTTTACCGATGTTACGAAACGCCTCGCTACGCTGGTTGAACTTGCCAGAGCCGATTACCGCGCAAAGTATTTTTGTGGTCGGCACGCCACCGCCTACAACTGACGTCAACCCAAGCACAATCTTCTCAATCGGAGCAGAGTCTTCAACCAATAATCCATATGTCGATTTGTTCATCCGGCATAGTGCAACTGATGGCGTGTCGTTCGACGGCACCAAAAACCCGGCGCCAATAGGATATTGCGCCTTCAACGGCACCTATCTTGGAGGTGGAGAAGCCAAAACCGGATTCTTCACCTCTGACGGCATCATTCCTAGCCCTTACATTCTTTACGGGCAATATACGGAAGCTCAACAATTCACGTATTTTCTGCGCCGTGACGCCAAAACGTCAGACAAATATTATTGTTACAGAGAGTCGATTTCTGAAGTGATTGTTTACAATCGTGCGTTGACCGATGCCGAAGTTCAAGCCGTCGGATACTACCTGCAAAAGAAATACGGCATCACGGGCAAATATGTCAATACCGAGACAGCCTATGCCCGCACACAGGCGGCGGATCAGGTTGGCGACACCTTCGCACGCTTGAATGGTGACATCGGCTCCATTCCATCCGGCGAGACAGCAGAACTGCGCGTCTATTACGGCACAACCGACGGCGGAACTGATGCGACTGCCTGGGACACTTACGATATCGTCGCGGCAGATCTCACAGAGAACGCCACATTCCAACACATTACTAGACAGCCCCTCATCATCAACACCACCTACTATTGCCGTTTCGCTGCTTACTGTGGAGACACACTAACTTTTGCAGAAAGCGGTGCCAGCTTCACGACCCGCCCGATTGATACGCCCATGCTATTCCGGCGTACCGGTCCGATGTATGACACCAACAACTGGAACACTGCCTCATGGGTCAACATGGAAAACCTTTACCGCTCCATCCCGGGCACGATCACCGGCGACAGCATCAGTATTCCGGCTAATGACAAATATCACGCCATCGACCTTCTGCTGACAAATAACGTCACACTCAAATCCATCGCTGCCGGACATGGCGGAGGAGGCTCTGCTGCTTTCGGTGAGGGCGGAGTCATCCAAATCTGCAATGGAGGAGAGGAAGAGCAGACCATCACCCTCGACAGCGGCTCACCCAGCGAACCCGTCCTAATCGAAAGCCTCGGCACACGGCAGCTCAACATCGGACGCAGCACCAACGACAACATGATCCTAGATCTCAAAAGTCCGTTAAATATAGCACGCCACGTCAGCCAATTCGGCTTAGTCTGCATCAACGCAAAAATCATTGGCGGCATCCGGAAACGCCAGCACCAATCCTTTGCACCAACAACACCACTGAGTCTAGCCTGCATGTCCAATTGGCCAACATCGAGAATACCTTCATCGGCGATGTTATCCTCGACCGCAAAAACGCGCCACACGAAGATCAACCACTCACTATTCTTTACTTGGGGCGTAGTCAACCCACTGATCAGGGCATTTTCACCTCCGCGCATGACGGCATGCTTGGAGATCCACGCAACCGCCTGATCATCCATCGCAACGCCCGCGTCCTCCTGATCGACAGCGCGACAACAACAACATTCTTTGAGTTACGACGCCAGGTGCTAGGCAATGGTTCAATTGAGCGTGTTTATCAAAACGCTACCTTCAAAACTGCGACTGCAAAGACCGAGTTTGGCAATGCCGGCGCACTCAACCTCCATCTCGGAGCCGACTGCGTGCTCTCCCCCGGTGAAGGTGCTAATTACGGCACGTTGCGAATTCTATCGTCTACACTAACATCCGACGCCGCCTCCACCATCCGCCTCAAAGTCAGCACAAAAACCAACGATGTCATCAACTTGGATGGACGTGCGGAGCACACCCTCAACGGCAGGCTCGAACTACTGTCACAAAACCGTTTGCCGCTATCGACAGTCATCCCGATCATGGTTGGTGAAAAACGCATCACTGCGCTCAACCTCAACTTCTCGCATGTCACCCCTGGTTTCCGCATCCAAAAACAACAACTCGAAGACGGCAGCTGGGTTGTCAATACAATCTCCTACGAGCCCACCTTTATCAACCTCTACTAAAGTACGCATCCACCATGAATATCCATCACATTCTCTTTGTAGCTACCGCCTGTACCAGCGTAGCGACCGCTGCAATCACCCAACCAACCGATCTTGAAGGGCTTTCGCTTTGGTTGCGAGGCGATCGAGGAGCATTAAACGCGAACGGCTTACAAGCTGAGAATGGCGAGATCGTCGTTACGTGGCAGGACCAATCCGGCAACGAGAATCATGTCACGAACATACTAGCGCAAGCACCAAGCCTCCGAACGCTTGATACCGGAGGACATCCTGCAATCTATTCGGCAGGAGGATGCTGGTTGGATCCGCAAGCACCGATTGCGACCCGTAGTATCTTTCTGGTGGGCAGACCGCCGACAACCACCGACACGAATCCGAATGTCGTGTTCAATCGTTTTGAAACTCCCACAGATAACGGCAGTTGGACAATTGATTTATTCATCCGACATGGCACAAATGACGCGATTTCACTGGACGGGACAAAAACGACTTCATCTGTGGGGTCAGGTTCTGTAGCACTCAATGGCGATTACCTGACCGAAGTGTCCGGATATACCGGCAGAGGCTTCAACCTGCCTGCTGAATGCGCAGGTAAGATACCTGACCCTTTCTTGTTTTACGTCAAATACAACAGTGATCAGCCCTTCACCCAATTCATGCGCCGCGGTTCTAAATCCAGTCCTCTTTATTACCGGGGCTCGCTGGCCGAAGTCATCGTCTATAACCGCGTACTGACAAGTGATGAAGAAGCCCAGATTGGTTCCTACCTCAAAGCCAAATATGGTCTAACTGCCACTTATCCTGATATCGAAAGCGCCATGGTCACAACGTTCGGGGCAAATCGTATCGCCGACACTCACGCACAACTCAACTACCTGCTCGCCGGCACACCGGATTCTTCGATGAAAATCCTCGCCTACTATGGCACAACCGATGGCGGGGACGACGTTAACGCCTGGGAAATGTGCGATACCAACGACATGCCAAACATCACAGGTGCTTACGCCCACACAACAGAGCAATTGTTGACGGTCGACACAACCTACTACTGCCGCTTTGCGATTGCCGATGGCAGCGACATCACATTCTCAGAAATGAGCCACTCCTTCACCACACATCCAGTGGATCAGTCCCTGACATTCCGCTACATTGGCGGCCCCTATGCCACCAACGTCTGGACAGATGCAGCACAGTGGCAGAACCTTGCACATCTCTACCGCGAATACCCGAACTACCCCGGCGATATCGTCGAAGTACTCCCAGGCAACAAGAACCACGACTACACTGAACTCCTTGAGCAAGATGCCGTATTTGGACATCTCGTCTACGGACACTCCGACAGTGCTACCGAGCTTGGCGGTTACCTGCGCATTAACAATGCCAACACCGAACAGCCCGCCACCCTCACCCTAGACAGCGGCACCACCGGTCAACCTGCCACCATTGTCGGGTACAGTGCCTCGGGCATTTGCTTTGGAACTGCTGAACAGGCCGATCAATTAACTCTGAACTTAGCCTCACCCTTAAACATTACCAAAACAACACCCAACCGCTTCCTTTGCCGCATTGATGCCCTGCTCACCGGCGGCACGCGTGAGAACCCGGCACCCATCACCTGTAACGTTGACCCCTTAAAAACCGCCGTTCTCCACCTTTACCTCGGCAACCCTCACAATAGCTTCATAGGCAACATCATTGCCGACGGTGCGGTCGATGGTGCCATGGGAGCCTTTATCTACTGCGGGCGAACATTTGCAGCCAATGACATCGTCTCAGCCAACGATGGCGTCTTTGGGCACTCATCCAATGAAATCATCCTGCGTAATGGTGCCGTCTTAGCTCTCATTGGAGCGTCCGGCGATGGCTCGTATCTGCCAATCAAGCGTACGATTCGCGGTTCCGGCAGCATCTTCCGCGTGGTGCAAGGTGAAAACCAAGCAAACACTGATTCGCTCCACGCCACACTAGCCGACAGTGCATTGATTGCACCCGGCGAAGGCAGGCAACTTGGGCGTCTCAGTCTCTTGGCGAAGAATCTAACCAGCACCGCCAACTCCACCATCCGTTTAAAAGTTCGAGGCAACACCAACGACGTATTCCACCTTGAAGGACGTGCCACCTACACGCTCAGCGGCCGCCTCGAGCTAACTGGCAGCCCACGCTACAACACAACCTACACGCTCATGACCAGCGCAACGCAACTCGGCACCCTGACGCTCAACTTCTCCTACATCACACCGGGCTACAACATCACCAAAACAAAAGCAGCCAACGGCTCATGGGTAGTCAAAGCAACTTATACAGGTGACCTTCCGATAGTGATGGGACTTTACTAAGCAAGCATCATTACAAAGAGCCGTTCTGCCTTGCGAGGCGGGACGACTTTTGTTATAGTGGCGGCATGAACATTGTAATTACAGCGGGCCCGACGCGGGAGCATCTTGACCCGGTACGGTTTTTGAGCAACCGTTCGACGGGAAAGATGGGGTTTGCTCTGGCCGAAGCTGCCGCACCACGGCATGGGGTGACGTTGATTGCAGGGCCGGTGTCCTTGCCGACCCCAGAAGGGGTGAAGCGCGTGGATGTGGTGAGTGCGTTAGATATGCTGTCCGCTGTGCAGGAAGCTTTGCCGCAGGCGGATGCGTTGATCATGTGTGCGGCGATTGCGGATTGGCGGCCGAAGGCATGCGCCGCCGAGAAGCTGAAGAAGTCGCAGATGGCGCCGATGTTGGAGTTAGAGCGCAACCCGGATATCCTCGCCCTGCTCGCACCGTTGAAGGGACGTCGGTTCTTTGCGGGGTTCGCGGCAGAGACGGGCGATCCGATACCCGAAGCACAACGCAAGTTAGCGGCCAAGGGACTTGATTTGATTGTGGCAAATGATGTATCTGCTCCCGATGCGGGGTTTGCGGTGGACACCAACCGAGCGGTGTTAATCACCCGCGACCGGGCAGTGGCTTTACCATTGATGTCCAAGAAAGCTTTGGCAGAAATCATCATCGACGCCATCGTCACCGGACGCCTGTCGGCATCCGATAAGTAAAACAGTTTTTAAAAGGAGTATTATGACAGAGATTCATGGAATTGCGTATGTGTGCCCCGAGTGTGAAAAGGAAGTGCTGGTTGAGTGGACGCAGCCACGCGCCTTGGATGTAGACGATGACATTGATGTGATCAGGCGCAGAGCCAAGAAGTTTTACCATTGGGAGGAAGGCATCTGCGCTGAATGCCACGACGAGCAAACCGAAATTAAAGGCGGGCACCTGAAGGCTATTGAGGCCAAGTTGCAGCCTATTTATCATCGCTGGGCCGAAATTTCTAGGGACATGTACCGCAAGGCTCTTGCCTACCAGAAAGAACGCGCTCTCCAAGAACTGAGAGGGCTGGACCCGGAGGATATTGAAGAATGGACGAAAGTCACCCTACGCCGTGCCGGCTTGAGCGGGCGGGAATCACAGCGCGCCACGCTTCAAAAGCTTGAACAGGCCGCTGAAGAGATCAAGGGGATGACGCTTGACCTTCTCATGATCTCACTCATGAAGGCGCCTGAAATCGCGCAAATCCGCAAACATTTCTACGCAGAAAAACTGAAACTGGAAGCACAGGCTGTCGAAGCCGGACTATTTGATTTGTCCGAGCTCTGGATTTCCCATCCGACTCATGAACCTTTAACCGTCGCCTTGCCGGTGACGACGGATGACCCTGAGTCCATGCTTGAGTTCAACGAACTGGGCGAGCTGACTCCAGCCCCCACGGCACCGCGAGAAATGTTTTACAGCTTGGCCTTCGCAGATCGCTTTTTCGGTTCTGACGGGTTCGGGCAGATTCCCATTTTTCTGGATGAAGAGTTTACGGAGATGCTTCTCTCGGAGCTGCAGACAACAATCATTGACGCCGCTTTGCAACAGATAGCCTCTGGAAGAAAAAAGTAAGTCGCATCTATCCTCAACTTTCTGACGAAGACCTCAGACGGTCAAAAACGTCTCTCTGCATCCTCTTCCCTGAAACAGCTACATTTACTCCCTCAAAGTTTGGCGCATCGGTATTTTTCCCACGCTAAACCCGAGGTGTTTTCACCCGTGATTACGTCCATGACTGAACTCACTCGCGGACGCGAGTGGGGGTGACTTGCAGGCGCTTGTACTTTCAGGGGCAGGTACGAGTGAGAGTACATGGTAGACGCCTTGAACTTCAAAGGCACGTACGACTCGTACTTGCACGTACCTACGAGTGAGTTTGGGTGGTAGGCGCGAGGTTTCGCTGAAGGCGCATGTCTTTGAACTTGAAGACGTGCACGACTCTAACCAAAAAGGGAAGTTGGAAAGCTTTATGGACTCTACACCGAAAGCCTAACAGCGCAAGAAGAGATTTATTCGAGGTATATTCTGCATTGTCTTCATCCTATTGTCGAACATAGAGCCGGAGCTCCGAAATCGCGATCGTCAATGGCGTAACATTGGCAAAGGGTATACGGCGCTTTGGAATACGCGAAGCAATGGGGGCACATCTTTGACAGAAGGGGTTGGTGGGGGGAGCTGGGGTTGTTGAGATACAGTGACGGGCTTCTGGGGTCGA
>JAVBMC010000021.1:0-12209 GCA_031552845.1 Kiritimatiellia bacterium
CCCGCAGCACATCGATCTGCGCGAAGAGTTCGGGCATTTTGAAGGCGATACCATCTGCAGCCGCCGGGGCGATAAAACCGTCATCTTCTCCTTCATCGAACGCTCCACCCGCATGCAGTTCTGCTACAAAATGCCCCGCAATACCATCAAATGCGCCCGTAAAGCCCTGCGCCTGCTGCTCAAAGACTGCTCCTACATCAAAACCATCACCTTCGACAACGGCAGTGAGTTCTCCGATGTCAAAGGCATGCTCAAACTCCTGCGCCGTCATACCCCAGGTGCCATGATCTATTACGCCCACCCCTACAACTCCTGGGAACGCGGCAGTAACGAAAACAACCACCGCCTCATCCGCCGCTTCGCGCCCAAAGGCAGCCGGTTAAGCCTCGTGCCTCACCGTGAACTCGCTGAAGGCGTCGCCTTCATCAACCGGCTTCCCCGCAAGATCTTTGACGGGCAAAGCTCCCTCGAGCGCTGGCACGCCGCCTTGAAAATAATCGTCTAAAAGTGAAATCATTTATTGCAATGAACCGTATCGGCACTTTGGAGTGGCCGTTATACATTGTCCATAAAATCACTGGCACTGAAGTCAGAGGACGTCGCGTGATTGTTAAGCAGTTGGCTTTTTCGGGGGAAACTGAACGAGAACGGGGAACGGATGGCGAAGTGAGTGAAATAGCAAGCAAGCGAGACTTGTTTTGTTCGATACGCCTTTCTGTTTCAGGATGATAGGCTTTTTATCTTCCTTTTTTGATTTGAGTCGTGGACGCATTCGAGTTTGAAAGCGTGCGTGTTCAGTGAGAATCCGCGCCTGTCATGTAAACTCACTCGTAGGTACGAGCGGGTACGTGTTGTACGTACGAGTGAAGTTGAATGCTCGTACGAGGTTCCCTCACTCGTACCTACGAGTGAAAGTACATCGCACGTGCGAGATATGGCTGTTTGCACCCACGAATGAATCCACTCGCGTCCACGAGTGAGTTTAGTCGTGGACGCGAGTGAAGACGAATACACCTCAGTTTTAATATATTTTTGAGTTGAGGAGAAATGCTCCATGACGAAACCTGAGCAACCAGCTGCTCTATTTCAGGGAACAACAGATGGAAAGAGGTTTTGGAGTGCTTAAGCGTTTCGTTAGAGAAACGGCAGAAATCAGATCGCTTGACGCACAGCAGGAGGGAGGCTTAATGCGAGGGGGAGAATTGCCACAGGATATATTGCAAGAGGTGTCATGGCCCCGCTGTTATTGTTGTTGGCGGCGGGTGCGGAAGAAGTTTTGGAAGTGCTCTTTGCATTCTGCTTCGAGGATGCCGGGGGCAAGTTGGGGGCGGTGGTTGAGGTTGGCGTCGGCTAGGATGCCGAAGCGGCTGTTGCCGCCGCGGTTGGCGTCGGTTAGGCCCCAGACGATGCGGGGAATGCGCGCGAGGATGATGGCCCCGGCGCACATGGCGCAGGGTTCTTTGGTGACGTAGAGGGTGGCGTGTTCGAGGCGCCAGTCGCCGAGGTGTGCGGCGGCTTGGGTGATGGCGAGGATTTCGGCATGCGCGGTGGGGTCTTTGAGCATTTGGGTTTGGTTGTGGGCGCGGCCGATGATGCGGTAGTCGTGAACAGTGGGTGTCGCGGGTTGGGCGTCAGTGGTTTTGGGCAGTACAATAATGCAGGCGGTGGGGACTTCGTCAGCGGCTTCGGCTTTGCGGGCTTCGGCAAGGGCGAGGGTCATGAAGTGGGTGTCGAGCTCGGCTTGGGTCATTTGAGCACCAGCTGGCGGCAGATGTTGAGGGTTTGGCGGGCGGTGACTTGCCAGGTGAAGTGGGTGGCGTGCTCGAGGCTTTTGGCGCGGTATTGTTCGCGCCAGAGGGGGGAGTAGAGCGCGACGGTGATGGCGCGTTTCCATTCGTGGATGTCGGTGGGGTGTACGCGCAGGGTGGCGGATGCGCCGAGTTCGCACAGCGAGGGAATGGCGGAGCAGATGACAGGGGTGCCGCAGCTCATGGATTGGAGGAGGGTTTGGCTGAAGCCTTCGTTGAGGCTGGGGAGGAGGAGGATGTAGGCCGCGGAGTAGAGCGCGGGCATGTCTTCAGCGGCGGCTTCGCCAATGAATTTGACGCGGTAGTCGAGGCGCAGCTGGCGGACTTCGCGGCGGCGTTCGGGGGTGTCGCTGCGGGGACCTGCGACGACGAGGGGCAGGCAGGCGGTTTCGTCCATGCCTTGCAGGGTGCGCAGGAGGGTGGAGAGGTTTTTGTGGGGTTTGTCTTCGCCGAGGAAGAGGAAGAATTTGGCGGGCAGGCGGTAGCGCGTCCGGACGCGTTGGATGGCTTCGTTGCTTTGGGGGGTGTATTGGCTGTTGACGCCGCTGTAGATGGTGGTTGCGGTGTTCTGCACGGACGGGCCGAAGCGTTCAATGCAGGCTTGGCGGATGGTTTCGGTGGCGCAGATGATGCGGTGGGCATGGCGGATGTGGCTGCCTGCAAAGCGGTTCCAAAAGAGGCGCTGGAGCCAGGTGCCCCAGTCGTGACGGGTAAAGGGGCGGTAGTCTTGCACGGTGAGCAGGCGCGTGGTGGCGATGCGGAAGGTGGTGAGGGGGTTGGGCGACCAGAAGAGGTCGGGCTTGAGGCGGTGGGCGATGTGCCCGATTTCGAGGTAGCCCCGCAGGGACATGTGTGAGTAATGCGCCCGCCGGATGCGGTAGTTTTTGGCGTGTACGGTGTGGACGGTGTCGGCCATGCGCATGTGATGGGGAACGACGACGGTAATGCGTTCATCGTGCTCTAACAGCGGTGTAAAGGCTTCCAGCACGGAGCGGCAGTAGAGCGACAGCCCCGCATTATGGGACAGCGCGGATCGGGCATCAAACAGGATATGCATGAATGCTAGTCGATATAAGGATCGGGCAGCGGCAGGCTGGTGGGCGTGTAGACTGTCGAGCGGGGGGCAGGTTCTGCTTTGGGCTCGGCCTTGACCACGGCGGGCGGCTCGGGCGTTGGTGTCACTTCAACCACCTGCTCAGGCGCGTTGCTTTTTACGAAGATGACCGCCACGATGGCTAATACGACGAACACTGCCGCACCGACGGCGATGATTGCATTTTTCAAGACGCCCGGGTTTTCAATCAAACGGTTGAGTTTGTCGAGCAGGGCCGCAAAATCAATTGCTTTGAACTTGGATGCTGCGGGTGCCGATGTTTCATGCTGATGTTCACGCTCGCCTTTGTTGGTTGAGTAGAACTTGGAGAGCGACTCTTGCGGCCATTTGAAGTTGAATGAGGGCCACTTGAAGGGTGCACGGGGTTCTTTCGGTGCCGGGGCTTCGTGTGATGGCGCCTGCGTCTGCGGCGTTGTCTTGGGCTGGATCGGCTCCGGGGTCTTTCTGCGGTGTAATTCAAAGACGGGTTTACTGCGGTCGCGGCTGAAGAGCCATTCGCGCGAGGGTTGAGGCGCAGGCGGCAGCTCACGCGCCGCACGGGTGGGCGGCGGGGGCGGCGGTTCTTCTTCGACACGCAGTTCGGCCAGCATATCCTCCTCGACCTCTGCAACCGGTGCCGGGGCAGGGGGGGGGACATCCTCCTCTTCTATTTGTACGGGGGCGGGAGGCATCGCGGGTGCACGGCGTTCCGGCGCCGGGGGAACAATCGGTGCAGCGGGCTTCTTGTCGGCAATCCGACCGCCTCCGGCTTGCAAATGGGCATAGTCCGCTAACAGCGGGGCGGGGTCAATGCCGAGCTGTTCGGCATAGAGCTTGATGAACCCTCTGCCGTAAATCGGTGCGGCAATGCGTTTGAAGTTTTCGTTCTCCAAATCCTCAACGATGGTCGGCATAATGCGGGTTGACTCCGCAACGTCCGAGACCGTCCAGCCTTTTTCTTCGCGGGCTTCGCGCAAAATCTTTCCGAGTGCCATATTAAACCTCCTGTTCCTCTCCGCCATCCGGGAGCGTCCCCTCATCCATTTCCAAGTCATCCGCATCTGCAAACTCATCGGCAGAAGAGCTGGCCAGAAGCGCATCCAAATCCACCAGAATCTCACGCGGCGCCGAGCCTTGCGCCGGGCCGACGATGCCTTTTTGTTCCATCTCTTCAATCAAGTTCGCCGCGCGGTTGTAGCCGATGCCCATGCGCCGCTGGAAGGAGGAAATGGTCGCCCGCTTGGTGTCGCGCAGCACCTCTAACCCGCGTGTAAACAAATCATCCTTATCATCGCCGGACGAACGTTCCGCTGAAGGCTCGGGCGCAGCGGGAATGCCTGCCGCTTGGTCGAGCTCGTCATCAGGGTCGGCTTCTTTAATCGTCTCCATGCGCGAGAGGAAGGCATCGTCAAATATCACCGGCTGCTGGCTGCGGACGTGCTCTGTCACGCGCGTAATCTCGTCGGACGAAACCCATGCGCACTGCGTGCGGATTAATTGGTTGGTCTTCGTGTCGCGCACGATCATGTCGCCCTTGCCGATCAAACACTCGGCGCCTTGTTCGTCGAGAATGGTGCGGCTGTCGTTCTTCTGCACGACCTTGAGCGCGATGCGTCCGAGGATGTTGGCCTTAATCGTGCCGGTAATCACATCGACGGTGGGGCGCTGCGTGGCGAGAATCAGGTGGATGCCGACGGCGCGGGACTTTTGCGTCAGGCGCATGATGTAGTTTTCAACCTCTTTGCCGACGGTGCTCATGATGTCGGCCACTTCGTCAATCACGATGACGATGTAGGGGAGGGTTTGAGGCAGATTGTTTTCCTCGGCGCCGGTCATGCTTTCGGGGAAGAGCTCGGCCTGCTGCGGGCGGCTGTTGTAATCCTTAATTGAACGCACGCGTGCGCGGCGCAGGAGCTTGTAGCGCTTCTCCATTTCGCTGATCGCCCAGCGCAGGCCGAACGCCACCTTCTTCGGATCGGTAATCACCGGCACCAGCAAGTGCGGCAGGTCTTCATACAGCGCAAACTCGACATGCTTGGGGTCAACCAGAATCAAGCGCAGTTCATCCGGCGTGCGGCACATGAGCAAACTCACAAGCATCGCATTCAAGCAGACGCTCTTGCCGGAACCTGTGGAACCCGCCACCAGCAAGTGCGGCATCTCGGCCAAGTCGACCACTAAATCGGCGCCGCCGACGTCCTTGCCCAACGCCATGGGAATATCCATCCGATTGCGTTTCCAACGTTCGCCCTCCAGCAGTCCGCGCAGCGTCACCGCCTGCTTGACTTCATTCGGCAGCTCAATGCCCACCACGCCCTTGCCGGGGATTGGCGCTTGGATGCGCATGCTCGTGGCCTTGAGGTTCATGAGCAGGTTTTTACTGCGCGAGTTGATGCTTTCGACCGGCACGCCCGGCGCGGGCAGCAGCTCATACTGGGTGACCACGGGGCCTTGAATCACGTTGGTGACTTCAACATCAATGCGGAACTGCTTGAGTGAATCGACAATGGTCTGCTTGGTGTGTTCAATGTCCCCGGCGTTGGCTTCGCTGTGGGGGATGGGGTCCAGAAGCTGTGTGGAGGGGAGTTCGTAGTCACCCGTTCTGACAGGCGGCGGAGCTTCCTTCTCACGCGGCGCAAACAGGGGGCCTGCGGGTGTTTCGGCTTTGGCGGGTTTGGCCGGCTGTTCAGGCGCGGCGGCGGCAATCTGGCTCTTGACGCTCTCAGCACGCCTCTTCTGCTCGGCGGCTTTGCGGTCGTTCTCCAACTCTTGGCGCTGTTGGGCGAGGAGGCGTTCTTTCTCTTCGGCTTTGGCTTTGGCGGCCTCGGCCTTGGCGCGTTCGGCGTTCTCGCGCAGCTTTTGTTCGTTGGCCTCTGCGGCTTCGGCTTCACGGCGGACGCGGCGTTCTTCGGCACGTTCATCGATATGCGTCGAGAAGAGCAGCACGTGCTGCACGATATTGCGGATGCCGACCAACATGATGAGGGAGAACACCATCGTAAAGATGACGATGATCATGCTGCCGACAGGGCTGATCAATTGCTCAAGAAAACAGGTGATCAGCCAGTGGCCGATTGCGCCGCCTGCGTTGGGGCGGATGTTCAAGTCTTCCATGATGCCGCCGAAGGCAGCGTTGCGCAGCTGCAGCAGTCCGCAAAGGGCGATGACGAATAAGATCATCCAAAGCATGCGACGGTGCATGCGCAGGGCTTTGCCGTAAATGAGCATGCCGCTGTAGGCCAGCAGGCAGACCGGCAATATCCAAAGCGCCAACCCGAAGATGGTGTAGCCGAAGAATGCAAACCACGCACCGACCAGGCCAATGGCGTTGGCGGGCGTCGGGTTGCAGGGCGAGGAGAGCAGTGAAATATCTTTCCAGTCGTAAGTGCAGATGCTCAACACCGGCAGGAGGGTCGGCAACAACAGCAGCACGCCGAAGATGCGGCGGGTGGTTTGGACTTCCGGCGAGATTTCAGGAGCGGGTGAGGGGGATTTCTTCATGGCGATGAACGGGGATTTTCCGGCAGCAGGCGTATGGCGTCCGGAATGACAAGAATCTTTTCAATGACGAGCTCATGCGGCACGCACACGCTCAGCGTCGTGTTGGTGTCTAAACCCTGCGCGAACACAGCCAGCTCGTCGGCCGTGATCTTCTGCAAGAGGTCGGTGCGTCCGGTCAGCCGCAGCGTCACATAGGAGGGGTCGGCATACAGGCGGACGTTGGCATCGGTCGATTGCGTTACGCGCACGGGGATATGGGCAAACTCGCGCTCAATGTTCTCGGTGAGGATGTCGACCGTGGCGGAGATGATGCGCGGATTGATTTCCGACAGCACCACCATCGGCGGCGGCAGCACCGTAACGTTCTCTGTAAAGTTGCGCGTACGGCCTTCGACTTCAATCGGCGTGGTTTGAAGATGCGCACCGGCCCGGCGGAGTTCTTCAAGCGTGTTGTGCGAACCCGTCACCCGTACCACGTTGGTCGAGAGCGTTGCCCGTGCGATGCCTCGCAATGGCTTGCCGATCAGAATAGGCTCGTCAAGCGGCAGGTCGAGGGTGCTTTGGCGGTCAAAGCGTACGGTGACGGTCTTGGGCGACACATCTTCCAGCTGAAAGCCTTCCATTCCTTGCAGATGGCGGCGGCTGATGGAATACTCTTTGACCTTGCTTCCGGATGTTACGCTGAAATCGGGGGAGATATTCGCAGCGATGGCCCGCCTCTGAAGCTGGTCAAAGCGTTTGGCTGAGCCGCGCAGGCGGATATGCACTGTGGCGGGCTCGACCGATTCAATGGCGATGCCCGGGCGCGCTTCGACCACGACCGGCACGGAGATTGTTTCCGTCGCGCTGATCTGCTGGCGGATGGAGTAAAATACAATCGTCGCCAGCAACAGCGAGCCGAGCTTCCACGGCCAATCTTTCAAGATGCGTGCGGCAAAGGCACTCACTTCACGCCTCCTTTGCGTAGCGACATGAAAAAGCGGACGAATATGTTCTGCTGGGGACCGCCGAAAATAAGGCTGAAGGTCTGGTTCTGCTTCTCCTTCGGTACATAGACGGCCTTGAGGTAACGCAGGAGTTTGTGCTCGTCCAGGTTGCGGCGCATCTCGCCGTCATGCGCAATGGAAATGCCGCCGGTTTCTTCGGAGATGACGATGATCATCGCGTCGGTCTGTTCCGAGAGTCCCAGCGCGGCGCGGTGGCGCAAGCCGGAGTTGAACTTTGAGACGGTCTCTTTGTCCATTTCGTCGGACACCGGGAAGATGCAGCGCGCGGCAATCACGCGGTTTTTGCGGACGATGATGCCGCCATCATGCAGCGGCAACGGCGGATGGAAGATGGAGGTCAGCAGCTCGGTGGAGAGTAGGGCGTCAAGCTCGACGCCGGTTTCGGCATAATGCGTCAGCGCCTCCTGGCGTTCGACGGCAATCAGTGCGCCGGTCTTTTGCAACGCGAGCGCTTGGGAGACTTCGGACAGCACTTCAACAGGCGAATCGTTCAGAGCCGAGCCGCGCCAGACAGCGCCGAACTTCATGTTGCCGAGCGTGCCGAGAATCTTGCGGATTTCCGGATGGAAGACGATGATCAGCGCCAGCCAGAAGTAAACCGAAATCGCCCGCAGGATCTGCGCCACTACATCCAAGCTGAACGCCGCTGTCACAAACAGCAGCCCCGTAATCAAACCCAGCAGGCCGATCAGGATGGACGCCGTGCGCGTGCCGCGTATCCAGAGGAAGATGTAGTGCAGCACCACCGCGATAATCGCGATTTGCAGGAAGTCTTTTAGAAGGAGGGGAATGCTCATCACATTGCATCCAGAAAATGCCGCGTGAGGCCGACATTGTGCGTGCGGATAATTTTGGCGCCTTGCTCAACCGCATAACGGGCAAGGCGCATGGAAACTTCGTCAAGGCCGCCGGTGAAGCGCTTGCGTGAGATGCCGACTACAACTGGTGCAAGATCCGCCAGCACCTGCAGGTTAATCAGCAGAGTTATGGAATCTTCGGACGACTTGGCAAAGCCGCAGCCGGGGTCCAGCAAAATACGCTGGGCGGATATTCCTGCGTCTCTGAGGCGGTTGTAGGGGACGAGGAGTTCATCACGCACCTCTGTGACCACATCGTTATAAGCGATGAGCTCTTCCATCGTTTCCGGCGTGCCGCGGCTGTGCATCAGGATGATGGAAGCATCGCTCCCGCGCACCACATCTTCCATCGCGGGGTCAAAGCGCAGGGCGGAGACGTCGTTGATGATGTCTGCGCCTTGCGCGATTGCTTCACGCGCCACCACCGCTTTACGGGTATCGATCGAGAGGGGCAGGGCGGTGTGTTGGCGTATCGCTTGAATCAGCGGCACCACGCGGCGGAGTTCTTCCTCCGCATCGACGCAAAGGGCGCCGGGGCGGGTGGATTCGCCGCCAATGTCGAGCAGGTCGGCGCCATCGTCAATCATACGCAGGGCGTCATCAATTGTTGCCACATGTCCGCTGTTGGCGAACGAATCGGGCGTGGCATTGAGAATGCCCATCACGAGGGGACGTGTTATGGCGCTTGCATCAAACATTTAGGGGTTTGCCTTGTCTTCGGTCTCTTCTTCTTCGGTTTCAAGCTCGTCGTCTTCAGAGTCGAGTTCGTCCTCGGCATCTTCACGCGCTTCTTCCTCTTCGACTTCCGGGCGGGCATCGTCGGGGATAGGGTCGAGCGCTTCGCGCTCTTCATCGGTGCGGATGCGGCCAATGGTAAGGAGTTCCTCTACATCGCGGCCATCCATCGTCTCGGCCTCGAGCAGATGCTTGACGAGGAGTTCGAGCTTGTCCACGTTCTCCTTGATAATCTTCTCGCAGCGGACATACGCTTCTTTGAGCATGCGGGTGACTTCGTCGTCAATCAGCTTGGCGGTGTCTTCGCTATGTTCTTGATTACGCGAAACCTCGCGCCCAAGGAAGAGCACCTCTTGATTCTCGCCAAAAGCTTGGAAGCCGAGCTTGTCGCTCATGCCATACTCGCACACCATCTTGCGGGCGATGCGGCTGGCCATGTGAATGTCCGCCCGTGCGCCGGTGGAAATGTCGCTCGTGTGCAGCTGCTCGGCGATACGTCCGCCTGCCAGCACGACCAGTTCATCCAACAGCTCGGAGCGTGTGCGGTTGAGCACATCGCGCTCAGGCAGGATCATCGTTGCGCCAAGCGCCATGCCGCGCGGAATGATGGTGACTTTATGCAGCGGCTCGGTGTGTTCGCAAAGCACTTGCGTCAAGGCATGGCCGGCTTCGTGCCATGCGGTGATCTGGCGGTCTTTATCCTCCATCGCGCGGCTGCGGCGTTCGCGTCCCCACAGGACTTTGTCACGCGCTTCTTCGAGATCGACGTGGCGGACTTCCGTGTTGTTGTTGCGGGCGGCGAGCAGGGCGGCTTCGTTCAGCAGGTTCGCCAAGTCGGCGCCGGAGAATCCGGGCGTGCCGCGCGCAATGCGTCGCAGGTCGCACGAGGGGCCGAGCTTGATCTTCTTGGCATGCAGTTTGAGAATCTCCAAGCGTCCATCCACCGTCGGCAGGTCGATGACAATCTGTCTATCGAAACGGCCGGGACGGGTGAGGGCAGGGTCGAGTACATCGGCGCGGTTGGTGGCGGCAATGATGATCACGCCATCGTTTGTTTCAAAGCCGTCCATCTCGACAAGCATGGCATTGAGGGTCTGTTCGCGTTCGTCGTGACCGCCGCCGATGCCGCTGAAGCGGCTGCGCCCGACGGCGTCGATTTCGTCGATGAAGACGATGCAGGGGGCGTTCTTCTTGCCCTGCTCAAACATGTCACGCACACGCGATGCACCCACGCCGACGAACATTTCTACAAAGTCCGAACCGCTGATGCTGAAGAACGGCACCTTCGCTTCGCCTGCGATGGCTTTGGCCAGCAGCGTCTTGCCCGTGCCGGGAGGCCCGAGCAGCAGCACGCCGCGCGGAATCTTGCCGCCGAGCTTTTGGAAGCGCTTCGGGTCTTTGAGGAAGTCGATAATCTCTTCGACCTCTTCCTTGGCTTCCTTGATGCCCGCGACATTTTTGAAGGTGACCTTCTTCTTGTTATCCTGCACCATCTTGGCGCGGCTCTTGCCAAACGTCGCTGCGCCGCCGGGGCCATTCTTCATCATGCGGAAGATGAAAATCACGAAGACAATACCAATCAGCAACGGCAGGAAGCCCGTCAGCAGAGGCCGCCAATAGTTCACCTCGTTGCGCATCGTCAACGCCACGCCCTTGTCGCGCAAATCCTTCTCGATCGTCTCCGTCGCAAGAATGTTGACCTTGAAGGCCTCCTTCTCCGGGGTATTCGTCTTGCCTTGCAGGAACACGGCGCCCGTCTCCTGACGGACGATCTCGCAAGAGGTTACCTTGCCCTCATCCACCAGCGCCCAAAACGCCTGCTGATCAATCGGCGCCTTCGGCTTCGGATAGGCATTCGCGCCGAAAAAGAAAAACAGCATCGTGAAGATCGCCAACAGGGTAATCCACGCCGCAAAATTACGTCCGGCATTCTTCAAACCCTTCTTATCCGAATCCTCGCCGTTATCATCAAAAAGGGGAGTTTTATCGTTATCGCTCATAGCTAACAGATTTAAAAATAGAATGAGTGCTAATAATAGCAAGTTTCAGGACATTTTGCAACGCCAAACCGCCCCCCATGCCATAAGTAAGAAGTAATAGGTAAGAGGTAATAAGTAGAAAGACACGGCACTGAGGAGGCGGGTTCGTGAGGCACGTTTAAAGTTGTCGATTACGCCCCCACGTGCTATAATCACGCAAGTTAAACAAGGAGGTTCACATGGCCCGCAAAGTAGGATTCAAAGTCGCTTTATCCCCCGCACCCCACAAAACGGAGAGCGGCCAAAAGTTTTACCTCCCCCACACCACCTCCAACGGCACCCTCTCCATGAGCCACCTCCTTGATTTGATGTCCAGCGGCGGCGGCTCCATGTCCCGCGCCCAAACCGTCGCCTGCCTCACCCGCCTCTTCGAAGTCATCCAAGAACACGTCCTGCTTGGGCACCGTGTCCCCCTTGGCGACCTCGGCACGCTTGGCGCGTACGCCACCGGCCTGCTTGACGCCGAAGGCCGCCCCGTCAAAACCGCTCTCCAACGCCGCCGTCGCAAAACAGCCACGACCGGCAGAGTCGATTTCGCCGTCCAATTCACCCCCAGCGCCAAGCTCAAAAAAGCCCTCGCCAACGTCCCCTACCGCATTCACAAAACCGACCAACGCTGCCCCGCCGTCAACGAGCTCGTCGACGCCACCACCGGCCAACCCATCGCCACCATTACCCCCGGCCAGCACGTACGCCTCCTCGGCAAAAACCTCAAATTCAACCCCGCCACGAAAGACGAAGGCATCATCCTCGCCCTCGACAGTGGCAAAAAACGCACATGGCGCATCACCGACGTCATTGACAACACCGGCCCGCGCCTCACCTTCCAAATCCCCGCCGATCTCCCCACCGGCACCACCTGCCGCATTTACGTGCGCAAACGCTTTCCCCGCTGTCAAGCGGTTCATTGCAATAAATGATTTCACTTTCAGGCGACTTTTTGCAAAGCGGCATTCCAGAGCTCAAGAGCGCTTTGCCCGTCAAAGATCTTGCGGGGAAGCCGGTTGATGAAGGCGACGCCTTCAGCGAGTTCACGGTGGAGCACGAGGCTTAACCGGCTGCCTTTGGGGGCGAAGCGGCGGATGAGGCGGTGGTTGTTTTCGTTACTGCCGCGTTCCCAGGAGCTGTAGGGGTGGGCATAATAGATCATGGCGCCTGGGGTATGACGG
>JAVBMC010000043.1:0-23778 GCA_031552845.1 Kiritimatiellia bacterium
GCGAACCCGAAGATCAAACGCAGCGATGCCATCGCTGTCGTGGAAGCTCTGCGGGAGGTCATCCTCACACAATGCACCAATGGCGTGACGGTGCGCCTGCCCGAACTGTTCGATATCGTTCCGTTCGTGCGCGGCACGCAAGACGCTAAAGGCGATTGGATCAACGGCCCGATTACCGGACTGCGGTTGCGGATCATGGACGAACTCAACACACTCTTCCAACGGCAGGTTGTGCTCGAGCCCATCGATACGCGCACCATCATCCCCGTAATCAACGCGGTCGAAGATGCCGTCAGCGGCAGTGTCAACGCGACACTCACCCGCGGCGGATTCATCGGCATCCACGGCAAACACCTCAAGTTCCACCCGCTCATAGGGGACGAAGGCGTCTACTTCATCAAGGACGATGGAACCGAAATCAAGGCTCTACGCTACCTCGACAACAAAGCCACGCGCTTAACCGTCGAAGTCCCGCAAGACCTCGAACCCGACCAAAACTGCATGCTCGTTGTCCGGATACGCATGAACAGCAATAAGGCGCTACGCTGCTCCGTCTGCGAGACAGAGTTCCAAGTCGTCTAACGTTGCCTAACCAACCCGTGGCCTGTGGAGTTCATTCTCCACAGGCCTTTTTTTATGCCAATTTGTTCCCGATAACAGTCCCAAACACCCCAACCCAACGACGCTACAGCCACACTCGCGTCCACGAGTACAACTCACTCGCAGGCGCGAGTCACCCCCAGTCGTACCCACGAGTGAATCTCACTCGCAAGTACGAGCCAACCCCAGTCGTACCTACGAGCTAAACTGAATGCCCCACAAACTCAGCGAAAAACGGAGAATAGAATGAAAAAAGCTCACGCGGAGACGCGGAGGCGCGGAGAATATTATCCACAGATGGCGCAGATTTACGCAGATGATGGAGAGGGGCGATTTTGATTATCGGGTAGGACATGAAGGTGCCTGTGGCACCTCGCCGAGCGCGCCGTGTGTGGTAATGGAATGTGTATTTGTGGCTGATTGTACTCGTCCTTTGCACCGCTCACTTTATCTTTATCCTTGCAAGTCTTACCCGAAAGGAGTATTATTCAGGCTGCTACGGGTATTGTTTATGCCTGTATTTGCATATCGTATGCGGTACCACCAGCCGTAAATATGGGACGTACCTTTTTTATTGCCTAAAGGTATAGTCTTGTGAAAAATAAAGGCAATAAGGAGATTAGCAATGAAGGTCAAGTGCCCCAATCCAGAATGTGGTAAGGAGTTTTCCGTCAAAGGACATGCCAACGGAACAAAGAATGCTCGTGAGCTTTCACTGAAACAAATGCATGCATCTATTGCTAAGATGACTAAGGATCTTGATGCCATGAAGAAGATTTTCAAAGAGGCACAGCAAAAAGATAAAGAGACAAAGGCAGCTGCAAAGAAGAAACAATCGACAACTGTTGCAAAGAAATCCTCATCAAAGAAGAAATAAATTGTCATCAACGAGTGAGTTTCATGAAATGGAAACGTATGTAATTGGCATGACGCTCACTCGTACATTGTATTAAAGCATTCAAAACTTATTGAATTAAAATGAATTTTGAATGGACATTGTGAAGACATTAACGTCAACTGTATTACCCTTAATGATGGGGTTATTTGTTTGTGCTTGGAGCAGTACGGCTCTGGCGTTAACTGAGACCGTGGATGGTATAAGCTACAACTACAAGATCGAAAATAATGCAGCAATTATCTGCTCCAATTACAGTACATACCCTTCTACTCCTGCTGTAAATTGTAATACCTCCGGTGCAATAAGTATTCCCGCTATATTGGGAGGATGTCCTGTTGTAAAAATTGATTACCATTCTTTTGAAGCATGCACTCACTTAACAGCAGTGGCAATTCCGCATAGCGTCACTAATCTTTCAAAGCATGCGTTCCATAACTGTAGTTCGTTAATCTCCATAGAGATTGATTCCAAGAACCCATCTTATGCATCTAGTGATGGGATTGTTTTTAGTAAGAACCTGCATGTCCTGATGTTATATCCACCGGGCAGAGAAGGCGTTTGTCAGATTCCCCCAAACACCACGGTCATCGACGATTATGCATTTTACCAATGTGACAACTTGTCATCCGTGGCGATATCTGCTAACGTTACGAATATATGTTCTCAGGCTTTTTCTGATTGCCATAACCTGACCGAGATTGAGGTAAACGCAGGAAATCAATTCTACGCATCTAAAGACGGTGTAATATTCAACAAGACCCTTACAACTCTGATCAGATTTCCAAATAAAAAGGGGCCATCCTGTATCCTTTCGGAATCCGTTACAACTATTGGAGATTGGGCATTCGCGGGTTCTTGCCATCTTGAAAACGTAACAGTTGGCGATGCGGTAAAAATTATCGACGATTATGCATTTTATAATTGCCCTTTACTTGCGAGAGTTACACTCGGTAATAGCGTCGAAATTATCGGATCTTATGCATTTGCTGATTGTCCTTTGCTAACTGGTATTGCGTTGCCTAATAAGGTTGCCGTTATCAAATCTGATGCATTTTCAGGTTGCAAGAGCTTGTCGTCAATTGTTATTCCTGACAGCGTAGTTCGATTAGGAGAGAGAGCATTTTATGGGTGCGGTTTGTTCTCCGCTACAATTGGTCAAGGTCTTATTCACCTTGAGTGTTTCATGTTTTATGGATGTCGTAATCTAACAACCATTAATATTCCAAATAATATTACTTTTATTGATTATTCTGTCTTTGGAGAGTGTGAAAGATTGAAGACCGCCATTATTCCAAGCAGTGTTATCGCAACTGGCGACCGAGTTTTTGCAGATTGTTCACAACTCCGTTCCATAATCATTGCCCCTGGGCTTGAAAAGATAAGCTCAGAGATGTTTGTCGGATGTACGAACCTCGTTAATATATCGATTCCAAACAGCGTGACCTGTATAGATCATGCTGCTTTTTGGCAATGCAGTAACATTGAAACAATTGTAATCCCAGATAGTGTTCACCACATTGAAATAGGCGCTTTTGAGGAATGTGCCAAGCTCCGATCCATTACAATCCCGGATAGTGTTGCAACAATTGGTGATTGTGCATTCTTCGGATGTACAAATCTCTCTGAAATTGTTCTTGGCGAAAATGTCCTGTTGCTTGGAGCGAGGACTTTCAGTGAAACACTGTGGTATGAGCAGCAGCCTGATAATTCAATTCTATATCTGAATAAATGCTGTCTCGGCGTAAAAGGAGAAATTGTTGGTGCAGTCCAAGTAGAGCCCGGAACAAGGTGTATTGCAGACGGTGCATTCAATTCGCAATGCGAACTCACAGCGGTAAGTATTCCCGAGAGTGTGTTGAGGCTTGGTGATGGAGCCTTTTCAGGCGCACCGAATCTGTCAACGGTTATCGCAGGCAGTAACATATGCAGTGTAGGAGCGTATACATTTGCAGAGACAGCATGGTTTGAGAATCAACTTGATGATTCTGTCATTTATCTCAATAATTGTTGTCTCAGGGTAAAAGGTAGCGTTTCAGAACGAGTAGTTATTCGCGAGGGGACCTCGGTGATTGCAGATAATGCCTTTGAGTCTGTTCAAGAAGTAACAGAAATTATGCTGCCTGATGGCTTAATAACCATCGGCAAGTATGCGTTTTATGATGCAACCAACTTGGTGTCTGTGATAATACCCGATGGAGTGAAATATATTGGTGATATGGCGTTTTTTCAATGTAGTGCATTGGAGTCGTTGATGCTCCCGGATAGTGTTACAGATATAGGCGTTGGGTTTGCGTCTAGCTGCTCTCGCCTTCGTTCGGTTTCAATAGGCAATGGCATTGTTACTATTAGCAAGCGAGCATTTTGGTTTTGTCAGGCACTCGAGTCTGTGGACTTGGGCAACAATATAACCTCTATCGAAGACCTAGCGTTTTATTGCTGCTATAAACTTTCTTCAATAAAAATTCCAAACTCTGTCCTTCGCGTGAATAATTCTGCATTTTCTTATTGCTATGAATTAGATACAGTTGCAATTCCCGACAGTGTTGTTTATCTTGGGGGATATGCTTTTACTGATTGTCTTGGGCTAACATCCGTTAGCATTGGGCGCAGTGTGACAATAATGGAACGTGAGATATTTGTAGGTTGTTCAAATCTAACCACTGTGACGTATTGGGGGGCGGCACCATACTTAATAGGTGGTACTGCAATGTATGCAGGTACTCCATTAGATATGGTTTCTTATGTAATGCAGGGAAGTAAAGGATGGAATGGTAACTATAATTCAGCATTATTGCCGGACATCTGGCCTTACTACAGCGATTATCCGGCTTATCTCAATTTAACTTCGGGTGACCATCGGCGTACAATATGTGTTTATCAAGGGGCACCTGTAGCTATAACTTTCAATGGCGGTAGTGGTGTGCCCAAGACAATAAAGCTTTCACGAAATGCCGCGACGCTCTACGGAGAGCTGCCGACACCGACGCGCACTGGTTATGTGTTTATGGGGTGGTTTACGGCTGCTGCGGATGGAGATGAAATAACGACTGATTCTGTTGTGCCTGACACAGATACGACACTTTATGCCCAATGGTCAAAGGGTTATACCCTCACGCTCAAGAATGGTACAGCAGAGGCAACAACGTTTATTGCTGGAACTGAAGTAGAGATTACTGCAAATGACGCGCCGTTGAATCAGGAGTTCCAGAAGTGGACGGTGTCGCCTGCGTCAGTAACGTATGCAGAAGGTTTCAGCGTAAATGATGCCACTGCCAAGATCATCATGCCTGCTGCGAATGTAACGATGACGGCGGTGTATGTGAAAGCGCCCGGTTCGTTGGGGATTGAGTGTGTGCCGAATAATGGCCAGACTGTGACCGGTGTGGAGTGGTCAACGGATAAGCGAACGTGGTATGCATACGATACTACCCAACGTCTCACGGCAGGTGCCTATACCGTCTACTTCCGCTCGACGGATGGTAAGTGGATTGTTCCGGCCCCTACCAAGGTCACTCTAAATGCAGGTTCTGCCGATTCCCCGACACTGGTGTCTGTTAACTGTGAGTTTGCTCCGGCGTTTGATGGTAATACATTGGATGATGCCACCAATCCGAACAGCGACCAAGGTCAATGGAATGAGGAGAGCGGTCAGTTAGATTGGACGGGGCTACGTGTCGGTCTGCGGGCGAAGCTGGGGCCGTTGCCGTTACAAGCAAACGCGACATCCGTCAAACTAAAGAGTGGCAAACTTCCTACAGGGCTCAAGCTGGTGACGGTTGACGGACAGGTTTACTTGTCGGGTATTCCGACCAAGGCAGGCACTTATCCAGTCGTCCTGCAAGCAATGAAAGGCAGAAAGGCTGGCGCATTGCTGAATGCCTCTTTGGATGTGCAAGACCTGCCCACCGAATACATTGGCACCTTTAACGGCCTCTATACTGCCACAACGAATGATATTACCAGTCATAGTGCCTTAACGCTGACAGTCGCGAAGACCGGCAAGTTGACCGGTTCGGTGAGTTTGGGTGGAAAGAAGTATTCGCTCAAGGCCGATGCGTTTGATGCGATTGATTATGATACAGAAGCCATGTCAGTGACCAATGCCGCGTTTATCTGCACCAATCCCAAACTGACCAATGCCATCAGCTTGACGGTCAGTCTCAGCGAGGCAGGCTTGGGAATGTTTGAAGTCACACCGCTCCCAACTGCCACAGGCGACTACAACGGACAAGCTGTCCGTAACGGTTGGAAGGATAAAGTGAAACATGCTCTGCGTGTGACTGCCGTGGAGACGGCAAACGGGTATTATACCCTCTCGCTCTATCCGGAGGATGATTCGTATGGGGCAGGGTATGTCACCCTTACGGTCGATGCCAAAGGCAGCGTCAAAGCCGCAGGTAAACTTGCCGATGGCACAGCCGTCTCCGGCAGCGGTGTGTTGCTGGTGACTGACACAGAGGTCTCCGCCGTAATCGCACTCTCGCCTAGTGCGTATAAAGGCGGAGAGTTCTACCTCAACGTCAAGTTCATCCAAGACGCCCAACCGCGTGTTGAAACTGTGGAGCCGGCTAACTGGGTCAACACAGTCACTACCACCACCTCCAATGGCCCGTTTGAACGTCAGCCGAGTATTAAAGGCGGCTGGTACAGCAAAACCGAAACCCTCTACACCCTCTACGGTGTGGGTACTCCCTACAGCCTTAGACTAGAGGCAGAAGTCATCACCAACGCTGTCTCTGTCAGCTTCAACACCAAAGGCACAGGGGTAGATGCACTATCCAAGACCAACAATCCCTACAACGTCAAACTGACGCTCACACCCAAGACAGGGCTCTTCAGCGGCAGCTTCAATGAAGAAGGGGTCAAAACCGCCTACAAACTCTACGGCATTCTGACACCCTATCTCTTGAGCGGAACTGATGATGCCGCGGGACTTGGGTTCTATAACATTCCTGTGGTTGGTCCGCCAAAGACGCAGCGTTCGGAGCTGTTCCGCCTGGCGACAGAAGTAACAGAATAGCTCACGCGGAGACGCGGCGAGAAATGCCGGCGGGGACGCCGGCGTTCCCAAGAGAAAGAAAAGAAGGGCGCGGGAATCCGCGCCCTTTCTTTTTGGGAGGAGAGGTTAAGCGCCGTGTGGTTATGACTTCCTGCTGCGGAGGATGATGGCGAGGAGGTCAAGGAGCATACGGGAGCCGTGGCTGAGGAGGTTGACGCTGGAGTGGCCGGCGTAGTTCCAGGCGATGGGGACTTCGGCAACGGTGTAGCCTGCGCGTTGGGCGCGGGCGAGGAGTTCGACGTCGAACGCGAAGCGGGGGCATTGGAGTTGGGGGAAGAGCTGGAGGGCAACGGGTGTGCGGAAGAGTTTGAAGCCGCATTGGGTGTCGCGGATGCCGCGGACGCCGGCTAGGCGGATGAGCTGGCTGAAGATGCGGCTGGCAACGCGGCGCAGGAGGGGCGGGGGGGCGATGAGGAGTGAGCCGGGGAGGCGGCGCGAGCCGATGGCGATGTCGGCCCCGGCGTCGATGGCTTGTTTGAGGAGGCGCCATTGGAGGAGAGGGGCGGAGCAGTCGGTATCGCTCATGAGGATGAGGTCGGAGTCTGCCGCGTTGAGGATGCCGTGTTGGACGGCAGCGCCTTTGCCGATGTTGCGGGGGAGGCGCAGGAGGCGGATGGTGGGGTCGGCAGCGGCGAGCTGGGGGGTGTTGTCGGTGGAGCCGTCGTCGACGAGGATGACGTCGAGGGTGATGTGCGGTTCGTTGGCGCGGAAGTCGCTGATGGCGGCTAGCGTGTCGGGGAGGCGGCGCGCTTCGTTGTAAGCGGGTACGACTAGCGCGAGGCGGGTCATGGGGAGTCCGCCTGCTGGAAGATGTAAACGGTTAGGAGTACGCCGGGGCGGATGCCGAAGAGGCGTGAGTCGGTCACGGTGCCGAATTGTTCGGGGATGGGGGTCGCTTCGTCAGCAGGTAGGATGAGGAGGCGGGGGCGGGCCGCGAGGGGAATGTCTTTGAGGGCGGTCCAGTAGCCGGTGTTGGTGTAGTTGCGCAGGTACCAGGGCATGGGCCAGACGTCGGGCGTAGGAACGGCGAAGGCGACGGGGTCGGCGGGGTCGGCGGACTTGCGGATGTAGTCGACGAGGTTGAGCGCGTCGATGGAGGTGTGGGCGTAGACGTAGGGGTTGCGTTCGCGGTTGGCGGGAAACTGGTAGCAGGCGCGGTAGGTTTGGAGGACTTGGTGGTAGAGGATGCCGGCAATGGCGGCAATGAGGAGTCCGCGCCAGAGTTTGCAGTATTGGGTTTTGCGCATGAGCTGCCATGCGGTGCCGCAGCCGGCGCCGGCGAGGAGGATGATGGGCGCCCAGAAGCTGAGTACGCACCAGGGTGTTTTGTAGGGTATGGCGCAGTAGATGGCGGCGAGGACGACTGCGTAGATGGTGAGGAAGCGTAGGGCGCGGACGCCGCCTTTGCGGAAGCCGTCGTAGATGCCGAGCGCGGCGGGGATGAGGAGGAGGGCTTCGCTCCAGATGGGGCCGTTGCCGTATTTGTGGTAGAGCAGGGTGCGGGCGTACCACCACCAGGGGTGGGAGTGGTCGGCATGGACGGCGCGTGCGCCGTAGGCGGAGATGCTGTGGGTGAAGATCTGGCCGAGTGCGCCGGGGTTGGTGCCGAAGGAGGTGAACCAGATGAGCGCGGTGGCGATGAGGGCGAGCAGGGCGATGAGGACGTGTTTGGTGCGCCAGTAGAGGTAGATGCGGTGTACGCCGAAGGCCCACCATCCGGCTATGGCGAAGGCGGCGAAGGCGAGCAGGGCGGTCTCTTTGCAGGCGAGCGCGCAGCCGCCGCAGAGGCCGAACATGAAGGCGGAGCGCCAGCTGGGCCAGTAGGCGTAGTAGCGCAAGGCGACGCCCATGCCGAGGAGGAAGAAGATGAGGAGGGTTTCTTGGATGAAATAGCGGCTGTAGAAGGTCATCACGGGCGAGGTGGCGAGGAAGAGTCCGGCGATGAATACGCCGCGGTGGCTGGCGAAGGTGCCGTTCTTCTTCCAGATGCCGAGGCCGTTGATGAGCAGCACGGTGAAGAGTGCGAAGAGGACGGGGACGATGCGGTACATCCATATCTCGGCGTGTTGGCCTTGGGGGCCGGCGAAGGCGCGGACGATGGGAGCGGTGCAGTAGTAGAGGATGGGGCCGTGGTGGTCGTGGGGGTCGTAGGAGTAGTGGCCGGTGCGGACGAGTTCGTCGGTGCGGACCATCTGGTTGGCTTCGTCGCCATGCAGGGGGCGGATGTCGAGCTTGGGCAGGTGGAGCGCAAGGGTCACCACTGTGAGGGTGCCGAGGAGGAAGAGGGTGTGTAGAGCTTTGAGCATGCTGGTCAGGCTATTTAGGCTTGGATGAGTTGGCCGTCTTGGAGGGTGAGGGTGTGGTCGCAGAGGGCCGCAACGTCGGGGGCGTGGGTGACCATGACGAGTGCGTGGCCGCCTTCACGGGTGAGGCCGAAGAGGAGCTTCATGACGTGGGCGCCGGTTTCCTTGTCGAGGTTGCCGGTGGGTTCGTCCGCCAGCAGGAGGGGCGGGTTGTTCATGAGGGCGCGGGCGAGTGCAGCACGCTGCTGTTCGCCTCCGGAGAGTTCAAGCGGTGTGTGTGTGGCGCGTTCGGCAAGGCCGACTTGGTCGAGTAGGTCGAGGGCGCGGGTGCGCATCTGTTTGCGGGTGAGCTTGCCGACGGCCATCGCGGGGAGCATGACGTTTTCGATTAAATCCATCTCGGGGAGGAGGTGGTAGGATTGGAAGACGAAGCCGACGGCGGCGGCACGCAGGCGGGTGCGGCGGAGCGAGCTGAGGGCGTAGATGTCGTGGTCTTGGATGGAGACGGTGCCGCGCTGGGGTTTGTCGAGCCCGCCGAGGAGGTGGAGGAGGGTGCTTTTGCCGGCGCCGCTTTTGCCGACAATGGCCACGCGTTCCTGCGGGGCGACAGCGAGGCTGGCGCCTTTGAGGACGTGGATGGTCTTGTGGGGCAGCGTGTAGGTTTTCTCGAGGTCGGTGCCGGTGAGTATCATAACGTACAGGGGTTATTCGTTGCGGAGGGCTTCGGCGGGGTCCATGCGGGCTGCACGCCATGCAGGGAGGAAGCTGGCGATGGAGCAGAAGAGGATGACGGCGGCCGCGACTTTGACGATCTCGGAGGGGATGATGCGGTAGGGGAGTTCTGAAAGCCCGTAGATTCCAGGGGGGAAGACCTCAATGCCGATGTGGGCGAGTTGAACGATGAGGTTCTGGAGGTTGGCGAGCACGATGAGCGCGAGGCCGATGCCGAGGAGGGTGCCGATGAGGCATTGGATGAGGCCGTGCAGGACGAAGGTGAGCATGATCTGCTGTGAGGAGAAGCCGAGGGCTTTGAGCAGGCCGATCTCGTTGGTCTTTTGGACGGTGATGACGATGAGGGTGTTGGTGACGCAGAAGATGGCGACGATGACGATGAACATGAGGAGGATGACCATCATGTTCTTTTCGACGGCAAGGGCGTTGAAGAGTTCTTTGTCGACTTCGCGCCAGTTGCGGAGGCGGTAGGCGGGGCCGAGTTCTTGGGTGAGGGTTGCGAGCAGGGCGTCGAACTTGGCCATATTCTGGGGTTGGTCGACGCGTACGTGGATGGAGTAGGTGCCGAATTTGATGCCGACGAGGTCACGGGCGACGGCGAGGCTGGTGAAGATGAAGCTGCTGTCGAAGTTGTGCTGGCCGATTTGGTAAATGCCGGCGATGGTGAGTTTTTCGGGGAAGTAGATTTCGTCCTGCCGGGTGAGGTTGAGGGGGGAGTAGATGAGGATCTGGCTGCCGACGTGGACGCCGAGCTTGGCGGCGAGGTCGACGCCGAGGATGATGTTGTCGCCTTGGATGTTGAAGTCGCCGGAGAGCATCTGCATGTTGGGCAGGAGCTTCTTGATGCGGACGGGATCGGTGCCTTCGATGAGGGGGGCTTCAATGCGGCGGCGGTGTTCTGCGAGGACTTGCATCTCGATGCCGGGGGCGGCGGCGATGACGCCGGGGGTGGCTTCGATGCGCTGGCAGATGTTCTCTTCGTTCTGGATGCTACCGCTCCACGAGGAGACGATGATGTGAGGCTTGAAGCTGAGGATCTTCTCTTGCCACATGTCGCCAAAGCCGGTCATGACGGCACGCACGATGATGATGATGGCTACGCCGAGCACCACGCCTGCAATGGAGATGAGGGTGACGACGGAGGCGACGGAGCGCTTGGGCTTGAGGTACTTGAGGGAGAGGAAAAGTGGGAACATAGCTGGCCGAGGCGTGGGTTAGTCTTCGGTGTCGATGCCGAGCAACTTTTCAAGCCGCCGATCACGGGCTCCACCGAGTTGGACGCCTTGGCGGTAGTAGTCTTCAGCTGTGGCGAGGTTGCGGGGATTGCGCATTTCAACGAGGATCCACGCCTTGTTATTGTAAGCGGCGGGGTCTTCTCTGCGGCGTTCCAGAACGTCGTCAACGAGGTCGAGTGCGCGGGGGAAGTTGCGGACGCTGAGGGCGGCGGCGGCACCGATCATGGCGGCGGCATCGTCATCAGGGAAGCGTTCGAGCACATTGTCAATGGCGTGGAGAGCGTCTTCAGGACGGTTCTGGCGCAGGCGGAGGATGGCTAGGAGCATGAGGGCGTCGGTGTGGTCGGGGTAGGCGTGCAGGACGCGCATGACGGCTTTTTCAGCCTCGGAATAGAGTTCGTCGTCGAGCATGTCTTTGGCGAAGCTGATCTCTGATGCGGCGTTGACCGGGGTGGGTTTGACTGCGGCGGCAACAGCGGGTGCGGGGACATTGGTGGCGGCTTCGGGGGCAGCTGCTTTGGCGGTTTTATTGGTGGCGGCAGCACGTTCGGCGGCAAGCTTCTGCTCGAGGGAGCGGGTGTGGCTCATGGTGATGGTGCGTTGGTTTTTGTCGGCTTTGTCGTAGATGATGCGGTCGATCATGGTTTCGCACATGGCTTTGTCGAAGCGCAGGGAGGCCCATTCGCTGCCGGTGGTGTCCTCCTTCTCCTCAATCCCGGTCATGATCTGGATAGCTTTTTTGTAAGAGTCGACGGCTTCGGTGGTTTTGCCGTCGGCTTCAAGGTCCTGGGCTTCATTCATCAGGCGTTTGGGTTCTTGGAGCATGCTGATGACTTTTAGCTCCTTCTGCTTTTCCTTGGTCTCGGCGTTAGAGCTGTTGAAGGGCCAGATGGCATAGAGGGGGGCTGTTACTAAAAAAAGTGCCGCGAAGAGTGCCGCGTATTTCATGGGTATCCTTTACGTCCAAGTACAATTGCCTAGGGCTTGGATTATACACAAGGGGAAAGGAGTTGTCGAGCATATTGGACGGTGCGGGGAGGTGAAATCAGGTGCTAGCCGCCGCCGTCGACGGTACCGTTTGGAACCGAGGTTGGGTACTTCGTGGTGCCGAGGTCCGGTACTGCCAAGTACCAAGGTTGGGTACTTATTGGTACTAAATGGTGCCAGAATGAGCGGGTGTGTCGTGCTGTCTTTGAAGTGTTTGTGGGAAGAAAAGTTGGCCTTGGTTGTCTATTTGCTTGCATGGCGGCATATATCGTGCTAGTATTATGTAAATGGATACTGGTATTGAATTTTGCTATGCTTTTTGCCGGCGAGTGAATAGTTGTGCCGGGGGAAAGATGCCCCGAAAGCGGTTGGCTTGCTTTTGCATGAAATTAGGTCGTCTAGGCAGTTTGGGTAGGAGAATAGGCTTGCTTTATGTGGCGGGTTCAAGTATCATTTGAAGCTGTTGAGTTTTACCGGAGAGGTGTGATCTATCGGTTGCTTTGCTTGCGATTCCCCGGTAGTTTGGGTTCCGTTTGTTTTTGAAGTAGGAGTGATTGATGCGAAGTTTGTTATGTGCGGCTGCTTGTTTGTGTTTTGGTTTATTTGCCCAGTCGGCGGTGTTGCCGGTGGAGGATTTCTCTAAACCGGCGGGGGTGCCGAGCGTGTGGGTGGTGAATATTCCGAATGAGAATGCGTCTGTCAAGGTGAAGGATGGGGCGTTGGAGTTGGAGTATCATTTTACCGGCGGCAAGGGGCAGTATCTGGGCGTGGTGGTGCCGTTGAAGTTGAGGGCACCGTTTACCAAGCTGAAGTATCGGGTGAAGGGGAATGGCTCGAAGTGCGGGTATGGTTTGTATTTGACCGACGCAGGCGGCGAGACGCATAAGTATCCCAGCCGCAAGGTGATTGATTGGGAGGGATGGCGCGAGATTGAGTTTCAGATTGATTGTTGGCATGAGATCTGGGGCGGTGATAAGAATCAGAGGATTGATTATCCTATCCGCAACATCGTGCTTGAGATCGGCTCGGAGGATCGGAAGTGGGATGGCGTGTTGGTGTTTGATGATATTGCCGTGGAGACTGTGCATTCGGCGGTCGAGATGTTTGGGCGCGAGGTGAAGGTGGTGTCGCCGGCTTATGCGTCGACGGTGTCGGGCGATGTCAAGGTGCAGCTGGCGTGCGCGGGTTTTGAGCAGGTGGATGTGAAGTGTTGGAATGATAAGGCCGAGACGGTTGTGGCGAAGGATTTGCCGGTCGGTGCGGATGGTAAGGCGTCGTTCGTGTTCAAAGCGGGACAGTATCCGAAGGGGCCTTTGACGCTGACGGTGACGGGCAAGTATAAGGATGGTCAGGATAATTGTTACTTGCAGTTGTATAATGCAGGCGGGAGTTTGAAGAACGCGGGTATTCCGAAACAGGATCCGCCGGCGGCGAAGGGCTTGCGTTTGGTGTATGCGGATGATTTTGATAAGGCGTTGTCGATTGGCGATGGCGATCAGTTTAGGTATTATGACCACAAGCCGCCGAAGGGGCAGCAGGATTTCAGCACCGTGCGCTTCACCAGTCATAATAGTCCGAAGACGCCGTTCTCGCAGGTTGATACTTATCTGCGTATTCGTGCCGATGCCAATAAAAACAGCTCGGGGCTGCTCTCATCAGCACAGAACAGCGGTGCCGGAGTTAAGGTCAAGGCACCGTGTTATTTTGAATGCCGCATGATCGGGCCGAATGCAATTGGCAGCTGGCCGGCGTTTTGGTTGATGACGGATTATATGACTGAGGGGAATAAGCAGGGCGGCTGCGATGAGCTGGATGTGATTGAGGCATATGGCGGCGAGGGTAAGGGTCACCCGAACGCCTATAACAGCTATTGCGTGACGCCGCATGCGTGGAATCAAGATGCTCTCAAGCCGACCATCCAGAAGTATGTGAAAGAGATGGGTGGACTCATCGTTAAGCCTGGCGAGAAGGGAATCAAATCAGCATGGTTTGAGACGTTCCATACCTACGGATGTTTGATTACTGAGACTGACACCATTTACTACTGTGACGATGTGGAAGTGAAGTGCCATCCGACACTGCCACTCTCCAAAGAACGTCCCTTCTTCTTCATGATCAATCTTGCAACGGGAGGCGGCTGGCCGGTCGACCTCTCGCGTTATGACGGCGTGATCGACATGTATGTCGACTATGTGCGGGTGTATGGAAAATAAACGAACAAACGAGGTGTTGCTATGAAAACACAGAAAATTCTATTGGTGCTGTTGAGCATCGTCGGGATGGCAGTTGCATCCTTTGCGCAAACATGGACGGGTGCCGCCGGGACGATGAATTGGTCCGACGTTGGTAATTGGAGCTCGGACGAACTTCCGATGATTAACACAGATGTTAAGATCAATGGGCTGTCTTCGGTAGAAACCCCTGTGGTGTTTGATATGGAGGAAGCGTCGATCAAGGCATTAACCGTGGGTGAAACATTAGACGCTGCGTTAGAGCTTTCATCTGGTGGGCTTCTTTACATGCGCGGGGGGCTGGCTCTTGGTAAATCAGCAGAAGGAACATTAACAATTATCGATGGAAAGATAGTCTATACGAATGGGGCCACTTTGGCTATTGCATCTGGGGCATCTGGGGTTGGACGTCTTATCATTAAGCAGGCAGGCGTGTTGAAATCTTCCAGTACTGGCGTCATGCAAATTGGCAATGGAGTGAATTCTTATGGAGAGGTGATTAATTACGGCATATTGTCAACATTGCGCAACATCAACGTAGGACACGCCGAAGGATCAACTGGCGCATTTTGGCATTGCAGTGGTGTTGTAACCTCTGGCTATGATTTTGTGATTGGTAATGCTGGAACCGGCGAGGCAAACGTAGAGGCAACTATGCGAACGCGTAGCTGTTATATAGGGGCGGGTGCGTCTGGACAAGGGGTGTTGCGATTGACGGGATTACTTATACTTGATAATGGTAATTCAGTGTGCGTCGGATGTAATGGTATTGGTGTCTTGGAAATTGCAGGCGGGGAAGTTTCTATTGCTGGAAATGCGCCTAGTATTAGTCTATGTACGAATGACTTAGCATCGACTTATGGCCGTATTCAGGGATGGGGGAAATTTAGTTCGCCTACTGCGTGTCTTCAAAACAGTGGATTAGTGATTGCCGATGGGGGCGGCGTTAAGGAAGACTTGGATTTTTCAATATTCGTCGGGAGTGTATCGAAACTCTCGTTGGAGAATAGATATAATAATACAACAACCAATGGTTGGTATGCTATAAATAAAGGGCGTTTGTTGCTACCTGTTAATGGAACTGTTACCGTCGCAAGGCCTAGTTATTGTTGGGGAGAGGATGCAACCAATGCGACTGTCGATTTGGTGAATAGCGTGCGGATGGAGTTTGATGGCATTACCGCTACTACAAAGGTTCAGGGCGAGTTGCTGGCAATTGACCGAGATGATGTTCCTGTTTATGTGGCGGGTGGTTTGATTAGCGTTTGGCATATGATGGCGGATAAGGACTTTGCTGGTGTTGAACTGCAGGTGCGTTATGACCACGTAGCCGTAGGTAGAAATGGACTTCGGCTGTTGCGGTATGATGAAGCTGCAGGTGTATGGATGAATATGCCGGCTGCGATTGATGAGGGGTATATTCTGAGGAGTACGTCCCCGTGGGCGCCTTTGGGCAATGACCGCATCGGGCTGTTTGCGGTAGCGTCGTATTTGTCGCCGACGACATTGTTGTTGAATTGAGTGCGTTTTATAAACTAAGGGAGATGAGATGAAGTATCAGGTTGTTGGCGTGTGCGCCGTGGTGTTGGGGTGTACTGCGTTTGCTGCTGAGGTGCCGAAGATGACGGTGCCGGAGAGTTTGGCGGTGCAGCTGAAGCCGTTTTGTTCGACAGCGGACGATATGAAGGCGGTTGCCGATATTGGCATGAAGTTTGTGCGGCGTGGGTTTTATTGGGAGGGCGTTGAGAAGGAGAAGGGCGTCTATAACTTTGAAGCGTATGATAAGTTGTTGGCGGATGCGGATAAGCAGGGACTGCGTGTTGTCGGGTGTTTGTTCGGCGGCAACAAGAAGTATGAGGATACGGGTTATGGCGGAGTGACGACCGAAGAGGGGCGTGCGGGCTTTGCGGCGTTTGCAGCGGCATTGGCGGCGCGTTATAAGGACCGGAACATTATCTGGGAGATTTGGAATGAGCCGAATGTCCGGACGTTCTGGCGGAAGAATGGCGTGCATAATACGCCGGAGTTTGCACAGGAGTATACCGACCTTGTGAAGGCTACGGCTCCGGCAATGGTGAAGGCGGACCCGAAGTGTATCGTGCTGGCGGGGTCGCTCTCGAACTATTGGCAACCGTCGTATAATTGGACGGAGAAGTGTTTTGAACTGGGCATTCTGAAGACAGGCATCAAGGGATGGTCGGTTCATCCTTATGGCGTGAAGACGCCTGAGATGCATGCGATTGGTCATGCGGAGATGCGGCGTTTGATGAAAAAGTATGGCGCCGAAAACTTCCCGATGTATAATACCGAGCGCGGTTATGCCACGCAGGCGAAGAAGGGGCATGAGGGCGAGTTGAAGGGTAAGGCTGAGCTGCAGAAGGAGTATCAGGCGTGGTACTTCGTCCGTCAGTATATGATCGACCTAATGTGGGATGTGAAGCTGTCGGTGTGGTATGAGTGGAAGGATCCGGCGGGCGAGTTCACTATGATTGAGAAGGGGCAGCCGCGTCCGATTTGCAAGTCTGCCAAGGTGATGGTGGAGCAGCTGCGCGGATATGATTATGTGAAGCGCATTCCGCTGGAGTCCGACTTGGATTATGTACTGTTGTTCAAGAATGCCCGCGGCAATCAGAAGCTTGTCTGTTGGACGACACCGCCGGACAAACCGCGCAAGGCGACTGAAGAGAAACCTTCTGAAGCGAGTAGCGGGCAAGCGCCCAAGCCGCCTGCAAAGGAGGGCGAGGATGCGACGGTGACGCATTTGATTACCTTGCCGGTTGCGGTTAAGAAGGCTGCCGGAGCGGATGTTTATGGCAAGGTCATTCCTGTACAAATGAATGCCGGCAAGGCTCAAGTGGAAATCAGCGGAGCACCGGTTTATGTCGCCTTGGATTAATCGTTGATTGATTGAGGTTGTTTTTATGGCGGAGTCATTTGGCTCCGCCTTTTTTGTGCCAAAGGAAAAGTGAAACACACCCGTGTTCCAAACTTGTATCAATCCACCTCCAGCGGGGGAGACACCTCTGTCGAGTTGGTGGTACACAGTGCGTCAACTTTCCGCGCGCCGTGTGTTTGCTTGCTGACATGTTAACCTCAGTAAGCTGAGGTTAATACCTCCGGGAGTGTGCACATACCATGTAAATTTGTGGAGGTGTATCTCGCGCCAAGTTGACAGATTAAGCGGACTTTCTGGAGATGGATTGCCTTCAATTTATCCCATAGTTATCAAAAAATATTGGGCGTTGACTTTGCTATTGCAAAAAGAGCACCACTATGGCATAATATACGAGAAAGCAAGAAGGATGTGAGAGTATGCATATGAATCCGGGTATGACCGAGTTTATGAAGAAGTTCCCGTTAGAGGGGCTAACGTATGATGATGTAACGTTGGTGACGAAATATGCGGATTTTCTGCCCGATGACACGGAGTTGACCTCGCGCTTCACCTCGCGCATGACATTGAATATTCCCTTTGTCAGCGCGGCCATGGACACCGTGACAGAGGCACCGATGGCGATTGCAATGGCACGTATCGGCGGTATTGGCGTGATTCATAAAAACCTTGCGCCGGAAGAGCAAGCCGAGCAGGTCAAAAAAGTTAAGAACTATTTGAATGGTTTGATTCATACTCCGGTGTGTTTCCACGCGAATGATACGGTTGCCTATTTGCGGCAGTACAAAGAAGAGCATAATTTAAAGTTCAGCGGCTTCCCGGTCTTGGATGATCAGGATCGTATTGTGGGCATTATGACCTCCTCGGATCTGCGCTTTGTGGGCACCTCCGGCACGGAGAAACTCTCCGCCGGTATGACGCGCACGCCGTTTACCGCAAAGCCGAACACCACCTTGAAGCAAGCGTATGAAATCATGCGTGCCAATAAGATTGGCAAGCTGCCGCTGGTTGACAAGGCAGGCAAGCTGGTCGGGCTTTATAGCTTTACCGATGTCCAGCAGTTGGTTGAAAACAAGCGCCCCGAATATAACCGTGATGCATCCTACCGCCTACGCGTAGCGGCGGCAGTCAGCGGCGGCTCTGGGGATTACGCACGTGTTGAACAGTTGGCCGCGGCTGAGGTCGATGCGATTGTCGTCGACAGCGCCCACGGCCATAGTAAGGGCATCATCGACATGGTGAAGTGGCTCGTCAAGCACTACCCCAAGATTGATGTCATCGCCGGCAACATCGCCACGGGCGAAGCCGCGCTTGCACTGCGCAAAGCCGGCGCGCATGCGGTGAAGGTCGGCATCGGTCCCGGCTCAATTTGTACGACGCGCGTTGTGTGCGGCGTGGGCATCCCACAGATCACGGCAATCTATTCGGCGGCAACAGCGCTGAAGGGTTCCATTCCGATTATTGCCGATGGCGGCATCCGTCTCTCCGGCGATGTGCCCAAGGCTTTGGCGATGGGTGCGGATTCGGTGATGTTGGGGTCGCTTCTGGCCGGTACGGAAGAAAGCCCCGGCGAGAAAATTATTTATGAAGGCCGCCAATACGTCGTTTATCGCGGAATGGGGTCGCTCGCTGCAATGAAAAATAAAGGTAGCCGTCAGCGTTACGGGCAGGAGAATGTGGAAGAATCAAATCTGGTGCCGCAAGGCATCGAGGGCATCGTTCCATATTCCGGCAACGTCAGCCATATCATGACGCAATTCTGCGGCGGCCTGCGGGCGACCTTGGGCTACTGCGGAACGCGCAGCATCAAGGCGCTGCAAAAGACGGCACAGTTCTACCGCGTTTCTGCGGCGGGCGTTCGTGAGGCGCACCCGCATGATATCAAGATTACGAAAGAAGCGCCTAACTACAGAAGTTAAGCGCACAAAACCGTGAGTGACAAACCGCAAGCGTCTGCGTTGCTGTCTGTGCGGGAGCTTCAATGTTGGTATCCCGTCCGCCGTGGTTTCTTTTCACGGGCGGTTGAGTTTAAAAAGGCCGTGGATGGAGTTACATTTGAACTCCGCCATGGCGAAACTCTCGGCCTGATTGGTGAATCCGGCTGCGGCAAAACAACCCTCTCGCGGGCAATCCTCGGCCTGTTGAAACCACGCTCCGGCGAAATCCTTCTGGATGGGACACCGATTGCCAGTGCGGCCAATGCCCGCCGCGTGCAGGTTGTTTTTCAAGATCCCCAAGCGGCACTGAATCCACGGCATATGATTTTGGATTTGCTGACGGAGGCGGCGGTCTTTCATCATCTGATTCCATCAAACGAGCGGGAGGCTTTGGCACTTCGATTGCTGGCGGATGTGGGGCTGTCTGGCGATATCCTGCACCGCTTTCCGCATGCGCTTTCAGGCGGACAGCGCCAACGGGTCTGCATTGCCCGTGCTTTGGCGTTAGATCCGCAGCTGGTGATTTGCGATGAAGCCGTCAGTGCGCTGGATCTTTCCGTGCGGGCTCAGGTGCTCAATCTGTTGATGGAATTGAAAGCCAAGCGCGGCCTTTCTTATTTATTCATTACGCACGACATCACGGTCATTGAACATATTGCAGACCGCGTGCTGGTCATGAAAGACGGGCAGATTGTGGAAAGCGGCGAAGTAGGGGCGGTGGTGAGCAATCCGCAGCATCCTTACACGGCCACGCTGATTGCCGCGGTTCCGAGGATTGCTTAGTTTGCCGCGTGCTGCATGGCAAGCGCTCGGGTGGCCGCCCTGTTGATGGCGGGATCGCTATGCGAGGTGAATTCACCGAGCTGCGCATGCGCAGCTTGCGAAGGCATCCGCCCCAACAGCTCAATCAAGTGATACAGCTCAGCCGTCTCAGCTCCCTGCATTGCCTGTGAAACAACTTCAACTGCCGCCTCCGGTGAACTGCAACGCATGGCAACTTTGTCAAGGTGGTCAAACAACAACATGCGGTCGCGCGGAGGAGCCTTCTTAGCGAATGCAATTAACGCGCCGAAGTCTGCAACCGGCGTATAATTCAATGCCGTCCCGGCGGCTTCGGCCAGCTCAGGCGTTTGGGCATTGCCCTGCTGACAAAGGCAATCGGTTAACTGCGGTGCCGCACGATTGCACAAGATACGCAGGATACGGGCTTTGCGCAGAGGGTCATACCGTTGATAATTGGCGGCCAAGCGGACGATCAGTTCATCGTCATCGGGCAAGACGCCGAGCGCTGTGAAGATTGCATCGTTCAGCTGGCGGCTGTGTTCATGCTTTTCAACCGCAGTAGATAATAAGCTTGGAAAGGCTTTGGGATCACGCAGGTCGGCAATCAAGTTGACTGCCGCTATTTTTTCTTCGACAGAGGCGTCCCGTTCGCGCAGGACTGCTTTCGCTAATGGTAAAGCCAACGACGAGGCCCGTGCCCGTAGGATTTGCAACAGGCGGATACGGTCATCTGTTCGGAAGTGGAAATAACACGAGATCATCGCCATAGTATTCTGTGGTGCGTTCAGCTTGGGCAAATAGGTGAGGGCCGAGAGTGCGGCATCGCGTTCTTCGAGATACCGGGATTCCAGGCATGTGCGGAGTTTGGGCCAGAGCTCCGCTTCGGAGAGGTGCGGTGCTTGAGCGATAAGTGCGGCACCGCGAAGACGCCCATTCGTATGCGTGTAGAGCATTTCCAAGACGGGCAGGGCGGACGTGCCGGTCTTTTCCGCACAGCGGATGGCGGCTGCGGTGACATCGTATCCGTTTGTCCACTCGCCCTCATTGCGGGGGGGCAGCATTTGAATGAGCACATCCAAGGATTCGTGAGTGCCCCACTCGGCAAGCGATTCGAGCGCCGTGCTGCGGACAAGCGGCGTAGAGGATTTTGCCCGCATGGCAAAGACTTGGGCGGCACCCGGCGTCTGGCGGCGCACGAGTATATTCATGAGCAGGCTGGCACGTCCCGGATCCTTTTCTTTTTCCGCGTGCTCAAGGAGGAGCGGATCGACTGAGGGGTTCTGCGCGGTCTCCAATAAGCAGCGGACTGAATAGGCGATCTGTGGATTACGGCTGCGCAAGCAGGAGACAATCGTCGGCAGGTTCGTGCCGAAGTCCCCCAGCTGTAACATCTGCAACGCGGCAGCTTTACCTTCAGGGGTTGAATCCTCCGAGGTCAACACGCCCAGCAGACGGCGCGAGGCGATTTCACATTCCTCCGAAGAAGACTCTTGGAAGAGCCTGCGCAAATTACGTTCCGCCGGGGCACAGGCCTGCGGTATGTTGATCTTTTTGATGTTGCGCTTGAACTGATACCCGGTGGTTCCGCGGTAGCAGAACAAGACACTGCCTGCGACAACTCCAAAAATCCCAACCAACAGCGAAAATAAAGTGATTTCAGTTTTTAACGTCATCACGCTTCGCCGCGTCAGTTAGCAGGAGTGAACACAGACTCCGGAATCATCTTACGGATGTCTTCCTCCATTGCCGGTGCTTTCTTGATGATCTGCTCGGCAAAATCCTTCACCATACGGCGGACAGCCGCGCTGCCCGGAATGGCGTGGTTGAGGTAGATAATGGCGCCTTGTGCAATGACGGTGCGCTCGCTGATCTTCAGGTCCGACATGGCCTTGGAATCCGTTACAAACACAGCGGTGAACTTAACCAACTGTTCCGGATACTTGTTGATCAAATCCTCCCATTTCATCTCCTGCCCGGTCCCGGCGAAAACAATCTTCCGAGTATCGACCTTCTGGATATTAGCATAGCCCGGCAGCTTTTTAATCAGGTAGTTCTGATAGGCCTCAACACAGTCGATACGTTTCATCGCCAAGTTGAAAACAGCCTTGCCTTCTTCGGTTTTCAACGCATCGCCAACACGGTTAAGCTTGCGGCGTGCGGCAACGAAGTTGAATGCCCGCACATCAGCTTGAACACCCATTTCAGCCTGCTGAACGTTCTCGGTTTCAGCGCGGACCAATGCGTCTTTTTCTGCTTTGTCTTTGTCGGCCTGCGCCCTGTCATCAGCGGCCTTTTTAGCTTTTTCGTCGGCATCGGCTTTTGCCTTGAAGGTGCGCTCCATCGTTTGAATCTCACGCTTGATTTTAATTGCGGAATTTTGGATCTTGCGGGAGAGTTTTTCAGCTTGAGCAGTATCCTTTGAAGCCATGATTCGGTTGTACTCTTGTGTAATGCGCTCGGCAAGTGCCTGCATTCGAGGTATGTCATTTGGATAGTCGTCCGCTTCGTGAGCGGTTTCAGTCAGCCATGTGCTCCATGCTGCAAGATCCTTGGCTATGGCGGACAACTCCGCAGCGTCCAGCACAACCTCCTGAATCATCTTGATGCCAAGCGGCAGATCAACGCTTTCCTGTGCAGGCTCATCGTTGACAGCCGTCGGCTCTGGTTGAGGCTCCGGTTCCGGTGCAGGTGCTTGTTCTTTAACCTCCGCAACGGTGTTGGTGGCACCTTCTGCGGCGGCTGGCGCATTGGTGACCGCCTGTTCGGCAGGCTTGGCCTCTGCAGGGGCTTTCTTTACGCCAAACTCCGGTTCGTAAAACTTGCGTTCCGGAGGCGTTGGGGCTAAATACTGGTAAAGTTCCTGTGGGATTGCCTTCTTGGCGAGCGACTGAATCTCCTGCACTTGAGAATTGGCAAGGTCAGCTGCGGCCTTGTATTTGCCACTCAGCCCTTGTGCGCCAGTCAGATGAGCATTAATGGTGTTGCGGGCTGTTGTCAGCGCACCGGTCTGCAGAGTCGTTGCATCCGTGATCTTCTTTTTGTTTTGCGCATGTATTGCAAACAAGACGCCGCCGATAATCAAGAGAATCAGGGTAACGAAACCGAGGATGGCAAACAGGATAACTTTGAGAAGTTTGCGTTTGCGCTCTTCCTCGCTATCGCTTGGCTGTATGATCGGCACCGGGGGAATGTTGGAGACAGGCGCTTGGTCACCTGAAGAGGAATCACCGGCGGCGTCACCTTTGTTGAGCTTGAGGCTGTTCTTGGTTTTAACCGTGAACTTCTTCCCGCCGAACGCAGCGGGTTTGACTTTCTTCAAAACGGCACGGATATCGGCGAGGAGCGAATCATAAGTCGGATAGCGCAGGCCGGGCTCGCGCTTCAGGAGGCGGTCAACCATCGCGCTGATGTCGAGGTCGATGCCTTGGACGCAGTCCTTCAACTGACGCGGCGGATTCTCGAGCCGTGCACGTACCACGGCCACGGCGTCGGGGCCGTCAAACGGTGGAAAGCCCGCAATAGCGTGGAAGATGGTTCCACCCAAGCTGTACATATCGGCACGGAAGTCAACCTTCTGGCGGGATACTTTCTCGGGTGCGATGTAGTAGGGGGTGCCCCAGACTTCGTCGCCGCCTTCCTTAACGCCGCCCAACGCCGCAATGCCGAAATCGACGAGTTTGGCGTTTCTGTTTTCATCCAGCAGGATGTTCTCGGGTTTGACGTCGCCATGGACGATGTTCAGTTCGCCGGCTTGCTTGAGGGCTTCGGCAATCTGCTCGGCGACCTTCATCACGATGCTCTGGTCAACCGGACCGGACGCCATCATCTTGGAGAGGCTGGTGCCCTTGACGAGCTCCATCACGATGAAAGGCTGGCCTTGTTCTTCGCCGAAGGAGTAAATCTGCGCGATATGCGGATGGTTCAGCTTGGCGACCGCCTGCGCTTCGCGGCGGAACGTTTCGATGAACTCGGGGATATCGCCGAGCGACTTCTGCATGACCTTGATGGCGACCTCGCGGTTGAGCGATAAGTCCTTCGCACGGAAGACGCCGCCCATGCCGCCCATGCCCAAACACTCCATCAGGAGGAAGCCGTTAAACATGCCGGGCGCGGGGAATGC
>JAVBMC010000028.1:0-193380 GCA_031552845.1 Kiritimatiellia bacterium
CTGGCTCGTCGGCAGTGCCGCGTTCGAAGTGGGCAGCCATATCCCAGACGGCGTCGAAACCAACCTCGTAGCCTGTGTCGGTGACGACCATACTCCCGGCTACAGCGACAACCCAACCAACTCCCCCTGCATCTGCAAAAAACCCGCCAAACGCCCCGTCGTCCGCTTCGGTTTCGACCACGCTAAAGTAAATACACGAAACCTGAACCATGAGGACGAGTCCGAGGGGGACAAAAAATATCAACATTGCCTAGGAAGAGACTGGAGTGCGAGTGGCATTGATTTAATGACGTTGGTTCATGAGGATGCCCAACAACATAAAACTAATGCTCTTTGGCGAATTGATGGGCGTGTACAAAATTTATCACAGCTTGATTTCTTATCGGAGCCAGAGGATTTGCATCCATTGATTTATAAAATTGAAATCATTTCAAAAGAGACGAGTGAAGTATGGGATCGTTTGGTGCTCGTTGTGCTTGCATCTAAAACTCGTGTTTGGTATCAGAAGTGGAAAGATGTATGGTTAGATCCAGTGACAGGATCGTGGTGGTGGCATGAATTACCGGCTGCGTATACAGAGCTCGCGCGCGATTCAAATGAAAAACGATGCCTAGACCCAGAACCGGCCAGTACTAACTTGTGGGAAGGTGTTGGTGCTGCGCCATCATATTATCATCATGATTCAGTATATGAGATGCGATCTCAAGAAACACCAGGGAATCATGGGCATCAGGCATGTTATGATTCAAATGGCGTTCTTGTGCAACGTGGTGTCAGTGCGGGGACGGCCGATTTGTGGCATTCCTCTTACTGGAGGCGGAAAGGGCCATCACATTTAGAAGCGGATGTTCAACCGTTTATTAGAGCACTACAGCTGGACGGTAATCCCGTGAAGCCAGAGTATGGGGGACGTTATTTATCTCGACCATTAATGCGACAAGGAAATGAAATAGACAAATACCTCCTTGCCCGCCCACCAATTCCAAACAAAAAGACTTTGTTAAAGCCCGGAGAACAACCATGAATAAAAAGATTGTTTTTGCTATTGTTACCTTAATTTCACTGAGTCTGCATGCGCAAATTCCAGATGCAACATTTCTTTGGAACAATCAAGAGTATGGTCTTTCGTTTGAGGACACAAGCCTTACTCCAACTATCAAGCTAGCCATCAAAAAAGATATTGAAGGAATTTTTGCTCGTATTCCAAGTAACACTGGGTTTTATTCAATAACCAACAGTACAAAATATACAGGGGGACTTAACTTGCTTGACCGTGAGCTACACTTTCCAAGAAGTAAATCAGGATTCAGGTTTGGTATTTTCTTTGAAGTCAATGGCGTGAAAGTATTTCAGCTTCCGCAGAATGTGAGCGAGGATTATATACAGGCCGTCACAATAACAAACCAATATGTAACAGGTGTTAATGCCCTGCCTGCATTTCTTGCTCGCTTGAATACATTAACCCCTGCCACTATCACTACGAATGAGTATTGCCAGCTTTTTTGGAATCATAAGGAACAAAGAATACTAACCGTGCCGGAATTTAAAAAGAATGAAATTGAAGATGGGTTTATAGATTCTGAAACATATCAGTTTCTCATCCCTTCGATTCTAGCTTTTCAAACAATAGATTTTCTTGGACAACACTATTTGTATTACAGTATGGTTGTTCGCAATAAACACGATGATAGTGATCAGAAAACATTGACATTAATTTATGCCAATAACGCATGGCGTTTTTTTGACGCAAATGATTATTGAAACGTTACAATGTTCTCAACGACGAGCCAAAGTCTGCCCGCTATGGACGCTCAGCCTGCAAGACGGCGTGTGCACATGGGGATCAAATGCAGGGACGGTGAACGTTTATATTGATGACGACCTCGTCTGCACCACTTCGGCTTCTTCGTATAACTTCAATCCAGCAGCCTACGGCGGTGGCAAACATACCGTGGTAGTCAGAAACGCCGCCTACGGCTGGCTCGTCGGAAGTACCGCGTTCGAAGTCGGTAGTCACATCCCCGACGGCGTTGAAACCAACCTCGCCGCCTGCATCGGCGACGACCACACCCCCGGCTACAGCGACAACCCCACCAACTCCCCCTGCATCTGCAAAAAGCCCGCCAAACAACCCATCATCCGTTTTGGCTTCGACCATGCTAAGGTAAGAACTCGTAATCTTAACCATCCCAACGAATCCGCCAACGATGCGAAGTATCAGCATTGCTTGGGTATACTATGGAAGAGAAGTAACGTAATTGATCTAATGACCTATGTCCATGTAGATGCGCAACCGCACAAAACGAATGCGCTTTGGCGTATCAATGGCATCGAGCAAGACGATTCAGTATTGATGCTTCGTGCAAGAAAGCCAGATGATTTAAATCCTGATGTTTATCGAATTGAGATTGTTGGGAAAGTGGATCGCATGACTTGGGATAGAATGTTTTTGGTCGTTAATGAGCCCAATGCTGCGGCTGTTTATTCTGCTTGGGTCACGCATTGGTTAATTGATGTTGACTGGTTAGAAGAATTGCCCGCAGCGTATGAATCGCTTCCGGCAATTCTAAACACCAACGGTGAAATAATTGGCTATCGCGATCCGGAGCCAGGAGAACCAGCGCAATGGGGCGCGCCTAAAACACCAGGTGCATTTTATCATCATGCTGCCAAAAGAGAAATGCGTTCGAGCCGCACAGATGGCGGGCATGGACATCAGGCGTGTTATGACGACTCCGGGAATATAATTCTTTCCGGAGTCAGCGCAGGAACTGCAGATTATGTGCGGCCAAACAAATGGGTGCCGCGCACGCTCGTAGAACATTCAATACATGACGTCGATCCTTATGTTCGCGCATTGCAACTGGATGGAAATCCTTGCTTACAGTCAACAACTGGCGCAGAGCTTAATCACGCCATTATCTATCAAGGGACTAATACGCAAAACTATTTGTGGTGTCGTCCGCCAACACCTAACACAAATGCTTTATTACATGCTCAACAATAAGGGAAAGTATTATGAGAAAAGCGATTTTAATTTTGTATGTTTGTAGCTCTTTCTTGCTTCATGCGCAAGAATTTGGCTTTGCACATGGCGCTAACTATTGGGGGTTAACTTTTGAAGCACATGGGTTAAGCCCTGCTGAGAGAAGTGCTATTGCTATGGACTTTCAAATCACGTTTAGTCGTTTTTCAGAGTCAAGCCTAGTGCGAGATCCGCCTTCAGTCAGTAATGGTGTTGAAATAATAGGACATATAGGTATTACTGGTTCGCATTCTGCAAAACCTTGGAAAACTGGAGGATTTAATTATACTCTCACTAATGGCACGAACTGCCTGATTGTTTTTGATGAGTTGTGTGTAAGATAAATGCGATTCGTCTGACAAATGAACACGCAGCTGCAGTGAAGCAGTTGCCTGATTTTATTGATCGATACAGGAATTCGTATACGAACAAACAAATGACTTATGATGAAAAAGCGGCGTTTGTTTGGAATCCACGACTTATTGCACAAATACCGAATGAGGAAACGCGGAGATTGTTACTCGATAATTCGTTGCCCAGAAATAATCAAGAGTTTGCGTGTTATTACCCGTCAATTTTGGAGTATAGAATCTTAATAGAGCCGGCATTTACCAATGTGCCTCTACTCGTTTGCAATTCGGTTATGAAAGATTGTCAAATCAGCGCGGGCACGGTTTTTGTGCGATGGGATTACGTATTTGCAAATGGTGCTTGGCGTGTTCTTTTGCCAGAGGAACCGTAGTCTTTAAGGTCTCTCATGGAGGCTTTTAGGGGATGATTAATAGGCATTTTTATTTGATAGGTGATAGCTTTTCGTGTAAGAGTTGCGTGTAGCGGTTGTCGCCTGTTTTATTGCATTTCATTTGTTTATAATAGGTTGGTTTGATTGTTGCCTGGCTCAGTCTTATTTGATGGTTATTTGATAAGTTGGAAGTGTAGCTTGAGTGAGGTTGCTTATGGATTCGTGACAATAAGAGTGTGTTTTAGGAGCGGGTGAGGCTCAGCGAAGTTGGGTTGGTTTTGGCGATTTGTTGGGGTTTGGGGGTATTTTGCTTGTGGGTTGGGGGAGTTTATGGTATTATTTCTGGCCTTTAGCGGTGTTTGTTGGTTGATGCGCGTTATTACTCCCTGTCGCGTCACCCCGGCAGAACGGATGTCGCAGTGTGCAGTTCACGGCGGGATTATTGTCTCCGCCATTTTACAGGGCATGAATGAAAACTACAGTTCCTAAGAATCCGGGCAATGACCGGAAGTGGCATCTGGTGGATGCCGCAGATCAACCTCTCGGCCGATTGGCCGTGAAGATAGCTAATGTGTTGCGCGGAAAGAATCGCGCAGATTTCTCGCCGAGCGTGGATATGGGCGATTTTGTGATCGTCATCAACGCACGGAAGGTCAAACTGACCGGTAAGAAGGAAGAGCAGAAGACTTACGAGACGTATTCCGGCTGGCGCGGCGGTCATAAGTATTTTGACGTCGAGACGATGCGCGAACGTCATCCTGACCGGATGATCAGCGAGGCGGTTTGGGGGATGCTCCCGAAGACGAATAATGCACGGACGATGATGACGCGCCTGCGCGTGTTTGCCGATGGCGAGCACACTCATGCGGCTCAGAAGCCGGAACCGATGCCCCTTTAAACCTTCAGCGGAGATTTTGACAAATGGCTAAAGAAAAAGAAATTGCAGCAGGGACCGGGCGGCGTAAAACAGCTGTCGCGCGCGTCCGTTTGTTCAACGGTGCAGGGCAGTATGAGGTTAATGGCGCGAAGATGGAGAATTATATCCCCAGCGAAGCGTTGCGTAACTTCCTGCTTCAACCGCTGGTGATTACCAGCACTCTGGGCAAGGTGGATCTGAAGGTCAGCGCCAATGGCGGTGGCATTGCAGGCCAAGCCGGTGCGATCCGTCATGGGTTGTCCCGCGCCCTTATCGCGATGGATGCGTCTTTGCGTGACGTTCTGAAAAAGGCAGGCTGCCTGACGCGTGATCCGCGTATGAAAGAACGTAAGAAACCCGGCCAGCCCGGCGCGCGCAAACGCTTCCAATTCTCAAAACGTTAATATACGTGCGAGTTACAAGTCAAGCGCCCCGCCGTGGCGCCGCATGATTGCGGTTCAGTGGCGCAGGCGCTTGTGTTTACTTCTAACTTGCCGCACTTTTTTATCATGATTTCATTGTTTAAAAAAGTGGTGACGGCATTAAAGGGCGGAGGCGCCAAAGACAAAGCGCCGAAGAAAGAGAAAGTATCTGCCCCGAAGTCCCCGCAGCATAAGCCGCGGGGCAACAAGGCGCAACAGGAACCGCGCCGTCCCCACCATATTCCGAATCAACCGCAGCCGCATAAGTCCGGCTCCGGCAACAAACGCCCGCATACGGGCAGTGCGCCGCAGCCGAAGGCTCCGGCCGCAAATAGTGCAGGCCACCCGATCCGTCACCGCTCTCAAGCGGCCGCTAAACCCGCAAGCCGCCGTGGCGGCAGCGGCAGGCCCGCAGGCGGCAGTACGCCTGCTTCACAAGTTCGTCCCGGCGGCGCGATTGCATCTGCCGAAGTCCAGAAGCGCATGGATGCGCACAAGGCTTGGGACGTGGCGAGTTATGTTGTGCCGGCTGAGGAGGGCAAGGTGCGCTTTTGCGACTTGCAGCTCCCGACGGAGATTTTGCATGCTGTGGCTGATTTGGACTTCAAGTATTGCACGCCGATTCAGGCGCAGAGCTTGGAATCCGCATTGGCCGGCAAGAACGTAACCGGCCGCGCCCAGACGGGCACCGGCAAGACGGCGGCGTTTTTGATTGCCATCCTGACGCGGTATCTGCGTAACCCCGAGGGGCGTAATATGAGCGGCGGTTCGCCGCGTGCGTTGGTGATTGCGCCGACCCGCGAGCTGGTCATTCAGATCTGCAAGGACGCCGATGCGTTGGGCAAGTACTGCGGCGACATCCGTTCGCTGGCGGTGTATGGCGGTATGGACTATGAGCGTCAACGGGGCGAATTGCATGATGCGCCGGTTGATTTGCTGGTGGCTACGCCGGGGCGTCTGTTGGACTTCTGCCGTAACCGCATTATCGACCTGTCGAAGGTGGATACGCTGGTGATTGACGAGGCCGACCGTATGCTCGACATGGGCTTTATTCCCGACGTAAAGGCGATTATCCGCCGCTTGCCGCCGAAGGAGCAGCGCTGTACGATGATGTATAGCGCCACGCTCAGCGACGACGTGCTGCGTTTGGCCGCACAATGGATGCAGGAGCCGGTGCGCGTGGAGGTTGAGTCCGACACGCTGACGACCGACACCATCAAGCAGATCGTGTACATCGTTACCGCGCAGGAAAAGTTCCAGGTGCTGTACAACCACATCAAGCAGTATGAAGATGCGCGCATGATCATCTTCTGCAACCGCAAGGTGACGACCGAGCATTTGGCCGACAACCTGCGCCGCTTCGGGATTCCGTGCGAGACGCTCAGCGGCGATGTGAACCAGAACAAGCGCTTGCAAGTGCTGGAAGACTTCCGCGAAGGCAAGATTCGCACCGTGGTGGCGACTGACGTGGCCGGCCGCGGAATTCACGTGGATGACATTGCGTTTGTGGTCAACTTCGACTTCCCCTATGAGGCAGAGGATTATGTCCATCGCATTGGCCGCACCGGCCGCGCGGGGCACACCGGCACAGCGATTTCGTTTGCCGATGAGAACGAATCGTTTGCCATCCCGGATATTGAGAAGTACATCAACGAGCCGTTGAAGTGCAGCGTGCCCGAAGAGGCGCTTTTTGCGCCCCTGCCGGAACCGCCGCCGCGTCCGGCGCACCATCACCAGTCGCCCCGCGGGCAGAGCCGCCGTAATACGCCGCGCCCCCACGTGATTCAGCAGGAACCGCCTGCGTCCGTGCCGGCCGCGGAGAGTGCTGCTGAGGCTAAGCCTGCTGTTGAAGCGCCCGCGCCGAAACCGGAAGCCCCCAAGGCTGAAGCTCCCGCCCGTCACAAGGCGGAGGGTCACCCGGCCCCGGCTAAACCGGCACAGAAGGCCCATCATCACGATGCGCCGCGCCAAGGCCATAATAAGCCGCGTTACGACCGCGACCGTCATGCCCCGGAACGGGCACGCCGCGAGGAACCGAAGCCGGCGCAATATGTGCCGCCGACGCAGCCGTCCGGCGGTGAGGTCTGGCGTCCGGGGGAGTGATGTTTGATTGACGCCCCCGAGGGCATCAGGTATAATTAGGGTTTCAGAGGAGAAAACGAGTGAATGTTGAATTGATCGAAAAAGCACGCACGCGCGTGCCGAGCGTGCCGGTGCTGATTAACATGGTTTCACGCCGCGTGAAGCAGCTGATCGCCGGGGACCGTCCGTTGGTCAAGCCGAAGTCCGTCGAAGAGGATAAGGCCGATATCGCCCTGCGCGAGATCGCCGAGGGTTTGTTGATCGCCGAAGTGGACTTCGACGCCATCAACCGTGCTGAAGATGCGCAGACGCGCTGGACGCGTAAGTAATCGGGAGGCCCGCAATGGCCGGCGACGATAAACCCCGTAATGGCGGCAATCTCGCAACCAACCGTAAGGCGTTGCATGATTACAGCGTTGTGGAAAAGTTCGAAGCCGGCATTGAGCTCCTTGGGACGGAGATCAAGGTCGTGCGGGCAGGTTCGGCAGGGCTGGTCGGAGCTTGGGCGAAGATCGAGCAGGACGGCCAGCTGTTCGTCAACCAGATGCACATCCCGCCGTATGAGTTCGGCAACCGCTTCAATCACGAAGCCATGAGGCCGCGGCGGCTGCTGATGCACAAGAAAGAGATTCTCAAGCTGAAGGCGCAAAGCGAGCAGAAGGGGCTCGCACTCATTCCTCTGCGCCTCTACCTCACCCCCAAGGGTAAGGTTAAAGTGGAGTTGGGCCTCTGCCGGGGGAAGGCAGTGGCCGATAAACGCGAGACTGTCAAGCGCCGCGACGCCGATCGGGAGACTCGGCGGGCAATAGCCGACCGCGGGCGCTATTAAGGAGAGAGTTATGCAGATGCCGTTAGGATTCATTCAAAACATCGGGCCCGTCCAACTGTTGATCGTTGTGGGCGTTTTGATTCTCGTCTTCGGACCGAAGAAGCTGCCCGATTTCGCCCGTTCGCTGGGGCGCAGCCTTGGCGAGTTCAAGAAGGGCAAGGCCGAAGGCGACCGCTTGGCCGATGAGAAAATCAACGATATGCTCAAGGAAGGCGACAAGGATAAGACGGACGACGCCGACAAGGCGTAATCCCTCGAACCTTGCGTGCGTTGGCGATGGTCATCATTGAGCCCCATATTCACATGACCACCCGGACGACGGATGACTACGCCGCCATGTATGCGGCAGGCATCCGGGCGTGCGTCGAGCCTGCATTCTGGCTCGGCGTCAACCGCCGTTATGCGGGGTCGTTCTTCGACCAATTCAATCTCATGCTTGAGTTTGAAACCGTGCGCGCACGGCGGATGGGCATCGACCATTTCTGCGCGGTGGCGCTCAATCCCAAAGAGGCCGATGATGAGGGACTGGCAAATGAAGTGCTCTCAGGGCTCGACGAATATTTAAATCATCCCCGGTGCGTCGCACTCGGCGAGATCGGCTTCAACAACATCACACCTGCGGAAGAGCGCGCGTTCGTGCGTCAGCTCGAGATGGCCAAAGCGCGGCAGATGCCCGTCATCATCCACTCGCCGCACGTTAACAAACTCGAAGGCGTCAAACGGATCTGCGCGATTGTCAAAGAGTCAGACATGAATCCTGACTTAATCGAGATCGACCACAACACCGAAGAGACCATTGCCCTCAGCCGTGCAACCGGCTGTTATTGCGGCATGACCGTCTATCCAATTTCCAAACTCAATCCGCAACGGGTGTCGGCCATTATCCGCGAATACGGCTCCGAGCGCATGGTCGTCAACGGCAGCGCCGACTGGGGTGTTTCAGATCCACTCAGCCTGCCCAAAACCGTGGCCGTCATGCGCGAAGAAGGCCATGACGATGCCGCCATCAAACGCATCGTGTTCGACAACGCCATGGCATTTTATTCGGCCTCGCCGAATTGGAAACCGGACCTGGCCATCGCGCCACTGCCGGTCAATGAGTTCCAGCGCTAACGCTTAACATCCAAAAGGAGATCGGTTATGGCTTCGACGGCTCTCGCGAAATTACGGGCGTGGTGTACGTTGATCCGCCTGCCGAATATTTTTACGGTTCCCGGTGATGTGGCAGTTGGATTCATGCTCACGGGGCAACGTCCGAACTGGGCATTCGCCGCAAGCGTCACGGCGGGCGTGCTGCTCTACTGCGCCGGCTTGATTCTAAACGACGCACATGATTTAGCCGAAGACCAAGCGGAGCGTCCGCTGCGGCCATTACCCAGCGGAGCGATTGCTGTCTCGACGGCGATCTCGGCTCTGTGTTTGTGCATGACGGCGGCATTTGTGCTGGGGCTGACCGTGCTGAATGTCTACTCCTTCGCAATCATCTGCGGCGTATCGTTGTTGATTGTTCTGTACAACACAATCCTCAAAATGGGCTGGGTCGTTGGCCTGTGCCGCGTAGGATTGATTGGCTTAGGCGCGAGCACCGCGGACTTCGCTTCGCTCGAGTTGGCGCAGATAAAGACCGTTGGGATTGTCGCATTGACGGTGTTTGCCTACGTGGTGTCAGTCAGTTGGGTTGCGGCACGTGAAACACAAAAACGCCGCGTGGTGCCATTCAACTACTTACCTGCGCTGTGCCTAGCGATTGGATGCGGAGCATTGCGACTCTTGGGGCTATCCTCGATGCTCTTTAATTACAGTGCCATGATAATCGCCTTTTCGGCAGTCACAATTGGACTCAACCTCGGGGGCGTGCCCGAACCCCGCACCGTGCAACGCGCCGTCGGCTATTGGCTCGTGTTGCTGCCGCTTGTGCAAGCCAGCTTCATACTCCTAGCCCTGCCCATCTGCTGGCCCGTCCTCGCCGGACTCTGCATCTGCTGGGCCGCCAGCCTTGCGCTCAGCTTTATATTTCCACCATCGTGAGCTCATGGCACTCTTTTCCGACGAAGTCGCTGCAATCGTGTTAAGAAAATGTTCGGTTAACGCGGGTAGGTGTGTTCGTCGCGTGTGCCGCGTTACGTTAATTTTTTCAGATTAACGAACTCTCCTTTTCATCCAAAGCATCACTTCGACTGTTGTTGCGTGAATGTGTTGTATTTGCGTTCTGCCGGACTGACCTTCGTAAATTATTTTCCACCCTTTAGCTGTATAAAGTGGACTGTATTTAAATCAGATCACACCTAGCTTCGGAGGTAGAGGTCACTTGACCTCAGAGTACGATCTGACCTGACCTCAAAGTCAGAGGTCGCCTGACCTCAGGGTACGAGGTCAGGCGTGATGTGGGGCCGAGTCAAAATCCGCTTTGTTGTTGATGTGGGGTATTACACAGGGTTATTGGGTGATAAGGGGTTGTTTGGTGTTTTATTTGGATTGCGGTTGGGTTGTTCCGGCAATTTGCATGGATGGGGTTGGTGGTGTGAAAATGTTTGAGCGGGATGTTCTTGGGGAGGGGCGGAAATCTGTGGTGCAGGTCGCGGGCGGGTGGGGGTAGTTTGGGGTTGCTTTTGGGCGTGGGGTGTGGTAAAATGCGGGCAGTTTTTATAAATTAGAGGAGGTTGTGTCATGTCTGGTTTTGAGTTAAACCGCCGTGAGTTTGTGGCGGCGGGCGGGGTGGCTACGGCTGCGGTGTTGGCGGGGTGTTCGACGTGTTCGGCTGCGGATTTGTATAAGCCGCCGGCTACCGTGAAGAAGGGGCAGTTGATTAAGGATCGCAAGATCAATATCGCTTGCGTGGGTATCGGGGGCATGGGCGCGGGCGATGCGGGCCATTGGACGAATGAGAATGTGGTGGCTTTGTGCGACGTGGATGATCGTAACGCGGGTAAGACGCGCGAGAAGTATCCGAATGCGCCGTACTTTAGGGACTATCGTGAGATGCTGGCGAAGCTGGGGGATCAGATTGATGCGGTGACGGTTTCGACGCCGGATCATATGCACTTCCCGATTGCTTTGGCGGCGATTCAGGCGGGCAAGCATGTGTATGTGCAGAAGCCGCTGACGCAGACGATTCATGAGGCGCGTGCGTTGCGCGAGGCTGCGCGGATTCATAATGTGAAGACGCAGATGGGTAACCAAGGTCACAGCAATGAGGGGACGCGGCTGTGTAAGGAGTGGATTGAGGCGGGGGTGATTGGCGATGTGACGCGTGTGGATATTTGGACGAACCGTCCGATTTGGCCGCAGAACTGTCAGTTGCCTACGGATACGCCGCCGGTACCGGAGGGCGTGGATTGGAATCTGTGGCTGGGCGTGGCTCCACAGCGTCCGTATAATGGTTGTTATATGCCGTTTAAGTGGCGCGGCTGGTGGGATTATGGCTGTGGCGCGATTGGCGATATGGGCTGTCATACGATGGATGCGGCGTTTTGGGCGTTGGATCTGGCGGCGCCGACTCGCGTGGAGTTGGTGGAGATTGACGGCGGGACGGAGTGGTCGCCTGCGAAGGGTGCGATTGTGAAGTTCACGTTCCCGGCGCGCGGCAAGCTGCCGCCTTGCACGATGACGTGGTATGAGGGTTCGAAGAAGGCGCCGATGCCGCCGACGTTGGAGGCGGGACGTGACTTGGGTAACTCGGGCCAGCTGTTCTATGGTACGAAGGGTATCTTGCACGGCGGCGGCGATTATTGCAATAGTGTGCGTCTGATTCCGGAGTCTGCGATGGGTGAGTTTAAGAACAAGCCTGAGAAGACGTTGCCGCGCGTTGAACGGGGCGATCATTATAATAACTGGCTGGATGCAATCCGCGGCAAGGTGGAGGAGGCGTGCTCGAACTTTGAGCATGCGGCGCCGTTGTCGGAGCTGGGATCGTTGGGTAATCTGGCGATCCGTTCGGGCAAGAGTTTTAATTGGGATGCGAAGGCGATGAAGGCTTCGGACCCGATTGCCCAGCAGTATGTGACGAAGGCGTACCGTAAGTTCTAACGGATTGCTTTGTAGTGCACGAGAGCCGGCCAGTTTCTGGCCGGCTTTTCCTTTTTTGTGGCACCCATGGGGGTGGTTTTGCGCAGGGTGGTTTAGCTCTCGGGGGAAGGGCTTGATTTGGCGGAAATATTCGTTTTGCAGGGGATTTTCTTTTTTGAGTTGCGTTGCATATCGCTTTATGGTACACTTTGGACGCGTTTGTCTTTCCTTTATGCGAGGGTAGTATGTCCGATTTTGAACTAAGCCGCCGAAATTTTGTAGTTACCGCCGCCGTGGCTGCCGCTTCGGTGTCGATTGCTAATGAGAAAATTAAACCGTCCGCTGCGTCGGAAGCGCCGAAGGCGTTGAAAAAAGGCAAGCTGGTTAAGGGGCGCAAGATTAACATTGCCTGCGTGGGAGTTGGCGGCGTGGGTGAACGCGATGCGTTGCATTGGGAAGACGAGAATGTTGTGGCGCTGTGCGACGTTGATGAGCGCATGAGCACGAAAACGCGCGAACGTTATCCGGATGCGGAGTTCTATCAGGACTATCGGGAGATGTTTGCCAAGTGCGGGGATAAATTTGATGCGGTAACGATTGCGACGCCTGACCATATGCATTATCCGATTGCGTTGGCGGCGATTCAGATGGGCAAGCATGTGTTCATGCAGAAGCCGCTGGCGCAAACGGTGACGGAGATGCGAGCATTGGCCAAGATGGCGAAGCTGCATGATGTGAAAACGCAGATGTGCAATCAAGGGCACAGCAACGAAGGAACGCGGTTGTGCAAGGAGTGGATTACTGCGGGTTTGATTGGCGATGTGACGCGTGTGGATGTTTGGACGAACCGTCCGGTGTGGCCGCAGAATTGTCAGCTGCCGGCCGATGTGCAGCAGGTGCCGGAGGGGTTGGATTGGAATTTGTGGCAGGGCGTTGCCGCGGAGCGGCCTTATAATGAGTGTTATCTGCCGCTGAAGTGGCGCGGCTGGTGGGACTACGGTTGTGGGGCGACGGGCGATGCGTGCGGGCATACGATGGATGCGATGTATTGGGCTTTGGAGCTGGGGGCGCCTTCACGTGTCGAGCTGACGGCGATTGAAGGCGGGACTGAATGGTCGGCGCCTGCGGGATTGAGTTTGAAGTACCACTTCCCCAAGCGCGGCGGTTTCCCGGCTTGCGTGGTCAATTGGTATGAAGGCACGAAGCGTCCGCCGCTGCCGCAGGGGTTGGGCGAGGGCGTAAAGCTTGATCCTGCCGGACAGCTGTTTTACGGCAGCAAGGGATTTTTGTATGCGGTGGGGGATTATTGCAATAGCGTGAGGCTGTTGCCCGATGCTTTCATGGAGTCTGTCAAGGATAAGCTGCCAGCCAAAACGTTGCCGCGCATTGAGCGGGGCGATCATTATAATAATTGGCTGGACGCCATCCGTGGCAAAGTAGATGAAGCGTGTTCGCACTTCGGCTATTCCGCCGGATTGTCCGAGCTCGGCGCATTGGGCAGCATGGCCGCACGTGCCGGACGCAGCTTCGATTGGGATGCTGCACAGGCCAAGGCCTCAGACCCGTTGGCGCAGCGGTATGTGACCAAAACATACCGTGTGTTCTAGGAGCGCCGCTGCGGCGGACGGTTGACGCTATCAAGCGCCGCAAAATCAGTTTAGGTGTAGGGCGTGGACATCGAGACGTCCTGATGGTTATTAGTATAAGAATTGAAAAGCAGTTATCATGTCAGAAGCAGAATTAAATAACCGTGACATTGCGGCGGCGGCCACACCGGCAACAGTCAGCCGCAATGGACATTACGTGCCGCCGGAAATTGTACGGCAGGGCAGTTTAGTTATTGGCCGCAAGATCAATATTGCTTGTGTCGGCATTGGCGGTATGGGATTCAACGACGCCGCGCATTGGTCGGGCGAGAACATCGTCGCGCTGTGCGACGTCGATAACAGAGCCGCGCGCAAAACCCGCGAGCGCAACCCTACGGCGCAGTACTTCCGTGACTACCGGGAAATGCTGGCGAAGTATGGAGATAAAATTGACGCGGTGACAGTCACCACGCCTGACCACACGCATTTCTCGATTGCTGTGGCGGTGCTGCAAGCCGGCAAACACCTTTATCTGCAGAAGCCGTTGACGTACTCTATTGAAGAATCACGCCTGCTGCTTGAGGCCGCCCGCGTGCATGGCGTCAAAACGCAGATGGGCAATCAAGCGCATAGCACTGAAGCGCCGCGCTTGTGCAAAGAATGGATCGCCGCCGGTGTGATTGGCGACGTCAAGCATATTGATGTTTGGACCGACCGCCCCGTCTGGCCGCAGAACTGCATGCCGCCGTCAGCGGGACAGACGCTGCCGGGCGGCGTGGATTGGGAGTTGTGGCTGAACGTGGGGCCGGTGCGGCCCTATCACAGCTGTTATATGCCATTCCGCTGGCGCGGCTGGTGGGAGTTCGGTACCGGTGCTTTAGGTGATATGGGCTGCCAGCTGCTCAATGACGCTTACTTCGCTTTGGATTTGAAGGCGCCTTCGCACGTCGAGCTCCTCGAGGCTGACGGCGGTAACGAACATGCGCCGCCGGCCGGCGCCAAGATCAAATACAGCTTTCCGCAGCGTGGTCACTTTGCGCCCTGTACGCTCACCTGGCACGAGGGCACGTGCAAGCCGCCGGTTCCGAAAGAACTCAGCGAAGACGGGCACCATATCTCCGCCAACGGAACTTTGTTCTATGGCACCAAGGGCATTCTCTATTCAAGCGAGGGTGGCGTCGTGCGCCTGTTGCCCGATGCTGTTATGGCGACCTTCAAGAAGCGTCCGCCTAAATCACTGCCGCGCATCACCGGGAACGACCACTATTGGAATTGGCTTGAGGCCATCCGCGGCAACATTCCTGAGGCGTGCTCGAACTTTGAATATGCCGCACCGCTGAACGAACTGTGTGCGATCGGCAATCTCGCCATCCGTTCAGGCCGCAGCTTTGATTGGGACTCCGCGGCGATGCAAGCCTCTGACCCGCAAGCGCAGGCCTACGTGCGGCGCAGCGTTTACCGCAAATTTTAAAAGCCCTTCTGCCGCAGTGGAAAGGGCGGTGAAACTATGGTTGATTTTAAGAATGTCGAAGTCCGCTTCGGGCGTGAAGCGCTTTTGGAAGACGTCACCTTTCGGATCAATGCAGGCGAACGTATCGGCATTGTCGGCCCCAACGGTGCGGGCAAGTCTACGCTCTTCCGATTAATTCTCAATGAGCATGGCCCCGACGGCGGCGAAGTCAACCTTGAGGGTAGCCCGCGCATTGGATATGTGCGGCAGCACCTGCAGCCCGATACACCGGATGAGACGCTGCTTGAATACAGCCTGCGCGGCATTCCAGGACTCCACGAAATGGAGCAGCGGATTCACGAGCTTGAGCATCGCCTTGCTGAGTCCGATGATGCTGCGGAGAAGAACCGTATCCTGCGCGAACTGGGTGATTTGAGCGTTGAGTTTGAACACCTCGGCGGTTATACGATTGAAGCGCGCGTGAAAGAATCGCTCGGCGGCTTGGGTTACAGCACGGCAGACTTTGAAAAGCCTTTCGTCAGTTTCAGCGGCGGCTGGCGCATGCGTGCGGAGCTTTCACGCGTGTTGGCCTCCAACCCGACGATGCTGCTGCTCGACGAACCCTCCAACTATCTCGACGTGCCTGCTGTTGAATGGTTGCAGCGTTACCTGCGTACATATGAAGGTACGCTCGTATTGATTTCTCATGACCGCTATCTGCTGCGCAACCTCACTAACATCACCGTGGAGGTCGATGGCGGCACCGCTACGCGGTATAACGGCGATTTGGATTTTTACCTGCGCGAGCGAGATGTCCGTTACGAACAGCTGCTCGCCCGCAAAGCCAATCAAGACCGTAAGGTTGAGCAGATGGAAAAGTTCATCGCCACCTTCAAAGCCAAAGCCGCCACCGCCGCCATGGCACAAAGCCGCGCTAAGCAGTTGGAGAAGATGGAAATCGTTAAGCTCCCTGCGCGCAGCCGTTCGGCGGGCGTGCTGCGGATTGCCCCGGCACCGCATGCGGGCGCCGAGATTGTCCGGCTGGAGGCGCTCAGCTTTGGTTACGATGCCGCCAAGCCCATTATCAAAGATCTGGACTTGCGGATCGTGCGCGGCGAGAAGGTCGCCATCGTCGGTTACAACGGCATGGGCAAAACGACCCTCCTGCGTTTGCTCTCCGGTCAGCGTCAACCCACTGCGGGCAAGCTCGTGTATGGACATCATGTAATTCCGGGCTACCAGTCCCAAGAGTTTGCCGAGACGATGGATCCCGACATGACCGTCTTTGAGCTCGCCAAGCAGGTCGCCGGTGTTGTCGAGAAAGATCTGCGCAACTGCCTCGGCAGTTTCGGGTTCTCGCAGGATGACACTTTCAAGCCCGCTAAAGTGCTCAGCGGCGGTGAGAAAATCCGTTTGGCCTTTCTGCGCCTCTTCCTCTCTCCGCCGAACTTCATGCTGCTCGACGAACCGACCACGCACTTGGATATGGAAGGGCGCACGGCGCTCGAAGCCGCCCTCAAGAAATACGACGGGACTCTGTGCGTCGTCAGCCATGATATTGAGTTTGTGCGGGCGGTTGCGGATTGCATTATTGAGATATCACCCTCAGGCGTACGGCGTTTCCCTGGGGGCTACGACTATTATTCGGAGAAGATCGCGGAAGAACAGGGACGCTCCAGCGCTCAAGCATCTCCGTCCGCATCCGCCACAAAAACGAAGGCGGCCGACGAACCGAAGTTGAGCTCCAAGCAGCTGCGCCAGCTACGCGCCCAGCAACGGGCGCAGAACCAGAATCCGGATCAAAAGCGCCTCAAGGCCAAGGTGGAGAAGTTGGAACGCGACATCGCCGAGCGCGAGCAGAAAGTTGCCGAGCTGACCCAATCCCTGACCGTTGACGGGGCCGATTATGCCGGAATCTCAAAACAGATAAAAGCACTTCAGTTCGAACTGCACCAGTTAACGCTTGACTGGGAAGCTACAGCTGTTAAAATAGAGGCGTAGGCAAAACCGCTTACGCCAACAGAAGGGAACGCCCCATGTCTCAATATCGGCAGGTGACGCAATCTGTTTTCAGCAGAGTATTTTTGCTGTTGGGCCTTTGTTTTGCCTGGCAGACCATGGCGGCGGTGATTACGCCTCAGCAATCAAAGACAGCCGTCAGCAACTGGCTGCGTAAGGATGCCCGTCCGATGGGTGCGGCATTTCGCGGCGTGGTGCGGGATGCACAGGTTTTTGCGGATGCCCAAGGCACGCCGCTTTTCAACTGCGTTAATCTCGAGAATGGCGGTTTCGTCATTACCTCAGCTGATGACGGCATCATGCCGATTGTGGCCTTCTCCGGCTCCGGCACGTTTGATGCCGATCCCCGCAATCCCTTGTGGACGCTCCTCAACCGCGACATGCCCAAGCGCGCCGCGCGGGTGCAACAAGGCGCCGGTGCTGCTTTAAAGATGATGGCTGCTTCAACTGCTCCGACGATGGCCGCGGATGCGCCGCAACAGGCATGGGCTAAACTTCTGACAGCACCCGGTCCGGCGTTGAAGATGTCATCCGGTGGTGCGGCTCAAGAAACCATTAGCGACGTACGCGTCGCGCCGTTGGTCCAAGCGCGTTGGAATCAGGCTGAGGCTGGCGGGCAGAACGTGTTCAACTACTACACGCCTAACAATTACGTCTGTGGTTGTGTTGCTACGGCGACCGCGCAAATCATGCATTATCACCGCTATCCGACCGCATCGGTCACTCCGGTGCTGGAACGTAAGTGTTCCGTGGATAGAGTGCTGACGCCGCTCTCGATGCTCGGCGGCGTGTATGACTGGGATAACATGCCGGCGGAGCCCGACTGGGATACCACCGAAACAGAGGCGGAGGCTATTGGCAAGTTGACGTTCGACCTCGGTGTTGCATTTTACGCTGATTATACGGATTTTGAAACAGGGGCCTATTCTTATTTTGTCGGCAAAGAACTCCAAGCAACATTCGGCTATGCGTCAGCACGATACATTACGCGTTACAACGAGAGCGCCGGAGTACTTCCATTCGTGGCCGATGCCGTATTGTCGAATCTGGATGCCGGTTATCCTGTGGAGTTTGGCATACAGGGATCATCCGGCGGCCACGCGATTGTCGGTGATGGTTACGGGTATCAAGAGGGCTTGCTTTACGTCCATCTGAATATGGGCTGGGGCGGGGTGGAAGATATGTGGTATAACCTGCCAACTGTTGAAGGTCGTTTCTCCTTTTCTGTCGTAGATGACATTGTTTACAACATCTTTCCGGATGCTACGGGCGAAATCATCAGCGGGCGCGTTTTAACTAACGGTGTTCCGGTTGCAGGCGCGACGGTCATTCCCCGGCAGGCGGGCGCTGCTACCGATTTGCCTGCGGTGCAAACCAACGACAAAGGCATTTATTGGTTCAGGGTGCCTTCTCCAAACTCCGGCACGGTCAATTATGACATTCAGGTGATTGCGGAAGAGGGAGCGTTCACCGGCCTTCAGACCGTTGGCGTCACCAAGAGCATTTCCACCGAAATGGATTATGATGAAGATGAACAGATTCTTTGGTACTCCTTCCCGGTCGGCAGCGTTGGCAATCGCTGGGGCGTTGATATCACTCTTGAGAGAACCGTCGAATTAGCCGAAGCGCTGGGCACGACCGGTTTGATTTGGATTACCGGCGGCAGTGCGCCATGGTTTGGGCAGAGCGTCAAAACCGCAGATGGCGTGAGTGCTGCGCAAAGCGGCGAGGTTCCTGTTGGCGAAAACTCTTGGCTGCAGACCACGGTCACCGGTCCCGGCACATTGATTTTCAAATGGAGTCTGGATAGCAAGGTCAGTGGTGATAAAGTTGATTTTACCGTTGATGGCAGCCGCAAAAAAGTCGTGTCCGTCACCACACCTTGGACAACCATCACCAACACAATAGGCGAAGGTGTGCACACTTTGCGTTGGACATTTATACGCGGCGTTGACTCTCCTCCCCCTTCCGTTGCCGCCTGGCTGGATCAGGTCGTTTGGCGTTCCACGCTGCTGGTTGATGTCACGTTTGATTATCAGGACGGCATCACGCTGCCCACCCGGCAGTCTCTCCAAGCCGGTTTAGCCTACGGCACGCTGCCCGCGCCTAAACGTACGGGATATGTGTTTGAAGGCTGGTATACCGATCCGACTGCCGGTGTTCAAGTTACAGCCGCTTCAACGGTGCCGACTGCTGCGCTCACGCTCTACGCCCGTTGGTCAGTTGAACCGGTGCTGATTCTTATCACCTTTAATCCCAACAGCGGTAAAGTCTCCCCAACAAGCAAGTCGTTTGAGGTGAACGTCCCTTTTGGCGAACTGCCGGTGCCCACGCGCGCCGGCTACGTGTTTGACGGCTGGTTCAGCGCACAAAGCGGTGGCAGTGAAATCACCGCTGATGATTTAGTGCCCGAGGTCAAAACCACGCTCTACGCCCAATGGATCAAGGCATATACGCTCACGGTTAAAAATGGAGCCGCATCCGAATCGGCACTCTTCCCCGAAGCTCTTGCGGATATCACGGCTGATGCTGCGCCAGCCAATCAAGAGTTCCAAAAGTGGACCCTCTCGCCCGCCTCGGTTACTTTTGCGGCTGGATTCAGCGCAACGGATGCTTCAACTCGGATTGTCATGCCTGCTGCAAATGTCACGCTGACGGCAGTGTATATCAAAGCCGCAGGTTCGCTGGGAGTTGAGTGGGTATCGAACATCCCTGGCAAGACTGTCGATGGCGTGCAATGGTCAACCGATAAAAAGACATGGTATAACGCTGATGAAATCCAGCGTCTGACATCCGGCACGTACACCCTTTCGCTCCGTTCGACGAACGGCCAATGGCTCCTGCCTGCATCAGTAAAGGTTACGCTGAACGCAGGGCCGGCTGATTCGCCGACTCTGGCGTCGGTGGCCTGCGAATACGCCCCCGCGTTTAACCCCGATACGCTTGCGGGACTTGGCGGTGCTGAGCCGACCGATGCTTCCGGCACATGGGATGCCGCAGCGCAGCAGATGAGTTGGGATGGTTTATATGTCGGCCTGCGTGCCAAGCTCGGGCCGTTGCCGTTGAGCGACAACGCCCCTGCGGTCAAGCTCGCCAGCGGCAAGCTGCCTACGGGACTTGCGCTGACGGTGGTGGATGGGGCTTATTACATTGCAGGGATTCCCTCCAAGGCGGGTGTTTGCGCGGGCGTGCTGCAGGCGATCAATGGCAAAAAGAACGGCGAGCGCATCGCCGCCGCATGGAACGTGGCTGATCTGCCTGCGGAATACGTGGGCACCTTCAACGGCGTTTATACCGCGACGACTAATGACGTCACCAGCCACAGCGCCTTGACGCTGACCGTTGCCAAGACCGGCAAGCTCACAGGCTCGGTTAACCTCGGCGGTAAAAAATACACGCTCAAAGCCGATGCGTTTGACGCGGTTGATCACGCCACCGGCGCGATGACGCTCACCAATGGCGCCCTCATCTGCACCAGCCCCAAACTCACCCATGCAGTGGCTTTGACCATCAGCTTGAGCGGTGCCGGGTTGGGAGTCTTTAGCGTAGCGAATGCTCTTGATGGTGATGCTGATTTCTTTGCCGGCCAAGCTGTCCGCAACGGCTGGAGCGATAAGACTGTCACTGCACAAAAAGAACTGCGCACCAACGCGCTCGCTTGGACAAAGGGCTACTACACGCTCGCGCTCGCACCGGAGGTGGATGGTTCTTATGGCGCGGGCTACGTCACCCTCACGGTCGATGCCAAGGGAGCGGTCAAAGCCGCAGGCAAACTTGCCGACGGCACCTCTGCCAGCGGCAGCGGGGTGCTGCTCGTGACCGATGCCGATGTCTCGACAGTCATCGCCCTTGCGCCCAGCGCGTATAAGGGAGGGGAGTTCTACCTCAACGTCAGATTCATTCAAGATGCAGGCGGCACTCGCATTGAAACTGTGGAAGACGCCAGCTGGGTCAACCGTGTACTCACAAGCACCTCGGACGGACCCTTTGAACGTGCGCCGATTGTGCAAGGTGGCTGGTACAGCCCGCTGGCCAACCTGCGTGCGGTTTATGCCAACGCCATTGACAGCGTTCACCTGCAAGCCGACCGGATCGAGCAAGATGTTGAAGTCTTCTTTAACGCCAAAGGCACAGGCGTCGATGCCCTGCCCAAAGGCAACGCCCACAGCGTCAAGCTCACCCTTACTCCCAAGACGGGACTCTTCAGCGGCAGCTTCAACGAGACGGGGGTCAAAACCGCCTACAAACTCTACGGCGTACTCACCCCCTACTTAACTGATAGCGACAACACCGCCGGACTCGGCTACTACAGCATCCCTGTGGCAGGTCCGCCCAAAACGCAAGTCTCGGAACTCTTCCGCCTCCTGACGGAAGCCCCGGAACCTGTAGAACAACCTTAAATATTTCTTCTGCGTACGCTGCTAAACGGTTCAATTTGTGCCAGTCTTGTGAAATAGAAGTTTCACTAGGCTGGCGCATTTGTTTCTCTAGAGTGACATATTTGCGTTAAACGTTTGACGCAAACTTGGCAAACATTGGATCCTGCGTTGGCAAACGTTGAAAACCTACTTGCCAAACGTTTGGCACAAAATCCCCCTTTACATCATGCCGGATTTTTACGTGCGGCGCGCTTGGCGCGGTGCCACAGGCACATTCATGCCCTACCTTTGGGGAGTAGGGCGGGCTGGCACTTCACACAAGCGCGGTAGATGAACGTAGGTGACGCGTCCGTCGGAGTGGCGACGGAAGGCTTCGATGGTGGTGTTCTTGCGGACGAAGCGGAGGTCTTCAAAGCAGGTGTCGCCATCGGCATCGGTTTCGATAACCTGCCAGTCAGCATCAAGCGGATAGGTGCGGGTGGTGATTTGGTTGTGGTGGTCGGTGATGAGGATGAGGCGTTTGTCACGGTAGATGTTGATGGTGAGGCGTACGCCGTCTAAGGGGTCGATGTCGCATGCGGTGACGGCGCAGGTGAGGGCGGGGTCTTCCGGATCGAAGCGGTAGTGATTGGGCGGGGTAACGCAAGTCTGGCGGGCGGTGGTTTTCTTTTTGAATGGGAAGGTGAGATCAAGTAGAGATTTGGCAAGTTCATTTGTTTCGGCAGCTTTGTAGAATGGGAGCAAGGCCATCGGAACAAAGGGCTTGCCCGGTGAGGCCAGAAATACCTCGTTGCGATCGTTTATGGAGCTGATGCTGATGACGTTGGTGCCGTGATCGATGCTGTGTCGGAAAGAGTAGTTGATTTCTTTGGCGGCATGGATGTTGTAGGAGTAACAGCAACTGCCACTCGTATATTGCATGACATCGGCAATACGCTTATCTTCTCGGATAAGAACGGAGTGGCGCGGAGGCGTGGAGGCGGTTTTGTAGAGTTTGCGATGGTTGGGGTTGGTTACCAGAAACACTTCAAATAGCGCTGGTTCCGTTGGGGTATAGGTGTGAGTCACGTAACGTAAATTGTTGCTGACGGTTATGCTTGTTTGTGCCGGAGTCTCGAGGAAGGAGAGGCGTATGCGTTCCGCATCAGTCGGGATAATGAGGGGATGGTATTGAGCTTCAATGAAGTTGTTGTTGCTTTGGATGAGGGGGCGGAAGCATTCAATGTCGGGCTCATGCGTCAAAGTATCGAGTGCTGCGAGTTGTTCGAACGAGATACGCTTGAGGATTCGTTGCATGGCGTTAGCGACGTCAATGGGAGTGAGTTTACGGGTTGTGTCCGTGTGATAGGCGGCAAAGCAGTTGGTGCCGTTGTAGAGGGTAATAAGAGTATCACACGAGTCGCCGTAAATCCTAAATTGATAGGGCGGCATGTTGTAGGCGGTGACTTCTAGCTTGTGTGTTTCGTTGGTGGCTGGCATCGCAATCGTGCTGTTGACGACAATGCCATCTTTGACAATTTGGATGATGCTGTTGCGGCTAATATCCGTAGCACCTGTGATGCGGTGTGCTGTATAATTTGTACAACCGGCGAAGACGCTATGGTTGAGTGTGATGTTGCCGATCGTATTGGTTTCAATTATCTGCAGAAACTTGGTGCGGAAATCCCATAGCCGGACTTGAGAGTCTTCATAAGAAAGAACGGCGGGATAAACGGCCTCCCATGAAGAGAAGGATGACGGAGTTGTGTAAACATCTTGCAGGATGTCACCGCGGCGGATGACAATCGTGCCGGGCATGAGGTGCTTGGCAGCGTTGAATTTATCATCGCGTTTTTGCCAGTTTTCCTCAGTATCCCAAGGAGCTGTCATATACTCCTCCCATGCGGTGGCGGTTGTATAGGTGAGGGTGTAGTCGCCGAGTGTGAATGTACGGATAGTCTCACGATTGTTGGTTTGGGTGGTGAGATAGTCACCCGATTTATTCACCCATCCGATGTATGTTCCGTAAAGGTAGACGCTGCCGATGAAGACACTGAGAATAACGGCGAGGGCTAAGAGCGTGAACAAACAACCTTTGACGTACTTCATGAGTTATTCCTTTGTCGGATAGAGGTCGGTGGGGACTAAGCTATAGTTGGGGCGGCGGGTGTAGGTTTGGAGGGGCTGGCCGTTGTGGCGGATGGTGATGGTTTCGTAGTGGTGGTCGCCATCGGCATCGGTTTCTTGGTAGGTGTAGCCGTCGGGGAAGCTGTAGGTGTGAGTGGTGGAGGTGCCGTCAGTGGTGGTTTGGATGGTGAGGTTTTTGTCGTGGTGGTTGATGTTGGTTTGGTTGGAGGTTTTACTGTAACAGCAGATGTCTTCTCTTTCAAAGTCATAGGGATGCGGAAGAAGTTTTGCAAAGCGGCCGATGTATGGGGAACGGCGGTAGGTGAGGGTAGTTTTTGCTTGGTGGGTGGTGTTATCGATGATAATGTCCTCGACAATGTCTGGGCCTTGTCTGCCGTGAGGGATATGAGTGAAGGAGAGGTATGTGGTGGTGTTAGTATTGTTGTGGTTGGGGATGGTAGTGAAGCTGGTGTCGAGGATTTGGGTGTTGTTTTTGTGGAGGATGATGTGGGGGATCTTTACAATGGAGAGAAACATTGCTTTGAAGAAAATCTCTTTGTAGTGGGGGTTGTCGGCAGAGGTGCAGACGGTGATGCTGGTGTCTTGATCACGCGCGATGAGTTCTTGTTGAAGGATGTTGGTGATGGCGCGATAGGGGACGAAGGCGGAGGTGTCCGGGAGCAGGGGAGGCGAGGCGTTGTCTGAGTCGTCGAGGAAGGGGTCTTTGTCGGAGGAGAATGAACTCTCGATTATGGCTTGGACGTAGGTGTAGTCGTTGGCGGGGAGGGCTTGGGCGAGGTGTTGAATTGTGCCGACGGCTTGGTGTTTGCCGAGAAAGGGGTGGAGGATGGGGTGTTGGAGTGTGAGTTGAAGAGGGGTGATTTGTCCGTCGGGTTGGATTGCGTAGTAGCGTTTAATGGTGTTGGGGAGGTTGCGGTTTTCACGAAGCCAGTTGAATAACGTAAGACTGTAGGTGTCGTCGTCAGCGGGTCGCGGGGGGAGGGGTTTGTATTGGGTGTAGGTGATGAAGGTGTCGGGGACCCAGTCCCGGTTGCTGTCGACGGCGGTGAGGATGGTGTCGTCGAGGAAGTAGCAAGCGTAGCGTTTGCCGTAGCGGGTATGGGCTGTGGCGAAGATGAGGGTGTTGGAACGCCAGAGGTGGGTGTAGGTTTCGCGGCTGTAGGTACGGAAAATGGTGGTGCGGATTTCGCGTAGGGTGGGATCTCTGGAGGGGATGAGTTGGACGTGGACGAGGTGGTTGCTGTAGAGGGTTTGGGGCGGGGTGTCGGCACGCTGAGGACGGAGAAGTGTGGTGTTGCCGTAGCTGTCTTGTTCAAAACTTGCGAGGAGGATGTTGTCACGCACGAGCGTGATTTCGTCAAAGAGGCCGTCAACGCCATGAAGGTTGTCGGACATGGTGATCACATAATCGTTCAGCATGAAGGTGTGGACGGTGGAACGCCCTGTTTGGGCGGTATTGATGTGAAGCTGGTCTTCCGCAAAGAATGCACGCAAGGGGGCGTGTGAATTGCCGGTCAGACATGCGGGAAGGGCGATGCAGTATTCATAACAGACGAATCCGCCACGGAGTAATCCGGCGAGCAGGAGGAGCGAGGCAACAGTCCAAAGGCAGCGCTTGAGGGACGGTTTCTTCATGGTGTATTTTCTTGTGTTGCAGATGACGAGGGGTAGGAAAGTGGCGCTGTGCGATGGGGGAGGAGCAGGACAATTGCGGCGGCGATGAGGGAGAGGATGAGCAGTCCAACGGCGATGCTTTTGCGCCATGGGTAGGGAATACGTGAGGCGATGTAGGAGAAGGGGGAGATTATCGCCATGAGGACGTAGAGGTAAAAGTAGTGATAGTTATAGGGCGGAAGGCGCATGGCGGGAGAAGTCGGGGACGGGGCAGAGTACGGTCAGGAGGGTTTGCACATGAACAATGTAATTAGTGTAGCGTATTGTGCGGGAAATTGCAATGTTTTTGCACGCGCGGCGGGTACTAGGTGGAGACGAGGTTGGGAAGCAGGTGGTACCAGGGTCGGGTACTTAGTGGTACCGGAGTTGGGTACTTAGAAGTACCGGGGTGTGGTACTTGGAGGTGGCAACGGCAGCAAAATAAGAAAAAAAGCGATGAAATAATTGAAGTTGAGAAAGGGGAATGTATATGATGTGTTGAGATGGAGGTACAGAGAAATGGGGAATGGCGGGGGTGGGGTGAGCGTTCCTTTGGGCTTGAGTTGTTGGGGCGGTTATGGTAATATGGCGCTTTGTGGTTTGGAAGCGAGGCTTGGTATTATGGCTAATACGATTTTGGTGGGTGCGCAGTGGGGCGATGAGGGTAAGGGTAAGGTGATTGATGTCTTGACGTCTCAGGTGGATATCGTTGCGCGTTTTCAGGGCGGGAGTAATGCGGGGCATACTGTAATCGTGGATGGGCAGAAGTATGTGCTGCATTTGATTCCGTCGGGGATTTTGCATCCGGGTAAGCTGTGCATCATTGGTAATGGCGTGGTGATGAATCCGTTGGATTTGATCGATGAGATTGGGATGCTGCGGAATTATGGGATCGATGCGGCGGGGCGGTTATATTTGTCGTGCCGGGCGCATATGGTGATGAATTGGCATCGCGCGTTGGATAAGGCGGATGAGGCGCTGCGTTCGGAGGAGAAGAAGATCGGCACGACCGGGCGCGGGATTGGCCCGAGTTACAGCGCGAAGATTTCACGCACGGGTTTGCGGGTGGGCGATATGCTGTCACCGAACTTTTTTGACCGCGTGCATGAGGAGGTTGCTATCGCGAATCTGCGTTTGAAGGCAATGGGCGCGGAGTTGTTGGACGCGAATGAGCAGGTGAAGATTTATGAGCAGGCGGTGGCTTTCCTACGGCCGTTTATTGCCGACACGACGTTGATGCTGGCGGAAGCCGATGAGGCGGGGAAGAGTATTTTGCTGGAGGGTGCGCAGGGGACGATGCTGGACATCGACTTTGGGACGTACCCGTTTGTGACGTCGTCGAATCCGACGGCAGGCGGGGCTTGCACGGGCACGGGGATTCCGCCGCGGCGGATTCACCGCGTGGTGGGCGTGATTAAGGCGTACACGACGCGCGTGGGCGCGGGGCCTTTCCCGACGGAGTTGAATGATGAGATGGGCGAGCTGCTGCGTCAGAAGGGCGGGGAGTTTGGCGCGACGACGGGGCGCCCGCGGCGTTGCGGCTGGTTTGATGCGGTGGTGGGTAAATATTCGCGCATCATCAATGGCGTCGATTATTGGGCGATGACGAAGCTGGATGTTTTGGATGATTGCGACACGTTGAAGATTTGCGTGGCGTATGAGCACAAGGGCGTGCGTGTGACGGCGTTTCCGTCGGATGTGTCGTTCTTGAATGAGTGCAAGCCGGTGTATGAAGAGATGCCGGGCTGGAAGAGCGAAACGAGCAAGATCACCCGCTATGAGGATCTGCCTGCAAATGCGCGGGCGTATGTGGAGCGGCTGGTGGAGCTGATCGGCGGCAAGCTGGGCATCCTGTCGGTGGGCCCGGCGCGTGAGACGACGTTACGAATTGAGATTTAGAAGCTGACGCTATGGCAGTGCCCCGCCACATCGCCTGTATAATGGATGGCAACGGCCGTTGGGCCTTGGCCCGCGGCGAGCATCGTTTGGCAGGGCATCAGGCAGGAGCCGAAACGGTGCGCCGAGTGTTGGGGTATTGCCGCGATGCGGGGGTGCAGGTGTTGACGTTGTATGCGTTCAGCGTCGAGAACTGGCGGCGTCCGTCGGAGGAGGTTCAGGGTTTGATGGGACTCTTCTCGCACTTCCTGAAGGCCGAAGAGCCGACCCTGCATGAGCATAAAGTCAGACTGCGGGTGATTGGCCGGCGTGAAGATTTGGCGCCGGAGCTGTTGGCGCAGATTGAGGCCGTGGAAGCCGCGACGCGTGAGTATCCTTTTCAATTAGTACTGGCGGTGAGCTATGGCGGGCGGACGGAGATTGCCGCCGCGGCGCGTCAGTTGGCCGAGCGTGTGGCACGGGGCGAGCTTGTGCCTGCTGAGATTGATGAGGCCGCTGTGGCGGGGTGTTTGTATGCGCCCGACTTGCCCGACCCGGATTTGATTATCCGCACAAGCGGCGAGATGCGCCTGAGTAACTTTTTGATGTGGCAAGCGGCCTACTCCGAGCTGTATGTCACGCCGGTGCTGTGGCCGGATTTTGACGAGGCGGAGTTTGAGGCCGCGTTGGCCGCGTATTCACAACGGGACCGCCGGTTCGGCGGCCATGCGTAAGGATCCTGCGAGTGAAATTATCAGCTATACAACGTCGAATTATCGTAGGAGTTAGCGTCGCGCTGTTCTGGGTGGTGGCTGTGGCGTGGATGCCGTCGTGGGTGGTATTCCTGCTGTTCTTGGGCGCGGTGGTGGTGTGTCAGCTGGAGTTCGCCAAGATGATGTCCCCGGAGAAATCATTCCGCGGTGCGAAGTGTTATGTGACGGCGGGTGCGCTTTGGCTGGCCTCGTGTTATATCTTCCCATTTACGTTGATGGCGCAGTCGCCGAAGTTGGTTTGGCTGGAGGCTTTACTGCTGATTTCGTTTGGGTTCCTGCTGCTCTGCCGATTGCTGTTTGATGAGCGCGTCAAAGACCCCGTGCACTGCGCGGCGTATTCGATTCTCGGATTCTTCTACCTGCCATTCATGCTGTCGTTCTTCCTGCGGTTGGCGCAATGGGGTGCAAAGGGGCAATGCGAAATTACGGCGGAGGGATTGTTTCTCGCGGCTTATACCGCGATCGTTGTGAAGTTCAGCGACATCGGCGGATTTGCATTGGGCGTGACGTGCGGCAAGCATAAGATGTTCCCGAGGATTTCTCCTGCGAAATCGTGGGAAGGTTTGGCCGGCGGGATTGCAGCATCGATGGGGGTGAGTATGGGACTTGTGGCGTTGGCGCAATGCTGTCCGTGGCTGCATGGCGGAGTGCTGGCGGGATTCTCGATGGTGCAAGCGGCGGGTGTGGGCGCGGTGCTGGCGGGTGTGGGTGTGCTGGGAGATTTGATTGAGTCGATGTTCAAGCGGTCAGCCAAGATTAAGGATTCCGGAGGCGTGTTCCCCGGCCTCGGCGGCCTGCTGGATACGTTCGATAGTTTGATCTTCGCGCCTGCGGCGTTGTTCTTCTATCTGATCTGGATATCATGAAGTCGATCGCCATTCTCGGCAGCACGGGGTCAATCGGTTGTAACGCGCTGCGGGTGGCAGAGGCGTTGCCGGACGAACTGCGCATTGTAGGCTTGGCGGCACGCTCCAACTATCAGCTCTTGCTTGAGCAGGCAGTTAAATATCACGTGTCTGTGGTGGCATTGCAGGATGAACAAGCTGCCGAAGCCGCGCGGCGCGTGGCGCCTCCAAACATCAAAGTGCTCAGCGGCGTGGGAGGCTTAGAAGAACTCGCCGCATTGCCCGAGGCCGATGTTGTAGTCTCTGCTTTGGTAGGGATGGCAGGGTTGCGTCCGACGCTTGCGGCGTTAGAAGCCGGGCATGATGTGGCGCTGGCAACGAAGGAAGTTTTGGTGGCGGCGGGTGAGCCGGTGATGCGGCTGTGCGCAGAGAAAGGCACGCGCCTGTTGCCGGTGGATAGCGAGCATTCGGCATTGTTCCAGTGTTTGCAATCGGCAGGCTGGGAACCCGCCTGCGTGCGCCGCGCCAATGCGCCGGTTGAGCGTTTTGCCGAGAGCCGGATTGCCAAGGTGGTGCTGACGGCGTCGGGCGGTCCTTTCTTTGCGAACCCTGAAGTGGACTTTTCAACCGTGACGCCGGAGCAGGCGTTAGATCATCCGCGTTGGAAGATGGGCGCGAAGGTGACGATTGATTCCGCCACGATGATGAACAAGGGTTTGGAAATGATCGAAGCGCGCTGGCTGTTCAACCTGCCTGCGGAGCAGATCGACATTGTCATCCATCCCGAAAGCGCGGTGCATTCGCTCGTGCAGTTCTGCGACAGCTCACTGCTGGCGCAGCTCTCGCCGCCGGATATGCGGTTTGCGATTCAATATGCCCTCACTTGGCCGGACCGTAAGCCCGCGCCGATGGAGCCGTTGGATTTGACGGTGATGGGCGCGTTGCATTTCCATGCGCCGGATGCGGTGCGATTTCCGTGTCTGCGGCTGGCGCGTGAGGCGATCCGTGCAGGCGGCACATTGCCCGCGGTGATGAACGCGGCGAACGAGGTGGCGGTGGAATTGTTCTTGCAGAAGCAATTGGATTTTCCGGGCATCTGGCGGGTGATTGAGGAGACGATGGCCACGCATACGCTGATGCCGCACCCGACGTTGAACGATATTTTTGAGACTGATGAAGAGACGCGGCGCTTGGTTCGCCGTGCGTGTCATATTTAGGAGCATCTATGAAAAAAGCTGTGTGGCTGTTATCTCTCTTTGTGTTGACCGTGAGCGCGGCGGAGTGTGATCCGAAGTTTACGCCGAAGCTGTTCCATCGTTTCGCCGATAACGTGACGACGCCGGATGGTATGGCGTTGGATGCGTCGGGCAATCTGTATATCTCCGGCGCGAACTTCAACAACAAGCTTTATCCCGGCGTGATTTATAAGTTCAAAGGCGCAAAGGGCGATAAGGCGGAGCTGTGGTTCTCGCTGCCGGCGCATCCGGAGACGGGTTATGCCGCGCCGATGGGCATGGGCTGGGGAGCGGATGGGTGTTTGTATTATGCGGACAATCAGTTCTTCAACAATCCTAATAGCAAGTCGCGCGTGATGCGTATCCGCGTGAATGAGAAAGGCGAGCCGCTGGGTGCTGAACCGGTGATTGAGAACTTGAAGTTCGCCAACACCATCCGCTGTGATGATAAATATGTCTATGTGAGCGATACCACATTTGATTTGTCGGACTCGCTGTTCTCTGCCGGCAAGAAGACCCGCTTGAGCGGCGTTTATCGGGTGCCGTATGAGGCGTTTAAGAATGCGCCGGTGAAGCTGGGCTCGAAGAAGGATGCGGAGTTTGATCCATATTGCATCGCAGTCTCTGAGATGTTCCCCAAGCGCAAGGGCGATGAGTTCGGCGTGAATGGCGTGGCGTTGGATAAGAACGGCACGCTCTACTACGGGCATTTCGGCGATGGACAGTTTTTCCGCGTGACCTTTGATAAGGACGGCAAGCCCAACAAGCCCGAGCTGTTGGATGATAAGTCCACCGACTGCATCGATGGCATTTGTTATTACGCGAAGAAGGATTGGATCATCATCACCGACTCCGCCGCGAATGCCATCCGCTACTGGGATATCAAGGCGGGCAAGATGGGGCTGTTGTGGGAGAATGGCGATACGAACGGCGCCGATGGTTTGCTGGATCAGCCGTCCGACTCAATTGTTGTGAACGGCAAGCTGATTGTCGCGAATTTCGATATGCCATTGCCCGGGATGAAGAATACTGCGTGGGATAACGTCAACACCATGAGCGTGATTGATTTGCACGAGGGTTGTCCGTTCCTGCGCTGGCTGGGCTTCTAAGATGGAAACGCTCCACTTGATGGGTTTGCCGGATGACTCGCTCCCGATATCAGCACCAGGGGCAATCGGGTTCTTTGACTCGGGCATTGGTGGCATGTCGGTGTGGCGCGAAGTGCGCGCACGGGTGCCGCAAGCCGACACCGTCTATATTGCCGACACCGCATTTGCTCCCTACGGTACGAAGACCGAAGATGTGATTTACCGTCGCGCTGAACTGCTGACGGATTATCTGATTCGCTGCGGTGTGCGGATGGTGGTGATTGCGTGCAACACCGCAACAGCCGTTGCCGCTGACCGCCTGCGGGCGAAGTTCGACATCCCGATTGCTGCGGTGGAACCGCCGGTCAAGCCCGCCGCCAAACTTACGCGCAGCGGTACCATCGGTGTGTTAGCCACAGAGCGCACGTTGGCGTGCAACCGCTTTATGAGTTTGGTGGAGCGTCACGCTGGCGGCGTGAAAGTGTTGACGAGTCCGTGTCAGGATTGGGTGGCGTTGGTCGAGGCGAGAGAGACCGACACGCCGCGCGCACGGAAGGCTGTTGAGCGGGCCGTGAGACCGTTGATTGATGCGGGTGCCGATACGCTGGTGTTGGGTTGCACGCACTATCCTTTTTTGCTGCCGTTGATTCAGGAGGTTGTCGGTGCGGATGTGGCGGTGCTGAATCCGTGTCCTGCGGTGGCGGATCATGTCGCGGCGCTCTTGGCGGTGGAGACGCCCCTTGAGGGCAGCGGGCGTTCGCTGATGTTTGCAACAGAACGGCAGGAGGCCGAGCATGTCTGATACGGATGTTAATATTGATTTAGAGCGACTCACGCGGCGCGGTTTGCCGGAAGCGGTTTTCGGTGCAGGTAAAACTCCGGAGCAGATTGTGCGGGCGATGCAAGCGCTCAATGCTGCGGGGCAGAATGCGTTTGTGACGCGTGTCTCACCGGAGGCCGCCGCTGAGGTGAAGACTGCATTGCCGCACGTGGTGTATCATGCGGAAGCGCGGATATTGACTTCGCTGGTGACTGCGTTGCCGAAGTCGCATGGCAGTGTGGCGGTGATTACAGCCGGGACGTCGGACAAGCCGGTGGCGGAAGAGGCGGCGGTGACGTTGGAGCATTGCGGCGTGGAGGTGAAGCGGTTTTACGACCTTGGCGTGGCGGGGATTCACCGATTGTTCAAACAGCTCGACGCGATCCGTGAAGCGCGGGTGTTGATTGTGATTGCCGGGATGGAGGGGGCGTTGCCGTCGGTGGTGGGCGGGTTGACCGACCGTCCGTTGATTGCCGTGCCGACCAGCGTGGGTTATGGCGCGAGCTTGAATGGCTTGGCGGCTTTGCTGGGGATGATGAACTCCTGTGCCGCCGGTGTGACGGTGGTGAACATTGATAACGGATTCGGCGCGGCGGTGGCCGCGAGTTTGATTTTGCGTGCGTAGAGAGGAAGAGCGTCATGAAGCTGGATAAACTTGCCGCGGATATTGATACCCTGCTGAAGGTGAAAGCTTTTGCCGATAGCTCCCATAATGGATTGCAGCTTGCGAACAAAGGCACTGTCACGAAGATTTGTACGGGTGTTGATGCGTCGCTGCGGTTCTTCGAGGAGGCGGTGAAGCGCGGGGCGGATTGCGTGCTGGTGCATCATGGGCTGAGCTGGGGAGATTCGCTGACGCGGATTACGGGACGCAACTATGATTTGATTTCCTTTGCCGTGAAACACAACTTGGCTGTCTATGGTTGTCACTTGCCGCTCGACGCGCATCCGACGCTTGGAAACAATGTACTGTTGGCGAAGTGCCTTGGCGTAAAGAACATCAAGCCGTTTTACGACTATCACGGCGCAACCATCGGCGTGAAGGGAACGTTGAACACTTCGCTGGCATCTATCCAGCGGCAAATCGCGTTGAAGATTTCCCCTATGGCGCTGACGCTGCCTTTCGGCAAGAAGCAGGTGAAGAGTATCGGGATTGTTTCCGGCGGGGCGTCGGACGGAGTCGAGCAGGCTGCCTTAGAGGGGCTTGACCTTTTTCTAACAGGAGAAAGCGGGCTGGTCGGCTATAACTTCGCCGAACATTACAAAATCAACGCTATCTTTGCCGGGCACTACGCGACCGAGGTTTTCGGCGTGCGGGCGCTGGGTGAACATATCGCCAAGCGGCACAAGATCCCCGTGGAGTTCATTGATTTCGGCATTCCGGTGTAGTTTTGGCGCGAAACGGGTGGCTGGATGCGGAAAGAGCGTGTTCTGTTTCTTATTTCGGACATTTATGCAGTGCCGTGATTACGGGCATAGTTGGCCACGATCACGGGCGTGATCGCGCGTGGTTACGAACGTAGTTGTGCAAGATTATACGCGTAATCGCGGAGGATTCTTGGCGGAGGCTATTCATTAGTACGAGAGAAACGGCAGATTGGGACAGTTGGCGTATAGGTTTGACATTAAACGGCAAATAAATTATACTTTTCTGCGTTTATAATGGAACATTATGCCCGGGTATAATTATAAAGCTATGACGCGCGACGGGCGTCGTATTGAGGGGTCTTTGGAGGCCGCGGATAAGCGTGCCGCGATGGCGGCTGTGGAGCGGTTGGGCCATGTGCCGCTGTCGGTTTCGGAAGCGGTGGGCAAGGCACCTGTTTTGAAGGCGTCAAAGTGGAAGCTGGATGCCGCGAAGGACATGAAGCCGGGTGAGGTTTTGCTGTTCACGTCCGAATTGGCCGATTTGATTGAAGCAGGTATGACGCTGGGAAATGCGTTGAACTGTCTGGCCAACCAAGGTGGCGGGCAGGATGCGCCGGGCAAGATTGCAGGCGATTTGCGTGACCGTATTATGCGTGGCGAGCCGCTCTCAGACGCGATGAAGGCTCATCCTAAGTCTTTTCCGCCGATCTATTCCAACATGATTCGCGCGGGCGAAGCGTCGGGTGCGATGACGGAGGTATTGCATCGTTTGGGCGAGCATTATGAACGCCAGCTCAGTATGCGCGGCAAAATCATTACCGCGTTGACGTATCCGGCGATCGTGTTGTTTTTTGGCGTGATTGTTGTGATTGTGGCCATGGTGAAGATTGTGCCGAAGTTTGCAAAGATTTTTGACTCTATGGGCGCAGGGTTGCCTTTGCCGACTAAGATTTTGGTCGAGGGCAGTAATTTTGTCATCCATTACGGTTGGCTTGTGCTGATTATCGGCTTCATGTTTTTTGTTTGGTTCGGGCGTTATATTCGAACCGAAAAGGGCACTTACTGGTGGGATGGGTTAAAGCTGAAGGTGCCGTTAATCAAAGGCATCATCGCTTGCGGCACCTATTCCTCGACAGCTTACACGTTGCGGACGCTGATGTCGAATGGCGTGCATGTATTGCAGGCGTTGCGGATTGCTTCCGAGACTTGCGGCAATGCAGTGATTGCCCGTGCGTTGAACAATGCACGCGAGCGGGTCACCGACGGCGCGACAATCTCAGGTCCGTTGGCTGCAAGCGGGGTGTTCCCGCAAATGATGACCGACATGCTGTCTATTGGCGAACAGACCGGCGATATGCCGACCTCCCTCAACCACATCGGCAAGCGGTATGAGGGGGAGATGGACCGTAATATCAAAATCTTCACCGCCGCATTGGAACCGCTGCTGATTGTCATGGTCGCCGTTCTCGTGGGATTTGTAGCTGTCAGTATCTTGATGGCTGTTTTCAAGGCAACCTCTGCCATGGGGGCAAGCGGTTAGTCTGTTTCACATTAACTCAAACGAAGGTCCATTATGCAAACCACATCAGTCACATCCAAGATTCTCCGCCGTTCACGCCGCGGTTTTACGCTCGTTGAGCTTCTGTTGGTGGTGATGATCCTCGGTATCCTCGGCACAGTGGCGTTTGTGCAATTCGCCGGCGCCGGTGACGAAGCCCGCCGTACTGCAACACGCATGAGCATTAAGGCCGTGGCTGATGCTGTGCGCGTTTACGAAATTCAAGTTGGCCGTTATCCCGACAGTCTTGAAGCTTTGACGGCACCAATCAATGAGCGTCCCCCGCTGTTGCAAGCCGGTGCGTTGGTGGACTCTTGGGGCACACCCTTTACTTACAAGCGCACAGGGATGCAGTACGAAGTGCGCTCGGCAGGCCCAGACCTACAAGTGGGCACCGAGGACGATCTGACCAATTAAAGTGAACCATGCGCTTCTCTCCTCCGGCAGATACGTCGCCGGCGTCATCCGGTGCCGGTGGAGCTCGATGGCAGTTCAAGCGGGGGTTTACCCTCATTGAGCTGCTGTTGGTAATTGCGATTGTCGGCGTGATGCTGGCGGTCGTAACCACGGAGTTTGCAGGAGGAATCGGGGGCACGCGTTTGCAGATGACAGCGCAGGGGGTGATGCGTATGTCGCGTTACGCGCGCAGCATGTCGGTATTACAGCAGCAGCCGGCCTACCTTGTGTTTGGCAGCAACGGCACGTTGCGCGTGATTACCCAAGTCACGTTGACCAATTCAGTTGAGAAAAGCGCGGCCGACCTTGCGGAGGCTCAAGCACTGACCACCTCTTCCACGGTCTATGATGCCGAAGGCGCTGCGGCACCTAAAACCGCCGATGGGCACTCGATTACGCAGACGGAAGCCGAGCAGGCTTATGAACGGGTGCGCTACAAGATCGAGTATACCGACACGGTGGATTCAAGCCATTATAAATCCACAGCCCGACGGAAATACGAACACCTCATGGATCAGCCCTTGGACCGGGTATTCTATAAGTCGAACGGCACCTGCCGCCCTTACAAAGTGACTATTTACGACACGGATGATCCTGAAGAACGGGTCAAGATTGAAGTCCAAGTTGACATGCTTGGACAAGCTAAAATCATTGATGGCCACTCCTAATGCACACGCAAACATCCATATCCGCCAAACGCCTCGCCCGACAGCGCGGTATGACCTTGATTGAGGTGCTCATGGGCACCATGATCTTGGCGGGCGGCTTGATAGTTTTGTTAACGTGCTTGTCCACCTGTATTGAAATGATTGCCGCCTCCAAGCAAGTGCAGCAGGTGCAGTATGTGTTTGATCTGGCGGAGTTGAAGTATCCCATCAACGAAGATCAGCTCAAAAACGTCGAAGAGCTGGTGCCTGTCAGCCGCGACAGCAGCATCGTCGATGGCTTCACATTTGAGCGGACGGTGGATGAGAAGGACAAGTTTGCCGATGTTGTGGATGATAAACTCTATATCGTCCGCTCCATCGTGAGTTGGAATTACGGCAAGCAAAGCGAAGAGGTGATGGAGTATGTCCGCCAGACAGACTAAGTCAAACTCCGCCTTTACTCTGTTGGAGCTCATGCTGGCCGTCTCAATTTTGGCGGTCATGACGGTCGTGACGTTCTTCTGCTTTGATATTGTCGTGAACACGTGGCAGTCCGGGTTGGAGGTCGCCAATTCCAACAACGAGGGCGCCTATGCGATTGACCAGTTGGCGGCGGGATTACGCTCGGCTTATTATCCCAATACCGGCGAGAGCGACTACAAATACGGCTTTGCCTTCATCGACGGCGGCGACGGCACCTATACAACCGATACCATCGAATGGACCAAAATGGGCCCCGCGTTGGTGGGTGAAGATGCCAGCTTTGTCGAAATGCCGCACCGCGTCGTGGTGCGGGTACAGCAGTATGGCAAGAACGGTAACGACGGCGACGGGTTGAGCGTCAAAGCTTGGCGTCAGGATCTCCAGTTGGATGAGTTTAAGCCGGATGAGGACTTGGAGTTCTTTCTGCTGGCGCCGCGTGTCGTCGGGTTCAACTGTCGCATGCTCGACAAAGACAACCCAATCAAAGATGAAGAGCCCAATTGGATTGACGAATGGACATGGTCAAACTCCATCCCATCGAAAGTAGAGCTGACAATCTATTTAAAGCCTGCCAAAGAAAAAGCCGACCCCATCGCCATTAAGCGTATCGTCGACATCCCCATGGCGGCCTTCTCGCAAAACCCGCAGGCAAAAGATTCCGGCAGCGGCACGACAGGCGGTAACCGTACGCTTGACGGAGGCGCCGATGGAGGCAGCGATATCATTTATCGTCCGGGCGGCAGAACTCCCGGGGGTAACTCAAGGCCAGGGGGCACCACCCCAGGTGGAAGGACACCAGGTGGCGGTATGGCGCCTCCCGGTGGCGGAGGCGGACCGCCATGATTTGCACGAACTTAAACAAAGGCTCGGCGCTGATTTCGGCATTGTGGACGGTGGCGTTGCTGTCCTTGCTAGTCATGGCGTTTGCGGTAGATGCCAACTTAGAAGCCAAACTGGTAACCTATACCCGCACCAAGCGGCAGTCAACTTATCTGATCCGTTCCGGCATCTGCATTGCTGAACTGGTTTTGGATAAGCAGTCCAAGGTGACCGGCAGCGAAACGATTGAAGAGGTGGAACGCGACCGTTGGATCAAACCGGCGGTGAGTTTGAAGCGGGGGCAAATCACCTATATTGACGAGCCGTTGAGTAATGGCGTGATCCACATCGAAATTGAGCCCGAACCTGCACGGTGGAATATTAATAAGCTGGTGCCGATGCAGGGGCAGGACAGCGAACGGATTGATGCTGTGTGGGCGCAGATTTTCATGTCGCATGGTTTTCCGGAAGATTACTATCTGCCGCTGATTGCTTGCTTTAACGACTGGACCGATACCGATAGCATTGCAGATCCGGATGGTGCAGAAGATGAATATTACACGATGTTGGATCCGCCCTACCGCACAAAAAACGGACTTTTAAGCACGAAGGGCGAATTAAGTCTTGTCAAAGGCTTCACGGATACGGTATTATATGGGGGTGTAATCAATCCTGAAGCTCCGCCGGACAATCAAATCCAGGTGAAGGGGATTGATTATCTTTTCACGGTACACGGCGAGGACACTTTGACGATCAATGTCAACGCCGCGGGTAAGGATGTTTTGATGACGGTTCCGGGGATGGACGAACTCCTCGCAGGAGCGATTATCGAGGAGCGCGAAGGCCGCGGGGAGTCTGTTGCTTCACAACGGCAGACGAACAAGATGGGCACTTCGACCGAGATGGCATTTGAGGATTTTTCTTTTAAGAACACGGGGGATGTGTCCGCGCGTATTCCGGGTATTCCGTCTTCGACGTTGGACTACCTGAGCACCAGCATCGGCACGTATCGGCTGACGATTGAAGGCCGCATCGGCGCCATTACGCGGCGGGTGCAGGCGATTGTGACTTTTAGCGACAACGTGTTGCAATACGTGCAATACCGGGAAGACCCTTGATCGGGCCGCCGCCAAGAAGGATTGAACAACCAGATCATGTTGAAAAAAGATTTTATAGCGCTGGCGGTCGGTAACGGCAGGCTCTGCGGCGTGCGGATGAAAAGAGACCGCGGCCAATGGGTGTCTGCCGGGGCTGGCGAATGGATGCTGGCGGATTTTGAGGCGCCGCCGGAAGAGAACGCCTCCGCCGTCACAGTTGATGTGGCCGATAAACCACTGGCCCGGGCGTTGCGTCAGGTGGTCAAGGAGTTAGGTTCGGCGGACATCGTGCTGACGATTCCGGACGAGCAGATTTTGTGCCAGGTTATCCGCGTGCCCGTTGCGGCGAAGTCTGAATTGGGCGAGCTGGTGCGCCTGCAGGTTGAGAAGATACTCCCCTTCAACGAAGAAGAACTGTCAGTCGGTTATGAAGTGCTGGCGGAGAGTGAGGACGAATGCACCGTCTTTGTTGCGACTGTGCCGACCTCAGTCACGGATGAATGGGGCGAAGCGCTTGAAGCCAATAAACTTCGTGCTGTGCGCGTGGAGGTCAGCTTGCTCGCATGGTGGCGTAGCTTGTGCGAACCGCTGGAGCTGACCCGCGCCGGGCGTCATGCGGTGCTGATGAACGACGGCTCCGGTTGGGACTTGCTGGTATTGGATCACGGCATCCCGGTGTTGGCGCGTACGCTAGGTAAGATTTATGCACCGTCCGACTTTATCCGCGAATTGACGCTCTCATTTCTTAACATTGAAGTCGTCATGGGCGCGCAGCCTTTTACTGAAATCTTGGTTCTGCGTCCGCCGGCAACGTTCGAGAGCGTCGAGGCATTTACGATTTCGGATACGCTTGATCAAACTTTGGCAACGACTCCTTTGGTCAACCCGGAGTCCATGGAAGCCGTCAAAAATGCGCTCTCCTGCTCCATCCGTTATAAGACGCTGCCCGAAGTCAACGTTTGCGCTCAAGGTGCGGCGAACCGTTCGGTTGAACCTGATACCATTGATTTGATGCCGGTGAAGTGGCGTGCCGCCGAGGTCGAGCGTAAGGCCCGTCAGCGGCTCTTCACTGGTGCAGGCGCCGCGGGAATCGTCTGGGTGTTTCTGGCAGCGATCTTGTTCCTCTCGCCGATCGGCTGTGATAAGATGGTCCAAGGAGTACAGAAAAACTCCCAAGCAATCGCGCAAGAATATAAAGAAGCAACCGACCTCATGGCACGCGTCCGTTTAATCCGTGCCTACATGGATCGCGACTTGGCAGCTGTTGAAGTGTTGAGGCAAATGTCGTTGGTTCAGCCGGCTGGCATTACCTTGACCTCGTTCACCTATCGCCGCGAGGAGGGCTTGCGCATCTCGGGCGAGGCCGATGACCCCGCACAGGTGTACGAGTTCAAGGACGGCATTGCCGCTTTACGGCGTGGGAAAACGGAGACGTTACTGTTTGATCCGGTAACGCTGACGGGGCCTTCACAAGCGCAGCGTGGCAAGCACCGCTTTGACATCGCAGCGCAATTTCCGGGAGGGAAGGCGCAATGAGTACTGTATCCGCCCGCGAACGCACGCTTTTAATCATTACCGTATTAATCGCACTTTACGGTGTACTGGGCTTCTCGCTCAGGAAGCAGCTCGATTCGTTGAAAATCAAGCGCACGGCTTATACAAATGCCAAGTCCCAACTGGCCCTTGAGCGTCAGACCATTGCCGACCGCCCGTTAATTCAGGCGCGATATGATGATCTCAAAGCGCTCATGCCGGTGTTTTCGATGACCAAGGCTGTCGATACGCATTGGCTGAGCATCATGGACAACATCGCCACCAAGGAAAAACTCAACATCGCCAAGCGCCAGACCGGTAAAGAAAACCGCGTCGGCGAAGTATACGAATCTGCGATTGAGTGCCGTGAATGGGATGGCCGTCTCGACGCGCTTACGCGTTTTCTCTACGACTTGGAGTCTGAGGGCGTAATGTTCGACCTGCGCCATCTCTTCATCCGTCCGCATCCACAGAACCCGGGCTTTCTACGCGGTTCCTTCACCTTGTATTGCGCTTACATGCGTTCGCCAAACGCGGTGGACGAACCTGCCAAGACCGCTCCGTCAGAAGGCGGCGCCGATGAAGGCGATACTGACGAAGATGGTGCAGAGAAGAATGACGCTGCCGTGACTGACACTAATGCGGTGCCTGCCACAGTTTCGCCATCTGAAAGCGTGACACCTGCGGCAACAAACGTGGTGCCCAAACCGGCTGTCAAGCCGGCACCCAAAACCAACGCCACTCCGCGGCGTTCCAGTTCACCCCGTCAACCCGCCGCCCGCCAAACATCGGCTGCGGCGACGAACGCCTCTCCTGAAGATGCTGTTGTGCTCGCCTCGGATGATGAGCAGCCCGTGGCAAAGAATGCGGAACAGTAAGTTATTTTGATTTCAAAGGAATGAAGTTATGAAGAAGTTTTTACTTTCAATCGTCATGCTGGCCGCCGTGCTAGTAGCACAGGCGCAGACGGCGGCTCCGTCCCGCTCCCGTCTTACGCCCGGGCGCCCGACCGGCGCTCCCGCCACTCCCGCCGGCGGACGGACAACTACTCCTACTCGGACGCCGCCGGTGACAACCGTCAGCTCAACCGATATCGCTGAACAGATTGACGCCGCTGAAAAAGGGACCAACGGTTTGCCGGCGCTCAAGTTCGCGGAAGCTCCCTCTGATCTCTTCCTGCAGCTCTACTCCATGGCTACCGGTAAGACGCTGCTCGTCGGTCCCGATGTGCCCAAGGCGACGATTACCCTGCGCAGTCAAGTTGAGCTTTCCGAGGAGGAATATCTGCGTGCGATTGAAGACGTGCTGCTGATGCACGGCATTGCACTGTTGCCAACCGAAGACGACGTCTTCATCCGCGTCGTTCCCGGTAAGGACATCCGTACTAAAGGCATCATCACCGAATTTACCGGCGAAAAGAACTACCCGGACAAAGGGCAGATGGTCAGCCGCATGATTACGCTCAAGGCAATCTTGGTGGAAGAGGCCAAGAAAGCCATTGAAGGCTTGAAGCGTACTGATGGCGTTATTCAAACCTTTGAGCGCACCAACTCCATTTTGATTACCGACACGCAGGCCAATGTCAACCGCATGTTGGAAATCATCAAATTCATCGATCAGCCCCTCCCCGTGATGGAAGAGGTGTTTGTCCGTGCTATCAAATACGCCAAGGCCGAAGACATCAAGAGCCGCATCGAAGCCATGGTCACCGAATCGCAGCAGTCGCAAAAATCAACCACCGCCGCTGAGCCTTCGCGCTCCGGTTCCCCGGGTATCAGCACTCGCGCCTCGATCCCCGGTGTGACGCGCCCCGGCGCGGCGGCGCAGCCGGAGATCGTTCCCAGCGCGATTCTCGAAACGCTCGTAAGTGATGCCGACCGCGGCATGATCCGCGGCAAGGTGCAGATCATTTCCGACGAGCGCTCCAACAAGCTTATCATCATCACCCGCAAAGCAAACATGGACTTCTTTGACAAGGTGATTGATGTACTCGATGTCGAAACCGCCCCCGACGTGCAGGTCAAAATCATCCGCCTCAAGTACGCGTCCGTCGAAGGCAAGGACAGTGATAAAGGCGTTGTGGACATCCTGAACGAACTCATCGGCAACGCCTCTTCTTCCAAGGGTTCCTCCTCCGGCAAGAGCGGCAGCTCCTCTTCGTCTTCCACAACTCGCAGCGGTGCCACGCCGGGCGACAACCGCAGCCTGACGACCGGCACCACTCCGCCTCCCACTCCGGCACCTGCGGCCTCGCGTGCGGCAAGCGGCGACAAATCCTCCACCGGCAAAGTCGGCGAATTGAACAAGGATAACATCACTGTCTTGGCCGACCGCCGGATTAATGCCGTTATCGTGATGGCCAGCCCGGGCGACATGATGGTGCTTGAAGCAATCATTGAAGCACTGGACGTTGATTTGGCGCAGGTGCTCATCGAAACCGTCGTGTTGCAAGTCGAGCTGGGCGAAGACATCAGCACCGGCATTGACTGGGTGCAGCGCATCAAACATCGCGGCGACACCTACTTCGCCGGCGGCGGCGGCGGCGGACTCAATACCCCGCTTGACCTGCAGATCCTGCCGAGTGCAATCGGCGATGCCAGCTCCAACGCCGTATCCTTTGCCTCGAAGGGCATCAAGTACTTCGCCACCTTTGCGAACCTGAACTTGGATATGGTGATCAACGCCAGCAAGACCGACAACCGCACCAAGATCATTTCCTCGCCCATCATCATGACGCTGGACAATAAGGAAGCCACCATTGAAGCCACCGAGATGCGCTACCTCTATAAAGGCGTGCGTTATTCCGGCAACTACAACTACGGTCAGGAAGTTCCGGACTACGACCAGCGCGACATCGGCCTGACTGTCAAAGTCACTCCGCGCATCAGCCCTAGCGGCAACGTGGTGCTGACGGTCGATGAAAAATTCGAGACGATCGGTCCAAACCAACAAGTGGGTAATGACTCCTACCCCACCGTCAACACGCGCAAACTGCAAGCCGATGTGGCTGTTAAAGACGGGCAGACCGTGGTGCTTGGCGGCTTGGTGCAAGGAGAGAAAAAGAACGACCGCACCGGCATTCCATTCTTAATGGATATTCCCATCCTTGGGTATCTGTTCGGTTCCACGACCACCAACGAAAAGCGGGTCGAGCTGCTGGTCTTCTTGACGCCCTACGTAATGAAGACTTCCGAAGACGCCCAGCGCGAAGCATTATACCGTAAGGATGCTCTCAACGCCTCCGACATCTGGACGACGCGTTGGTCCCGAAGTCCGCTGGCTGATCCGATGACCAAGGACGAGCTCCTCGAGGCAGAGAAGAGCCAAGAAGATCGCATCAAAGCTGAGGAAGAAGCTGGCAAAGCGTTGAAGCAGTATCGCGAGAAAGCCCTCAAGGAGCGCGAAGCCCGCCGCTTGAAGGAACTCAAGGAACAGGCCAAGAATCCCGCCAACGTCTCGATCATTCCTCCTGCCAGCGTCAAGCAGGAAGAACCGACCCCCGTCTCTTTTGACATTGAGCACTACCTCAACAAATCCAACCAGGACGCCAAGGCGGAAGAGTCCACAGTCAACTCCATTCGCGGGTCCGACACCACCGAAGTCCTCAAATAACCTCTTCCTCCGAAAGACCGTCCATGAATTTCTCTCGCAGAAACTTTTTGAAAGCCGGCGCCATCGCGGGCACTCCCCTGATTCTTCCCAACTATGCTTTCGCCGCCGCAGAGGCGAATGAAAAACTCACCATGGGTTTTATCGGTCTTGGCATCCAAGGCCGCAGCCTGCTTGACAACTTCCTGTGGCGCGACCTCGTCATCACCGCAGTCAGCGACGTCGATACCAACCGCCGCGAGGATGCCCTGCGCCGCGTCGATGCGTTTTACACCAAGAACCCTGAGCGCGGCAAACCCGGCAACTGCAAAGCCTACAACGACTATCGCGAAATCCTCGCCCGCAAAGACATCGACGTCGTCTGCATCGCAACGCCTGACCACTGGCACGCCATCATGACCATCGAAACCCTACGCGCCGGAAAAGACGTCTATTGCGAAAAGCCCCTCACCTACAATGTTGCCGAAGCCGTCGCCGTGATGCAGGTTGCCAAAGAGACCGGGCGCATCATTCAGACCGGCGCGATGCAACGCTCCGGCGTCGAGTTCCGCACCGCCGCCGAGCTCGTGAGAAACGGCGTTATCGGCAAAGTCAAAACAGTCGACTGCATGTTCGGCGGCCCCTCCAAACCGCACACCGACCCCGCACAAGAACAAGCCATGGAACCCGGCCTCGACTGGGACCGCTGGTGCGGACCCGCCCCGCTGGTCAAATACAACCCCGAGCTTTCACCGCGCGGCGTTCACGATTTCTTCCCGATGGTCTGGCGCATGGATGATTTATTCGGCACCGGCTATTGCGGCGACTGGGGCGCACACCACCTCGACATCGCCCAATGGGGACTCGACATGGACAGCAGCGGCCCGGTCAAAATGATTAAGGCCGACCGCAAAGATTCCAACAAGCGTTCGCAATCCGGCGCACAGATGATCTTTGCTGATGGCGTCGTTCTCACCCACAAACCCTTCGGCGAATTCGGCGCAGTCTTCTCCGGCACCGATGGCGTCGTGTCCGTCAACCGTGACAAGTTCGAGATTATCCGCGATGGACAAGTCTTCAGCCGCTTCTCCAAGAAAGAAGACGGCGGCTCACTCGAAAGCGCCGTGCAGAAAGCCCGCAAAGAATTCCTTAAAGACGCCAAGGTCAAACTCTACGCCACCAAAGGCGGCCACTTGGAAGACTTTGTTGCCTGCTGTAAATCGCGCCAGCAGCCCTGTTCGCCTGCCGAAGTCGGCGCGCGCTCGGCAATCCTCTGCCAGCTCTTCAACACCTCCTACGTCGAAGACGCCGGCTTTGATTGGGACCCCGTCCGCAACATCTTCGCCAATGGCACAGGCAATCCCGCTTGGCGTACGCGTAACTACCGCGACGGCTACACGCTCAAAGTTTAATCCCACACACGCGCCACGCCGGCTGCGCTCCATCCATCCTCGTCAAAAGGCAACACCATGAAAACCAAACTCGCGCTCCTCACCCTCGGCCTCAGCCTTACCCTCTGCGCCGCACCGGCCCTCAAGCCGGTCTCCGCCGAGAACCAAGCAACGATGAAAGGTTTCATTGAGAAAAACTTGACCGAGCTCAAAAAGGCCTTCCCCGCCCCGGCTCCGCGCGTGCTCGTCTTCTCGCATTGTGAAGGCTTCGTCCACGGTGAAGCGATTGTTCATGCCAACGCCATGTACCGCGCCGCCGGAGAAGCCGGACTCATCCGCCCCGACTTCAGCACTGACTACACCGCGCTCACGGCAGACAACCTCGACCAATACCAAGTGCTCATCATCAACAACGCCACCCACCTCAAAATCAAAGAAGGCGATGACCTCCAAAAATCAATCGCCGGCTTCGTCCGCGGCGGCGGCGGCTACGTCCTCCTCCATGGCGGGCTCGACACCTTCACCGAAGCACCCACCCTCTGCGACATCTCTCAAGGCCTCTTCGACGGACACCCCTGGCACGCCGGCGGCACATGGACATTCAAAATCGACGCCCCCAATTCGCCCCTCACAGCGATGTTCGGCAAAGAACCCTTCAAGTTCAGCGACGAAATCTACCAGCACAAACGCCCCTACGCCGACCGCTCTAAAATCAACGTCCTCATCTCACTCGACATGAGCGACCCCGTGACGGCCAAATCCAACGAGCCCGAAAAACAAAACAACAAAGAGAAAAACGACTACCCCGTCTCCTGGACGCGTAACTACGGCAAAGGCAAAGTCTTCGCCACCAGCTTTGGCCACGACCAACGCGCCTACCTCAACGAACCCACCTTCATGCACATGCTCCTCGGCACTGCATGGACCCTCCCCAAATAAACCCATTCACATTTTACTTTTCAACAAAACGCCGCCGCGAAACCACGCTGCGGCGTTTTTATTTATCTCCTTTCTCGTCCCCTCCCAACGCAACCCGCAAAACAGTACGATCAAGGGTGCGAAACAGTACGCTGATGGATTCGTTTTAGTACGTTTGTGTATTGGGTTTAGTACGATCAAACGTTTATGCGTACTGTTCCGCGGGTGTGAACGTACTGTTTCACGGGTTCGTGCGTACTGTCACGCGGGTTCGTCACAAATGTTTCACGGGTGTGAAAGTACTGTTGTGCGGGCGTGGAAGAATTGTCACACGGGTGTGTGCGTACTGTGACACGGGTGGCAAACAAATGTGACACGGGTGTGTGAGAGTTGTGACACGGGGGGCACGTGGAGGTTTAAAACGGGAGAATGCTTTAATTCATCCGTTTTACGGAATATTTCTTGGGCGGAAAGCGGTCAGGCTGACGTTGTATTTTGAGTGTCTTTTCCGGAGTGATTTGCAATGCGGGCATACGCGTCTAACCCCCACCAATTGGGCGCGAAATGCGTATTTGGGGTGTTGGTAAATGTAGATGTTGACGTGCGTTGCATGGGGTGCAGTTTAGCAGATTTTGCGGCAAAGTCAAGCCGAAGTTGAAGGAAAGTTATTTGGGGTGGCGGTTGGTTTTGTGGAGGTGGATTTGGTGAGTTGGGTGGAGATGAGGAGGAGAGAAGCGGTAAATGGAGCGTTTATAGGCGGGTTTTTGTGAAGTATTTGTTTTGGCACATTTATCTGGGTTGACAAGATGGGGGGGAGTGTTTATAATGTATCCGTGCGTTGGAGTGGATTTGTAGAGTTGTTGGATTTTTGTTGATGGATAGTGGTTTGACATGGGAGGAGCTGTTGGAGTCCCCGGAATTGGCGGAGCAATTCACGGGGTGGGATTCTTTGGCTCGTTTGAAGTGGGGCGATTTGTTGGCGCGTCACCCGGAACTGGCGTCTAAATGTAACGACTTGTACGCGAGTTTTGATAATCTGTTTTGGGCGGAGTTGATTGCTGCGCGGCCGGAGTTTGCGGAGCGGTTTGTGCGGTGGGAAATTTTCTCGCCACAGGATTGGTGTTATGTGATTTTGCCGGCGCAGCCGCAGTTTGCGGAGCTGTGTCCGTTTTGGCGGCGGTTTGAGTTTGAACAGATCCGGGAGCTGTTGGTGAGGCATCCGCAGTTGGAGAGGCATTGCCGTTTGCCCGAGGTGGCGTTATCGATTTATCCGGAGCGAGCGGGGGACTTTGATGGATGGGGGCGGATTCCGGTGCATAATTGGAGCGAGCTGTTGAAGTATTGTCCGCAGTTCGCGGCGCAGTGTCCGTGCTGGGATCGTTTTCAGTTTAAGCCGCTGCGTGAGATTTTGATGCGTGCGCCGGATTTGGAGCCGTATTGTCAGATGCCGTCGGTGTTGTTGTCGTTGTATCCGTGGCGGAGTAATGGGTTTGCCGAGTGGGAGTCGCTTTCGTTGGAGGAGTGGCCGGAGTTGTTGTTGTGGCAGCCTGGGTTTGAGCGTCACTGTCAGTTATGGGATCGGATTAGTCCGGAGCGTTGGGCGAAGCTTTTGCAGGGCCGGCCGGAGCTGGCGAAGCATTGTCACTGTTGGGAGCAGATGCCGATTGGCGATTGGGTGCGATTGATTCAGGCGCAGCCGGGACTGGCGGCGAAGTGTCCGCGTTGGGATGAGCTGGGCGGAGTGTATTGGCGGATGTTGTTGGAGAATCAGCCGCAGTTTGCATCGCATTGTACGAAGTGGAATGAGATCAGCGTGTTGGATTGGCTGAACTTATTGTGGCGTCAGCCGCAGCTGGCGGATAAGTGTCAGGTGTGGAGTCGGTTTACGTTTGAACAGGCGTGGGACCTGTTATCGCGCCGCCCGAAGTTGGAGAAGTATTTTACACGTCCGGAGGTTCTGCTGCCGCGCAAGCCTGAGCGGGCGACTGAGGTGACGGACTGGCAGGCGATTGGCTTTGCGGACTGGCTGTTTTTGCTGCGCAAGCAGCCGCAGTTCGCAGATCAGTTCACGCAGTGGGCGCGTTTGGACATCAGCGAGTGGATTGATCTGCTGCAAGTGCAGCCGCAGCTGGCGGAGTATTTTAAGGATTGGGAGCAACTGCGTTTGTCGGACTGGGTGCAGCTGTTGTGTCATCAGCCGCAATTTGCAGAACGGTTTGCGGCGTGGGAGCAAGTGCCTGTGAATGCGTGGCGGAAATTATTGCGTGAACATCCGCAATTGACTCAGCATTGCGATAAGTGGGATGAGTTGAGGGTCGAGGACTGGACGTTGATTTTGCACAAACAGCCGGAACTGGCGGAGCGTCATGACAAGTGGCAGGAGATGAGTGCCGATCAATGGTCTTTCCTGTTGGCAGCGCAGCCACAGTTTGCGGAGCGTTGCGATAAGTGGAAAGAGTTTCAGCCGCGGTGTTGGACGCGCCTTTTGCGCGACCGGCCGGAGTTCAGCACGAAGTGCGACAAGTGGAAGCAGCTGAAGGATGAGGATTGGCGGGAGCTGTTGGCCTTCCGTCCGGAGCTGGCCAAGCACCGCACCCGCTTCATCCTTGGTGTGACAGAATAACAACGCTTTCGAAATGTGCCGTGCGCGGGAACATGTCAAACAGCGTGGCGTGTTGAATTGTGAAGCCGTTCATCTTGAGCACGCCTAAATCCCGTGCGAGCGTATCGGGCGAACAGGAGATGTAGCATAATTGGTGAGGGGGCGTGTCACACAGTGCTTGCAGGATGGTCGGCGTGAGGCCGCGGCGGGGCGGGTCGACAATGACGGCAGCGTCTTTGCCTTTTGTGTGCAGGGCAAGGATGTTGCCAATGTGCTGTTCAATGTCGGCATGGCGGAAGCGTACGTCTAGGTGTAAGTTGACGGCATTTTGGGTGGCATTGACGACGGCCTCGGTGCTGTATTCATAACCAAAGATTGATTGCGCGACTTCGTCACGGCAGGCACTGAGCGCGAAGCCGCCGACACCGCAGTATAAATCCAGCAGCGTGCCACAGGGACGGATTGAGCGGGTCACGTGTTCGAGGAGCAAGTCTGTAACCGGCGGATTGACTTGGAAAAATCCACCGGCATGCACGAGCAGGTCACCTAGGCAGGTCTGTTCTGTCAGCACGAGATTCGGCGGCGTGTTCTGCCAGACGTGGACGCCATTACGCGGCGTGTACCGCAGGATTGTTTTGTGTCCGGGAATGCGGTTGTTCATGAAGGTCCGATCGGCGCGAAGCTCGGTCAGGCGCAGGTTGATGGCCGGATGCGCCAAGGGGTCTTGCGGCATATCGACGATGGAGGTGTTGTCCTCGCCCAAGTAGCCGAGCGTTCCGTTGGCACCGGCTTCGAAGCGTATTTTGTTGCGGTAGTTGAGGTAGGGGCGTGAGCTGATAACTTGTGCCACGGGATGCTTGATGAAGTACTCCAGCTGGGTCTTCTTTGCGTCTAACTCGGCCGCGTGGGACATGTGTACATAGCAACAGCCCGGTGTGTAGTGGTAGCCGGGCAGGCGATCCGGAGAGGCTTCGACAATACGCGTCACGCGGCCTCGCGCAAAGCGTTCGCGGTCTTCGACGATTTCCACGTCGACGGTTTCGCCCACGCAGGTCAGGGGCACAAAGATAACCTTGCCTTCGTGGCGGGCAACGCCGCTGCCTAGGTAAGCAATCGATTCAATCTGTAATATCATAATATTTCCATCAGTCGTGATTTTCCGGATGGCAGACGGCCAGAATTAGAAAATAGATGCTGAACCCAAAGGTCAGCGTCCATGAAGCTCCAAGGAGAATCCAACCATACTCGTTCATGCAACCTCCTGTGGCGCCTCGGCCGGGGCATCGTCCGCAACTGTATTCGGGTGAGTCTTTTGAATCAGCCAAATCGTGACGGCTACTAGTGTAGCACACATCAGGCGCACCGTCAAGATTCCTAATAGTTTTTCGTGTGGAACATCTAACAGCAAAATGCTGCGCCAGCCGCTGGTCAATAGCCACGATAGCAGGATTGATGCCAGCACCACGGGCGTGACGAAACCTAAGACATACTTGAAGCATCCGGGGATGCGGATGATGGCGTGTTCGTGCAGCAGTTTCCAGCCGTTATCCAATCCAATGTAGCGCAAGAAGACGCAGAGCTCAATGAATGCGAACAACGGCAGGCCGAATGAGCTGAACCAAAAATCCATTTCGTCCACCGCGCCATCGATAAAGAGCACCGCAGGAGAGCAAAGCAGCACTACCGCCCCAATCCCTAAAACTGTTTTATGTTTGGATGCATGCAGGCGTTCTTCAACAAAGGCAACGCTCGGTTGGAAAATAGACACCGAGCTGGTCACGCCTGCAATGAACAACAGCAGGAACCAAACAAGCCCCACGAGTCCGCCGCCTGCGGTGTGGTTGAAAATCAACGGCATTGTGCGGAAGGCTAATCCGAACATGCCGCCGTCAATCGCAGTCTGCGTGCCGATGGGCCCGAAAAAACAAAACGCAGCAGGGATAACGATGGAGGCACCAATGATCACCTCCATAAACTCGTTCAAGAATGCAGACGTCATGGAGGAGAGCGTAACATCGTGCTTCTCGTGCAAATAAGAAGCATAAGTCATCAGGCAGCCAATGCCGATGGACAATGTAAAGAATATCTGCCCCGCCGCCGCGAGCCAGACTTTTGGTTTGAGGAGGCTGCTGAAGTCCGGGTTCCACAGAAACCCGAAGCCGTTGTTGACATTCCACTCCGGCTGCTCCGGGAGCGGTGCGCCCAGAAAAGCTACGCGTATCGCCAGCACAATACCGATTACCGCCAGGAGCGGAATGGTTGCGCGGCAGAACTTTTCAATCCCTTTACTGACCCCGCGATAGATGATCAGCATATTGACGATGAAGGTCAGCGCAAAGAAAATAAAACGTGTCTTGCCGGAAAGGAACTCCGTGAAGAACGCATTCATCTCCTGAGGATCGGTAATACCATGATAGGCCGCGGTGAACGCAAACCACGTATAACCCAGCGTCCACGATTCGATATAGATGTAGTAGATGAAAATGCCCAGCGGTCCCACCACGCCTAGCGTCCCGAAATATTTGAGGAAGGGACGGTTGGGTTTGAGCTTATCGAAAATAGCCGGAGAGTTGCCGCAGTGATGCTTGCCGCCGAAACGCCCCAGCGTCCATTCCACCCAGCACAAGGGCAAGCCGAGGACAAACAACGCCACGAAGTAAGGGATGATGAAAGCGCCGCCGCCGTTCTGCGAAGCAATCGCCGGGAAGCGGAGCAGGTTGCCAAGACCGATTGCACTGCCGGCCGCCGCCAAGATAATTCCAAGGCGGCCCGTCCAGCGCTCACGGGTCTTGTTATGCACGCCCCAGCCTCCGTGCCAAACGCGGCAGGTCGGGGTCACGGGCGCCGAAGGTCACGAGGCAGCCGCATGCCGGCGCCAACGCCCGCAGCAGTTCTTCCGCCTCGTCCATCGTTTGCGGCATGGCGGGCATCGCACCGCCCGCTTGCACAATCGCCTGTGCCAACGCATCGCTCGTGATAGAACGGTCGGCATTACCACCTGCATCATACACCGGCAACAGCAAGAGCTTGTCAACCGGACGCAGACGGGTGGCGAACATCTCGGCCAGCGCAGTGCACATTTTACGCAGCGGGGCATAACCGTGCGGACGCCACAACGCTGCAACGCCTTGCGGATAAATCGCCTGCAATGCAGTCAGGGCCGCCGCGAGCTTTTCGGGGTTATGCGCGTAGTCGTCAAACACCGGCGTGGAACCGCAGTTGCCTGTGAACTCCAAACGGCGATGCAGCCCGCGAAAGCCTGCGAGGCTTTTCTTCAGCAACGCGGCATCGGTGCCCAAAAGCCGCGCTAGCCGTACAGCATTCCACGCGTTCTGTACATTATGCACGCCCGGCAATGGAACGCAGTAATCAACGCCTTCGTCGGTGAAATAACCGCGCCAACCATCAAGACGGATGTTCTGCGGCATCGCACCATCGCGGCCATCGATTACAGAACCGGTGACTTTAGCTTTGAACGCATCGAACAGCACCGTGGTTTCTTCCAAGCTGAAGTGATCGGCCGATTCATTGGTAATCAACGCATGGACAGGGTTGAACGCCATCAATGATTTGTCCGACTCGTCGGCCTCGGCAACCAAATAGCGCGCACCTTTACGAACAGAGGCCACGCGTGTGCCGTCGGCTTCCCAGCCGATGATGCCCGCGCCGTTGACAACGCAGGGGTTGAGTCCCGCGCCTTCAAGAAGCCATCCCAACAGAGCCGTCACGGTACTCTTGCCGGAGGTGCCGGTCACAGCAATCAATTCGTAAGCCTGTGCGAGTTCGGCCAATGCTGCGGAGCGGTGTAAGATGGGGATGTTCAACGCCTGTGCGCGGCACACTTCCGGATTGTCCGGTTCAATCGCCGTGCTGACGACTAACGCATTCACATGGGGCGTAACCGCCGAGCCGTCCTGCGGGAAGAGTTCGACACCTTGGCGACGGAAGATGCCAAACACTGGCGCATCGTCTCCGCCATCTAGCTGACGGTCGGAACCGCTGACGGTGTGCCCGGCATCCAGCAACGCCTGCGCTAGCGCACTCATACCGACACCGCCGATTCCGGCAACATGGTAATGTTTAACCATGAGCCGTTTAGAGTGCTTTTGGATTAAAGCTGGTCAACGCTTGCCACAATGCCGTATTCAAACCCTCGGCCAGAGTGGCGGGGCGCTTGTCGTTCAGGGGCACTTCCGCACGGAGCAATTCTTGATGGATCGGCGCAAAGCCATTCTTCTGCGCATCCACCAAATACAGCCGCACGGATGCCACGGCAAGCGGTTTATCGGGGTTACGGTAATCGCCGCAAAGTTCTTCCAGCACCGTTTCAATACGCCACTTGATATCGGACTGCGGCAGTTGTGTCATGACAGCCCCAAAAGCATTTGCACGGCGGAGAGCCTCCGCCAGTAGCTCAGGAACTTGTAATGCCGGCGGTGCGTAATACTCGTGCAAGGTGTAGTTGCGGATTTGATTGTCCGGCAGTTTCGCCGTGAGCATTTTCGTATCGCTAAGCGTTGTGGTGCGAGTCTTGGCAATCAGCACGTTGTCCTTCGCATAAGGCGAGGAGACGGCTTGTTGCTCCGCCGCCGCGGGCAAGGCGTTCAGCACATAAAAGGTTTTCTTGGGCGGCTCGTGTGACGTACTGCTGACGCAGCCGGCTAACACAAGCAATGGCAGAGCGAAACGTAATGAAGCAAACATGTGGGTTCCTCCGGAGTTATTCGTCAAAGGTGGCTGCGGGCTTGCTGAAAATCAGCAACGACGGATTGGCTTTAATCTCGTTCACCAAGTCCGTTGCGCCGATAACCAACTTATCGACATTCTGCAAGGTCTGGTCGAGATTATCATTCTGCTCTGACACCGAACGGCCGATGGTACGCCCCAGCAATTCCATCTTGTCGAAGAGGCGCGGCACTTCGTTGGTCAGGTTGCCGGTCAGCGCAATCACATTATTGATCGCCTCATTAACACCGCGCAAGCCGTTGTGAATCTCCTCGCTTTCGAGAATCTTGTTCAACCGTTCGCTGGAGGCGGTGGCGTTCTCCGCAAGGGTTTTGATTTGCGCCGAGAGCTCGCCGATCTTCGCGTCCTTCACTGCAACTTCAATCGCCTGCAGCGTGGAGTTGAACTGCTCAACGCCCTTTTCAATCTCAAGCTTGTTCAAGCGGTCAAACACGCCCTGCAGTGACGTCGTCAATTCCGTCATCGTATTCGGCATTGAGGGGATGTAGAAATACTCCGGCTCCCAGAAAATCGGCAAGTCTTCCGCCATGCGATTGGCATCGGCGAAATCGGTTTCCAGCAGCATGGTGCCTGTAATACCCTGTGCCCGAATGCAAATTCGCAGGCCGTAAGTAATTAACTTTCTGACCGTCTCAAACGTCTGATCCTTGCGCGTGGATGTGATTGCCACAACAATCCGGACATAACGGGAAGCTTTGCGCTGCTTACGGTCGTTCTCATCAACCTTGTAATGCTCATGCACAAAACCAATCTCTTTGACCCGCCCGATCTTGACGCCACGGTGCTTGACATCAGAGCCGACCTCCAGCCCTTGCACGCTTTGGTCAAAATAGGTCTCTACTAACACCGGCGATTCAAAGATGTGGGCCGCACCGAAGACAACCACGCCGCCGATGATCAGCGAAACTGCCAGGACGACAAAGAATCCGATTCGAACATAGTGTACTTTTGCACTCATGGTGTTTCTTGGGGTTGGCTGGGTTTACGATGGAAAAAGTCACGGACTTTCTGATGCGGACTTTGGTTCTTCAAATAATCGAGCGTCCCTTGGTCGAGGACGCCGCCGATCTCTGCATCGAGGAATACGGCGCGGTCGGCGATTGATTCAATGCTGGCCAGCTCGTGCGAAATAATCATCACGGTAATGCCCAGCGTTTGCGTCAGCTGCTTGATCAATTGATCCAAGTCCGCCGAGGTGACCGGGTCGAGCCCGGCAGAGGGTTCGTCTAAAAACAAGATGTCCGGGTCCAGTGCCAGCGCACGTGCAATCGCCGCACGCTTCTTCATGCCGCCGCTGATTTCCGATGGCGTGTGATTGGCCCGATGCAGCAAGCCCACCTGTGACAGCTTCAAATGCGCCGTGTCACGCCGTGCCTGATACGGCAGCTCGGTAAACTCCTCCATCGGCAGCATGACATTCTCCAGCAGCGTCATATTGCCAAACAGCGCCCCGCCTTGATAGGCCACGCCAAACCGCCGCATCAGCCGCTGCCGGACCTCCTCCGACGCCGCCGGAGCAAAACGCTCGCCGCAAAGATTCACGTAACCTTTAATCGGCGGCAGCAAACCGATCACATGTTTCAATAGCGTGCTCTTGCCGCATCCCGAACCGCCCAGGATGAAAACAATCTCCCCGCGGTTCACCTGTAATGTGATGCCGCGTAAAATCGCTTTGCCGTTATAACCGACCGACAAATTATTCAGATCAATAATCGGAGCCTCGGGCATAATACGACTAAACGTCCTCGGGCTGTTCTTTGACAGGCGCGTCCGACTCCCGCATGCCATACTTCGTCATCAACCGCTGCAGATACGCTCGCTCGATGTCGGCATCACGGGCGGAACGCGAGATATTCTGCCGGTTACGCGCCAGCAGCTCATTCAGATACGCCTTTTCAAACCGCTCAATCAACTCGTTCTTCGCATCCTTAAAAGGCTTGTCGATGTCAAACGTCGGGTCAGACTCCACACTCCCCTTACGCACCGTTCCAATATTCAGGAATGCACTCAAATCCACCGGGCGATGTTCGCTGTAAAACGCCAGCTCAATCAAATTCCGCAGCTCGCGCACATTCCCCGGCCACTCATAATTCTTAAAAATCTCCACCGTCCGCGGGAAGTCCACCACATCCTCAATCGCCTCGGCCCCATGCAAGTCGGTGATGAACTGCTTGATGAACAGCGGCACATCATCACGCCGACGCCGCAGCGGCGGAATCTCCAAATGCACCACCGACAGCCGATAATACAAATCCTTGCGGAACTTATTATCCTCCACCTCCAGCGACAGATTCTTATTTGTGGCGCAAATGATCCGCACGTCAATCTTACGCACCTCATTGCTCCCCACGCGGCGGATCTCACGCTTCTCCAACACCCGCAACAGCTTCGGCTGCAGCTCCGGCGCCAAATCCCCAATCTCATCCAACAGCACCGTCCCGCCATCCGCCACTTCAAACGCACCCTCACGGTCGCTATCCGCTCCGGCAAACGCGCCCTTCATATGCCCGAACAGCTCGCTCTCAATCTGATCCTTCGAAATCGCCGCACAATCAATCACCACAAACGGCTTCTCGCGGCGGTTCGAATGCAGATGAATCTCCTCCGCCAAAACCTCCTTGCCCGTCCCCGTCTCGCCCGAAATCATAATCGTCGCATCCGACGGCGCATACGTCTCCGCCAAATAAAACAGCCGCCGCATGCTCACCGACCGCCCCAAGCACCTGCCAAAACTCTCGCTCGTACTCAGCGGCACCTCGCCATCCACCTCACGGATCGGACAGAAAATCAAACGCGTCTTCCCCAAGCGGATCTCCGAGCCCGGAATCAAATGCGCCGACGTTACCCGGATACCCTGAACGGTTGTGCCATTGGTGCTCTTCAAATCTCGAATCAAACACCCCTTATCATCCACATCAATCCGGCAATGACTATGCGACACCGTCGAATCCGGCACCACCAACTCATTATCCTCCCCCGAGCCAATCCTAAACGCCTGCTTATTGATCAACACCTCGCGCCCCTGCAACGGCCCGCTCACAATCAACAGCTTCAAACGCCCCGCCTGTTCCGCCTGCTCCTCAGACGAAAACACAATAGTCGGCGCCTCCGCCCTAATACCCGGTTTATGTGGACTCATAGATACACTAAGCTCAACACGGCTTTAAGCGGCCATTATACCATTTCTCCATCTTCCCATACAACCCAAAACCCCCTTCTATCAGCAAACTTCTCAGTTTTCTGACAAAATGATGCAGGCGCGGATATTTTCCCGCACAACGTGGTGATGCCTTGCGGGCAGTAGGCGAGACGGAGGTGGGGAGGTGGCGGTTTTAAAGGAGCTCTTGGAGGGGATGAGGAGCTTTTAATGGAGGAGGGCGTCTTGCTTGTTCCTGATAGGGCATATCCGTTGGGGCTTTCGGGGCGAAAAGGTGTTTGCGTAGACCGGTATGCGTGGCCGAAGTTTGAAAATGTAAAAATTAGCACTCGACATTTTGTACGGTTATGCTATACTGAAGCTTCCATTGTTTTCGTTTATGGTAGCCATGGCGTGCTTGGGGAACGTGTCAGTTTTCGGGGGTGCGCCGGCATGGGGTCAACGGATACGTCTCAAAGCTTATGAATACAAATATAATGAATACTTCCGCGTGGAAGGATGTGAAGGATCATCTCGTTAACAAGAACCTGCGCGAGCTTTTCGATGAGGATCCTAAACGCGCCGAGCGTTTCCTGCTGAAGGCGGCGGGCTGGCGGTTGGATTATTCGAAGAATCTGATTGATCAAGATCTCATGAACAAGTTGGTGGCGTTGGCTTATCGCGCCGATGTGAAGTCTTGGATTCAGAAGATGTTCGAGGGCGAGAAGATCAACGTGACCGAAGATCGCGCTGTGTTGCATACGGCTTTGCGTAATCGTTCCGATGAACCTGTTTTTGTCGACGGACAGGATGTGATGCCGGAGATCAAGGCCGTGCTGGCGAAGATGAGCGCTTTCGCAACACGCGTGCGGGCAGGGGAGTGGATCGGGTTTACCGGGAAGCCGATCCGCCACATCGTGAACATCGGCATCGGGGGTTCGGACTTGGGACCTTTGATGGCGTATCAAGCGCTGCGTCCTTATGGCAAGCGGCATATAAAGTGTCATTTTGTTTCCAATGTGGATGGTACGCATCTGGCCGAAGTGCTGCGCGAGGTGAAGGCCGACCGCACGTTGTTTGTTGTGGCCTCCAAAACGTTCACCACGCAGGAGACGATGGCGAATGCGTTGAGCGCCCGTGCTTGGCTGGTAGACGAGCTGGGTGACGAGAAGGCTGTCGCGAAACATTTTGTGGCGGTCTCGACGAACGCGGAGGAAGTCAGCAAGTTCGGCATTGATACAGCGAACATGTTTGAGTTTTGGGATTGGGTTGGCGGACGTTATTCGTTGCCGAGTGCAATCGGATTGTCGCTGATGTGTTATATCGGTCCGCGCAGCTTCGAGCGTTTGCTGGAGGGTTATCATCAGATGGACCGCCACTTCCGCACGGCGGCGTTGAACTCGAACATGCCGGTGATTCTTGCGCTGTTGGGCATTCTTTATAACAATGTTTACGAAGCCGAGAGTTATGCCGTGCTGCCGTATGATCAATACCTCGCACGCTTCCCGGCCTATTTGCAGCAGCTGGATATGGAGAGCAACGGCAAGAGCGCCACGCGTGACGGCACCCCGGTCCGTCATTCGACCGGGCCGATTGTCTGGGGTGAACCCGGCACCAACGGCCAGCATGCGTTCTATCAGCTGATTCACCAAGGCACCAAGATGATTCCCGCCGACTTCATCGGCTTCTGCCAGTCGCACAACGCGCTGGCCGGGCATCATGACAAGCTGATGGCAAACTTCTTTGCGCAAACGCAGGCTCTTGCTTTCGGCAAGACTGCCGCCGAGTGCCGCCAAGAAGGCGTGCCGGAAGAACTCGTCGTGCACAAGACGTTCAGCGGCAACCGCCCCACGAACACCCTTATGGCGAAAAAGCTCACGCCCGAAACCCTTGGCTCGCTCATCGCGCTTTATGAGCACAAGGTCTTTGTGCAAGGGATTATCTGGAACGTGTTCTCCTTCGACCAATGGGGCGTGCAGTTGGGCAAAGTCTTGGCCTCCAAGATACTGCCGCAGCTGGAAGACGATTCCAAGCCGTTGGCGCACGATGCCTCCACCAACTCCCTGATCGCCTACTACCGCTCTTACAGCAAGTAAGCACGGGAACAAAGCGACGCCGCGAACAACTGTTCACGCGGCATACTCAAAAGCCCCGCAACACTGCGGGGCTTTTTCTTTTTCAGCGATCGGCGCAGTGACAAGACAAACATTAATGCCTTTCAGCATGCTCCACCATGCCCGCGTGCTGTATCCCACGCATGTGCGTACAGATACCGCAACAGTCGCTTCAAAGAACCAACACGGCCATATTTGAAGAAAAACACTCAAGTGATTCTGAAAAAACACTTAAGTGTTTTTGTAAAAACATCCGAGTGTTTTTCAAGAAACATTCATATGTTTTTTCATCAATGTGCCCGTATGCGCAACATCATACGCATCTATCGTAACCTTTACAAAGCCGAAGCGGACTGTAAAGACGGAGGTTGTGTTGTTGGCGTGCGGAAATATGTTGCGCACCTTTTTATACGGCAGCAACACCTTCGACGAGATCGACGAGGCCGATGAAATCGCGTACAAACAATAAAGCAGGCAGTGTCGTCGACGCTGCCGTGCCAAACAAACTCAACAGCTTTGGCAAAGCCGCCTGCCATATACACTCAACTCGATTTCACCGACTTCTTCGATTTCGTCGATTCTCTCAAGGGGAATGGCGGGCTAATGCCGTACGGCGGTTTCGGCGAAACGCGCCCTACCTTTTTGAGTAGAGCTGACGCGAGTGAATGTTCAGTGCGTTAGCGGGTAGGGCGGGCTCGCCGAGCGCACCGTGTGGGGTAATGTCTTGTAGGGCAGGCTTGGTGGCACCAAAAGAAAAAGCCTTGAGAACTTAACGTTCTCAAGGCTTTTATAGATGGCGCGCCTGGCGTGGCTCGAACACGCGACCGCCGGATTAGAAATCCGATGCTCTGTCCAACTGAGCTACAGGCGCAAAGTCGGCTGCCACTGCCAGCGTAAAGCTTAGGCGGCGCCGAGTTGGAAGCGGACGAAGCGGCGGATTGTCACCGTATCGCCGGTCTTCTTGGAGCACTCATCCACAAGCTGCGTGATGCTTTGCTTGGGCTCTTTAACGAAGGGCTGGTGAATCAGGCAGATTTCAGAGTAGAACTTCTGGACCTTGCCTTTGAGGATGCCTTCGACGATGTTTGCAGGCTTGCCTTCGACTTGCTTGCGGTAGATGTCTTTCTCGCCTTCGAGAACGTCAGCGGGAACTTCTTCCGGGAGCAGGTAGCGTGGCGCAGCGGCGGCGACTTGCAGGCAGAGGTCGTGCAGCAGTGCGTCGAACGCCGGGTTGGCGGCGGTGTCAGCCTTGGTGCAGCCGAGCTCGACGAGTACGCCGACCTTGCCGCCCATGTGGATGTAGGAGGCAACCTTGCCTTCGCCTTGCTTGGTGAAGTAAGCGACGCGGCGGATCTTGACGTTTTCGCCGGTGGCGGAAACGAGCGCGACGAGTTCTTCGTTCATCGTGGTGGCGGCGTTCAGATCGCCCGTGGCAACGGTGGTGGCGACAGCTTTGGTGAACGCGATGAACTTGTCGGTCTTGGCGACGAAGTCGGTTTCGCAGTTGACCTCGGCCATGCCGATGGCACCGTTGTTCTCGACGGCGTCGATGATGCCCTGGTTGGATTCTTTGTCGGCGCGCTTGACTTGGATGGCCAAACCTTTTTCGCGGAGCTGCTTGATTGCGGCTTCCTTATCGCCATTGCAGTCAATCAAAGCTTTTTTGCAATCCATCATGCCCGCGTTCGTAATCGAGCGGAGTTCGTTGATATCGGCTACTGTGATTCCCATGATTTCTCCTTAATTCAAAGTGGGGTTAGTGGTGATGAAACCGGGTGAAGCGGACAGCGCGGTGCCGTCCGCTTCACGGGGCATTATTCCGCGGCAGGAGCTTCAACTGCTGCTGCAGGAGCCTCGGTGGCAACCGGCGCTTCAGCGGCGGGAGCTTCGGCTGCGTCTTTCTTCACAGCCGGCTTGCGTGCGCCGAGAGGTTTGCGTGCGCCTGCGGGACGGTCACCGGCAGGGCGGCGCGGACGTGCAGGACGTGCGGCAGCTTCATCGCCGCCTTCGGAGGCACGCTTGGCGCGTTCGTCGGCTTGGGTCTTTGCGTATTGGTCGGCGACTTCCTTGATAGCTTTGGAGAGGCCGTCCATGATGATCTTCACGCCGCGGACTGCGTCGTCGTTGCCGGGGATGACGTAGTCGATCGGGTCCGGGTCGGCGTTCGTATCAACGATGGCCACCACGGGGATGCCGAGGCGCACGGCTTCTTTGATTGCGTTGGATTCGCGGCAGATGTCCACGACGACGAGCGCGCCGGGCATGTTCTGCATGTCAACGATACCGCCGAGGTTGGCTTGGAGCTTGTCCAGCTCGCGGCGCAGGGTCGCGGCTTCCTTTTTAAAGGGAGAGAGCACGCCGTTGTTGTTGCGGCCGATGGTCTCGATCTGGCGCATGCGCTTGACGCTGCGGCGGATGGTCTGGCTGTTGGTCAGCGTGCCGCCGAGCCAGCGTTGGGTCATGTGGAATTGGCCGCAAGCTTCGGCAGCTTCGCGGACGACTTCCTGCGCCTGCTTCTTGGTGGCGACGAAAAGGACCTTCTTGCCGTCGAGGACGGTCTGCTTCAGGAACTCAGCGGCCTCGTCGATCAGCGTCATGGTCTGGGTGAGGTCGATGATGTGAATGCCGTTGCGCTTGTCGAAGATGTACGGCTTCATCTTGGGGTTCCAACGCTTGGTCTGGTGGCCGAAGTGCAAACCGGCATCCAGCAAATCTTTCAATGCGATACCGGTCTTGTTAGGAGCTAATGCGTCCATGTCTATTCCTCTAATAGGCTCTTTGAGCCGATTAATCCGCTTTGACGGCTGCCCACACGGACTGCTGCGTCGTTCGCTTCTTTCACATGCCGAATTTCGGCTGTGAAGGGGTGGATTATAGCATATTGGCGCCGTGAAACAAAGGAAAAAGTGCTAAAAATGGGGGTTTCTATTCTTTGTACTTGATTTCGTGACATTTTCTGGTATTTTGTCTCACAGCAAACTGGGTTATATGTGGAAACACGGATGACTTTTCGTACCTTACTAGAGACAGCCGTTCGCAAACGGCCGGATGGAATAGCCTTTAACTTCAAGCGCGCCGGCGAATGGCGGCAGCTGAGTTATCGTGAGTTTACCCTGCGGGTTGAGGCCTTGGCCGAAGCCGCCGGGACGGCGTTTGGCTTGAAGCCGCGCGAGGACAAAGTCGCATTTATTATCGACAACGATGTCCGCTGGATTGAGTTTTATTCCGCGCTGGCGTCAGTCGGCATCACCGTCGTGCCGATGGATCACAAGCTCCGCGCTGAAGAAGTCGCTTATATATTGAAAGACTCCGGAGCCGCCGCCGTCTTTACCGACGCCAAGCACAAAGAGCTGCTGGAGCAGATTCTGCCGGAGCTCCCGTCCGTCCGATTGGTTATCTACGATGAAGCCGGCGACCAACGCGGCAGCGAGCTGTGCGGACGCCCGGTGCGGGATTACGAAGAGGCCCTCGCCGCCTGCTTTGGCAAGCCGCATCCGTTCTATATTGCCAACGCCCCGGTGGAGCAGGATATCGCCTCCATCATTTACACCTCCGGGACCACTGGCAAACCCAAAGGCGCGATGCTCACGCAGAACAACTTCTGCAGCGATGCCTCCGGCTGTTTGGATCATATTCCTGAGTTTGGGTCGAGTGACAGCTTCTTGATTGTGCTGCCGCTTTTCCACTCCTTCTCCTTTACCACCAACTTCGTGGTGCCACTCACCTGTCAGGCAACGATGAGCTTTGTCGAAAACCTGCGCACCGTGGGCGAAGACATTAAGACGTTGAAGCCGACCGTCCTCATTGCGGTGCCGCTGTTGATTGATAAGCTGTACCAGCGCATCAAAGAGAAGATCGACGCCAGCACCATGGCACGGGTCTTGATGAGCATCGGTTTAGGCAAGATTGTCGGCAAGAAGGCCAAGCAAGCCCTCGGCGGCGCTTTGCGCCTCGTAATTGTCGGCGGAGCACCGTGCCCTCAGCATGTCCTGCGCGGATTGAACGCCCTAGGCATTGCCACGACAGAAGGCTACGGCTTGACTGAAGCCTCGCCCGTTGTCACGGTGGCACAATTCCGCAAGCAGCGCATCGGTACGATTGGCACGCGCATCCCGAACATCGAAATCCGCATTGCCGAGCCGGACGCACAAGGCGTCGGCGAACTGCAGATCCGCGGGCCGATTGTCATGAAGGGTTATTACAATAACGTCGAAGCCACCCAAGCGAGCTTTGATGGCCCTTGGCTGCGCACCGGCGATTTGGCGTCGATGGATAAAGAAGGCTACGTCACCATCCGCGGACGCAGCAAGGCACTCATCGTCAACCGCGAAGGCAAGAACATCTATCCCGAAGAGGTTGAAAACTGCATTGCCCGCGACCCATTGGTTGGCGATATTGTCGTTGTCGGTTATCGTGAGAATGGCGAGACCGGCGAACGCGTAGGTGCGATTCTCGCTCCGAACGTTGAGCTCTTCAAGACCCGCAACAATGGGCAGGACGTTCCTTTTGACGAGATGAAGGCCGCCTTGGAAGAGATTGTCAAGGTCAGCTGTAAACGGCTTGCGGATTACAAACATCCGCGCAAAATAATCGTTTCGGCTGAACCGCTCGAACGCACCGCGACGCAAAAAGTGCGCCGTTGCGTCTATCAAGGCCAGCTGGACACTTAATCGTCGTCGCGGCCGCCGCCATTCCATCGCCGCCGTCCGGAGGTGATGGGCAACGGCACAAGGCGCAGGTTATTCGTGCCGAGTATTTGTTCGGCTTGCTGGATGAAGTCTGCCGTGGGGTCAATCCCCATGCCGTAATCAGGACGGATAACCACCTTGCGTTTGCCATCCATCACATTCACAAAAAAGCCCAGCTCGCCCGGCGTCTTTTTGATTAACTCCGCAATCTGGTGCAGGCGCTCCATGATATCCTCACCCGGTGTCAGGTAAATGTTCACCTGCTTAGCCGCTGTTTTCGCGGCATCACCCAACGGGATAATCTCACGGATAAACAGCTTGGCGGGCGTCTCTTTGCTGGCAATGCCGGCTGTCACCAGCACGGGAGCATCGACCTCGCACAGTCCGATGTATTTGCTATACACCTCCTTAAACATCAGCCCGTCAATCCGCACTTCTCCATCGTCCAACAATAGCGCCGCCCAAGGCGCCTTGGTCGTCTTGTTGATACGCTTCTGGACAGAGGTAATTAACGCCGCGAAACGCACCTCCTGACCATCCATCTCAGGCTCCAAGCCCAGCAGCTTCGGCCCGATGCGGAGATCCTTACGCAGGCGGTTATATCGGGTCAACGGATGCCCGCTCAGATACACGCCCAACAGTTCGCGCTCGCCGGCAAGGTCTTCCTTCTCCGTCCACTGCGGTGTCCGCGGCAATACGATTCCTTCTTCAGAATCTTCACCAAAAAGGCTGGCCTGTCCGCTCGCGCGGTCGGCACGCAAACGCTGCGCCGCCTGAATCAAAAAGTCCGCATTGTTGAAAGCATCGGCGCGGCTGATATTAAAACAATCAAACGCCCCACATTTCGCCAGTGCTTCAACCACCCGTTTGTTGAGAATGCCCGATTCAATCCGCGTGCAAAAATCAATGATGGTTTTGTAAGGCCCCTTGGCTTCGCGCTCTTTGACGATTGCCTCGCCCGCACCTTCGCCCACGCCCTTGATGCCCGCCAATCCAAAGCGGATGCCGCTGCTCTCCGGCACAAAACGCGGATAGCTGTGATTCACATCCGGTGCCAGGATCGGCATGCCCATATCGGCCGCTTCTGTCACGAACCCCGGCAGCTTGTCGAAGTTGCCGATTTCCGAGGAAATCTGCGCCGCCATATACTCCGCCGGATAGTGCGCCTTCATGTAGGCCGTTTGGTATGCTACAACCGAATACGCCGCCGCGTGAGATTTGTTAAACCCATACCCGGCGAACTTCTCGATGTTGTTGAAAATCTGTGCAGCCTTCTCTTCCGGGATATTGTTGACCTTCTTGCATCCGGCAACAAATTTGGAACGTTCCTCATCCATCACCTCTTTTTTCTTTTTACCCATCGCCCGGCGGAGCAAGTCGGCCTGCCCAAGCGTATACCCCGCAAGAATATTAGCGGCGCGCTGCACCTGCTCCTGATACACCATCACGCCGTATGTCTCTTTGAGGATCGACTCCAGCAACGGATGGTCATAGGTAAAGTTACCGCTTCTTTTACCCGCGATAAAAGTCGGAATCTGTTCCATCGGCCCTGGACGGTAGAGCGACACCATCGCGATGATTTCTTCAATCGTCGTCGGCTCCAGCTCCTTCAGCCACTTACGCATGCCGTCCGATTCAAACTGAAACACCCCCACCGTGTCACCGCGCTGGAAAAGTTCGTACGTCTCCTTATCATCAAGGGAAAGGGCATCCAAATCAATCAAAGGTCCGCCGTGCTTCTTTTGCACCAGCTCAATCGCCTCCTGCAGTACCGTCAGCGTCTTCAACCCCAAAAAGTCCATCTTCAGCAAGCCGCACTCCTCAACAGGGTCCTTGGCATACTGCGTCACCGGCTGTCCGCTCTTATCACGCCCCAGCGGAATCAAATCATACAACGGCTGGTCGCCGATCACCACGCCCGCCGCATGCACCCCCGCATTCCGGCACAACCCCTCCAGCACCTCGCTGTACTTCAAAATACGCCGCAGGTCTGAGTTCGTCTGACAAAGCGCTGCAAACTCCGGATTCGCCCCCTTCGCCTTCTCAAGCGTATTGATCTTCGGATCGTCCGAAATCAGTTTGCAGAACGAATTCACCTCCGGCAGCGGAATCTCCAACGCCCGCCCTACATCGCGCACCACCGTCTTCGGCCCCAGCTGGCCAAACGTCACAATCTGCGCCACACGGTCCGCGCCATACTTATTCTTCACATACTCAATCACCCGCTCACGGCGCGCTTGGCAAAAGTCGATATCAAAGTCCGGCGGCGACACCCGGTCCGGATTCAAGAACCGCTCAAAAATCAAATCAAACCGAATCGGATCAACCCGCGTGATATTCAACGAATACGCCAGCAGCGACCCCGCGCCCGACCCGCGCCCCGGCCCCACCGGAATGCCATTCTGCAGCGAATAATTCACAAAATCCTGCACCACTAAAAAATAGTTGATGAAACCCGTCTTCTCAATCACGCTGATTTCATAATCAAACCGCTTCAGCAAGTCCCGCTCAAAGCCCGTCTGCGGACTCGCCGGATCAAAGTTATACCGCCGCGCCAGCCCCAAGTGCCCCAAGTGAATCAAATACTGCTTCGCATCGGTGAACCCCTCCGGCAAATCCAACACCGGGAAGTGCACCTCCTTTTTCGTAATCTCAGGAATCGTCGCATTGCACCGCTCGGCAATCTCCACCGTCAAATCCAACGCTACCGCATCATTCGGGAATACCTGCTCCAGCTCAGCACGGGACTTAAAATAAAACTGCGTCCCCTCATACTTCATCCGCTTCGTGTTCGACATCACATCTGCCGTCTGGATGCACAACATCACCTCATGCGCCTCCGCGTGGCTCTCATACAAATAATGCACATCATTCGTAATCACCGCCCGCAGCCCCGTCCGCCGCATCAACTCCCGCACACCCTCATTCACCTTCTTCTGCTCAGGAATCCCGTGATCCTGCATCTCCAAGAAAAAGTTATTCGGCCCCAAAATCTCAGAATACTCCAACGCCACCTTCTCGGCCGCATCAATATTCCCATCCTCCAGCATCTCATTGATTTCGCCCGCCAAACACGCCGCCAGGCCAATCAATCCCTTCGAATACTTCCGTAGCGTCTCCTTGTCGATACGGGGCTTATAATAAAACCCCTCCATATGCGCAATATAATTAATCCTGCACAGATTCTTATACCCCTCATCCGACTCCGCCAGCAACACCAAATGATTCGAATGCTGCGACTCCCGCGCATGCCGGGATGTGGTGCCATTAATATACACCTCGCACCCCAAAATCGGCTTAATCCCCACATCCTTCGCCGCCTTCAACAGCTCCACCATCCCATGCATCACGCCATGGTCCGTCAAAGCCACCGCCGGCATCCCCAAATCCTTCGCCCGCTGACACAACGCCTTAATCTGACACGCCCCGTCGAGCATGCTATATTTACTGTGCACATGAAGATGAACAAAAGACTCCGCCATATCCCTCCGACTATACCAAAACTCCCCCCGACATTCAAGGTAGAACGCCGCCCCTCCCCTGGGAGCGCCGGCGTCCCTGCCGGCATTGCGTGGCCAGCCTCTCAACTTATTACCTAATCACCTATTACATATTACTTCGTCTCTCACGGCTGCTCGATTTCTTCTGCTGTGGCGTACTGCGGGATAACCTATATTTTTGATAGAGCAGGTTTTTAACTTGTTTTAGTGCCTGAAGCATGTTACTATCAGTGCTTTTCAAGAGGGAGTATTATGAGGAAAACTTTACGTGTTGTGCTGGCTCTGATGTTGATGTCCGCCTTGGTGCAGGCGGCTGAGGATATCTCCGGGGTTTGGAGAACGGTTGACGATGAAACTAACGAGCCGAAAAGCCTTGTTCAGATTTACAAGCACCAAGACAAATATTTTGGGCGCGTCATTAAGCTATTCAAAAATCCGGATGCCACAGCCAAGGACATCAAAGGCTCGCCAAAAATTCTAGGGCTGGATGTCATTTGGAATATGGCGGAGGATGGTAAGGAGTTCTCAGGCGGCAAGATATTGGACCCGAAAAAAGGCAAAATCTACAGCTGCGTCATCTGGAAGAAAGAAGACGGCAACCTCAATGTCCGTGGAAAAATCGGTCCCTTCGGGCGTAGCCAAACGTGGTTTCCCACCACAGAACCACCGTTGTCAGGCCTGACTCCGCAAATCCCAGAGAAGGAATGAGGCGTCTGAATTCGTATGAGCTGTCATAGGGAGGCTCAAATGGAACGTTGGCTGGTGCGTCTTGCGGCAAATTAAGATTGCCGAACGCGCGCATCGGGTTTAGCCTCACTCTCCCCTCTACCATTGGGAGAGGGGCAGGGGTGAGGGGCCTGCGGAGCACGCTACTTCTCTCCCCCGGCTCCGCGTGGTTCACAGCTCAACAACGCCCTTACATTTCGGATAATCCGAACACCCCCAAAATTGATGCCCGGCACGCTTACCGCTCTTCGCGGTACGCACAACCATCTCCTCCCCACACTTCGGGCACACAGGCACAACCCTCTGCGAAGGCTCCATCTCCGCCGTTTGCTTTTGCCGTTGACGCTCCACCAACCGTGCACCCGCCAGTTGCTCACTATAACCGCCATCCTCAACAAAAGCTTTTTCAAGTGCGACGATTTGCTTATCCAGCAGAAAGTTCGCCTGATGAATCAAACAAATCAACGCATTCGCCCGTATCACGGCATCAGCATCCTCCAGCCATCTCGCATAAAGCTGCCACCGCTCCTGATCCGTCAAATCAGTCAGATCCGACTGACCATTTCTATTCTGCCGCGGAACATTCCGCACGGCTTCTGCCTCCAGGGAATCAACCGCCCACTGCGGCAAATGCCGTTGCCGCAGAAAATCCTCATAATCCAGCAACAACTCCTCAAGACTCGCCCGAGCCACATTCACAAGCCGCAACTCCGTTTGCGACGAAGTCGCCGCGGCACGGCTCCCCTCAGCAATATTTTGCCGACCCGAACGCGCTGCCTGCACCATCTGATCAACAGTACGGCTGCGCGCATCAAGAAACCTTTCGCAAAACCAATACGTCGCATCATAAATCAACGTCGCCGTCTGAAAGCTACACGTCGTACGATACCCCCCACACGGACGCAACTTACTCATGATTCTCCCTCCACCATTAAATTTACATAACGCCATACACTCACCACGCCCACCACTGCCGATCAGTCAAATCCGCCAGATAAGTCCGCCTTTCACGTCGCCGTGCCCCATCACGCCCTGCCTCTGCCACAATCCTCACCACTCTCAAGTACCCACCGCTGCCGATTAATCAAATCCGTCAGATACGTCCGACTCTTTTTCTTCTGCCATTCACTCACCATGCCCACGCTCCCACCACCGCCGATCCGCCAAATCCGTCAGGTAAGTTCGTCGTTTGGCATTCTTATGCCCCATTTCACCCCATCTCTGCTGATCCGTCAAATCAGTCAGACAAGTCTGATCCCTTTTAATTTTGCAGTGGAACATTCCGCCATGTTTCTGCACTGAGTGGCAATTCGTTTAATTCAATCCGCGCTTCGCGCCAGGTGGGGCAGTGATTCTCCAGTATGGCGATGAAACGCTCGCTGTGGGTGGGCTCGATCAGATGAACCATTTCGTGGACAATCACGTATTCAAGGAGGTCTCTGGGTTTCTTGACGAGTTCCGTGTTCAGGCGGATGTGTCCAGCCCGGTGGTTACAGCTTCCCCATTTGGTTTTCATCCGTTGCAGAAAGTAACCGGCAACCTTCACTTTCAGTTTTGGCTCCCATTTTCGTATGAGGGTGGGTATCACTTCGTGAAGGATGGACTTGTGCCACTCGTGGGCTATTTTAGCTCGTTTGGCAGCATCGCTGCCTGGGCGAACGATCAAAGTAATGCGTTTGTGGTCGACCGAAACGCAAGGCCTGACATTGAGGTATCTGATTGTCATCAAATGCCGTCGCCCCCAAAGGTAATGGCTTTCCCTTTCTACGAATCTCCGAGGAGTCTCCCGCACCTGTTTATTCAACTTCTCTTGCTGATTTCGAATCCAACCGAGCTTGGAAATCGCATATGCACGGGCCACTTCGAGACGTGTCGCTTTCGGAGTAACCAGCGTGACGTGCCCTTCCGGAGGATGTACAGAAAGATGGACATTCTTGACGTCCTTCTTGGTCACCCGAATCAAAATCTCTCCGAGTTTTATTGTCTCGCTCATCAGTAGCCCGGTTGGTTCTTGATGATTTCAAAAATATCCTGCGTCGCCTGCCGGTCGCGGTCCACGATTGGGAAAAGTGCATTAAGCACCTGCCGTTCCCGCGTCTCGTCCCCCTTCCATCCTGCTGGAGCCTGTTCACGCACAATTTGATCGATCTCCAATGCAAGTCGTACCTTTTCTTCATCATCGGACGGATATTTAAAAGTCGTCGCCGAGATATTGTCAAGATTGTTATAAATGGCAATAGCCTCCTGATTGCCGCGTAGAGCATCCGGCACACCGACAGTAGAATCCCTCTTCAGCATCCGCTTCACGAGTGCCTCAGCCTTTTGGAGGAATATCTCATAGGCTGCCGCATCAGCACGGCTTTGTTTAATAAGATCATCCAACAGCTTCGACATTTTCTCGTAAAACTTTGGATCGGTGAGCTGGTCTCGAATGATGGTTTTACGGATATTGTTGATTATCCCTTCGGCGATGGCATTCTTCGAGAGCTTGCCCTTTTCATTAAGTTTTTTGGCGATGGCGTCGTTAATGCCGGTCTCGACAATCAACTCCATAAGCGGGCGTGAATCAAGGCTTCCCATCTCTGTCGCCGGATCAGCTTGTACGTAGCTATTGAGCAGGTGGCGCATGTCGGCTTCGAAGGGCTTAATATCCAGTTCCTCTCCCGAATGCTTTTTGATAGCAGAACGGGTGTCGCTGTAAAAGTCTACTTCCTGCTGCAACATTGCGGCCTCGGCTTCCCTGTACCCGGCCTCAATAAGGTCTTGTGCAATGTCGGCATAGGCGCGGACGAAAGTGGCGACGGCTTTGTAGAACGAAATACGCAACGGTTCGGTGTTGGTAAGCGCGAGCGGATCGGCAGCATCTCCGCAAAAGTAGTGTAGGAACTGCTCCATCTCACGCGGTGGTGGCACGGGATCGCACAAGTAATGAAGTGCTTCACAAGCCGCGTCGAGCCGCTTCTTTCCCTCCTTGAGCCAGTCTTTCAGCTCAATATTGTTTGAGCCGCCATTGCCTGCATCAATATCGAGTTCATCGGAGCTGTAAACGGCAATGGCTTCCTGCACATCTTCAAACAGCTTCTTGAAGTCCACGATGTAGCCATAATCCTTATCGTCACCGTCGAGCCTATTGGTGCGGCAAATAGCTTGGAACAGGGTGTGGTCATGGAGTTCGTTGTCGAGGTAGATGTAGGAACAGCTCGGCGCGTCGAAACCGGTGAGAAGTTTGCTCACCACAATCAGGAGCTTCATGTTTGCCGGCTCGTCGATGAATTGCCGCTTGGTTGTATCCTCGTAGGCCTTGGTGGTCTGGTCGGCCTTAAGAACGTGTTCGGTGTAGGTGTCAAACTTGTAGCGCTCGTCGCTGTTGGCCGGTTCTTTCGAGATGGAGCTGGCATTCGGTTCATAGGACGTGATGATGCCGCAGTATTGACCGAATACCTTTGCCTTGAAAATTCGATAGTAGTGGCACGCATCGTAGATGCTCGCTACGATAAGAATCGCCGTTCCCCGATTGGCGCTGAGGCGCGGCTTCGTATCAAAATCGTGAATGATGCTGGCGGCGATTCGTGCTTTCCGTTCTTCGGCACTCATCAGTTCCCTCATTGTGGCCCATCTTTTACGTATGATGGCCTTCTGGAAATTATTCAGTGACTTCGTCTTTCGTGCAAAATACTCTTCGATGGCCTGCGATGAAGTCAGACGTTGCGGCACATCACGGGCCTCGTATTTCAGATCAAGAATCACCCCATCGCCCACACCTTCGTGAAACTTGTAGGTGTGGATGTAGGTGCCGAATACGTCCCGCGTGGTCTGCTTGTCCTTGCGCAGGAGCGGCGTGCCGGTGAAACCGATGAAAATTGCGTTCGCCAGCCAGCGCTTCATCTGTCGATTCATATCGCCGCTTTGCGTGCGATGACATTCATCCACAAAGACATAGAAGCGGCCATACACGGAAGGCGGCGGGCCTTTCAAGTCGGACGGATCAAACTTGTGGATCAGCGCACAGAGCAGCCGGGGCGCGGGCACGCCGAGCTTAGTGATAAACTCCGCCCGGTTCAGAATGCGGGGTGAAGGCGAACTCTCGCCGATGACTCCGGAGTTTTTCATCACGCCTTCAATTTGCTTATCCAGTTCGTCGCGATCGGTGACGATGAGGATGCGGGCCTTAGGATCGTGCTCCAGTAGCCACTTGGCAAGCAACACCATCAGGATGCTCTTGCCGCTCCCCTGCGTGTGCCAGATAACCCCGCCTTCGCATTTACGGATGCGTTCCTGCGCCGCCTTTACGCCCGCGAACTGATGCGGACGGGGCACTTTTTTAACACCACCGTCGAAAATGATGAAGTTGCGGATAAGGTCGAGCAACCGGGACTTCTCGCACATCTCGGCCAACGGCCGATCCAATAACGCACCGGGGGTTGCCGGGGCAGTGTTGGCTGACTTCCATTCTACGAAGAACTCCTCCTTCGTTGTCACCGTGCCATAGCGGAGTCCCTGCGAATCATTGCCCGCGAAAACGAGCTGCACCGTGGAGAAGAAATCCCTGTTGAAGATCTCCTCTTGATTCGTGATAAGCTGGCGCACGCCGTCAGCGATTTCCACCGAGCTGCGTTTGAGTTCAATAATGCCAATAGCGATGCCATTCAAGTAGAGAACAATATCGGGGCGTCTTTCGTGGCTGCCGCGCAAAGTCACTTCTTCAGCGAGAGCGAAATCGTTGTTTTCAGGCGTCTCCCAATCCACCAGATGCACCTGTTCATTCCGCTTCCCGACTGCAATCTGCACCGACACGCCATAGCGCAGTAATTGGTAAGTGCGTAGATTGGTCTGATACAGCGTGATGCCGGTCGCGTCCGCGGCGGACATTAGTTTTTGCAATGCGGCAGAAATGTGCGCTTCGGAGTAACCGCGTGCCTGCAGGTTGGCGCAAAGCAGATCCACTTCGATACAACGGTTATTCTCCCGCCTATGCCACTCACCAAGATAACGGTAGCCGAGGCAATCGGATCGGGCAGAATCAGTGAACAACGCGATAATGCGGTTTTGCGTCGTGCGTTCAGATCGGGGTTGTTCGTTCATGGGGTGATTTAAGGCTGTTTGTGAAACACTTCTTGGATCATTTTATCACATTCATCGATAACGTATTGCGGGATTTGATCGTACTCAGTCGGGGCTAGCTGGCAAATAAAATCATTTTCAATGTGATATGTTTCATTAATGTACTTACGTATTACCGAATTTTTATGCGTCGAATCAATGAGCCGATAGATTTGAAGCTTCTCGTACCCGTTTTTTGCATCTCGGTAGAGGGTCAAAAGAAATTTATTGTCAGCAAGACATGAAACGGTATTTTGATAATCAAATGAAGGAAGAACAAGCATCTCCCTTATCGTCTCCATACCTTTGTTTGTGTCCTTCGCGCTCAAAGGCATATATGAGCCATCCAGGTTTCTTCTTCGATGATCCTCTGGCGTTTGACGTCCTTTTAAAAGATTTGAGAGCAGTTGATAAGTATCACCTAAATCATCGATGGTTTCAAAGTAACGCCTCAGATAAATTAGTTTGATGATTAAAGGACATGTTGATCTAATAACGCTACTACATATTTGGCCAAAAGTGAGCATTTTGTCGGCTGTGATCAGGCGTTCAGTAAGATTGCCGTCAGAAGCCTTTAAAAAATGAGCGGTTGAAATCGACGAAAACATTCTTTTCAGCACCTTCACCGTATCGATCACGGGCTCGATGTCGTGAGTCAGTAACAGAACAGTCTTACCCTTGAACGAGTGAAAATCTTGAAAGAGCATGTTCAAGATCGCAAATTTCTTATCCTTGTCGAAGGAAGAAATAGGGTCATCCAAAACGATCAAGTCTGGTTTTTTCGACAAACACTCAAACATGAAAAGAACCAAAGCGAAAGCATTACGTTCGCCGAAACTCAAATGCTGACTGCCCCCCGAGACAGCTTCTGTGTATTCCACATGTCGAAGACGCAGGCGATGCCCATCGCTCTCATCTGTAATCAGCACCTCATATTTGTAACCGGCATTCGCAAGGAAGCCATTGATCGTGCTGAGGTTTTCCTCAATGAGTTTCTTTGTAGCTTTGCGTTGTTTATTGATCTCTCCTTGCAATCTACCAGCATCGACCGAAAGCTCATCGAGTTTGCCGTTTAAGACTGCAATGATGCGCTGTGTTTCAGTTGAGTTTAGGTGCTCAAAAAAAGTTAAATCTAGACGAAGTGTCGGCAGTTTTTCAGCAACTTTCTCAGTTTCTTTAAAACTCTGGCCAGACAAGGACTTTAGTTGCTCAAGTTTGTCTGTAAGGGTGCCGATCTGAGTTTTTATGGAGATCAAGAAATCAGTGTGCTCTTTTTGAAGCCCATCTTTCTGCTTGATAATCTGGTTAATTTTTGCCCGCGCTTCATCTGAAAAGTATTTTCCCAACTTTTCAATCACTCCAATAATCTTTGTGAGATGTTCAATAGTCTTCTTGTCGTATTCTTCGGAAAACCTTTTAATGGTCTCTCGTTTTGCGGTGGCAGGCAAGGTGCAAAACGGGCAAGCGTGGCTGATCTCAAGAAAGGGTTGTCCCTGCTGTTGCCAACCAATCCAAGATATATTTTTTTCGTGCTTCAGAAATGGTTCGTATTCCTCCAGCCCTTTGGGAATATGTTCATATTTATTACCTCTTTCCAACGCCTTATAACCGGGGCTAGCTTTTGATATCTCACTTTTTGCAGTCAATTTAAAACATCCGGAAAGTTCACGAAGGTCCGTGAGAAAAAGATCAAGATCTGGATCCTCGGAAAAGGCCGACCTAGTTTTTTTGACGATTCCCTCTATTGCCTGAAGATGTTGCTCATAGTCAGGGGTTTTGATGAATATCTCAAAACTGTTTGCTACGAGTTCGTCCGGTTTAAATACAAATTGTTCCAAGTAATTTTCGTTGAAAATCCTGATACTGCCAATGCCCGCAAGACCATCAACCTCGGGCACAAGATTCTGCGGATTATCTTGTCTGAGCTTGAATGGAAGCAAATCAACCAGCGTAGCTTCATTTGATATCTTACGTTCTATGGCGGTGGCAATCGTACTCTTGCCGGTTCCATTGGCACCGTATTTGATATTCAGTTTTCCCTGTTCAATCTGGATTTCTCCTTGATTGATATTATTGCAGTTCTTGAATATGATTTTCATTGAGGTGATTCCTTGAGATCAAATCAATCTGGTTCTTCCGGTTAAAAGCTCCTGCATCATGGCTTGCTTGAGGGCGCGGGTCTTCTCCCGTCGCTGCTCCAACGCCGCCAGCTCCGCATCCATGTCCGTCAACACTTCGGCGATGGCGGTTTGTTCGGGGAAAGAAGGAAGTTTAAGCATAAGTGTCTTTAAGTCTTTCCCATAGAGATGATGGATTGTGATTCCTTGGGTAAGTTCGGCAATTTCATGTCTCCTTGCTTGCGTCAAGTAGTTCGCTAGAAAGACAGGGGCGTAGTCATTATCTTTTCGCCGGATGATGATAATGTCCCCGCCAAGCGCCACGTTGTCCATGAGGAGCACCGATGCAGTAGCCAAATCAATTCCGGTGGTCGTCGTAGAACCGGGCATTAGTACATCACCTTGAATTGAGGGACAACCGTCACTTGAATTTGTTAGACTGAAAACGTCCGAAATTACCCGGCCATAGGTAGTGAATAACTCGCCATAAAGAATGCATTGGTGAGTTCCTGAAGTCGTTGTCAGTGATTTCGAAAGTGCGTTTCCTTTCAAAACATCTGCGATGCTCCCCAATCGTATTTCTCGCCACTCGCCGGAAAAGCCGGAGAGACGGGTTTGGCTGGTGAGGAGTTGCTGCATGGTGGCCTGTTTGAGGTCGCGTTTTTTGGCGATTAGCCGATCCAACCCACCCAGCAGCTCATCCACATCGCTTAACGCCTCCGCGATAGCGTGTTGTTCGTTTTTGGATCGTGGCACTCCGATCCTAAGTTGAAGAATCTTGGAGACTGATAATCCCGGCTGGGCCGATGCTTCGGATAAGCGATTAAGGCGCATTTCTCCGAGGGCATAGGTTAAGAACTTGATGTTCGTGTCTTCGAGAGGGGTCACAACCACAGCGTGCTCTGATGCGAAGAACATCCCGGTTACACCAATTACGTTACCGCATAGTGCGCCTTGCCGACCAATGATCGCAAATGATCCGGAGTGGGTATATTGGGACGTAAAGCCCCGCAGTCCATTCCCACCGTAGCAAGGATATTGCGAGTGCTCGGTAATTCTTGACGCCGTGATGGTCTCGCCACTCTTCATCGAGGATATTGCTGAAAGTGTCTTTACCTCCCACTCCTCCGGAATGACTCCGACCTCGGTCTGCTTGTATCCGGTCTTCACTTCCATATCATCCCCATCTGTTTGAGATGCTTTTTTACTTTAGCGGCGAGCACGGCCACTTCGTCGGTAAGCTGTGGCAACGGGGTGGCGTAGCGTTCCGCAAGTTGGCAGATGCGGCTGGTGAGAGTTCGTGAGACACGATCCAACTCGTCCTGTACAGCGGTTGTTATGATGGCCATCCATTTGTCGTCCACGACGAGGGTCTTGATGTCGTCCTCGGTGAGCGTGGGGTATTTGACGTAGAGTTTGTTTTCGAGATCTGTCTGTGCGGCTTTGAGCCGTGCCTTGGTGCCGGTCTGTCTGTTGAGCAGAGCGGCGTAGTCTTTGAGGGCTTGGCGTTCCTCGGCGTAATCTGGATCACTCTCGATTTCCTTGAGACGGGTTTGCACGGATTTTGATGTGATTTTCTGCTTGTCACCTTGGCCTTCGATGGCTTCCGCGAGTAGCCCTTTCTCACCGCTGTGCTCCTCGCCGCTGTGCTCCTCACGCATTTCGTCGAGCTGTTGCTCAATGCCGGCTAGTCTAGCTTTGATGGTTGCAATGGCATGGCGTTCAGCGGTGAAGTAACGGGCAATCAGCAGGTCAGCGGGGAGGAGATCGGACTTGAAGCGGCGCGTACCTTTCTTGACGTCTTCCTCCTCGGGCCAGACGAGTTTGCCTTCCTTGTTTTTGATCTGCGTGATTTCGCGGAGCAATGCCCCCGCTTTCCATCCGGCGTCGGAAATCAGGTAGCAATCATCCTTCATGGTCGAGTCCCAGTGATCCATGAGGTGTTGATAGACATCGTAAGCGTCGAGCAGCGGCACGGTCTTGAAGGTGGCGAGCAAGTCCTCGGAGATGCTTTCAATGAGCGGCTTGGGATGGCCATTCTGGGCGAAATCTTTGAGCTGAGGAACGGTGGTCTTTTGCCATTTTACGAAGAGCTTTTTGGTCTTGGCTGTGAATGCAATGAATTCGGCGTGAGAAAAGATTGTCGGATTTACCTTGTCAATGGAACGTTTGAGCTCAAAGTAGCCGGAGCGACTGGACTTGAACAAGGCAGCACGCAGATTAGGCATAATTTTCCAGTAATTGCCGAGTGCATCAAGGTCGTGTTTCGGGATGCCGCCGCGCAGGTGGCCGTCGATGTCCTGTAGGTCCTCCGGCTCGGTGCTGTCGATGTAGCGCGGGAGGTTGAGGTTGTAGTCATTTTTTGGGTCGGCGATTTCGGCGACGGAGACCATACGGGCGTAGCGCGGGTCGCTTTCATCCTGCCGGGCGAAGGTGTCCACGATCCTGTGGATGTCCTGCTCTCGGAGTCTGTTTTTCGGACCGTCCTTTCTGAAGCCTTTGGAGGCATCCATCATGAAGATGCCCTTGCGGGCGGTGGCGTTTTCCTTGTCAAGCACAATGATGCAGGCAGGAATACCCGTGCCGTAAAAAAGGTTGGCAGGCAGGCCGATGATGGCCTTAAGGTAGCCGGAGCGGACGAGCTGCTGGCGAATGACAGCCTCGGCATTACTGCGGAAAAGGACGCCGTGCGGAAGAATGCACGCGCCTTTGCCCGTGCTCTTCAGGGAGCGGATAATGTGGAGAAGGTAGGCGTAGTCGCCTTGCTTTTTCGGTGGCAAGCCCCAAGGGAAGCGCTGGAATTTGTCATCGCTGCCGTTCTCGCCTAGAGTGAGGCCGGTGGACCAAGCTTTGTCGGAGAACGGAGGATTGGCAACGACGTAGTCGTAGGTGCGGAGTTTTTGTTCGTTGTCTTTGTCTCTGAACTTGGGATCGAAGAGGGTGTTGCCCGAAAGGACATTGGCTGTCGGAAAGTCATGCAGGATCATGTTCATACGGGCGAGACCGGCAGTAGTCACATCCTTCTCCTGCCCTTCGAGTGTAATGTGTTTGCCCGCTTCGGCAGCGACTTTCAATAGTAACGATCCCGATCCGCAGGTGGGATCGTAGGCAGTGGTCCCAGCCTTGGAATTGGCTGGAGAGATACCGATGACTTTCGCCATGATCCGGCTGACTTCGGATGGAGTGTAGAATTGCCCCTTACTTCTTCCGCTTTCGCTGGCAAAGTGCCGCATGAGATACTCGTAAGCGTCGCCGAGGATGTCATCGTTTTCTGCGCGGTTCTTTGAAAAATCGAGTGCGGGGGTTTCAAAGATGGCGATGAGGTTGCCCAACTTTTCGACCTTTTGCGCGCCATCACCGAGCTTGTTGGAGTCGTTAAAGTCTGGAAAATAGCTGCGGGCGAGACGGGAGTTGGTGTCAATGAGCGGTTGGATGACCCGCGTGTTGATGAGGTTGCCGATGTCGCTGTTGCCTTTAAGCGCGACCATGTCTTTGAAGCTCGCGCCCTTCGGAATGACGACCGGTGGCTTGAATCCATCGTAGTCCCCGTATTTGTCGGAGATGTATTTGATGAAAAGCATGAACAGGACGTAGTCCTTGTATTGGCTGGCATCCATTCCTCCGCGCAGCTCATCGCAGGAAGCCCATAGAGACGAATAAAGGTCAGATTTCTTGATGGCCATAAATTAGCTTAAAAGGTTGAAATGAAAAAATACAGTTAAATTTCTAGCAACAGTTAATACCCATATTTGTCCGGAGAGAGCAAACGTCTTGTGCTAACCCTAACCGTTTTCCCCAGTGAAATACTCGGCGAGGGTGTGGAGAAACTCTGGTTTGAGAGAAACGGCTAGGTTTTCTTTCTGGATAACATCCAATTTCTTGGTCAGTTTTGAGAAGCTGATGTATCCGCAGACTTTGCCGAGTGGTTTTTCGCGGAGCGAGAAGGTGGGGCGGCGGATTTCTTGCGCGACTTTGTTGCGGCGTTCATCCGGTGCCACAAGGAAAAGGTTGATGGATAGATTGGGTTGTAGTGCCAGCAGGTCACTCATGCGCAGCAGTCCGGAGTAAACCGAGGTGGTGCATTCAATCTCAAACGCAGCCAAGATAGAGTTTCCTTTGAGCCAGAGTACATCAATCAGTTCAATTGTCCGATTCGTGGCCTCATTAAATTGTGTGGGGAGCTCTTTCACCATGCGGTCAAATGCACCTAGTTCTTTACTTTTCCATTGGCGTGAGCGGTCGTTCCGCGCAACCCACAAATCAAATCCCATCTCTTCGCCTAGCTTGAGCAAGCGGTACTGAATCTCGGTGTGCCGTGTAGTGGCAGCGTCTTCGCCATCTATTACGGTGGATTGTTTTTTAGTCTTTACTGTCTCTTCTGTTTCCGGCACAGTGACCTGTACCTTAATAGTTGCTTTTCCCTTGCGTCGTTCCGCCATGTAGGTTGGCTTATAGGCTAGCTGTTTGGGGTCAACGGCACGCCAAGTCGGATTTGTATCAGCTTTCTTGAGCAAGGAGAAAATCAAGTCACCATCGGCCGTATTTTGAACACGCTTAGGACCGCCACGGATCATACACTTATACTTATTCCGATCTTCCGGTCCCGTGTAAAATGCTACTCGTCCTTCTAATTCTTCCATGGGAACACCGTGTTCGGGCGAAAGCAAAACAAGAGGCTTTACTACAAATCGTACCGGAAAGACATCATCCTGCCAAATTCTTGATTGATCTTTTGAGCGTTCAACGACCTTTAATGCTCCAACAAGACGCTTCATGCCTCCAGTCAGATAGCACAAGAAGATATCCCCGGATCTTACTTGCTCTATCGCAGCCTCATTGGTTTTGCTTTGACGAAATCCTGAAATCCGTGCTCCGGATTTTTGAAACTCCGCCCATGTTGTGGCGGTAAACATATTAAACCAATAGGTCATTGTTCAGGCTCCTCAAAAGCAAACGTCGATCTAAACGCTCAACCATGTGCCGATTATACCACGTCATCCCCTTAAAAGCAATCCTCAAGAAATCTTTCTGCGGTGGCCTTTTGTGGACGGTGTTTCTTGATGCGACTAGCGCGATGTCCATACGCCGTCCGCGGCTGGTATTTTCAATCGGTTCATTTTTCTCGCTCTTCTTCAGCGTCTCCGTATCTGCCGGGAGTTTCTTCGTTATTTTCAGGGGTCGTATATCAGGTGATATCGTGCTCATAAATCAGGTGATGTCGTACTCGTGTATCAAGTGATATGGTACCCCGAAAGAAGAGGAGTTTGCACACCTGGCAAATAACTGCTTCAGATACCTCTCCTATCCTCCGCGCCTCCGCGTGAGTTTTTTAGGTGTCGAGTAGTTTTAGGTATTGCTGCTGGCGTTCTTTGTTTTAATGCAGTATCGGAATGATATCAAACAAAAAAAGTCTTTTAATTCCGTATTGTTCCGAATGGATTGCCGCACATATGTGTGTTTGAGCGAGTGTTTCTTGATGGTGGATGCGGGGCTGGTGGTGCGAGTTGCGTGTTTTGAGGTACATTTTGCGGGGGAGCGAATGGAGTATGTGGGATTACTCACTATTCTTGCCGCCAGTGTCTTTTTGCATTAATGCCCGAATGGCGCGGTCGAAGTCACTTTCAAGCTGCTTCATTTCGCGTGCGCGGTAGAGCTCGAATTCTTTTTCAGCCTTTTCGATTGCCTGTTTGTGAGATATGCGTCCGGCATCTTGCAAAATCTTTCTTTTGTGGCTGAGTATTTGATTGTCGAGTGCTTCAACCCAGTCTTGCATGGTCATTGGGGCTTGTTCCAGCGCCTGAAACTCCGCAAAGTCCAAGAATTGCGATACTAAAAGATTGAGGCGCTGTAATTCAAGCTCGGAAAGGTAATTTTTCGCTATCCTCACATCGTCTTTTGTGATGTAACCGCCCTTGAAATTGGTCATGCCGACAAGCGGCTTTTCGTTGTCGACCCGCTCGTGAATCACTTCGGCGGCGGTATGCTCGTGTACTGCAAAATGCAGTTTGTTTTGCACCGTTGCAAAGAATGTTTTGGTCATATCAGAGCGCGGATCGTAATCCGTCGCCGTAGCGTAAATGTCGGTAACTTGCTGGTAAAAGTTGCGTTCGCTGCTGCGAATGTCGCGGATGCGTTGTAGGAGTTCCCGGAAATAACGGCCGCCACCGTTTTTCAAGCGATCGTCGTCAAGCGTAAACCCTTTGCGGATATACTCGTTCAGTCGCTTCGTAGCCCATTGACGGAACTGTGTGCCGCGTAAAGATTTAACTCGGTAACCGACCGAGATTACCACATCAAGGTTATAATAGTCAACTTGATACGTTTTGCTGTCGGCAGCAGTTGTTGCAAACTTTGCAACAACTGAATCCCTCATCAATTCGCCCTCTTCAAATACGTTTTTGATATGGCGGGAAATGGTAGATTTGTCACGTTCAAATAACTTTGCCATTCGATCGAGAGACAACCACGCAGTTTCTGCATCAAAGTGCGTATCAATTGATATTTTCCCATCTTCTGTCGTAAAAATGATCATTTGATTTTCTTTGCCGGTCATATCACTGTTCTCCTAATTTCCGTAGCAATGAGTTCGCCCCTGCGGCGGAGTACATGCTTGTGTTGTGTACGTACAAGCAACCATGTGCGGATTATATCACGTAGTATCGTCCAAAGCAATGCTCAAGAAATCTTTTTGAGCCGGCCTTTTGGGGCGGCGTTTCCTGATGGAGGATGAGCGGGCTCTATATTTGATGGCGGAAAGTAGGCTGTGACTGAAGATAGGTTTTATAATTCGGCAGATGCGGAGTGTTTGTGAAATAGAAGGTCGGTTTGGTCGCGATGTTCATGCATTATATTCACCTTACGTTATTCTTCGCGACCGAGTCGAGCACATTAAAAGCTATAACCACGCGATTCATCCCCTATTATCTATTCTTTATCACTTATTACTTCGCCTTTCATGTTGGAGTCCCCCGACGTAGCTCGGATATTTGTGTGAGCCGGGCGGGTATTTTGTCTGAGCCCAGTGTGAAAAATGTGTGAGCTGAGTCAATATTTTGTCTGAGCCGTATGGATAATTTGTGCGAGCCGGGCAAGAATTTTGTACCACGTGCCTCGCACAAATTCAACATGCGCGTTTTTCGAGCGTGTTATATCGTCCGTACTCGCGGAGCACGAATCATAATTTTGCGGGATACGTATCAGCGTACCACGCATCACGTATCATCCATTTGCGCATCACGTGCTATCGTACTGCGGGATACGTGATATAAGTTTGTGTGTCACGTGACATCGTACCGGATGATGTGTGTCATCGTACTGCGGGACACGTGTCATCCGTTTGCAGTACACGTATCCTTGTGCTGAGAAGCGAAGTAATATGTAGTAGATTAGAGGCAATAAATTGAGCCGAAAATGTTATAATGCCCAATATATGTAGGTGTTTTGAAGGTAGGGAGGGGTTCACCGAAGGCAGGCGCAGAGGAGGATGGGTGTTACGCGGAGATGCTGAATAAGCGAGCTCCCAACCTGTCTCGACTTCTCCGAGTTCTTCGACTTCATCACCACTACGAATACGCAACACCGACACTGTCAACGAAAATGTAGGTGCTCCAAAAGAAGGCACAAGCCCGACTTCACCGATTTTCGCCGACTTCATCGACATGCAAAGTAGCGCAACAGCGAACATCATAACAAGAGCAGATAATGTGAGTACAGTAAACATGATAAAAGAAAAGTTGAAAGGTGAAAGAAACGAGAGTCTCGTAGCAGGCTCGACCCAATAGCCTGTTTGTTGTTGATGGCTCCTTGGAGCTTAAGCTCTCGTATGTCGGGGGGCGGAGATTCGTATTGAACTCCGAGCCACAAGGTCCGAATCAGTGACGAGTCACTCAATGGGGTCAACAGGGATGCAGTTTAGCAGAATTAAGGAATAAGTCAAGAAGAGAAGCAATAGGTAATAAGTGATAGGTAATAAGTTGTTGAACAGGAGGGAATAGGATGAAGAAAATAAATGGAGAGGGGTAAGCAGGAAAGGCTCACGCGGAGGTGCGGAGAGAGAGGGGAAGGGTATCCGCAGATTGCACAGATGCTCGCAGATGGGGGGTGAGAGGAAGGGAGAGAAGGGGCTAGGCGTGGTGTAGCGGTTTCGGCGAAACGCGCCCTACCTACTGACGCACGCCAAAGAATTCGCATAATGCCGGCGAGGACGTCGGGTGCTTTCAAGCGGCATAACCGGCACGCGATTTCGTCGATTTCATAGGCTTCTGCAACAAGCCAACACACCCTGACTGATGGCGCGTCGAGGAGTTATTTGATGGCGCCGTAGGCGGCGAAGGTGGTGTTTTTGTGGAGGAGTTCGACTTGGCGGAAGCCGGATTGGCGGAGGAGGTCGAGCTGGTAGGGGATGGAGCGGGGGGTGTCTTCTTGCGCGATGTAGTCGAAAACTTGTTGGCAGTAGTCGGCACCGCCGAGGGCGGTGAGGTAGTCGGCGTAGCGTTGTTGCATGAGGCGGTCGATGGCGGGGTTGTCGTGTGCGACGAGGTCGGTGATCCAGAGGCTGCCGCCGGGGCGCAGAAGGCGGTGGAGTTTGGCGAAAACGGCTTGCCAGTCGGCATCGTCGCGGAGGTGGTGGAGGACGGCGGCGGCGAGGATGATGTCGTAGCCTTCAGCGGGGAGGTCGGCGGTCCGGATGTCGGATTGGATGAGGGTGACGGTGCCGGTGGTGCAGGGGGTGACGCGTTGTTGGGCGCGTTGGAGCATGGGTTGGCTGAGGTCGAGGAGGGTGCAGTTGGCGTCGGGGACGAGTTGGAGGAGTTTGAGGGTGTTGTTGCCGGCGCCGCAGCCGATGTCGAGGATGTTGCGGATGGGGGTGGTGACGGCATGGGCGGCTTGGGTGATGAGGTCCATGGCGAGGGCGGCGTCGATGGTGGAGGTTTGGCCGGTTTGGAGGTTGCTGAAGCGGTCGACGTCGGAGTCGAAGCGTTGGCGGATTTGGTCGACGGTGGCTTTGGGGGTGGGTTTGTTGTTCATGAAGGTAGTGTAGTATAAAGCGGGGGCGGGGGCAAGCTTTTTAGATGGTTGGGCCGACGGTGTGGAGTGGGGGAGGGTGATTGGTTTTGAGTGGGCGAGCTTGGGTTTTTGCTGGATAAAGTGTATTAAAATATGGTTTTTATTGGCAGAGGCTGAAAAAGCCTTGCTTTTTGCGTGCATAAAGAGTACAATTACTGCATGTTTAGAGGGTATGACAAAATAGAGGCCAGATAAAGGAGTGGAAAAGGTATGAAGCGATTATTTTCTGCCTTGCTGTTATTTTCAGTGTTGGCGTGCCGGGCGCAAGCAGCGGATCCGGCGGTAAATCTGAGTGAGATTCCGACAATCTCGCTGGAGCAGGCTATGGCCCGGGCGAAGGAGGAATTGCCCGATCATGGGTTGGTTTGTACGTTGGCATGTTCGCAACGGCAGATGTATGGGGGCGGCTGGTTTTTGGATTTTCGTAACGATCAGGAGCGGATTGTGCTGCGCGTGACGACGACGAAGACGTTGCGGAAGTCGAAGGGTAAGAACCGTGGTTATGCTGTGCCGGCGATTGTTTTGACGGATGCTACAAAGGCGTTGGCGTCGAAGACGCTGAGCCCGGTGATTCATTCGATGTGGGATGGCGTGGCGGAGCGGTGGGAATTGACTGTTTGTACGCGCGGCCATGCGGAGCATTTTACGTATGATGCCAAGAATGGCGTGCAGACGTTTAAGCCGGCTCCGGGGCATTTTCCGGATAAGATCTCGGATGAGTTGAAGAATCCGACCCCCCTGAAGAAGTAATGAGGGTTGAGGTTTAAGTGAAAGGGGCTGCCGAGAGGCGGCCCTTTTTCGTATCTTGATGGAGGCAGAAGCTGTAAATAAAAACGCCCCGATTTTTAACCGGGGCGTTCTTGTGTGATGACTGCGGTTGGTTAGACCAACGGGTTGCCGCCGGCGTTCTTATAATTGCCGGAGATAATGAGGATCAGGTCGATAATTACCCAGATGCCGAAGAGGCCTCCAGTCAGGAGTTGAATGATGCCGATGAGGATGTGGCCGGTATAAAACCGGTGGACTCCAAGCCATCCGAGAAAGAAGCACAACAGTCCAACAACAAGTTTGCTTTTTGCTTGAGCCATAACCAACCTTTCAATTAGAGTAGAGGTTTGTAATCATGCGGACAGGCACAGTTTACTTTTTTTAAAACTGCATGTCAATGCAGATGAACGGGGCCTCAGCAATTATTTAGACGCTGATATCGGTATAATTGTGGGGGGTGTTGGATGGGGGTGGCGGTTGGAGGGCGGGCTGGGTTTCGACGTGTTGGAAGGTGATGTTGCGTTTGACGATCATCATGCGCACGAGCATGGGCACCGGGAGGGTGGTGGCGAGGGAGAGGACGACGATGGCGTTGAAGAAGTCGGCGCTGATCATTTGGAGGTTGAGCGCGACGGCCGCGGCGGCGAGGGTGGCGGAGAGTTGGGGGACGGTCATGAGGCCGGCGCAGATGCCTTTCTCGTTGCTGAAGCCGGATAGGCGCATGGCGATCCAGCCGGAGAAGACTTTGCTGCCGACGAGGCCGATAACGGTAACGAGCGCGATGAGGACGTTGGTCCAGTTGCCGACGAGCACTTTGATGTTGGCTTGGAAGCCGATGCTGATGAAGAGAAAGGGTATGACGAGTCCGAACCCGATGCCTTCGAGTTTGTGGAGGATGCCGCGCCGGGGGATGTTGAAGCCTTTGGTGCGGGCGACGGCCATGCCGGAGACGAATGCGCCGACGATGAGGTTGATGCCGAGGAGTTCGCCGAGCAGCACGACGGTGAGCACGGTGAGCAGGAAGTAGGTAACGTTGAGGTCGTCGCCCATGGGCAGGCGGCGGGCGATGCGCAGGCGGCGCCAGAGCATCGGCAGGAAGATGATAACGAGCGCGATGTAGACGCAGATGAGCGCGACGAAGGCGACGCCAAACCAATTGCCAAGGAAGCTGAGGTCAATCTTGTCGATGAGGGAGAAGTTATCGAGCTTGAGAGTTTCGGCGACGGCGAGGCGTTTGTATTGTACGCAGACCGCGAGGAGGATGAGGCTGGCGATGTCGGTGATGACGGTGGAGGAGAGCACCGCAATGCCGAAGCGGGTTTTGATGATGCCGAGTTCACGGATGACGGGGAACACGATGCCGATGGAGTGCGAGGCGAAGAGCGAGGCATAGACGTAGGCGCCGATTTTGTCGGTGGGCTCGAACAGCCAGTAGACGAAGTAACCCGCCGCCGCCGGGATGAGGAAGGTGGCGATGCTCAATAGGCTGACAGCTTTCTTTTCGCTGCGTAGCATCTTGAGATCGACCTCCATGCCTGCGAGTGCCATGAGGAAGACGAGGCCGAGGAAGCCGATGGCGTCAACAACTTTGTAGAGCGCGGAGGTGTCGACGGCGTGGCCGAGGAAGTTGTTCATGTGCCCGATGTAGTCGAGCGCGTTCGGGCCGATGATGATGGCAACCGTCATGATCGCGACGACGGCGGGGACGTGCCAGCGCTTGAAGCATTGGGGGATGATTGCGACGAGGGCAATCAGCGAGAGAAACATCACGAGATAAGTCAGTTGTTCCATGGTGTCGGGAGATTGTTAGTCGCGCCCGAAGCGGCGGGCGAGCTCGCGCCAGCTGGTCAGGAGCATGGTGGGGCGTCCCTTCGGACACGTATAAGGCATTTGCGTTTGAAGGAGGCGCCGCAGGAGTTCCTCAATCGCGCGGGCATCAAAGGTTTTGTGGAAGCCGGCGGCGGCGCGTCCGGCGGCTTTGGCGAGAACCTCCTCGCGCCAGCGTTCGGAGCCGCGTTTTGTTTCGGCGGCTAAGTCGGTCGCGAGGGTGATGAGCAGTTCGCGTGCCGAAACCTCTTGCAAGATGGCAGGGACGGCATCAATCATGAAACGGTCGCTACCCATGTCAGCGATTTGAAAACCCATCGTCTGTGCGGCATCGAGAAACGAGCGCAGGCGTGCGGCATCGGTGGGCGGAAGTTGAAGCGTCTCAGGAATCAACAGCGTCTGCGATGGTACCGGTGCTTCGGCGGTGCGGCGGATGAGCGTGTCGTAAACGATCCGCTCGTAAGCCGCGCGAGGGTCGAGAGTGATGTAACCCGTGTCAGTCTCTAATAAAATGTACCGTCCGCCTGCGAGGCCGAGAATCTTGTGGTGCTTCCACTGCGGCGTGTCGGGCGAGGGCGGCAAGTCGAACGGATCAAAGGCGTCGGGTGTCGAGGCGGGTGTCGGAGCCGTCACGGGTAAAGAAGGTTGCGCTGGTTGAGTCAGCGAAATATAAGGATGCTTGATTGGCGGGAGTTCAAACTCAGCGGTCGGTATCGAAGGAGTTTCCGGAGCTACAACGGGCTGCGCGGGATGGTGTTGGGTCAACGCATTGGAGATCGCGCGACAGAGAGCATCGCGCAGGTCGTTGGGTTTACGGAAGCGGACTTCACGCTTGGCTGGGTGGACGTTGACGTCGAGGTCTTCCGGCGGGAGGTCGATGAAGAGGATGAGGATCGGCTTGGTGTCGTTGTCGGTCTTGGGATACGCGGCAGAGACGGCGTAGTTGATGACAGCGGCTGAGGCGGGGCGGTTGTTGATAAAGGTATAGTATTCGCTGCGGTCGCCGCGCGTGAAGGTGGGATGACCGATCCAGCCGTGGATGCGGATGCCGTTGTAGGTGGCGTCGACCGGGCGCATGAGTCCGCTGAGGTCGATGTCGAGCAGTTCGGCGATGCGTTCTTCCAGCGTGGCGCCGGCGGGCAGGCGGTAGAGTTCGCGGCCATCGCTTTTGAGGATGAGACCGATGTCGGGATGCGCAAGCGCATTGAGGATGAACGTGGCGCGGATGCGGGCGTTCTCAGTGGCGTAGGCACGGAGGAACTTGCGGCGTGCGGGGACGTTGAAGAATAGGTCGCGGACTTCGACGGTGGTGCCGGGCGGAGTTCCGGCGTCCTTAACGTCGAGGACTTTACCGCCTGCGATGGCGATCTCGGTGCCGACATCGTCTTGCGGGCGGCGGGTACGCAGAAGGAAGCGCGAGACGGAGGCGATGGAGGGAATGGCTTCGCCGCGGAAGCCGAGGGTGTTGATGCGCTCGATGTCGTCAACGTCTTTGATCTTGCTGGTGGCTTGACGTTCGAGACAGAGGAGGGCGTCGGCGCGGTTCATGCCACAGCCGTCGTCGTGCACGCCGATGAGCGTGCGCCCGCCGTCGGCAGTTTCGATGGTGACGTGGGTAGCACCGGCGTCGATGGCGTTCTCGAGCAGCTCTTTGACGACGGAGGCCGGGCGTTCAACAACCTCACCCGCCGCAATTTTGTTTGCGACGTGGGCGGGGAGTTGAATGATGCGGGCTTCGGTGTCCATGGGTGCGGATTATACCACAGGCAAAGCCCGGTTTCAATTCTAAAGGGGTGAGGCTCAGGGCGCGGGCTGAAGGAGCTTGGCGATTGCCGGGCCGAAGATTTGGCCTTGGCGCATCATGCCGAGATCGTTGGGGTGGGTGTTGTCGACGGTTGCTTCGCCGTCGGTGCCGAGCATGCCTTTGGCGGGGAGGTAGTGGAGGTTCGCCCACTTGACGGGGTCGGCTTTCTTGAGCTTGGCGTAGATGCCGGCGAGGAGTTTGGAACGGCTGGTCTGCCGATCATCGCGGTCGCATTGTTCGCAGATGAGGATGGGCGTATTGGGGCGGGCGGCTTTGATGATTTCGAGGAAGGGTTCGACGTTGCTGGAGACGAGCTGGTCGCTCATGTTCCACAGGCAGTCGAGCACGTAGAGCGAAGCGGGGATTTGGATGAGCTGCTGTGCGAGCTCGGGTTCCATGCGGGCGGCACCCGCGAAGCCGAGGTTGACGATGGGGGTCTCGGCGATGCGTCCGACAATAGCGGTGTAGGCCAAACCGGGGCGCGAGGCGCAAGCGCCTTGCGTGATGGAAGTGCCGTAAATCACAACCGGCAGCTTTACTTTACGGCTGGCGATGGGAGCGATGGTTTGGCCTTTGGGCAGCTTGAGTTCAAAGAGAACGGTGGGGTTGTAGAGTGGCAGGTAGACGAGCGTTTCGGCTTTCGGCGTGATGGCGATGCTTACGGTGTTGGTGTGTTTATGAGGGCGGCCATGGACGATGGAGCACCAGGTGCCGTTGAGGCGTTGGTAGACGTCGATGCCGCTGACGCCGCTGGCGGACATGTGTGTGAAGGCGAGGTTGGCGCTGCCGGGAATGCCCCATGTGATGTTGAGTTCCTTGGCGTCGGTGGTGAACGCAAAGGCCATGCCGGTGGAGTGGCGCGAGGCGTTCCACACTTTCTCCGGGAGCACTTCCTTCGCGGCAAGCGGGAAGCGGTCGAAGGGTTTCTCGGTGTTGGCGAAGCCTTTGCCTTCGAGGCATTCCATCAGCAGTGCATCCGGCACGGCCACGAGGTTGGGCTTGTCTTGTGCAGAAGCGATGGAGGCGCTCAGGAGAAGAGTGCAGGCTATGAGAAGGTGTTTCATGTGAGTTCCTTATTTGATCTTACGTTTGCCGAGGACGTGTTTGGCCAGACAATCCCGCACAGGGATATCGTAAAGTTTCAACGAGGCGTAGGCCAAGCCGATGGCGAGAATGTACACCGAGCAAGCCACGGCGATGTGCGTGCCGAGTGGGGCATCGGGGTGGTGCTTTGCCCAAGCCATTTGCAGGTAGACGAGCGGGAAGTGCGTCACGTACAATGGATAGGAGATGTCGCCAAAGAACTTACACACGGCAATGGATTTCGGGTGGGTGATATCGCTCCCCGCGCCGATGACAACGATCAGCGGGAAGAGCACGAGGATGGCGAGCGCTTCATAGGTGCCGTTCATCCACATGGCATCGGTGCCGCCGATGCGCGGCATTACGAGGATGGCCGCCACAGCCAGCGAACACCACGCAAACGCATTCTTAATGCGGATGAGTTTGTTGATGCGCGAGAGCAGGAGGCCTGCGAAGAAGGGGTAGAATAAACGCGTGAGGCCGATATACACTTCCGAGGGCGTGATGCTCCAGCCGCCGATGACGGTGAACGGCGCGAAACGGTCGGCCGGCAGCAGGCCGGTCACGTTGAGATTCATCGTCAGGTCAATGGTGAAGAACGCCGTGCAGGCCACAAATACCGCGAGCACCGCCTTGGAGAAGTGTCGGACGACGAGGGCGTAGAGGATGTTCGCCAGATACTCCCACAGCAGCGTCCACGTCGCGCCATTGAGCGAGTTGGTCTCTGTCCAACCGCGGATATCCCAACGTGGCAGCGCGGGCAGCATGGTGCAGCCCAGCAAAAACATCAGCCCCATCCGCCACCACGGCGTCGATTTAATCAGCGGGAACCCTTCGCAGTCGCCAAAGTAAAACAACAGCGCGCCGATGAACGTCCCCATCAACAGCATTGGATGCAGACGCACCAACCGCCGTTTGAAGAACTCCCATGTCGAAAGCTTGCCCCAACGGTCGTCATACGCATACCCCACCACAAACCCCGACAGCGCAAAGAAAAAATCCACCGCGAGATAACCATGATTCAGTATCTGCGTCAACGGCCCCTGCGAATAGGTCTCGAACAAATGATACGCCACGACCACCAAAGCCGCCACGCCCCGCAGACCATCCAAAATCTCATACCGCTTCTTCGAGGGCAGCGGCGTCCCTGCTACGCTACTTGACATGGGGTTTCACCTTCGGCAGCGTCCACACATCGGCTTGAGTCAGGTTTAGCCACTCCACTGCCTCGAACCAACGCGCGAGGTCGTGAGGGCGGTCGGTGAAGTTGTTTGAGCCGAACGAGAACTTCGCGCCCATCTGCTTGGCGAGCTTCAAGAACGCGGGCTTCGGGAACAACGCCTCCGCCTGCACCTCCAACGCGACATTCTTCTCAATCGCTTTGGCGATAATCTTACGCATACGCGCCTCTGTCCACAGCTCATCATAACGGTCGGCCAAACACGCGGGCAAGTAAGTCGGCACCGCCAAGATGCTGATCGGCTCATCGAGAATCTGCAAGTGATGCGCCACATACTTCTCCATCCATGCCTCGGCATCATCAATCACCAACCCCGGCACAAACAACCGGCACGGCTTGCCATCCGCATTCACCCCCATGATCAACGGATCCGCCAGCACATAATCCAGCCGCTTCAACACCGCCGGATCAATCCGCTCAAACCAATCGCGGTCATTCACCTGAATCCCCACCAACAGCGGCTTGCCTTCATTTCTTATCACTGTTTGGCATGCATCGATAAACGCCGCCACTTTCGTCGAGTCCGACAGCTCCCACTCGCGCCCATAATTATCCAACACGCCGCTTGCAATGCCATTGATCAGCTGCCGCTCCGAGGCCTTCTGCGGCGTCATGCCGCCACGGATATGAATATGCCAATCAGTAAACTCAATCCCCCGCGCCTGCATCCGCTTCATCTCATGCACGAACGCCGGCGACTGTGGATACAAATACCCCGCCTCCGCCGCCAGTCCCAGCGAAGCCGACACCACGCACCACCCCGCCGCCAAAAGCCCCCTCAATGCCCTCTGATTCATACCCATCCCTTTAAGCTACAAATATCTCGCATTGTCGCAAAAAAACGCTCCCAAAGCAAGCCCTAAATCTCAATGTGTAGCGGCAAGCTCACGCGGAGACGCAGAGGCGCGGAGAGAAAAGAGAAGAGGACACCAGCGATGAAGTCGACGAAAATCGGAGAAGTCGTGCTAAGAGAATATGGAGGGCGGCTTTGCCAAAACCGCCGACCTTTTTAATACGGCTAACGCAAACAAACTTGTGATGAACGCCTTAACCCTTCCAAAACGTTGTTTCGCCCGCTGTTCCCTGAAACGGATGGATTGGGTGCCACGTTCTTTCTTTTGCCACCATTTTTTATAGCCTCAATATGGCGTCAAAAACGAAGTGCTTTTGGGTTTGAAGGCACGTGCCTTCAACTTCAAAGGCACCTGTAATGTACTCTTACTTACACGTGTAACCAAACTTTACTTACGCCTGTAAGTAGAACTCACTTGCACGTGCGAGTGAAGTTGAATACACCTCGATTTTGCATAGTGTAAAACAGAGAGTAAGGCTGGATCTTTAAATTAGGGAGTGTAGAGTTGCAAGGAGGCTTGTTTTGGCACGTTCGATTCCTTGATTGGTATCCTGTTACCTGTTTCTGCTGTTTGTTCGCTGAGCAATTGAAGTGAAAACTCAAAACCGGGCTGTTTGGGGGCATGTTGGAGAAGGTGATCGCGGTGCCCATGGAAGCAAGTTCGCAGGGTGTGCGATTTTGAATGTCTTGTCTTTTCTGCTTGCTATTGGCGGTTGGGTCTGTTACACTTGAGATTGTTGGAGGGATTATGCCGCGTGTCGGTAGGTGTGCATTGCGTGTCGGTTTTTGAGGCGGGGACGGTTAGAGAATTTTTCGATAAAGGATGGCACAGGATGAGTTTGAAGAAACGGTTTATCTGTCTGCTTGTTTTCTTGTTGTGTTGCGGGAGCGGTTTGCTGGTGTTGAATGGACCGGTGATTCGGGCAGATTCGGTGGCGTCTGCGAATGAGGAGGTGAGGCCGATTGATTTTATTGTGCGGACAACGGTGGATTATTTTGAGGCGGTGCGGCAATTCCGTGTGTTGGCACCGGAGCTTGTTGCAGGGGAGAGGTTCAGTGCAGAGACGGCATCGGCGAATCTGTTCTTGTATTATATTACATCGCAGTATGGGTTGCATTGGCATACGCCGGAGTTTGATAGTCTGGTTTTGAGTGAGTTTAAAAAGACCTATCCGCCTATTACGCGCGAGGTACTTGAGGCTGTGCGCGTGCGTTTGGATGAGACGCCGCCGCCTAGGCCTTGGCCGCGTGAGTGGGTGTTGAAATCAGAGTTAGCTATGCCGGAGTATTTTTTGCCGCATCCGCGTATTACGCTTATCAATGACAAAACGGTGCTGATTTATTATAAGATCTGTCAGGTTGACGATAGTGCATGGGAGGGGGTTAAGGAGGAATTTCTGGTGTTCTTTGCAGATGGGCAGCGTCCACCTCAGGCAGTTGCTGCGGCAGAGAAGCAGGAGTTTTTACCAGTGATAGATTTGAAACTGAAGGAGCGCACGAATGGCTTCTTCCAGCCTCGTCGTTCAGGTCCTGATCTTTTGTGGAGAACGATGGCCAAGTATTGCTGTGTATTGGCGGATAGCTATCATGAACTGTTATTGGATGGATTGCAATGCGGGAATCCACAGGTTGAGGAGGGTGCATTTAATTCCTTGCACCATCGGTTTGTCTCGGCGTATTATTTTAATCAACGTGCGCTGCCGCCGAAGATCGATTATTTGAATCTTTGCTGCATGGCGTTGTCCTCAAAATTGCACGTTGAAGAGAATGAAAAGGTTGTATCTTTTTGGGCACTTGGCAACCCGTTCACGATTAAGCATATCAAGCATCGTAATTGTTTTTGTCAAACGGATGAGTTTCTTTCGTTTGGGAAGCGGTTAAAGTTGAAGCTTGATCTGTTTTGTTTTATGTGGCCTCGTGTAGAGAAACGTTGCGTTGTGGTTCCGCTGACGCGCGAGGACCTCAAGGCTGAAGTATTGTTAAACTTTCAGTTTCTGGGCAAATGCTCGGACGTGTGGAATGCGCTGTTTGAACAATTGAATGTCGGCCTGCGAATATCGAATAAGATGGGGGGCGTATTGCTGCCTGCCGAGGCGATTGAAGATTTTAAGCTGCATCCGCCGGTCATTATTCAGAATTCGCGTGATGTACAAGTGGATTCGCAAGTAAAGAAAGCTCAGAAAGCATTTGATAAGACAGCTGAAAAGATATCTCCAGCGACGCAGAATGACGGGCAGAAAATATCGTCGGGGCAATTAGAAAAGTAAAGGAGCGTATGATGAAGAAACTAGGGTTTGTGTTATTGGTGCTTTCCACACTCGGCGTTTTTGTGTGTTGTTGGGCCTCGGACGTTTTTTTGAAATCAGTTGGCTGGGAGGGGCTGTCGCATGAACAACAGTTTTTGATTGATCGATTGTGCAACTTGATGTGGATTCCACCCGCGCTCTGTATGCTTGGGGGACTTCTCATTACGGCAGGGAGTCTTCGGATGAAGTCCAATGCCGGACGGTGGTGGATGCTGATTGCCACGTGTAGTATGCTCGCGTTGGGATTGTCCGGGTGGCTCGCTTTGTTTATCAATAGCGTGCTGTTTGCGTTCTTCCTGACGTTCTATCCCAAAGAGAAAGGGACGTTGACCGATGGTTCGGTTTTTCTGGACGGCATGCAATCCGATAGCGGATGCCGATAAGGCTGGTGATCGAGTGTTTTTGAAAGGGGTGTTGTGGTGCTTGCTTCGTTCGGTTATTTGCTCTGGGCCGTGTATGCTCCCTTATTCTTACTTTTGGCCTGTGCGTGGGTGTTTCGTCGTTATCTGACGCTGACGCGTATTCTCTGCATCTGTTGGCTTATTATTTGCCTGTTGCTAGTGGTTTGTGAAGTGGGTTGTAATTCCATTGTGCCTGTTCGAAGGGTGCGTTGGTTTTCTGTTTTATTGCAGAGCCTATTGCCTATCTTGTTGCCGGCTATCGTCATCATCGTGACTGCTAAAAAAAAGCATGGATGGCTGCATGGATTGGCGACGATATTGTGGCTAGTCCCTCCTTCTGTTCTTTTGAGCGAATGGATTTTTAACTACTTTGGCTTCATCAGTCGTTATCAGGTTATTTGGTAGTCTGTTCGTGGAGAGATTTTATGGTCAATGATTGGAGATAGCGATGAAAGCATATTGGTTGTGTTGCGGCGTCCGGTGCCGAGGGCTGAGGATGGGGCTTTTTGGTGGGGTGGAGAATTGGTAAATGTGAGCGCTTTGCCTTGTCTATTGGGGGGATTTGTGGTATAATTGCGCCTCGTTTTGTAATGAGGATTTGGATATGGCCGACGTGACTCAGACTGGAAATTATACCGCCGCGAATATTACCGTGTTGGAGGGGATGGATGCGGTGCGCAAGCGTCCTGCAATGTATATTGGCGATACGGGCGAGCGGGGGTTTCATCATCTGGTATATGAGGTGGTGGATAACTCGATTGACGAGGCGTTGGCGGGGTATTGCGCGCAGGTGGAGGTAACGATTAACCCGGATGGGTCGTTGACGGTGAATGACGACGGGCGGGGTATTCCGGTGGATATGCATCCGACGGAGAATCGGCCGGCGTTGGAGGTGGTGTTGACGACGCTGCATGCGGGCGGTAAGTTTGACGGCTCGAACTATAAGGTGTCGGGCGGGTTGCATGGCGTAGGCGTGTCGTGCGTGAATGCGTTGAGCGAGTGGATGGAGGTGGAGGTCCGCCGCGACGGGAAGATTCATCGGCAGCGGTTTGAGAGGGGGAGCCCGGCGTCGGAGCTGCATGTGGTGGGGGAGACGTCGAAGCGTGGGACGACGGTGACGTTCTTTCCAGACTTGACGATCTTTACGCATCGCGAGGGGTTTAAGTGGGATATTCTGGCGAATCGTTTGCGGGAGCTGGCGTTTTTGAATAAGGGCGTGGCGATCCGTTTCCGCGATTTGTTACATGAGCCGAACCGTGATGAGCTGTTTCACTTTGAGGGCGGCATTGTCGAGTATGTGCATTATTTGAATAAGAATAAGACGCCGACGCATCCGGAGGTGATTTATTTCACCGCCATGAAGGATATGATCGATGTGGAAGTGGCGATGCAGTATACGGATGCGTATAGCATGCTGGAGTATTCGTATTGCAACAATATCAACACGATTGAGGGCGGGACGCATTTGTCGGGATTCAGGTCGGCGCTGACGCGTACGGTGAATAAGTATATCGCCGATAATAACCTGTCGAAGAATAAGGAGCTGTCGCTGGGCGGTGAGGATATCCGCGAGGGTATTACCGTGGTGGTGAGCGTAAAGGTTCCGCAGCCGCAGTTCGAAGGGCAGACGAAGACGAAGCTGGGCAATGGCGAGGTCGAGGGTATTGTCAGCACAGTGGTGAACGATCAGCTGACGACGTTCTTTGAAGAGAACCCGATCGTTGTCCGCAAGATTGTAGAGAAGGCGATCCTCGCGGCGCAGGCACGCGAAGCTGCGCGTAAGGCGCGTGACTTGACGCGGCGCAAGGGTGCGTTGGAGGGCGGCGGCCTGCCGGGCAAGCTGGCGGACTGTTCGGAGCGCGATCCATCGAAGTGCGAGCTGTATATCGTCGAAGGTGACTCGGCCGGTGGTTCGGCCAAAACTGGGCGTGACCGTGCGACGCAGGCGATTCTGCCGTTGCGCGGCAAGGTGCTCAACGTCGAGAAGGCGCGTATTGACAAGGTGCTGAATAACCAGGAAATCCGTAACCTGATCACCGCGATTGGCGCAGGATTCGGCGCGGAGGAGTTTGACTTCTCGAAGGTGCGGTATCACAAGATCATCATCATGACGGATGCTGATATCGACGGCGCGCATATCCGTACGCTGCTGCTGACATTTTTCTACCGTCAGATGCCGCAGATCATCGAGCATGGGCTGTTGTATTTGGCGCAGCCGCCGCTGTATAAGGTGACGCGCGGCAAGCGCGAGGAATATATTGATAACGATGCCGGACTGACGCGCCGTTTGCTGACGCTGGGCTGCGACGATATCAAGGTGCGCTTGGCGGATGGACGTGAGATTACAGGGGAACCGCTGGCGAAAATGCTGGAGCTGTTTGCGGCACTGGAATCGACCTTGAAGCTGGTCGCGCGGCATGGCATCGACACAAAGGCCTATTTGCAGGCGGTTCAGAATAATGATTTCCCGCGGTCTATGGCGATTATCGGGCATGGAAATAAAGCGCAGGTTAAGTTTGCGTTGAATGATGACCAACTGACGGCTATCCGTCAGGAAGCGGAGCAAAGCATTGGCGAAGCGATTGATTTGGCAACCACGCAGGTGACGGCCTATTCAGTGAACCAAACGGCGCAGTTCCGTTGGATCGAAGTATTCCACTCCAGCCGCTTGCACCGCGAGTTCGCGGCCATTGCCGAGTTGGGCTATGGGTTCATACCGCAACAGTTCCTCGGGACAGGTGAGCCCTGCGCAACCATCTGCGACGGCAACAAGTCGACACCCGCAGCATCTTTGGCGGATGTGCTGGATGCTGCACGTGACCGCGGCAAAAAAGGCTTAGAGACGACCCGCTTCAAAGGTCTCGGTGAAATGAATGCCGAAGAGCTGTTCGCCACGACGATGGATCCAACCAAACGGCGGATGCTGCGCGTCAAGCTGGAAGACGCCGTCAGTGCAGACGCCATGTTCACTCTTTTAATGGGTGACGACGTCGAGCCGCGCCGCCGCTTCATCGAAGAAAACGCCATCAACGTCAAGAACCTCGACGTCTAACGCGGGGCTTATATTTAACGCCCATTGGCCAGAAATCCGGCGGCAGTTTGTTAAACAGGCTGTCTGCCGGAAATTGGTATACTGGTACTCCTGCCTTTACGGTTAGAGCTGTTTTCAACAGTTTCTAGCTTGCAACATTTCTTTGGACGTGCTATCATACCTTTAATGGTTGAATGCTAAAGGGCAGAAATTTGCATGTGCCATGCAACTGGAAGGTGTTTGCGTGACGAGTCTCTAAAGGAGTCGAACTATGAAAACGATACATTGGGTTGTAGTGTGTTTGATGAGCACGATGGCGGGTGCCAGTTACGGCGCAGACGGTAATTGGACGAACTTCGCGGCGGGACCGCATAGTTGGTTTGATGTCGATTGTTGGTCGAATGGGATTGTCGCCAATGGTTCGGGCACTACCATGGCGTTTGTCTCGAGAACGGCAGGAGATATCACGATTCTCATTGATGATGATCTGACATTGGGTGGAATAATATCCAATACAGTGATTGTTTCGCAAACGTTATTGGGTGTAGATGGACATCGCCTTACTGTCGAGAATGAGGGGACGGCTATTTTTAATCTTGGAGCATCTCAGAATAATCCGAAGATTTGGGTGCCGTTGGTTTTGTCAAATACGGATCTCCAACTGACAAAAACTGTCTCCGGTTCTCGTAGTAATACAATATTGCTGGGAGGCGGCATCAGTGGTGTTGGAAACGTGGAGCTGTATTTGGAAACATCAGCAGCAGAACGATATTATCCCGTGCAATATATCGTGACAAATACACCGCTGACATTTACCGGAACATTGACTTTGACCGGGGTGTTGATTGGTACATTAACAGAGAGGACCTTGCTCACAAATGCTTGGTTTGAAATGTATACGACCAATCTGTGCAGTGGCGGAACTATGATTAATGGCGCGTATGTTAAAGCGAACACAGAGGGGGCTTTTGGTACTAAGTCCGTGAGGTTGACATCCACTGCTCGATTGGATTTGCAGAAGTCGCTTGTGTTGGAGGGCGGAAGTGATTTATATTTGATGTCGGATGCGAATGGTTCTTCCAAGGTTTATCTAGGTGTCGCTGACTCGACGAACGTGGTGCAGTGTTTGTATTTGAATGGTGTGAAGCAGTCGACGGGTATTTATAGTGCTGGGACGCATCCGCAGTATTTCGCTGAAGCCGGAGTGTTGAAGGTGAAGGGCGAGAAGCAGACTGTGCTGTTGTTGAACTAATCGATGCCGGTGCTGTTTTCCAAAACCATTTAAATAGTCAGGGAGGCCGGGATGAAGCGGTTGTGTGTTGTGTTTTGTTTGTTGGCGTGGGGTGTTGGTGCGGTGCCGGGTGAGATTAAATTTACGCTCAAGGAGCCGCGGCATGTGACGCTGGCGGTGGATTCGGCGCAGGGGGTGCGCGTCCGGAATCTGTTGGCGGATACGCCGTATCCGGCGGGCGAACATACGGTGGAGTGGGATGGCCGCGATGATGCCGGGAAGAAACTGCCGCCGGGTGATTATAAGTGGACAGGGCTGACGCATGCACCGATTCATGCGCTGTATGAAGGTGCTTATTCCCACGGCACACCGCCGTGGTCGTACGGAACAACGGGCGGTTGGACGGCTGACCATAGTTACGTGGCGGCGATTGTCAATGCACAAGGCGTGATGCTGTTGGGCTCGACGGAGTCGGAGTGGGGCACCGGCGGGTTGATCGGCTGTACGCCTGATGGTCGCAAGCTGTGGGGTAAACGTTGGTTGGACGGCAAGCCGTGGGCGGGTGCTGACGCATTGGTGACGGACGGCAAGCGGGTCTTTGCCGGTTCGTATGTTCAGGCCGAGGGACCGGTGTGGGAGATAAATCCGTTGACGGGCGAGTGCAAAATTGTTTGGCAAGCGAAGGGTGATATTCCGGCGTCGTTGCGTAATGTGGTGGGTGCGCGTGAGGGATTGGAGGCGCCGCGTTTCCGCTTGGCGGGTTTTATTGACGATGAGCTTTTTCTGACGGATATCTTTGGCAAGCTGCCTTATACCTACGTTTTTAAAATCGGCACGGAGTTCGGCGCACCATTGACGTTTGACCGTGCTTTGAATGTGCGGGCTTGGCAGTTGATTAAAACTCCGGGCGGGCAGACGCTGGCGATTGTCAACCGCCAGATTGTCGCGCTGGATACGAAGACCGGCTCCACGAAAGATTTCATTGCAACGGGTCTCTCCAATCCGTATGACCTTGTTGCCGCCGCCGATGGTACGCTCTATGTGTCTGACATGGGCGCCACGGGAATGCATGCTTTCAATCCTTACGCGCAGCTCAAAGAACGCGCATTGCATTTTGAGGGCGAAGCGTCGCATCAGATTAAGTTGTTCACTGTCGCCGGTAAACCGTTGTCAGTGTGGGGACGTAAAGGCGGACAGCAGCCGGGATTAGTCAACCCGAATGATTTCTGGCGGCCTGCTGGTTTGGCGTTTGATCCCAAGGGACGCCTTTGGGTGAGCGAGATGACGTATCAGCCCAAGCGCGTGAGCGTTTGGGAGCCTGCCGGTGCTAAGGGGAAACAGAAGTTGGCCGCACAGTTTATCGGCCCTGGCACTTATGGCGGCGGCGGCGTGATGGTAAATCCGGACAAGCCGTGGGAGATTATGGACACGAACTACGGCACGGTGTTTGATGTGAATCTGGACAAGCAGACGTATGATGCCGTGAGCTTTCCGTTTCGCCAGATTCTTGCCCGTAAAGAACATGCTGTGAATGAAGGGCTGCCATTTGACGGCAAACCGACGCGCGCTTTCCCGCTCGAAGGCCGTACCTTCGCGGTGATGCAGGGCGGATATGAACACGGCCCCGAGGCGACATGGGAACCATACTCCTGCACCGCCGCAGGCGTGGTCGGTATCGGCGAGTATACGAACAACGTCTTCCGTCCGCTGGGCGCGTTTGGCAATGTCCCCTTTATTATCCGCATGCGCGAGCTTGATGCGCGCCGCGAAGTACAGTGGGTGCCGAAGGCGGTGATGACCGCGGCGAAGGCACTGCCCGACTGGCCGCGCTTGGCGCGTTCGGTTGGACTCAACCCTGCTGCAACGGACACGCTGCATCTTGAACACAAACGCGGCAGTCCCGATTGGATTGTCAACCCGTGGCCGCGTGAGATCGGCGGGTTTAAATGGACGGATGCCAATGGCGATGGTTCCATGCAACCCGAAGAGATTGTCTTCTTTCCGATGGGTGATGCCGACCGTGTGACCTTCAGTGATAATCTGGATGTCTACCTGCCGCAACCCAAAAAGCATGGCGATGGAACGTTGGTATTCAAACGCGAAGGATTCAATGCCTGCGGTGCGCCAACTTATCCCGACAAGCCATCGCGTGTGCTTGCAGGCGTGACCGATGTCCGTTATATTGCGCCCGATGGTTCGCTCTTGACGATGAACTCGCTACGCGACCGCGATGGCAAACCGGTTTGGACCTATCCGGCGGATCCGCGCGGCGCACGTGACCTCGGTGCTGAAGGCGAAAATTTGTTGGAGCGCGGCACCATGCACCGTCTGCACGCGCTGCGCGGTGTGGCTCCGCTTGAAAAGGAGCAGGGCGACGTCATGTGCGTACAGTCAACGGATGGCATGCTCTACTTCCTCACGCGTGAAGACGGGCTGTTCATTACAACGCTCTTCCGTCCCTTTGCATTCGCGGCGGGATGGGACAGTATTCCGCAGGCGGCCCGCGGCATGCGGCTGGATGAGTATTCCTTGCAGGACGAATGTTTCAACGGCTCGTTCCAACAAGCGCGCGCCTCCGGCAAAGGATTTGAAAAGGATGGCTATTATCTAATCGGTTTTGGGCGTTCGGCGATTGCGCGTGTGACGGGATTGGATAGCGTGACGCACCTGCCGGGCGGGACGGTTTCGTTGATGGAAGGGGTCGGGCTTTATGCCGCCGCACGTGTTGAGAAACCCAAAGGTGATTCGCTCAAGACCCGCGCCATTGACCGTGAACCGTTGGAAGTCAAATACGGCACGCCCCCACAGACTTGCATTTACATTGCGGGCAGTCCCATCCGTTTTGCGTGGGACAAGCGCGGCCTCATCATCAAGGCCGAGGTTGCCGATGTCACGCCGCGCCTGAACAAGAGCGGCGATCAGACGATGCTGTTTGCGACGGGCGATGGCGTCGACCTCTTCTTCAAATCCCCCAAGTACAGACGCATCCGAATCGTGCTGGCACCCACGCCGCAAGCCATCGTGGCCGATGCGCACAGCCCCGGCATTGCCGTGCGTTACCATTATGACGGCGCACCGACGTCCTCCGCAGTTGCGTATAAGAGCGGTGTCGGGCAGGCCGATGTCACGGCAGTTGAAAAACTTGATGCCGATGTGCGCTTGCGTCCCATGCGCTCCGGCTATGTGCTCGAGACGATTCTCAGCTGGCAGGATCTCGGCATTGACCCTGCCGCGCTGCCTGCCCCGGGAGGGAAGCAACTCAATCTCGATTTTGAAGCCGGCATACTCCAATCTGATGCCGCAGGTTCAAAGACCCAAAGCCGTTATTATTGGAGCGGACACATCGGCATGGTGGCGGATATTCCCACCGAAGCCGCGCCGGTGCCCAACTGGGGCAAGCTGCAGATTTGCCCACCGCCTCCGCCGGAACCGCCTAAGCAACCTCCTGTCGCTGCACCTGTTGCACGCGTCGATTCGGCTGCGCCCGTCAAAATACATTATGGATTGCCGCATCAAACCGCCGTCAAATTCGGGCAAGACCCCATACGCCTTGCCTGGGACAAGCGGGGCTTAATTCTCAAGGCTGAGCTTTTGCGGGGGGACAGCAGCGACGGGTTTGAGTTGCAGTTCACACTCGCCGAAAAACCTGCGGCGCGTATCACCCTTCAACCCGGCACAGATGGGAAGGGTGTTGGCAAGTGTTACTCCGGTGCGGCATCCCAAGGGACAGTATTGAACAGCCCCATTCGCGTACGCGCCGTGCAGGCCGGATACGTGCTGGAAACAATCCTGACATGGGACGAAATGGGCGCAACGCCCCCCGGTACCCCTACGGTTATATTACCCTGCCACATCAAAGCCATCGGCGGGACTATAAAGACCGATGCCTTGTTGGTTTTTGAGCCTCAGCCTTAGCGGCGATATCAATTAGTGGCATTTGCGACGGGTGTTACCCATCCGCGGGCTTGTAAGCCCGCGAGTGTAGGCTTGTAAGCCCGTTGGAGCGGGCTTATAAGCCCCTGAGTGTGGGCTTGCAAGCCCGTGGATGCGGGGTTCGAAGCCCGTGAAATGCAAGCGTATGGATGGCGGAATGTTAGGAGCACATTTTCAGGCGGTTGTTGCCTGTATTTCGAATACGCCGACGTTATCTGCGCAAGCTGCTGAAGTTGACCCGAAATAGGGTTTCTCCTCTGTTGCAAGGATAATTCATGTTCCATTTTAGTAGGTGAAAGTCAGTTTTGTGGGTTGCCTTATCGGTGGAGGTGTGTTATACTCCGTATGTTTTCGACAGACAGAAAAGCGAGAGGACATATAGTGCGTTTGGCGGGGGGCTGCTGGCGCGCGGAATCTGCCGAAAGCCATGGGGTAACTGTACCTTATTATAAAGGCTGTATTATGAAACGAAATGTATTGTTAGTCTCCGCTTTAGCGCTTGTTTCAATGTGCCATGGTTTTACGATGCCTGTGTGGGAGGTTGGGACGATTACCGGTGATACCGACGTCATTTCCGAAGGGACAACGGTTACGGCGTATGCAGTTGGCGGCGCGACGGAGGTGAATGGCGTGAGTTTTGTGAAGACGCCGAACAACGGTAATACGAGCGTTCAATATTGGGGGACTTATTTGACCGTCAATATCGGCATTCGGGGAACGCGCGCTTATTCGGCTACACGCGGTACCCCAAGCGGAATGAGTGAGGCTTATGTTACGATGTTGCGGGGAGAGCTGATGGCGTATACGGATGCGAACTCGACCTTTGAGGCGGAGGGAGTGATTCAGCTGCAGGGCTTGATTCCGGGCGCGCAATATATTTTGCAGGTGTGGTGTAATGATAGCTCAGGGTCGTCATCCGCCTCGCGGCAGACGATGTTGATTGCGAATATTTTTGATGCAACAGTGACGGTGCGGCAGAACATGGAGGCGAAGGCAGGAGGGGCGGGGCAGTATGCTGTTTTGCGCTTTACGGCCCCGGCGACTGCGCTGACGATCGATTTGACGGCTCCGCATGTGATCGGGGCAACGGATGCTATTTTGATTTCCGCGATTCAGTTGCGGGAGGTTGCTGCTACGACGCCGAATGCCTATGCGTGGAGCGGTGGCGTTAATAATGTTTGGGCGGCGGATGATTTAAACTGGGGCGGCGATGGGGCGCAGGCGCCTTGGGCAGTTGGCAGCGGCACGGAGGCGATGGCGTTGATTTATCCGCCGCAACCCACCACCACCACGGTATTGCGGGTGGAGTCGACCATTGAAGCGGGAGTGGTGTCTTCAGTGGGCAGTACAGTTTTGCAAGGCAACGGGATGTTGAATACCACAGCTGCCGTGGTTGATAGCGATCTGCTTGCAGATGTGCGCGTGCAAACGGATGTGTTGCAAAAACATGGCGGCGGCGTGTTGTCGTTTGTCAATCCGTTAGGGCATGCAGTAGGTGTACTGGCGGTTTCAAACGGTGCGGTGCGCTTGTCGCCACTGCCGATATTTGGCGGTCTGACGACCCACTTGGATGCGTCCGATATCACGAGCATGGATGTTGACGCGAATGGCGGCGTGGTAGCGTGGCGGTCGGTGAATGGAGCTCCGGCGCGTTATACGTTCCCGACTGCCGATGCAGCCACGTTTGTTCCGCCGGTGTATGCGGCGGATGCGTTTGGCGGACGCGGTGGCGTACGGTTTGGTTCCGAGGGGCCGTCAAAGTTGACGTCGACAGTAACAACAAATGCCCGCAGCGTTTTCTTGGTGATGAAGCTGAGTGTATTCAAGGACTATCAAGAGGTCTGGGGGATTAATGCGCAAAACAGTGATACGATCCGCGGTATACGGTTGTGGGGAGCAGGCTCGCCGAACAACATGAAGTGGTTTACTGACCGTGGCAATACAACCGGCGGGAATGGAGTATTGAACGATGAAGAGCTGTTCTGGGTAGATGGAGTTTGGAGCGAAAATTATCCATTGGCGTCGACAACGGCAGCGCAGGTGTTGAGTTTGCAAACGAGCGGCGGCGCGGTGGGTAAGTATTTTGCGATGGGGTCGTATTTTTATGCGTCGGCTAATCGGACTGGACGGTATCTGCAAGGTGATGTGGCGGAATTGATTGTGTATGACCGGTTGTTGTCGAGTGCTGAACGGCAGGTCATTGAACAGTATTTGATTGCCAAGTGGGCGGGAGCTGAGCGGCAGAGTCTGGCGGCGAATATTTTGTCGGACTCCATGAAAGTGATTGTGGAGGCGCAGGGGACTTTATCGCTGGATGGCGTTTCGCAAGAGGTGAGCGGCTTGTCTGGAGACGGCACGGTTGCCGCTACGGCTCCGGCGGAGTTGGTCGTGAACACAACACAGGATGCGGTGTTTAATGGGGCATTTAAAGGGGCGTTAAATGTCCGCAAGCAAGGCACGGCGGCGTTGAAATTGTTGGGCAGCAGCACTCACAGTGGCATGTTGGATATCCGTGAGGGCAGCGTCATCGCGGGGCAGGAGTTCCCTACGGAGGGTTTGTTGTACCGCTTGGATGCGGGTCGCCCAGAAACGTTGACTGTAAATGCATCCGGGCAGGTGTCGGCATGGGCTGACTCGCAAGCCGACAGCACTGTGGTGTTCAGTCAGGCCAACGCGGCGACTCAGCCGGATTATGTGCCAAGTGCTTTTAACGGCCAGGGTGGCGTGCGTTTTGGTGCAGAAGGGAAAGTAACCTCGTTGGAATATGACCAGAGCACTGTGAATAAGACGGTGTTTCTGGTGGTGTATACCGAGTCCACCACGGTTGAGTTTGCGGGCGTGTGGGGGAGTTGTGCCAGTGGACAAAATGTAGGATTCCGTTCAAGCGGAACTGCAACCTCAGGCGGGTATGGCGCTTCAAACCAATGGGGATTCGCAAAGGGGAGTTCCGGCGACTTTGTTCCAGATAACAATAACGGGTCTTTCCGGACAAATGGTGTTGCGGTGGGTAATGTAGGTCCCGTTATTCCGGAGTTTGAGGTACAGGTAATCGCACTGAATCGTAAGACGGCGTCTACCTTTGCCCAGACGGCTGTCGGCGAATATTATTGGGAGGGCGAACGGCCTTACATGGGTATTATCGGCGAAGTGATTGTTTACGACCGTGACCTGACGGCGGACGAGTTTGCTCAAGTAGAGGGGCTGTTGATGTTGAAGTGGGGGGCACGAAAGGAGACTGCGGCATCGCACTTGTCGTCCTCGTCGGGGTTGGTAATGACAAAGGGTACGGTCTTGGATTTGAAGGGGAGCGATCAGGCGGTGCGCAGTTACAGCGGTGCCGGGCAAGTGGTGAATGGGCGTTTGATTGTCAGCGAACAGGTCACGGCTACGGGGGATGTCGGTATATTCGGATTACCGCAAACTATTCATGTCACGTCGCCTGTTGGCTTGATCAGCATATCTGGTGCCGGAGATTTGAGTACTGTGACCGTTACTGTTGATACGGACAGTCTCAAGATCGGCCAGCGCTACCCGATTCTCTTGTGTGATGGTGAGTTTACAGGACTGCCCGTTGTGTCGGGCGTGAATCCGGATGTCTGGATGATTCGGCGTATAGGCGATGTGGTTGAGCTGTTCTCCAAAGGCGGCATGGTATTGCAGTTGTTTTAAACATAGGTGAGAAATATAGGAAGCAGATTATGAACTGGAAAACGATAGTCGGGATTGTTGTATTGACGGCGGGAGCAGTGTTTGCGTGGCCGCAGTATTCGTGGCAGATGGGTGATGTGACTGCGGATACGGATGTAGTGACAGAGGGGGAACTCATTGCGGCGTATGCTATCCACGCGGCAACAGAGGTCAATGGCGTGCCGTTTGAAAAGGGATCTGCTCCTAAAAGTTCCATTAATTGGGGTAGTGCATTTACGGTTAATATTGGATATGTCGGCACACGTGCGCCAGATGAGAATCGCGCGAAACCTGAGGATATTTTGCCGGCCGTAGCAGAGATTTCGGCTGGGTACCGTAGTCTGTTGTCAGGAGTTATTCTGGCAAATAATCAGTGGGCGGATGAGTTTTCTCCGCAGGGCAGGATTACAATTCGCAATTTGACTCTCGGTTCAGTTTATCTGTTGCAGGTGTGGTGTAGTGATCCGTCTGCGTATGCTGCGGAACGGCGGATGATTCTTTCGACAGATGTGCTTCCTTCTTCTGTGGAGATGCGGGAGAATGTGACAGGAGGCAATGGGGGCGCGGGGCAGTGGGCTATTTTAAAATTTGTTGCATTGGGGCCGGAGCAATCGGTGTATTTGTCTGCTCCGGTGACAACGGCAACGGATGCAATTGTCTTGACGGCATTGCAGTTGCGCAAGATTGCTGATTCGGCACCTGGGACCGGCACCTTTATTTGGTCCGGTGGTTATTGGGGAGTTTGGGATAAGTCGGATTTGAATTGGGGCGGCGATGGCGAAGCGATGCCATGGATCGTTGGTTCGTCATCCCAAGGGGTGAGTAACACGGCTGTGGTGATGCCGTCGTCGGCAGATGGTTATGGAATTGAGCTGAATGTGCTGGAGGATCTTGAAGCGGCGGCATTTGTTGCATCTTCGGGTGGTCCGGTGACGATGATTGGTGAAGGGTCAATGAGTACGCCGCTTATCGCTGCCGGAACAAATTTGTTTGTGGGTACGCGTTTGAAGGCGGAGTTGCTGGCGAAGCATGACCTTGGAACACTGCAATTGATTGCTGCGCCACTGGCACATGAGATCGGAGCATTGGATGTGAATAAAGGTACGGTGGCGTTGGTGCCGTATCCGAATGTGACAGATGGGGCTATGTTTCATTTGGATGCCTCAGCACGTGAGAGCATTGTCATGGATGCAAACGGCCGTGTGAGTAGCTGGCGTTCAATTGGCGGGGTCAGTAACGTGAGTTACGATTTTCCGCCGGATGATCCTTCGGAGTTCGTGATGCCCTTGTATAACGCATCTGAGTTTGACGGTAAGGGCGGAATTGTATTCGGCACGCAAGGCCCAAGCAAGTTGTTGGCTTCGACAAGAATGCGGGTGAAAACGGTTTTGATGGCCGTGCAGATCAGGGAGTTTGCCGATTTTCAAGAGGTGTGGGGGGTTAATGGAACAGAGAATGCTTTTCCGCCTGCGGTAAAGTTGGGTGGCTCTGGATGGGGGGGGCGCGATAAGTGGTTTGGCGATAGCAGCAACCCGGCTATTTTTTGCGATGAAACGAACTTTTGGGTCGATGCAAGCGAGAAGCTGCCTTATCCGCCTGCATTGCTCACGGAGCCACAAGTGGTGACGTCACTGGCTCGTGCACGGGGGGAAGCGGTCAATAACAAGATCTTTGCCTTGGGGTCGGTTGATTTTCGTTCAACATATCGGCAAAGCAGATATTTGCGCGCAAGCATTGCTGAGGTGATTGGTTTTGATCGTGATTTGAGCCGTGCAGAGCGGGCTGCATTGCAGACGTATTTGACCGCCAAGTGGAAACAGAATGCATTTTCGGTTGTGGTGACAAACTTGTTGCCCGCCAGTATTAAGGTGAATCTGGCGGAGGGTGCTTCGTTGCGGATTGATCAGGCGCATCAGAACGTTTCAACTTTGACGGGGAGCGGAAAAGTTACCGGTCAGGGAAGAGGAGCAACTTTGGTTGTCGATATGCTGCAAGACGCCAAGTTTGATGGCACGTTTGAGGGTGGTCTCAGCCTGTATAAACAGGGGAGCGGCGTATGGACGCTGGCGGATAAGGTCAATACGTTGAGCGGCCCCTTGTCGGTGCAAGCCGGTACGCTAAAGTTGGGAACTATTCCAGCGGTACCAACGGATGGATTGGTTTATTGTATAGATGCCAGCAAGCCTTCGACATTGGTCGTTGATGCGGATTCTAAAGTTTCGATCTGGCGGGATGTGCGTCCAAGTAGCACAATGGCATTTCGGCAGAGTGACCCGGCTGCTCAGCCGACTTATGATCCAGCGGCTTTCTATGGCCTAGGTGCCGTGCGGTTTGGTGCAGACGGCCAAGTTACATCATTGCTTAATGAACGGGTGACGACTAATCAAACAGTTGTAATTGTAGCATGGACGGAAAACCGTGAGATTCCATATGCCGGTGTCTGGGGGCTCAACAATGTTAACTATGGTTTTCGTGCCGCCGGGTCAGCCTATTCGAGTGGCTCTTCAAGGCAATGGGCGTATGGGGCCGGTAATTCTGGGGATTTCCTGACGGATTCTAAGGGGGGTATTTTCCGTATCAATGGCAGTACGACTGGCGGTTTGCCATCTGTCGCGGAGAGTATCCCGCAGGTGATTTTAATGAATCGCGTGACTCCCAGCAATTTTACTGCGACGGCGATTGGCAAATATTGGGATGCCACGCCGACACGGCAGTATGCAGGCTGCATTGGCGAGATATTGGTGTATGACCGCCGCTTGACGGAAGATGAGTATCTTCAGTTGGAACAAACGCTGATGAAAAAATGGAGTGCCTCCTCACGCAGTCTGATCAAGGTTCTTCCGGGTGCGATTGATATTGAAGTCGCCGCAGGTGCAACGCTCGACTTGGGAGATCGCGAACAAACAGTCAATAGCTTTAGTGGTGGAGGTGCAGTTGTAAATGGACGCTTGTTTGTTTCTGGTACCATCACGCCGACTGGTGCAATTGAGGTCGTCAACATTCCGCTTGCGTTGCATATAGAATCGCCTGATGCAAAGGTGACGATTGCTGCCAACGGTGATTTGAGCACAATGACAATCACGATTGATAAAGACAAGCTAGAGCTGGGTACTCGTTATCCAATTATTATTTGCAATGGTGACCTCACCGGCTTGCCGGTGCTTGAAGGCGTCAACACGCTTGTGTGGAAAGTGCGCCGCGTGGGTGATGTGATTGAACTCTATTCGATTGCCCGTACTGTGCTGGAGCTATTCTAATTGTAACTGAGAAGGACTAAAAAGATGAACTGGAAAATGCTTGCGGGCGTAGCTTTGCTGAGTGCTGGTGTCGCTTGGGGACAGATTGGGTCTGTCTGGCAGTCTGGAGATATCACGGGTGATTCGGATGTGGTGACGGAGGGAGAACTGCTCGCGGCGTATGCGGTGAGTGCCGCGACAGAGGTGAATGGTGTCGCATTTGCAAAACCGACTGCTTATAATACGAATGCATGTGCATGGGGTACTATGTTCACAATGGACATGGGGTACTATGGAACTCGTAGTCTTAATACAGCTCGTGGAACGCCAACAAATCCGGAGTTGAGCAACGCGTACATTACTCTATTAAAAGGCATGACATATGCTAGTAATAGTCAAAGTGATTTGCTGTCGCCCTTGGGGCGCGTGACCATTCAAAACTTAAAACCGGGGGCTGTTTATTTGGTGCAGATTTGGAGCAGCGATTCTTCGGAGTGGTCCACGACCAATCGTCTGACAACTTTCACAGCGTCATCAACCATTTCACCCTCGGTTTCGGTTACGGTGCGGCATAATTTAACTGCAGCAAAGGGTGGCACGGGACAGTACGTTGTGCTACGGTTCACGGCGACAGCCGAACAGCATATGATTGAAATGTCAGCGCCGGATTTTGCAAATTCGGTTGAGGCCATTGCGCTGAGTGCGATTCAGCTGCGGAAGTTGGCGGATTCGACAGAGGGGGTATCTGCTTGGCAGCAAGAATTGAATGAAGCTGAGTGGGATGTGACAGACCGCAACTGGGGTGGAGATGGCGAGACGGTGCTATGGTCGGCTGAGGCCGGAGCAGGCCGCGCAGGCGTTATGGCGGTGTCGGGAACAACGGATGGACTGATAACGGTCAACTCTGATGTGACAGCAGGTACGATTTATGCCTCAGGCGGATTCCAAACACTGCAGGGGACAGGCAGTTTGAAGGTGTCGCAGATTAATTCGGCAGGTGTGTTGTCGATTCAGGTGCCGTTGATGGGCGATTCGCTTTTGAAAGATGATGCGGGCTCATTGTTCTTCTTGAAGTCGGACGTTCCACACCAAACCAAGCGGATTACGGTGGATAATGGTTCTGTGATTTTAGGAGGCTTGCCGAGCTTCTGGGAGAATAGCGTTTTCCGTTTGGACGCTTCCATGCCGGATAGTATTGTACGAGATGCCAATGGCGCGATCAGCAGCTGGAAGTCAGTTGGAGACGTGACATTAAGTTATGATTTTACGGAGGCGATGGATGCGGACTTTGTCAAGCCGGTGTATGATGCCAATGCATTTGGCGGTAAGGGTGGTGTTGTATTCGGCGCTAACGGCCCCTCTAAATTATTGTCGTCGCTGCCGGTGACGGTGCGGACTGTTTTTGCGGTGATGCACTTTGATACATTTGCCGATTACTCAGAAGTCTGGGGCATTAATGGTTTGGACAACAATACAGTGCGCGGTATTCGTTTGGCAGGGAGCACTACCGCTACGAGCGCGAAGTGGTATCAAGATGCATCGAACACTGGCAACTTCAATGAGACTGATTGCTTCTGGGTGGATGGGGTCGCCTCTACGACTTATCCGGAGGCATCCTTGACCGAGCTACAGGTGGTGACAGCGACGAGCCGGGTGAGAAATGATTCGGTAGATAAGCTTTTTGGGTTGGGGTCATACAGTTTTTTGCCGGCTAATCGTACAGGGCGCTATCTGCAGGGACGTATTGCTGAGGTTGTCGGATTCAGCCGTGACTTAACCCGCTCGGAGCGGATTGCTGTCGAAGAGTATTTGAGGACTAAGTGGCAGCAGCCGGTGACACGGCACAACCTGTTGCCCATTGACACAAAAATCACGCTTGAGGAGAAAGGCGTGCTGCAGCTGAGTAACGTTCCGCAAGAGCTGGCTCAGCTCAGCGGTAACGGTTCGGTGGTTGCCTCGGAGCCGGTGAATGCATTGATTGTCAATGCCGTTGAGGATCATGCGTATGCAGGCACAATTGCCGCCAATGTGCGTGTTGAGAAAAAAGGCCCCGCCTTGTGGCAACTGTCGGGCGATAAAACATTTCACGGCATACTTGCCATTCAAGAGGGAACGGTCATGGCGGGTATCGACTGTTCTTTGCCTGAGGATGGGTTAGCGTATCGAATTGATGCTTCGAGGAGTAGTACGTTGACGCATGATGAAGAAGGCAAAGTCTCTGCATGGCGGGATGCGCGTCCCGATAGTTCGGTGGTCTTTCGGCAAGAAAATGCGGAAGCGCAACCCATTTATACTCCTACGGCATTTGGCGGTATTGGTGGAGTACGGTTTGGAACGGATGGGCGGGTCACTAGTTTGATCAACTCACAAAGTGCAAGTATCAAAACCGTCTTCATTGTTGCATGGACAGAGAAGGCCAATATTGAATTTGCGGGCATCTGGGGTTCTGCAGGGGCTAACTTGGGGCTGCGCGCTGCTGGTTTAGTGATCCACAACAGCAAATCAACCCAGTGGGCGTTTAACCTGTTTAACAGTGCTGACTTCATTGAAGGCCCAACGAAAGGATTATTTCGTTCCAACGGAGTGACGCTGACAAGCACGCCCACAATTCCGCTCGGACAACCGCAGTTGATTATGCTGAAGCGTGATGCAACGGCAACGTTCCCCGGGACTGCTATCGGCAAATATTGGGATGCTACGCCAACGCGGCAATATACGGGCTATATTGGCGAGATACTCGCTTACGATAGAGACTTCACGGAGGAAGAGTACGAGGCTGTTGAACAGGCGCTCATGATGAAATGGGGTTTGGTTGAGCAAAAGCTGACGCAATGTTTTGCACCGGAGGCCAGTCTTGAGATCGCAACCGGTGGCACCTTGCATCTCGCCGGTACTGAACAAAAGGTGACTAACTATAAGGGTGCCGGAGCCATCATCAATGGTGAGTTAATTGTGACAGGAACAGTCACGCCGACCGGTGCGGTGGAGATCTTTAACATTCCGGCTGAACTTGCCGTGATATCCCCGAATGGCAATCTAAAGATTTCTGCGGATGGCGATTTGAGCACGATGATTATTACGATTGATAAAGATAAACTGGTGCTGGGCGCCCGCTATTCAATTATCACGTGTAATGGTGAGTTGACTGGCCTGCCCGTGGTGTTCGGTGTAAATCCTGAGGTTTGGATGGTCAGGCGTGTGGGTGATGCGATTGAATTATATTCGATCGCACCCACGGTGTTAGAGTTATTCTAATGAATTGATGGTGGTTAAGCCCGCAGGTATTCGCAAAATACCTGCGGGCTCTTGTTAGACGGGGATGGAATGATGAGGTTTGCGTTGATGGCGGTGATATTGTGCGGGGGACTGCAATGTTCGGCGATGGAGAAGCTGCCGGAGATTGTGACGCCGTCATTGACTGTTCGTGCACTGACGCCGACGCAGATTCGCATTGAGACTGCCGATGGAAAGAAGATTGTAGACTACAACGGCATCCGCCTCAAAGGAACATTATCGGCAAAGACTGTTGATGGCGGGAGTGTCCGGCGTACGGTCAATGCTGATGGATTGCCGACGCTGGAAGTTCGTTATGCGGTCAGCGTTGATGGCGATGAGAAGACCAAGCCGGTTGTCGTTGGACGCTTTACGCCGAATAAAGATAGTGTCCGCGTAACGTATGATATTACCGGTGTTCCGACCGATAAGAAGTTTACGCTGGGCAACTCCATGCTGCAACGCAGTTATGTCTCCGGCACAGAGCTTCTCGTGGAACAGCGCAGTATGCTGACTCATTGGGAACGTCATGAGGCGGGCGGGATTCCTTATGAAGTCAACGATGGCACCGTGGTTCCTTACCGTTCACCTTCCGGGGCATTTGCTGTTGTCGTTGATGGGCACCCGAATCTCAAGTGGCGTGATGGACATCAAGAACATATCTCAATCAACCGTGTGGAGCCGGGACACTTTAAATCAGAGTTCGCTGTGGTGCTTGCTGATATTGAAAAAGTGGGCGCGCCTGCAATCGGCGGCATCTGGCGGAACTGTCCCGTGGGATTAACGTTGCGGACGGACCGCGCGTTTCATTGCTGGCAGTCGGCCAAAGAGCCTCTCTGCTTCACTGCCGACATCAACAGCTCACTTGCAGTTACACAGCGCGTAGAGCGTGCGTATTGGGTGCGCGATTTTGCGGGCAGGGTGATTGCTCAAGACACGCGACAGATCAATCTTCCTCCATTGACTCTCTACTCGGAACCCTTGAAGGTGCAGACGAGCGATACGCGCGGCATTTACTTTGTGGAGGTTTCGTTGAAGGATCTGCGCGGGCACGAGCTTGCGTTTGCACGAATCAATCTGACCGTGCTGCCGCCGCACACGTTTTCATCTACGCCTCAAGACAGTATCTTTGGCCTCGCCGCCTATTGGCCTTTGCCGTCGGAGGAAGTTGTGCAGGACTTGATGGATCGCATGGGCGTGCGTTGGTTGCGCGAAGGCGACACCCGCAAGCAGCACCCGCCGCGTATTGCCAACCATCACAGCAACACATCATTCGGTAAAGAGTGGAATCCGACTGAGCGCGATGCTTGGATCCGCAAACAGTTTGAGATCTGTGTTGAGAATAAAAACCCCTGCTGGGAGTTCGGCAACGAGATCAACATGTCCACTTTTGGCATTGCGTTGGAAGGCGGCGGGATCGGCAAAGCGTTGCTCGCACCACAATATATCGATTGGATTAATGCTGTGCGCCGCGTACAAAAAGAGAAGCCGGAGTGGCAGCAGATTCAGCTACTGAGTTTCGGTGTGGCGGGAATGGATACAGTGTTCGTGCGCAAGCTGATTGATGCCGGAACTTTCGCGCAGCTTGACGGACTCTGCCTGCATCCGGGGCGCGGTAACTTCGCGCCTGATTATCCGCTGGCACAGCCGTGGCTGCCGCATGATCTCAAGCGTGATAAGGGGAGCTTTTGGAACTATTACGGCGCCGTGCGGACAGCGCATGACATCTGCAGCAGTAACGGTAGCAAGCCCTTATGGCTCACAGAGGTTTATGCGCCGACTAACCCCAACAGCCATTGGGAAGACACGCCCCGCCATGCGGCGGAGAATGTGTTGTTGAGCTTTATCTTGGCAAAGGTTGAGAGTGTTAAGGCCGTGATGTACTATCAACTCTTTGACTCCGTTTGGTATGACCGCCTCGGCGTCAATCACAAAGAGCGCGAGTATTTCTTTGGGCTGATCCACCGCGACTATAGTCTCAAGCCCGCACTGCTCGCCTACTGCGCGGCGGCAGAACATTTGGAGAGTGCAGTGTTTAAAGGCTGGGTGAAGTTTGATGGCACGGAAGTCCGTGGTGTAGTCTTTGATACGCCGCGTGGCGCATTGACGATTTTGTGGAACCGTGCCGATGGCTATATCCTCACAGAGAAAGTTAAACCCTTCGCAACACCGGAACCTTGGGTAGACTTGTGGAAAACTAAAACAGCCGTTACACTGCCGACATCTGCCTCATCCGTACGCATTATCAATGCCATCGGTCAACACTCCACTGTCGCATCCAACAATAAGACTGTCACGCTCAAAATAGATGGCGCACCGACGATGATCTACGGACTCGACATCGCGCAGTTCAAACTATTGCCAAACGGTGCAGTTGCGGTGAAACATTAACGTGCCGGAGGAGTACGGAATATATTTTTACGCCAAAGAGGCGGTGGTTTGCCAATCTGCTGTTGGATTTCGGCTTCCATCGTTTGTAAGTCAGTGCCCGAGAGCTGGGGAATCAGCGTGGTGCGTAGTTCCCAGGGGATAGATGAGGAGGCTGTTCGTTTGATAGTTTCGTGAACGACGCCAGAATCGGCAGCGGGGCCACAGATTTCTAGGTAGCGTGACGCAGGGCACTTGTAATCAATGGCAATGTAGTCTAGTAGATTCTTTGCAAGAAGCTCAGACACGACGTCGGGGTGACAGCCGTTTGTGTCGAGTTTGACTTGGTAGTTGAGGGTTTTGAGGTAGCGGCAGAATGTGATCAAGTCAGCTTGGATTGTAGGTTCGCCACCGCTGATGACTACGCCTGCCAACAGGCCGGCACGTTTTTCAAGGAACAAGCGGACTTCTTCCTCAGGCACCAAGTCCGCGCCATCGCGCGTTTGCGGATTATGGCAGAAACAGCAGTCATAGGGACACCCGGAGGTGAAGGCAACGCAGGCCGGCACCCCCGGGTAATCTATTAACGAAGTCTTGATTAGCCCGGCAAAGATCACGCGGTGGCTTTCTTCATGACATAAGGTTTGCGCTCGTTGTATTCGGCCTTCTTGCCTTTGTTGAAGTTTTTAACCGGTCGCAGGTAGCCGACCACACGCGTCCAAACCTCGGTCTCTGCGCCGCACTTCGGGCAGGCCGTATGTTCGCCATCGAGATAGCCATGCGCATCGCACGTGCTAAAGGTCGGCGTCAGTGAGACGTAGGGGAGTTTGTAGCGTGTGAAGATGGTTCGGATGAGTTCCCGCGCCGCTTGGGTATCGGTGATACGCTCGCCGAGATAGAGGTGCAGAACCGTGCCGCCGGTGTAGGCCGATTGCAAGTCGTCTTGCAGGTCGAGCGTTTCAAAGATATCATCGGTGAAGGCAACGGGCAGTTGGGATGAGTTCGTATAGTACGGTTCGTTTTCGCCGGCTGCAAGAATTGCCGGATGGCGCGCCTTGTCGATCCGTGCCAAGCGGTAGCTGGTGCCCTCGGCGGGTGTTGCTTCCAAGTTGAAGAAGTGTCCCGTCTCTTCTTGGAATCCCGTCATCAGGTTTCGCAGCGCCTCAAGTACGTCGTTAGCGAACTTCTGCCCCTTCTCGCTTGTCAGGTCAACATCGGAATCGAAGAGGTTGCGGATAGCTTCGTTCATGCCGACGATGCCGATGGTGCTGAAGTGATTCGCCCAGTAAGAGCCTTCGCGTTTGCGGATGTCTTCAAGGTAGCGGGCGGAGAAAGGATACATGCCGCGGGCGGTCTCCTTCTCGATAATGCCGCGCTTCATCTCAAGGCTGTCTTTCGCCAACACGGCGTAGCTGCGCAGGATTTCGTAGAAGCGTTTCTCGTCGCCCTGTGCTTCGTAAGCAAGGCGCGGCAGGTTGAGCGTGACGACGCCGATGCTGCCGGTGAGCGGATTGGAACCGAAAAGGCCGCCGCCGCGTTTGCGCAGCTCGGAGGTGTCGAGCCGCAGACGGCAGCACATGGAGAGCGCGTCTTCCGGCGAGAGGTCGCTGTTGATGTAATTGGAGAAGTAGGGAATGCCATATTTACACGTCATCTCGAATATGGCATCGCTCACAGGGTTATCCCACTGGAAGTCACGCGTGATGTTGATGGTGGGGATCGGGAAGGTGAACACACGTCCCGACGCATCGCCCTCCATCATAACTTCGCAGAAGGCGCGGTTGAAAATATCCATCTCTGCCTGATACTCGCCGTAGCAGGTGTCCTGTGGTTTGCCGCCGATGATGATGGGACGGTCCTTTAACGTGGAGGGAACACGTAAATCAAAGGTGAGGTTGGAGAATGGGCATTGGAATCCGACACGCGTGGGAACGTTGAGGTTGAAGATGAATTCTTGAAGTGCTTGCTTCACGGATTTGAAGTCGAGCTTGTCCAGGCGGATGAACGGCGCGCAGTAGGTGTCGATGGATGACCATGCTTGCGCACCCGCAGTTTCGCCTTGCGTTGAGAAGGTCGAGTTGACAATCTGCCCCAGGAACGAGCGCAGGTGTTTGGCCGGATTGGATGACACTTTGCCGGGAATGCCGCCGAAGCCGATACACAGCAATTGATACAGATCCCAGCCCGCGCAGTAGGGGCCGAAGAAGCCCAGGTCGTGCAGGTGAAAATAACCATCTGCATGCGCGGCGCGGATTTCGGCCGGATAGACTTCGTTCAGCCAATACTGCCGCGTGAATGCTTCACGGATGTAGTTGTTCATGCCGTTGACGCTGCGGGAGGTGTTGGCGTTTTCGCGCACCTTCCAATCGCGGTCGTCGAGGTAATCATGGAACAAACGGATCGTCGCATCGACCACAGCTTGGCCATCGCGGATTTTCCGCCGCTGTTCACGGTAAAGGATGTAAGCCTTTGCGGTGGCCGTCAGGCCGTTGCGCATGAGCACCTGTTCGACAGTGTCTTGGATTTGTTCGACTTGGATATTGTCAGCCGCGGTACTCCAGCACAGTTCGAGGACTTCTTCCGCGAGGCGCCGCGGATTACCCGACGTCTCACCCGATACCTTGAGGGCCTTTTCGATTGCATTCTGGATTTTCTGTCCGTCGCAGAAAACCACGGTGCCATCCCGTTTCACAACATGTTTGAGCATATTCTCTCCTTGCGTTTTGGAAAAAGAAGAGAAGGGGAAGACACCAGCGTTCATCGCGGGGTTTTCCACACGCTCTCCATTCTCCGTGGGTGTGTGTTCGGGCGGGGCAGGTCTTCTGGCTCGGGCTTATCCACGGCGCCTTCCCGGGATGACTCCCAGTGGCTTGATGCCGTAGCTATATTGCCCTCACAGCGGCGGGACCGCGAAGGTTTTGCACCTTCTTCCCTTTTCACCGGCGTTTCCGCCGGACCTCGTCCGATACGCCATTTGGCGTATGGGTTGGAGTATATCCTGTTTTGGTGAGCAAGGCAAGGAAAACTTCCTCGTCTGGCTATGCCACCGTCGGCAAACGCCTCGACTACGTGCGTCACTGCCTCTATCCACGTCCGTGAGACAACGGAAAGCAACATGTCGTCCCCCTGTCTGTAACGTTGCTTTCTGCGGGCAGTAACATTACTTAGCGTTGTCAGCAACGTTACTTCCTGTGCTGAGTAACATTACTGCCAGTCATAAGTAACATTGCTCATGGTTGTGAGTAACGTTACTCACGTTCCTGTTACGGGGCTAAAAGAGGTGTGTGAGCCAAGTGAGGGATTATTCCGCGATGCAGAGAGCGCCGTCGCGAAGTTCGAGAGTCAGCGGAATACCGACTTTCACTTCGCCGGGGGCGACGGGTAACGCAAAGCGGACAGCACCATCGGCTTTCTTTTTATCGTGCCGGACGGCTTCGAGGATTGCCGCTTTGTCGAGCTGTTCAGGGATTCCCGTCGGCAGGTTGTGCAGATGGAGGCAAGCCGTAAGCGCATCAACAAATTCCTGCTTGGCTAAGCCTTTTTGCACTGCATACCGCACCGCCGCGACCAGTCCAATCGCAACAGCTTCACCATGTGGAATGGAAAAGTTGGCCGCTTGTTCCACACCATGTCCAATCGTGTGTCCAAGGTTCAGCGCCGCGCGGATGCCCTGCTCATAGGGGTCTTCACAAATGACGCGCACCTTGACCGCCAGCGAACGGGCGATGAGTGTTTGCAGTTCTGCCGGGGTGAAAGTATTTTTGCGGCACAGCAATTCAAACAGCTCTGCATCGTCAATCACGGCATGCTTGATTGTTTCGGCCATGCCGCAAGCAAACTCCTGTGGCGGTAATGTTGCCAGCACTTCCGGATCGGTTACAACCAACACCGGCGCATGGAATGCGCCAATCAGATTTTTTGCCTGTGGCAAGTCGGCGCCGGTTTTACCGCCGAGCGATGAATCGACCATCGCCAACATCGTGGTCGGGATGTTGACCCAGTCCACGCCGCGCAGCCAAGTCGCCGCCGCAAATCCGGTGAGGTCGCCGACCACACCGCCGCCTAAGGCGAACACGGTGTCGCCGCGTTCAATGCCGCCCGCAAGGAATCCGTTCCAAATCTGCTGGACGGTATCAATGGTCTTGGTGGCTTCACCGGCGGGGATCGCAATTGTTTTCACCGTCAAACCAGCGGCGGCGAGCTGTTCTTCGACTTGCGCGGCGTAGAGCCGGTGAGTATTGGTGTCGCACACCAGCGCGGCGCGGCGGCCAAGCTTCAAGGGACGGAGCAGGGCGGAGAGGTTTTTCAATATGCCGTTACGGACGTAAACTTCGTAATCGTTGTCCATGCCATAGATACGGTAAACGCCGAAGGCCGCCTGCACTGCCGCCGCGTTGGTCTTCTTGCTGTGATGTTCGACATTCACCTGCCGCTCGAACGTAGCATAATGCGGCGCTCGCTCAGCCATCAAATCATGAATGCTGCGTGTCGTGAGCAGCGGGCGGTATCCGGGTCTGCCGGAGGCACGTACTTCCAAATACTCCGCTCCGGCCATCAAGCATACTACGTGTCCCATCGCTTCTACTTCACGCCGCAGCTCGGAATCAAGCAATGCCCCGCCGCCCAGTGAAACGACGCATCGAGGCTTGTCGAAGAGCGCACGGATCATCCGCGCTTCACGTGCCCGAAATGCCGCTTCACCCTCTGCCGCAAAAATCTCCGGGATGGTACGTCCGGCCTCGGCTTCAATCTCCGCATCCACCTCGACCAGCGGCAGCCCCAGCTGTTCGGCGATCCGTTTGGCGTGTGTTGTCTTACCGCTCGCGGGTGGCCCGTATAAAAAAAGATGCTGCTGCTCAACTCGCATAATTATGCACTCCGACAAATAAGCGCGATACGTTAATCCACGTCAGCGTCAGCGCAATCATCAACAGTCCCAACCACAACAGTCCGGCGGAAGTTTTGGGACGCGCTGCGCCATAACGCAAACGAAAATGAAAATAAGCTCCATAGGTCAGCCACGTTGCCAGCGACCACATCTCCTTCGGATCCCACTGCCAATAGTGCCCCCACGCCAGCTTGCCCCACACCGCACCCAACACAAATGCAATGCTCAATGGCAGGAATCCGCACACCGCTGTCACAAATGCCGCCCGCTCTAGTTTCGCATCCGGCTGTTTGAACAACGGCAGTGCCATCACCGCCGCGCGCGCCAGCATCACATAACCGATAATATACAACGCCACGTGTGGAAGGAACAGCGGACTCTGCAACGCCGGCGGCAACCGCCGCAGCTCATCGCTAAATACAAACCCCACCGGCCACAACAAAACGAATCCTAACACAGCATCCTGAACAGTGGTGTCAATCCCCGTCAACCGCCGCGTCAACCATGCCAGCGGCCACAATGCCGCCGCCATGCACAAGAAGACTTCGAACAGATTCTGCATCGGCAAATGACTGCTGTGCAAGCCACGGTAAATCACCGACGCGGTGGCAACGGCAAATCCAACGAACCACACAGCATTGCCCACTCGTTCGCGCTTGCACCTCAATAATGTCGCCGCCGTCAGAAACGCCGCCATCGTCAGATAAACCAACAACCCTTGAACTGTAAACTTAATCTCCACGCTCAATCCTTACACTCATTGCCATGCCCGCCAGTATAGACTATTTTCGCCCGCTTTGCAATGCCGCAATCTTTTTGGCGGGCGTGTAGAAATGTAATGCGACTAAAACAAAAAACCGGCGGGGCGGGTTCCCTGCCGGTCTTTTGTCTGTTGGCTGGTCCGGTTAGACGAGCTTGCGGGCGATGAGCGCTTCCGCGATTTGGACGGCGTTTTGCGCCGCGCCTTTGCGGATGTTGTCGCCGCAGCACCAGAGCGCCACGCCGTTGGTTGCGCTGGGGTCGAGGCGGATGCGGCCAATGCCGACATCATCGCCGCCTTGGATATCCAGCGGCATCGGATAAGCCGCAGTGTCAAGGTCATCGATGAGCTTGACGCCGGGCGACTGCTTGACAATCTCGCGGATCTGCCCGACCGTGAAGGGATTCTCGAACTGCGCATGCACCGCGACGGAGTGCGCATAGAACACCGGCACGCGCACGCAGGTGCAGCCGATTTGCAGATTGGGGTTGGAGAGAATCTTGCGTGACTCGTAGGTGAGCTTGGCTTCTTCCGAAGTGAAGCCGGGCATCTCCTTCTTGGCACCGCCGATTTGCGGAATCACGTTGCAGGCGATCTGGTGCGGATAGACCTTCTTCTCAATGGGCGTACCATTGACAACGGCTTTGATCTGGCTGTCGAGCTCGGTCACTGCCGCCGCACCCGAACCGCTGACGGATTGGAAGGTGACCGCGGTGAGGTGCTTCAAAGGATTGGCGCGATGCAACGGGGCGATGCCCATCAGGGTGATGATGGTGGAGCAGTTGGGGTTGGCGATAAAACCCTGATGCTTGTCCAATGCCTCGGCGTTGATTTCCGGCACGACCAACGGCACGCGGTCATCCATGCGGTAATCGTCACCATTGTCGATCACGATGGCGCCGCGCTTGACGGCTTCCCAGCCCCACATCTTCGAGGCACCCTTGGAGCCCTCGGTTCCGGCAAACAAAACGATGTCGAGTCCGTCGAAAGCTTCGGCAGTTGTCTCGCGCACGGCAAAGGTTTCGCCTGCGATGACCTCATCGCGGTTACGCGTCGCCAACACCCGGATTTCGGACGCGGGGAAGTTACGTTGACGCAGGATCTTAATCATCTCCGTGCCCACCGCGCCAATACCAACCAGACCAACTTTATACTGCTTCATTCTACCCTCTAACGAGACTAACATTAATATGCAATTCGGGGTGATAGTATGCCAAAAACGAGGGGGCTTGTAAAGCACGAACCCTGCCCCTTACAGACAAGACGGCGCAATGGTCCTGCTTGTTCCTAATGGGTCGGCAGAGAAGGGCGGGGAATGAGGTTAAACGTCAGGGCAGTCGCCGCCGCCGCTGATGGGGTTGATGCGCTGCCAAATGGCAATGCGGGTATGGCCGTATTCGCGTTCGCGCAGGAGGTTCCAGCCGGGGATGTCTTCAACCCGGGCGCGGGTGGACATCTCGCCGATGAAGAGTCCGCCGGTTTTGAGGCAGTTGCCATCGGCAAGCGCTTGCATGAGGGGCGTAAAGCCAAACTCTTCCGCACGGATATAAGGCGGATCGGCAAAGACCATATCGTATTCACGGCCGCGCCCGGCAGTCTGCACCCAGCGCAAGGCATCGCCTTGGCAGATCTCGGTACGGCAGTTCTGCGCGAGCGTTTGAACATTCTCTTTGAGGATGCTCAGGACGTACTTGTCGGCCTCGACCCACGTCACAGCACCTGCGCCACGGCTGAGGGCATCGAGTCCGAACGAGCCGGAACCGGCATACAAATCAAGCAGCATTACGCCGGGGAGTTCATTCATGAGCATGGAAAAGACCGCCCCGCGAACTCTATCTTGAGTCGGGCGCACCTTGTCACCGCCGGGCACTTTTAATTTACGCCCGCACCACTCTCCGCCGGATATACGCATGGAGGGAGTATACCTTATTTGGGTTGAAATGTAAAGCAAACCCCGTGGCGCCGTTGACGGGAGGGGATTACTGGACGATGTAGCCGAGCTGTTTGAGGAGGAAGAAGTTCTTCATCCAGTTGGGTTCGACTTTGATCCAGATGTTGATGGTGGGCTCACAGCCGAATTGTTCGGTGATATCGTTTTCGGCTTCGCGTTTGACGTAGCGCAGGTTGCGCCCCTTGTCGCCAATGGCCATGCCTTTTTGTGCAGGGCGGTTGACGAAGACTGTGGCGTCGATCTCCCAGCGATTGCCTTGCTCGGTAATATTCTCGACGCGTACGCCGAGTTCGTGCGGGATTTCTTGAAAGAGCTTGTGGAAGAACTTCTCGCGGATGATGTCGGCAATGGCGAGCTTGCGGGGGTAGTCGGTGATGGTCTCTTCATCAAACAGGAGCTGCTCGGTCGGCAGTGCGAACTTAAAGAGGTGGTCAGCGAGCTTATCGACGTTGTCCCCTGCATGGGCGGAGGCCGTAAACCACGTGACTTCGCGGCGGTGTTCTTTTTCAACCTGAATGTCTTCCCACAGTTTCTTGTAGGGCGCGGGATCGAAACCTCTGGCATCGGATTTGTTGAGGACGAAGACGATAGGCTGTCCTTCGGCAAAGAGTACGCGGCGCATCCAGCCGTCGTCTTCAATCTGCGGAGGCTCGGCGGCATCGAATACAACCATCATGATGTCGGTGCCGGCGGCAGCTTGGCGTGCCATGCGGTTCATGATGGAGCCGAGTGCGCTCTCAGCTTTGTGCAAGCCGGGCGTATCAAGGAATACAAGCTGTCCGCGGCTGTCGGTGAGAATCCCCCGCACGAGATTGCGCGTGGTTTGTTCGACGGGGCTGACGATGCTGACTTTCTCGCCGAGGATGCGGTTGAGCAGCGTCGACTTGCCGGAGTTGGTGCGGCCGACAATGCCGACGACCGCACAGCGCAGGGGAGTAGCAGATTGTTCCATCAAGTGTAGTCCGGCTTAGGGCAGTGCGCGATAGGTTTCGGCGGCGTCCGGATGGAAGTAGCGTTCCTGTCCGGTGGCGTCGAGCAGCGCATGCCACAAGTCGCTGTTGAGGTCGAGCACGTTGCGTTCGAGCGTCGCAATGCGGATTGGCACGAGCGTGTAATCGTTGTTTAGATTGCCGACGACGCAGTTGGTGCGTCCGGCCATCGCAGCATGCACGGCGGCACGGGCGAGTTGGTAACAGCGGATGGCGTCTGTGCCTTTCGCGGGCACGCTGCGGATCGAGTAACTGGGATCAAAGTATTTGACGGAGATGTTGAGATCGTGCCCTTTGAAGTGATCCATTAGGCGCATTTTGAGATAGTCGCCGATATCCTTCTTCAACACGTTGCCTGAGGCATCGCGCATTTCGGAGCCTTTGACGTGACGCTGTCCGGCGCCTTCGGCCACGACGATGACGCAATGGTCTTTACCGCCTTCAAAGCGGCGTTCGACGGCTTGCAACAGACCTTCAGGGCCGTCCATTTCGAAGTCGCTCTCAGGCACGAGGCAGAAGTTCACAACCGGATTGGCGAGTGCGGCATAGGCGGCGATGAAGCCGGAGTCGCGTCCCATCAGCTTGACGAGGCCGATGCCATTGAGCGCACCGCGTGCTTCGGTGTGGGCGGATTGGATGATGGGCACTGCTTCGCCGACGGCGGTTTCAAATCCGAAACTGCGGCCAATGAAGTTGAGGTCGTTATCAATTGTCTTCGGGATGCCGATGACGCTGATGGCGAGTTTGCGCTTGATGCACTCTTCGGCAATATCACGGGCGCAGCGCAGTGAGCCGTCGCCGCCGATGCAGAAGAGTAAGTTGATGTTCATCCGGCACAGGGTGTCGACCATGGCTTCGGTGTCCTGCTGGCCGCGGGATGAACCAAGGATAGTGCCGCCTTGTTCATGGATGGTGTCCACGACGTCGGGGTTGAGCATCATGGGCGTGTAACCCGATGTAGGGATGAGGCCGGCATAACCGTAACGGATGCCGTAAATGGTTTTGATGTTGTAATCAAAGGTCAACACCTCGGTCAGCCCCTTGATCACGTGGTTGAGTCCGGGGCAGAGTCCGCCGGCAGTCACGATTGCCGCACGCGACCATGCGGGGTCGTGATAGATTTTGCGATGGGCGCCGGCGCGTTCAAAGCTCGGCGGCTCAGCGAGGACTTGGATGGTTTTCTTGACGTAAGCAACGCGCACGGAGAGCAGCGAGCGCTCGCCGTCATCAAGGAAATCACGGCGCTGCAAAGGCGAATCAATCTTGCAAGGCCCCAGCTCTTGTACATTAAAATTGAACTTGTCAGGCTGTTCCAAAATACGGGTGTACAATGACGATGACATACTATTTCTCCCCCATGTTGCTAAGACGTCAGTATACCGAGACACCCTCGGCGAATCAAGATTAAAACGCCCGCCCGGCCGATTTGACCGGGTTAGGTCTTTGCATTCTTCACGAATGCGTTGTAAAGCGTGCGCACCGCTTTTTCGCGCTGATCGGAACGCACGCCGAACATCATGCTGATCTCAGAAGAACCTTGGTTCATCATCTCGATGTTGATGTTCGCCTGCGCCAACGCGGCAGTTGCGCGAGCGGCCATGCCGGGCGTGTAGTAGAGGCCTTCGCCCACAACCATGATCAGCGCATAACCGCGCTCGACGAGCAGATTGTCCGGCTTGAGTTCATACGACACGCGGTCGAACACGCGGCGCTCTTTCTCCACCGGGAAGCTGTCTTCACGGATGATGACCGAGATGTTGTCGATGCCGGAGGGCATGTGCTCATACGACACGCCTTCATCTTCCAATATCTGCAACAGACGGCGCCCGAAGCCGATCTCGCGGTTCATCATATACTTGTCGATGAACAGATTGCTGAACCCCGAACCGCTCGCAATACCCACTACGCCGCCGCGTTCCGCCACGCGGTGACGCACAATCATCGTGCCGGGTTGGTCAGGACGGTTGGTGTTGCGGATGTTGATCGGGATGCCTGCATGCACGACCGGCACAACAGCCTCGTCATGAAACACACCAAAGCCGGAATACGACAGCTCGCGCATCTCGCGGTACGTCATTTCCTCAATACCCTCGGTGACGTCCGGCACAATGCGCGGGTCAACCGGATAGACGTTGTCGACGTCGGTAAAGTTTTCATACACATCCGCCTTCAACGCAGCCGCCAAAATCGCGCCGGTGATGTCTGACCCGCCGCGTGGGAAGGTCGCCACTTTGCCGGAGTGCGTGTAACCGAAGAACCCGGGATAGATCACGATGCAGGGGATGTCCTTCAAATAATCGTTGAGCTTCTGATAAGACTCCGGCAGCAGCTGTGCCGCGCCGAATTCTTCGGAGAGCGTCATGCCGGAATCTTTCGGCGAGACGTATTGTGCATCAACACCGCGCGCACGGAACGCCGCCGCGACGATACGTGCGGAGTTGTCTTCGCCTGCGGCCTTCATGGAATCCATGAACATGCCGTGGTGGCGCTTGTCACCTGCCAAGCGGGCACGCAAGTCGGTCTCAATCTCCTCCAGCACGCCGAGCTCTAAACCCAAGCCGCGCTGGATGACTGCGTACCGTTCCACGAGCGCCGCGATATCCTCATCGGTGTTTTCCTTAGCCAATGCTTTCGTCGCGCAAGCAATCAGCATATCGGTGACTTTGGTGTCGGAGCGATTGCGCTTGCCGGGGGCGGAAACCACCACCACGCGCCGTGAAGGGTCGGAGAGAACGATGTCGCAGATCTTCGAGACCTGCACATCATCTGCAACAGAAGAACCACCGAACTTACAAACTTTCATACGTCACCTCTTGCTTCAAATCACTTACAGAACCCGCAGCACCACCGGCTCGCCATCAATAATGCCGGCCGCTTGAATCGCCGCCAGCGCGGCAGCCATGTCAGCCTCACGCGCGGTATTCGTCAACACCACCACCGGCTGGAACTCGCAAGCATCCTCCGCTTGTCCCTCGCGCTGCATCACGGCCTTGATGCTCACACCCTTGCCGCCGAGCAGCGTGGTGAGCTGTCCCATCATGCCTGCTTTATCGCGCAGCATCACGCGCAGATAGAAACGGCTGGAGCACGCGCTCTCTTCCCGCATGCGCGGTGCGGTGCGTTCTTCCTTCGCTAGCGCGCGCTTGTGGCGCGCCTTGCCGGCGCAGAGGTTGCGGGCGATGTCGGCAATGTCACCAATCACCGTCGAAGCGGTCGGCTCACGCCCGGCACCACGGCCATAATAAAGCGTCTCGCCGCTCATATCGCCATTCACCAGTGCGGCGTTGAATACGTTCGACACCGAAGCAAGCATGTTGCCGTGCGGCACGAGCGTCGGATGTACGCGCACCTCGGTCTCGTCACCCTCGCGGCGGATCATTGCCAATAACTTGATGCGGTAACCCAACTCGGCGGCATACTTCACGTCGATGCCTGCAAGGTTACGGATACCGGAGACAGACACGCGGTCGAGCGGCACATGAAAACCATACGCGAGCGATGCCAAGATCGCCGCCTTGTGCCCGGTGTCCCACCCATCAATATCCAGCGTCGGGTCGGCCTCGGCATAACCCGCCTTCTGTGCGGCGTCGAGCACCACGTCAAACGGCAAACCCTCATTCTCCATGCGCGTGAGGATGTAGTTGCACGTGCCATTGAGAATCCCGTAAATGGAATGAATATCGTTACCCGCCAAACCCTCACGCAGCACGCGGATGATCGGAATGCCGCCGCCCACGCTCGCGCCAAAGTAAATGTCGACGCCCTTACGTTCAGCCAGCGAGAAGATCTCCTCGCCATATTCCGCCAACAACTTCTTATTTGCCGTCACGACCGACTTGCCGGCTTCAATAGCGGCGATGATGAGCTTCTTGGCAATCCCGGTACCGCCAATCAGTTCGACAATAATCTGAATCGACGGGTCAGCAATCACCGCCATCGCATCGGTCGTCAGTAGTTTTGAATCAATCGCCACGCCGCGGTCGGTCGTGATATCAAGGTCGGCAATCGCGCGCAACTCCACTGTCGCGCCCAGACGCCGCTCCAGCAACGCACGGTTCTTCAACAACCCCTGCGCCACGCCGGCCCCAACCGTCCCGAAACCCAAAATTCCAACGCCGATGCTCTTCATACCTGCTCCTACAACACAAAAGGCAACAAGTATAACAAAACTCCCCCCACAAAGCCACCAAAACACCACCCCCGTGCCAAAAAACAAGCCCACTTTACCGATGGTACGCCAGACCACCTGATTTCCCCCTGTCACCGCCTGCTTCCTGAAACAGATTGCGGCTTCTGTTTCGCCGCCTTATACGCCGTTTATTGTCTGCAAGACCTTCCCTTTTCGCTGCCTTCTCGACTCCTTTTCGCATCACACCTACGATCGGAGTCTCATTCCCTCTAGGATGCGAGTCCCATCCTCTCTACAATGCGGGTCCCATCGTCTCTACAATGCGACTCTCATCCTAGAGGCACTCCAGTCACACTGCAAAAACACCTCAGCCGACAGACTCCCTTTTCTTGCAAGTCAGATTTGTTTGTGCTAGACTGTTGCGAAATTGGACAGAAAGACCTCCGACCATGCGACGCAATCCCATCATTAATTTCTTGCGCGAATACGGCCCGTTCCTCCTGTTGGGTGCAGTTCTCGGGCTTCCGCTTGCGTATCTGACACACCGCTTGACCACCAACCGGGCTCTCGAAAAGGAAATCGCTGAGCTGAAAGAAAACGTAGCCGCCAAAGCTGAGGCTATTGAAAACATCAAAGCCCGCTACGCCGCGACAGATGACCAGCTGAAACGCTTGGAGAAATATCCCTCCGAGCAAATCGTCTGCCTGGCGATTGAAGATCAGGATGGCTCCTCCGTCACACAAGCCGTTGCAGATGTCACCCTCTATATGGCCGATCGCAGCGCCATCCGCGAAACCCAAACCGCAACCAACGGCGTCTGCCTCTTCCGTGCCACAACTCCGCTGGCGATCGCCTACACCATTACACATGGCAGCTATTACACCACCAAAGGCCATCAAGCCTTCAACGGAACTCCCCTCAACTACTACGACCCCGCACTCCTCTACGGACGCAAGCTCACCCTCCAGCTCAAAAAGAAAAACACGCCCGTCCCCCACTACGCCAAACACGTCCGCGTCGAACTCCCCGACAACAACCGCCCCGTCGGCTTCGACCTCCAAGCCGGCGACCTCGTCGCGCCCTACGGCAAAGGCAGCATTGCCGACCTCACCCTCTGCTACCATACCGATACCACGCCCGAACCCCAAGAAGTCACCTCCAACACGCTCACCTTCGCCGTCGCCCATGGCGGATTCCAAACACAATCAGGCGATACCTGGAGCGAACTGCGCACCTCCTCCCGCGCGCCCTCCGGTGGCTACACCCCCAACTGGACATTGACGCGCATCTGGCAAAGCGAAAAGCTCACCAAGGACGACTACCTCCCCACGGCCTCCTACATCGCCTTCTGCGTTCCCGCGCGTGAAACCTCTGCCGATGGTTCCCTCAACTACGGCAAAATCTACGGCCCCATCAGCTACGCCAACGCCCTCGGCGACGCCAGCGGCGGAGTCGTCAACTTCACCTACTACTACAACCCCGCGCCCGGCGACCGCACCATCGAATTCGCTCCCTCCGCCAACCTCCTCAAAGACGGCTACCGCACCCGCATCAGCGAACCCTAATCACCGTCACCCGAGAGGACCGCCCATGACAAAACCATCACAACACATTTCCACGCCATCGCTCCTCTCTGCGCTCGGCAAAGTAATATGCTCTAAGCGTAAAGCCGCTTATTGGATTTATCTGCTGCTTTTCGGCGGACTGTGGTGCCTGTTGCGATTGCCGTGGATTGATTGTGATGGCGGCGTGCCCTCCATCTGGGAATACGGCTACTTTGTGACCGACGAAGGCTACTACCTCAGCGGCGGCAAAGAGAAATACTTATTCGGCCATTTCGTCGATATGCTCCGCCACGAATCCTTTTCCTACGGATTCTCAGCCGGCACGCACATCCTCAGCTGGCTAGCGCATCTTGCATTCGGACTCTCCGCCTGGAAGTGGCGCATTCCATTCCTGCTCATCAACTTCACCGCGTGGACAGCGCTCTTCACATTTACGGCCAAGCGTACCCGCCCACTCTTCGCCTTCCTCACTTGCGCCGCAGTCTCCTGCACGCCACTGCTGATCGCCTACGAACGCACCGCCAGCAACGACGTACTCATCGCCTCCCTGCTTGTCTTAGCGTATGTTATCGCAACCGGCAGGAAATGGTGGATGATTCCAATTGCGGCACTGATTGCCTGCTCCATTGTCCTCGTCAAGCCCTCCGTTTATGTGCTGCTGCCGATTGTGCTTTGCGGCATACTCACACGCCGTAAACTCAACTGCCGCTGGCAAGATGTGTTGGTGTTTGCAGGCTCCTGTGCCATTGCCTTGCTGCTCTACAAATACTTGCTGCATGCGCTCGTCCGCAGCGATGCCGCAGCCTGCGGAATCACAACCGCTGAACTGATACGTCAAACAACGACCCACTATCCGCTACCGAACCTGCTGGACATTCCCGGCTTGCTCAAAGGCCTCGCAGCATTTCCCCGCACACCGGCAAACATCCTGCTCGGCGTTTGGACTGTTGTAATTGTCGTCTGCCCCATCGCCATGTTCCTGCGCCGTCTGGTGTCCGATAAAATACAGCGCCTGAATTACAGGATGCTGCTCTATCTGACCATTCCGGCCTATGCTGCGGCTGTGAGCATCATGAACACGCTCTATACGCACTACTACATTCCACTGCTTATGATGATTCCCGTTCTTTGGACAGAAATGCGTTTAGACCTGCGCCGCTATTCCGATGGCCCGCAACGGCTATGGATCAGATTTGGAATCGCTGCGACAACGCTAGCATTGATTGGCGTCGGGCTGGCTATCGTCGCGGAGCTCAAGGCCAACCCGCAAGAAGTACAACCCTACTTCTCGCAGATTTACAACCTGCCCGCCAAGAACGTCTGGGGGCTGACTTGGCCTTATTTTCTCAGCTTTGGCGCGCTGTTGCTTTGCGCAGGTTTCTTCTTAGGACGCAAACAACAGCGTTTGCTTGTTTTTTGCGCCTTCGCTGCGGCCGCCTTCGGATGCCTGAGCGTCAGCTTCGCAACACTCCCGGCATTCTTTCTTGCACCATTCATCAAGCAGCAAGCAGGCGATTATTTAGGCTGCATCACGGCAGTTCTCATTGCAGGGATCGTGCTCATTTTCATCATATTCTATTTCTCCCGCTTCATGTCATCCACACGACGCTGGTTCTACCTGTTGCCCATTTTATTTATATTTTCAGTGATAGCCTGTCCCCACTGGCAGCAAAGCATAGGCGAACTATTACGCCCCGGGATGCATCATCAAGAAAAAGCGGTTGCCGAATTCATGCGGCTGCTCCCCCCCAATGCAATCGTCATCGGCGAACGTTCCAACCACCTCTTCCTCTCTACTCCAATCCGTACGGCAACCACATTCGCCCACAACAGCGACCCGACAACCATCATCAAGGCGGCCTATAAGAAAGACCCCACGACCCCCTTATTCGCTCTTGTCGATTCTCAGCACACCTATTGCCTCCAGCATTACAAAAAAGCGCAAAACTGGTGCATGCTCACTCCTCTTACAAAAGTCCGCCTTCCCTCATGCGGAGATGCCCGCCTCATTGATATCCACCTCTGCACCATCCGCATAACCAAACAGCCCCCGGATTAAACATCTAAGATATTCAACACATTCCGAGCCATGGTCGATGCGGTGAAATGTTGGGCGGCGGAGCGGGCTTCGCTGGAGAGACGGTTGTGCAGGGGTTGGTCTGCAAGGAGTTGTTCGAGATGCAGTAGCAAGGCTTCTGGATTGGTTGTGTCGTAAAGGAGTCCACCCCCGTGCTGGGTGATGATTTCGGTGAAGGCGCCGTGGTTGGGCAGGATGACGGGGACTCCGGCGGCGAAGGCTTCGATGAGGTAGAGGCCAAAGGCTTCCGGCTGGCGGGTGGGCACGCTGAACACGGTCAGCGATTGCAGCAGGCGGATCTTCTCCTCACGCGACACGTTGGGATGGAACGTTGCATCTGCCTCATATCCCGCGGCGGCAATGCGCGTTTGGATGTCATTCACAAATTCCTCATCTGCGGGCGTCATGCTGCCGCCAATCATCAAGCGCAACTGTTGTGAGGGATTGCGCCGGCGGTAAGCGATATATGCCTCCACCAGCACATCGACTCCCTTGTCCGGCGTCATGCGCGCAAAGTAACCGAGCACCGGCACATCAGGGGCAGTGGCTTGTGCAAAGTCTGCAACGTTCAGCCCGCACGGCACGACATGAATGCAATCCGCCGGCAGTTCTAAACGCTCCTCCATCATATCCGCATAATAACGGCTGGGGGCAATCAGCACATCCACCGTGGTAGCATGTTCGCGTAGCACACCCCAGCACAACGAACGGAAAGGCTCCGGCAGCGCATCCAAGAATGCATCCTCACCCGCCAGAAAGCACACGGTTCGCGCAGGCAAACGCTGCTTCAGCTCCGGATGAATCCCCAACAGCAATGCGTTGGAATAACACACCGCATCGGGCGCGTGTTCGGCTAGCCAATCCGCCAAGGGCGCCAGCTCGCGGGCTTGATTGCCCTCTTGGCCGCGTAGCATCGAGAGTGTCATGGGACCGAGCTTGGCAGGCGCGGTTGTTGCGGCAAACTTCCCCGCCCAGCGCAGCAGCGCACGTGCATTCAACAGCTTCTTAAACCATTGCGGCATCCACCGCCACAACGCCGAATGCTGTTCCAAGTAAACATTCACCCCGCCATAGAACACCGGTGCATCCGCACTCTCATCCGGCTCATCGAGCGTGAGCGGCAGATATAAAGGCAGCAGGCTGGCATCATGTCCTGCTTCACGCAGCGTACGCACAAACGCATTGTCCCGCAGACAGTTTCCGCAGTACATCATTCCCGCGCCGGGTGTCAGTTGGATAATACGCATAACGAATGTTCCCGTGCTGTACAGTCTAACATATTCCACCCGCCACGCCAAACAAAAACGCCGCCTCCTGACCGGAAGCGGCGTATAAATTCAAACAGCCGGTTACACCCGCCGACGCAACGCCAGCAATACTCCACCAACAGCCAACAACGCCATCGTCGCCGGTTCCGGAACCGGTTCCCAAGGGGGAGTAAAAGTAAAAGTGACTGTGATTATTGGATTTTCTTTATCTTCATCAACGAGGGGATTGGAAATAACGATCCAATCCGTAGCATTTTTAATGTCCTTCGCGTTGAATGCAATCATAAAAAAAAGTCCCTCGTTTACAGAGTTAAGAGACGGTTGGGACGGTGCTTCAGTTGTTGGTGCCCTATCGGTTACCTCGATCCAACGTTCAGGATGCCAAACTTCGATGGCACCGGGGTTACCATTGTACTCAATCTCTTGCCAACTCCAAACATTCAGCTTGAGATGTCCGGCAGTGCCTTGGGCAAACTCTCCAGCGTTAAACTGTGCAATGCCATACACAAGAGCCGGGGTGTCCAAGGTTGTTTTGCCATTTGCATCGCGTGAAACAACCGGCACCGGGTAATCATCCCATGCGGCATCAAAACCGTTATAAACCAATGCTACGGTGTAATTGGCATACTGAGAATAGTCTGCGGTATAGACGATATTCCAATTGACTTCTCCAGCCATTAAAGCCTGACACGCAAACAACCCCAAACACGCCGCAAATACATGATACGCTTTCATCATCTCTCTTTCGCTTACACCCGTCGGCGCAAGGCCAGCAATGCAAACCCCACCCCAAGCAACGTTGCCGTCGCCGGTTCCGGAATCGTCACCCAAGGAGCTGCTGCTGGGTCAAACGTGAACTTCGTATAAATCGTCTCAGATGTATCTTGATCGTCGTGATCGTCTGAGCTATACATATCATTCAATACAGCATACGCCGTTGCGTCATCAATATTTTTAGCATTAAACGCAATCAGGTAATACATGCGAGAGTCACCGGTGCCAGTACTATTGCCTGCTTCAGAGGGTGCCTCAGTTGTAGGGTTTTCGCCAGTTGCTTCTGTCCAGCGCTCCGGATGAAAAACATCAATGGATCCAGGCTCAAAGGCTTGCGGCATTAGTCCCCATTCGTCAACATTCAACGAGATATTCCCCGCACCTCCGCTATTGGCAAATTCCGAACTGTTGAATTGTGCTATCCCATATACAAGAGCGTGCGTGTCGAGAATTGTCTCGCCATTTTCATTACGTGAAACCGTCGGGGGCGGATCACGATAGACCGCCGCCCAAAACCCGTTATAGACCAGAGCAACGGTATAATTTTCATATTGAGCATAGGGTGCTGCGTTGTAGATCAGGCTCCAACTGACTTCTCCAGCGTGTGCAGCCGCCACTCCAAATAACAAGGCGCCGAGGAAACATGCACTACATTTTTTCATGAACACCACTTTTAATTGCATAAGAGGGGCGAATTATAGAATTACCTTGCCAATAGTCAAGCTGAAATGCCCGCTATTGTTCTGGATCGGAATTGTCTATTGGTTGCCCGGGTTGCCGTTGTGGCAAGGTACGTTGGCCCAAATGTTGCATGCCGCATTATTTTTGCGTACGCAGGAGGTGTGCTTCGCCGGAGTCGATGGCGAGGCAGGTGCCATCGGATAAGAGCAGGCGGAGGGTACCGTCAGGATTGACGCCATCGGCCATGCCGGAGTAGAGCTTGCCGCCTTGGTTGACGGTGATGGATTTGCCGTACAGGGCGTCGCGCTGCGTGAAGTCACTCACAAGCGCGGCGAAACCTTCTGCTTGCCAACGCTGGTAAAGCGGCTCAAAGGCGGAGAGTGTTTCGGCGAGGCATTTTGCACGGTTGGCCTGTGTATGGGTTACTAAAGCCAAAGATGTGGCGATGTCTTGCAGCTCTGCAGGGAATTCGGTTTGGTTGATGTTAATCCCAATACCAATCACAACCATTGGGCGGTCGTTAATTAAACGCATCTCGCAGAGGATGCCGCAGACTTTCTTACCGTCGAGCCAAATATCATTCGGCCATTTGACTTGCGGCTGGAGTCCATGTTCCTCTAACATCATCGCGACGGCGAGTCCGGCAACGAGCGGCAGCGTGACAACTGTCTCGGGCGCGGTGGAGGGGTGGAGCAAAAAGGAGAAGTAAAGGTTTTGTCCCGCAGGGGAGTGCCACACACGGCCTTGGCGGCCTTGGCCTTGCGTTTGCGTATCGGCGGTGAGGCAATATCCTTCCGGCAGTTCGAGACCGGTTTCGAGGCGTGTGATGAGTTCGCGGTTGGTGGAGTCGAGTTCGGCAAAGCTCTCCCCCGTGCGTCCGATGAATCGCGTACGCAGCAGCGGCTGAAGAGCTTGGAAGAAATCAGTCATGTTGACCCGGCAAGAGTGCGGTGTCCCAATCTTTCATCACGACATCATACCCCATGCGCGTGATGACGGCGGAGAGTTCTTCAAGCGAACGCTCGTCCGACACTTCAAACTGCGCACCGCCCTCGGCCTCTTCCTGCTGGTAACCGCCGGGGGTTGTCTTGGCGCCTGCGGAGAGTTTGGTTGCGGCAATGTGCACGAGCTGTTCGCGGAAGCCTGCGGGTTCACGCGTGGAGATGGTCATGCAAGCTTCGGGCAGCTGCAGGCGCAACGCGGCCATGAGCTGGACGAACTCCGCATCACTCACCGGATAGGGTGGCGGCTCACCGCCGTCAGCCGGGCGGATGCGCGGAAAGGATAGCGCTGTGCTCTGCCGCCACTGCACGCGGCGCAAGTAGTCGGCGTGGAGGCCGAGATAAAAAGCTTCAATGCGCCAATCGGTGAGCCCGAGCAGTGCGCCGAGTCCGATGAATGTCATGCCGGCGTTGCAGGCACGTTCGACGGCATCAATGCGGTTGTCAAAGTTGGCCTTGGGCCCTGCGGGATGGTAGTGGCGGAAGGCTTCGCGGTCGTAAGTTTCTTGGAACATCGTGATACCGTCAATGCCCGCCGCGACCATAGCTTCGTAGTCGGTTTGTGATACCGCATAGATCTCGACGTTGATGGAGGCGAAGCGGGGACGGATGCGCCGTGCGAGTTCGACGAAGTAGGCCGGCGGTGTATTGACGAGGTCCTCCGAGGCTACTAACAGCAGATGAGCAAAACCTTTGTCGGCGAGGCAGTTGGCTTCGGCAACCGCTTCGTCGAGCGTGAGTGCCTTGCGCACAACGCCGGTCGAACGGCAGTTGAAGCCACAGTAGATGCAGGCATTGCAGCAGATGTTGGAGACATACAGCGGCACGAAGAATTGGATGGCGCGTCCGAAGTGGCTGCGGGTCAATCGCGCCGAGGTTTGCGCGAGCGGTTCGAGATAGGCGGCTGCGGATGGGGAGACCAGCGCGGCGAGGTTCTCAGGGACGAAGCGTCCGGCTTCGGCGAGTGCGCGTCGCACGCCGGCAACGTTGTCCTGCTGTTGGATAAGGACGCGTACGCGTTCAACAGGCCATTGGTTTAGAAGCTCCGAGAAGTGCGGCATGGCAAGGCTCGTTTAGGAGGAGACGCGTGCGGCGATTTGCTTGAGCACGGTGTCAATCGCTTGGTCGAGCGGCAGTGGAATATCGCAGCCTGCCGCACGGGTATGCCCGCCGCCGCCGAAGTGCAGCGCTAAGTCCGCTGCGTCAAAAGGATCGCGGGTGCGGATGCTCATGCGGGTGACGTTGGGGTTATCGAGCGTTTGATAGAAGAAGAGCGCGACCTTGACTCCGGCCAAGCTGCGGGGAATTTCGATGACGTCTTCGGCATCGGACTTGTTGCCATTGACCTCGCGGAAGTCTTGCGCAGTCAGCACCACGTAAGCGACGATGCCGTCAAGTGCGGTTTGGAAGGAGGCATAAGCGCGCTTCTTCAACTCGATCGCAGTGCGCGGGAAGGTGCAGTAAAGGCGGTCGTTGATCTGCGAAGTGCGCACGCCTTTTTCGACAAGCGTGCGGGCAACGCGCAGGGTGCGCGGGGAGGTCATGTCGTAAGCGAAGCGCCCGGTGTCAGTGATAAGCGAAACCCAGAGGGCCTCGGCTGTTTGCAGATCGATCTCCCATCCGGCGGCTTCGGCAAGGCAGAAGATCAGCTCGCCTGTGGAGGAGGCATGCGTCTCAACCCAGTTCAACTCGGCGAAGCTGGTGTTAGTGCGGTGGTGGTCGATGCAGAGCGCGGGCTTGCCTTGGATGTAGGGCAGCAGGCGGACATCGAGGCGGTCTTCGCTGCCGCAGTCGAGGCAGATAAATGCATCATATTCATGCCCGGCGAGCTGGTCGAATGAGAGAGCGTTTTCGCCTTCAATGAGGAATCCGGGTGCACCGAGGGCATCAAGGTCGACGGCGAAATCTGCCATCTTACCCTGCTGCCGGAGCATGCGTACCAGTGCGACGGTGGCGCCGAGGGCGTCACCGTCAGGGCGCACGTGCCCCGTGACTAGGAACTTGCCGTGTGTGGCAATGAAGCCTAGTACTTGTTGAAGGATTGTTGAATCAGACATTCAGCTCAGGGAGCACCGGGGCTTCCGGTATGGTGGACATCCACGTTTTGACGGTCTCATCAAGCGGCAGGATGGCTTCAATGGTGACGTCGATTTCTTCACCGCCGGCAGAGGGCACCTTCGCGGTGTCGCCGGTCTTTTTGCCGAGGAGCGCCTTGGCAAGGCGGGTCTGGCAGGAAATGATATTGAGCGCTTCGTCGCGATCCCACTCACCGAGGATCACGTAGCTGTAGGCTTGGCCGCCTGCATCCTTGTAGTTGACGCGCACGCCGGGACCGACGGCATCGGTCTTGGCATCAGCAAAGTCGGTGGCCTTGACGAGCTTGAAATCTGCTTCCAGCTGCGCTTGACGCGTGAGCAGGATGCGCTGCTGGTCCTTGGCTGATTGGTATTCGAAGTTCTCACGCAAGTCGCCCATCTCACGTGCCGCAGCAATCTCGTTGGCGTTCTTGGGCATATCATACTTCACCAAGCGCTCGTAAACAATCTGATACTCAGCGATTGAGCGGTAGGAGGTCTTGCGGGTGTTGTCGGCCTCAAGCAGGGCGGCGGACTTCTTGCCCTTAGACAACGATGGTGCGCGGCGCGTCAGGTGTGCCAGAATCACGCGCTGTGACGACGGCTCCAAAGACTGTGAAGCTTGGATGCGCTCGAACAGCATGCGCTGTTGGAAGGCATCGAGCTTCTCCCACACTTCGTCGAGCCACTTGGCGTTGTCGAAGAACTGCTCGAGGATGTTGCGCATGCGCAGGCCTTCGCCCGAGAGACGCAGCTCAATCACGAACATCGCCTGCATCAGCAAATCCATCATCGGCGGCAATACCCAGCCGTCCTTGAGCAACGCGTTGTAGCTGCGCAACGTCCACACCAACAGCGTCGGTGTCGGCGTCGGCGCTTGCAGCAGCTTCAGGCAGGTGTCGCGCGTCAGCTGTTCCTTGCCGATTACGTCGAGCATTTCGCCGAGAGTGGCAAGGGTCATCTCAGGGAAGAGTGAAAGGATGTGCGGGAGGGTCGTAGGATCCTCGAGCATGAACTTGGTCAGCGCACGGGTCAGAGTCGCGCCGGAGGCATTAGCCGCAGTGAGGAAGCGATTCTTCTCCAACAAATGCGCGCGCATATCCTCATCCGGCAACGGCTGGAGGCCGAGACGCTTGGCCAGCACCACAAACGCGGCATACAGCGGCGCATCGGTGTTATCCGCGCCCTTGAGCGAGAACGCCAAGCGGTCGGTAATCACATCCACAAACTCCGTCTCGACCGGCTTGCCCTTCAAATCTTCGCAATGTGCGCACAGCGTCTTGTAGATGCGCTTCATATCGCAGCACTTCTGCAAACGCTCCAGCCAGCCTGCATCGAACGTCGGCGCGGCGGTCAGCAGCTGCACAGGCTCGGTACGCTTGGTGGGGACGACCACGAGAGGATCGCTCTTGAGGGCTTTACGTGCGGCATCCCAGAAAGTCTTCCACTCGGCGCGGGTCATGATTTCGGACTCGCAAAGAAGGTCTTCAAGGCGCGGCACCGGGAGGCTCCCAAAACTGCGGACAGTCATCTTGAGGACTTCGCCCGGCTGCTCCTTCATCATCGCCAACAGGGCGGGACGGTCGCGGTAATTACGGGTGAGGATATGATCCTCGGCCGCCAAATTCAGGTTCTCCGCCGCAGCGGCAAGGGTCATGATATGGCCGGCTTTGACGGCGTAATCAATCGTGAGCTTTGCGTAGAAAAGGTCAACGCGGCGGATGACGCCAAAACCCCAATCGCCATCCAGCACAGGATCGCCCGGCTTCAGGCTCAGGAGGAAACTCAAGCGGCGGAGGGACTCTTCGAGGGGGACCTTGTTCAGGGCGATTTGCTCGAGCAAGATACGCTGGGCGGGAGTCGAGGCGTGCTTGATCAAGTCGCGCACGGCAGACGTCTCAAGGTCACCCAACATACGCACCCGGCGCATCAGGCAAGAAGTTAAGCCGGGCAGGTCATTCTGCTGGACGAGTTCTTCCTGGAGGCGGTTGATGTCCTGCGTGGCACCCTCTTTATCGCCCGCAAGCACCTTGCTTTGGATTGCCTCGTATTGACTCGTAAATTCGCCTGCCATGGAAACTCCTTTAATACTGGACCCTGTCACAAAGCGAGCTACTATACCATAATAAGGGGGGTATTGCAATGTAGAAATGTCCCTCTTACGGGTGGGCGTAATTCAGCGATTAACTGATGGATTGTATCACTCTTGAGGGAGGTTGTCAATAGCCTTTTTTGAGAGGTGGGTTGATGGAGGGGGCGCTTTTGCTTCTCGCGGAAGCGGGGAGATTTTGGGTGGCGGAGAATAGGGTTTAGTGTGCTGGGAAGCTTCAAAATGGGTCAAAACACCCGTACAGCCACGAGTACGGGTGTCATGCCAATGGCTGTACGGGTCCGTGTCCTTACCGAGATAGGGTCTGCGAGGTCTCCCAGTCGTGGTGCCGTACACGGAGCAGTACGGCACCATGAGGGTCGGGCCTCACGGAGTATAGCTGGGAGGCCTCACGAGGGGTACCAGCCACGAGTACCGACACCCATCTCAAGGCTGGATGGGTATGGTACACGTCCGTGCATCGTTCCCAAAATAAGGCTACGAAGACGGATGATGGCTGATAAAAAAGTTATCAACAGGGGACGAACGATGCCCAAAAGAGGCGGTTTCTCAAAAAAGACGGCAGAATGATGCTCTGGAAAGGAAAAGACGTCCGTCAGGGGAAGTACCGGCGGGGACGCGGAGAGCGCGGAGGGATAGGAGAAAAGACACAACATGCCGGCGCTCTCAGCGGGAGGAGTCGTGGTTTGGGGTGGGTGGTTTTTGCTTGCTTTCGTGGTAAGGGGGGTGTAAACTGGTGCTAGGTCGTGCCGGGGGCGTTGCCGTCGCGGGGTTGTGGTTTGTGTTGGAATGGCGTTTGCGGGGTGTGTTATGGCGAATCGTTGGTTGTGGTGCGTGGCTTTGTGTGGGCTGTTTGCCGTTTCGGTTTGGGGTGATGATGAGGAGGAGAAGGGGCAGGCACCGGAGTTTTTGGCGGCGGTGAAAAATCTGAATCGAGTTGATCGTTTGGTGATTCCAACAGGTGACGCCGCGCGGACGGATGAGGGGTATGTGCGGGATGTGGCTTTGCCGTTTTATGAGCGGTGTTGGGTGGAGCCGTTTGCCGGGGTGGTGTATACGAATGAGGCGCATGCGGCGATTGCCTTGAAACTGCGGAAGGCGGTGGCGTTGCGCTATGCGGCGAATACAGATGGGCATATGACGGTCTCGCTGCGGAATCAGGCGATGGGTTTGAAGAAGGCGGGGGCGGTTGAGCCGGCGGTGTTGCTGGCGTGTTCGTTGGAGAGGGCGCCAAAGAAGGAGGAGCGGCTGAAATGTTTGGCGGCTGCGGAGAAGGCGATTGTTGCCGCGCCTGAAACCAATCTGGTGGCGTTGTTGACGGTGCGCGGAGAGCGGTTCAAACTCGACGAGAAGCCAGAATCGTTGGCGGCGTATATGGAAGCGGTGAAGGCGGCTTTTGCGGAGAAGGGGTTGTTGAATGATGTTGATCCGCGGATTGCTTTCAGGCTGTTGAATCGATACGAATTCGACCTGAAGGGACTGAATGCGATTAAGATGAAGGATGAGTGGATCCGTAAAGTGTTGTTGGGGGCGCGTTATTTTAGTGATGCATTTGAATCGCGGGGCGGTGCAGCCGCAAGCGAAGTGACGGAGGAGGGCTGGAAGGGTTTCGGCGATTATAATAAAATGAGTTATGCCTTGCTGGAGGAGGCGCATAAGCTGCATTCGCTGTTTCCGGATGCGGGAGTTGAGCTGACGCAGGTTGCCAAGCACACAGGGGGGCAATCGCCGCTGTTTTGGTTGAATAAGACGCTGGCGGCGTCGCTGGATGTGCCGGAGGCGATCAGAAGTTATGCGCATTTTCATACGAGCCGGTGGTGCGGTTCACCGCGAGTGTTGGTGGAGTTGGCGAAGCAGTTGATGCGTAGCAGGCGGTATGATTCGCTACTGCCGGTATCGGCATTTGATGTGCTCTTTCATACGATACTGAGGTATGAGTTCAGCTGCCCGGAAGAGGCGGAGGCGTATTTATTTGATGACCGCGAGCTGGTGGATTTGCTGTATGAAACGGTGGATGGGTATTTGGCCGAGCCGCCGCATGTGAACACGTATTCGCGGGACCGGTATCTGCGGGCAGGGGTGGTGATTGCTTTGTTTGATCATAATTGGCCGAAGGCGCGTGCCTATTATAAACAGCTTGGCGACAAGCGGGTGCATTGGCAGGATTGGGAGATTTTGCAGCGCCTACCGGGGACGACTTATCGGCATGTGTATATGCCGGCAGTGCAAGCCCTGGAGAAGGGGCGCTGTTTGGATGATGTGGGCAAGGCCGATGCAATGGATGCCGAGGGAATGAGCAGGGAGGCGATAGCGCTGTTTCAACAGATCCGAGAACGGAAGGACGCGTCCGAGGAGGAAAAGAAGTATTGTGATACGCGAGCGTATCGGATTCGCGTGCGGGAGGGGTTGAAGGGGCATGAGTGGTTCAGTCTGATGCCTTCTCCGAGCCGTGCAGAGAGCATGGGCTTTTGGGACGTCGCTACTGTGAAAAATGGTGTTGTGCGTAGCGTGAAGAATAAGCGCTCGACACTGTGCGGAACAATCGGCTTGCCGTATGATGATGTGCAGTTTGCAGGGACGGTTCATTTCTTCCCGGAGGAAAAGCAGGAGAAGTGGGAGGCGCACTGGTCGTTGTCGCATGTCATTGACTATGCGTGCTACGCACCGGCGTTTCATTTTGTCCGGGAGAAGGGGAAAGATATGTTGCTGGTCAAGTTTCGAAAGGTGGTGCACCGCGAGATTCCTTTGGAGGGGCTGCCGGAGAAACGGGAGTTTGTTGCAACTTTTGCCGATGGGCGGGCGCGCTTTGAGGTGGATGGTAAAGAGGTATTGAATGTTCCGGCGAAGGAACTGATGAAGCACTTTCCGAGTAATGGGTACTTTACAATGAGCGCGTATCCGACGATTGAAGTGAGCACGAATACAGGTATCAGCGGGTACCGTTGCCGCGTGCTGCCGTCGAAGGAATAGCAGGCTCATAGCGGTATCTTTTCGCCAAGCGTCAGAAGCGTCTTTGTTGGACGCGGCGCTTGGCGTTTTGTTTGAGTTGAATGCTGTGCTGTTTTATGGTAGAGTATTGCCTTTTATCGCGGGGCGTGGGTCATGAGTTTGAGTGATATTATAATTTCCGGGGCGCGGCAGCATAATTTGAAGAATGTGGATGTGACGATTCCGCGCGAGTCGCTCACGGTCGTGACGGGGTTGAGCGGCTCGGGGAAGTCGTCGCTGGCGTTTGATACGTTGTATGCCGAGGGGCAACGGCGGTATGTGGAGAGTTTGTCGGCGTATGCGCGGCAGTTTCTTGATCAGATGGAGAAGCCGGAGGTGGATCATATCGATGGCCTCTCGCCGGCGATTGCGATTGAGCAGCGCACGTCGGGGGGGAATCCGCGGTCGATCGTAGCAACTGTGACGGAGGTGCATGATTATCTGCGTTTGCTGTATGGAACGGTGGGGCATGCGCACTGTCCGGAGTGCGGCAAGCCAGTGACGGTACAGAGCGCGGAGCAGATTACGGAGACGTTGCTGGCATTGCCGGCGGGAACGAAGGTTGTTGTGCTGGCACCGTTGGTGCGGGGACGCCGGGGGCGTCATGAGGATGTATTGGAGGCCGCGCAGCGGCAGGGTTTCTCGCGGTTGCGGATTAATGGTGAGATTGTGGCGGTGGAGGATGTGAAGCCGTTGGATAAGAATATCCGCCACGATATCGAAGTGGTGGTCGATCGCTTGGTGATGGGCGGAGATGCGCGGACGCGGCTGACGGATTCGGTGGAGCTGGCACTGCGTACTGGAAGCGGGATGTTGTTTGCGTTGTGCGGAGATGAGCCGCTTAAAGTGTTCTCGGAGAAGTTTGCATGCCCGGAGTGCAGGATTGGGTTTGAGGAGCTGAAGCCGCGGTCGTTCTCGTTCAACAGTCCGTATGGGGCGTGTCCGCGTTGCGATGGGTTGGGCGTGGAGCTGTTCTTTGATGAAGACCTGATTGTGCCCGATAAGACGTTGCCGCTACGGGAGGCGATTAAAGGTTGGCGGCGGGCGGGGCATCATGCGATTGTGTATTACAACTACCTGCTCGAAGCCATTGCGAAGCAGTATAAAGTGAAGCTGGATACTCCATACAACAAGCTGTCCGAGAAGTTCCGGCATGACTTGATGCATGGATTTAAGGACAATTTGAAGCTGAGCTGGCGTAATGAAGACAAACCGTTTGAGGGCGTGCTGGCAAACTTGAAGCGGCGGCATGAGGAGGCAGAGTCGGAAGACACGCGCGATCGGTTGGGTGAATATATGTCGCGGCGGATCTGCCCGGAGTGTAACGGCGCACGCTTGCGGCCGGAGGCGCGGGCTTGCACGGTGGGTGGGCGTACGATTATGGACGTGATGCAGCTGCCGGTGCGCGATGCACAAGCGTTCTTTGAAGAGCTGCGGGGCAAGCTGCCGCAGAGTGATTTGGCGTTGGTGGGCGAAGTCATGAATGAAATCTGCCGGCGCATCAAGTTCCTGTCGGATGTGGGATTGGATTATCTGTCGCTGGATCGTGAGAGCTCCACACTTTCAGGTGGCGAGATGCAGCGGATTCGGCTGGCCTCACAGATCGGTTCCGGACTGACGGGCGTGATGTATGTTTTGGATGAACCGACGATTGGCCTGCATGCGCGGGATAATGAACGTTTGATTCAAATGCTGCGTATGCTGCAGCAGCGGGGCAACACGGTGATTATCGTCGAGCATGATGAGGAGATGATCCGCAGTGCCGATTATGTGATTGACCTTGGGCCGGGAGCAGGGCGTTTGGGCGGTGAGGTAGTTTATCAGGGTAATGTGGCCGGGCTGTTGAAGGCGAAGAAGTCAGAGACTGCGGCCTATCTTTCCGGGCGTAAATGCGTCGAGATGCCGAGCAAGCGGGTGAAGCCGGGCAAGCAGCGGCTGAAGGTCGTTGGCGCGGCGGAGAATAATTTGCAGAACGTCACGGCGGAGTTTCCGCTGGGGTGTCTGGTGTGCGTGACCGGCGTGTCGGGGTCGGGTAAATCGACGCTGGTGGATGATGTGTTATATCGCCATTTGGCGGCGGAGCTCAACGGTGCGAAGGAACGCCCTGGCAAATTTAAGAGCATTACTGGCGCAGAACATTTGGACAAGATGATTGAGATCGACCAATCGCCAATTGGCCGTACGCCGCGCAGTAATCCGGTGACGTATACGGGATGTTTCAGCGCAATCCGTGAATTGTTCGCGCAGACGCCGGCGGCGCGTGCTCGGGGGTATATGCCGGGGCGGTTCAGCTTCAATGTCAAAGGCGGACGGTGCGAGACATGTCAGGGCGATGGCGTGCGGCGGTTGGAGATGAACTTCCTGCCGGATGTGTATGTGACGTGTGAGCAGTGCGGTGGCTTGCGTTACAATAAAGAGACGCTTGAGGTTCGTTACGGCGGCAAGAACATCGCCGAGGTGTTGGATATGACGGTGAACGAGGGGTTGGAGTTCTTCCAGCCGGTAACCTCCATCGCCAATAAGCTGCGCACGCTCGCGGAGGTGGGCTTGGGGTACATCAAGCTGGGGCAGGCGTCGACAACCCTCTCCGGCGGTGAGGCGCAGCGCATTAAGCTTGCGACGGAGTTATCCAAGCGCGCTACGGGCAAGACGCTGTATCTGCTGGATGAGCCGACCACGGGACTGCACTTTGCCGATGTGCACAAGCTGTTGGATCTGCTGCTGCGTTTGCGCGAGAGTGGTAACACGGTAATTGTGATTGAACATAATCTCGATGTCATCAAGAGTGCGGATTGGATTATCGACCTAGGCCCCGGCGGTGGTGATCAAGGCGGACGCATCGTCGCAGCAGGCACGCCGGAAGATGTGGCGAAGTGTCCGGGGTCGTTCACGGGACACTATCTGCGGGCATTGTTGAAGTAGGCTGATATGAAGGAACGCTTAGATACATTACTGGTGCAGCGCGGGATGGTTGAGAGTAAGGAGCTGGCGCAGCGCTTGATCCTTGCCGGTGAAGTGCGCGTCGAAGGACACCCCGCCACCAAGGCCGGACACAAGTATGACACCGAGATTGCGATTGAGCTATTGGCGCAACCGCGGTTTGTGTCGCGCGGCGGCGAGAAGTTACAGGGGGCGTTTGATGCGTTTGGGCTGAATGTTGAAGGACTCATTGGGTTGGATGTTGGGTCGTCGACTGGTGGATTCACTGATTGCTTGCTGCAGCATGGTGCGCGGCATGTGATTGCAGTGGATGTCGGCAAAGGACAGTTACATTGGAAGCTTCGCACCGATCCGCGTGTGACCGTGATGGAAGAATTCAATGCGCGCTATCTGCAACCGGAAGATCTGCCCATGCAGCCGGAGGTTGGCGTGACGGACGTTTCCTTCATCTCACTCAAGCTCATCCTGCCGCCGATGGTGCAGGCGCTCAAACCCGGCGCACACCTCATCTCTCTCATCAAGCCACAATTCGAAGCCGGGCGTGACAAAGTCCCCGGCGGCGTGGTGCGCGATCCGGCGGTGCATGAGGCCGTGTGCAATGAAATCCACCGCTTCGCCACCGAAGAACTCCGCCTCACCTGCCACGGTATCGTCCCCTCACCCCTCAAAGGCCCCGAAGGCAACATCGAATTTCTCGCGCATTGGCAGACGCCGATGAATTATTGATTGGGGGCGGTCGTTTGTCCGAACCAGAGCAAGTTGCGAACTTTGACGCAGAATGGTCCCATGCAAGCTGGAATACAGGCGACCATTGTATGATAGAGGATACCTTGAATGGCGCGATAACGTCGTGCGAATGCAGTCTTGCGTAGATATTCAGGTGTGATAGGAAATATATATTGAGCGAAACGATCTTGGTTCTCGCGAATGTAGGCTGGGTAGGATGAATCAATTGGACATCCAAAGAAACGATCGCTATGGCCGAAAAGGCTGCCGCCATTTTGAATGATTTGTTCGATCTGTTTTGGATCTTTATACTTCGCCATGTTGTACTCTTGATGAGCTAGTGCTTCAAGCTTCTTGATGATCGCCACCACCCCGCCAAGGTAAGAGAAATGCCAGCCACCATTTTTGACATGTCGTGTGTTCTCGCAGAATCGCACCTTGGTTGGTGTGACGCCTTGATTGTTCTCGGGGCGGACATAGATGCTGTAAACAGACTTGACGATGCTGTCATCTTGACTGAATGAGTCGTACGAAAGCATCTTGGTGCCGAGATACCACTTGGGAGAAAACGAGTTCTGGCAGTTGATGTAGTAATTGTATAGATTTTGGACGAGGAGCTTGATACCTGGGGTGTCGGCGTTTGCACGGATCGCTTCCGGGGCAGGGATTTCGTCGAGATCGGAGATGAGGATGGTATCTTGCGGCGCTGCCTCGGTCAGTCCGCGCAGGATGCAGTTGCGTTGGTGATTTTCATAACTCCACGCAGTGATTTTTTCAGGATAGTCGTCTATGATGATATGAATGATTTTATCGGCAAATGCTGCATAGCGTTCTTTGTTTTCATTATAGTAAAGCGGTTTGGGCTGGCCGGCATGCGTCAGTGTCGCCTCTACAAGTACAAACTTATCCACAACATCATTCAAGACATTCAGGCGTATTTCAAGTAGGTCTAGTTCATTAAAGAAGGTAAAACAATCGTAGATCATAATTCACATGTGGCGCGAAATGTCGCGCCCTTAAGGTGGTTAAAGTTAATCCTTCGTTTATTCAAAACAGGAGCATATGCAACGAAATTCTTCAGGGCAACAGAGCCATCAACAGGGTGTCTTCATCAGTCTCACGTTGATCAGGATAAAGATGTACCCCAATGATACCATTTTCCAACTTCAAAAGCAAGCGCGCCAGTGACACAGCTCATCAGAACATATTAAATGGGGCACTCTCATTTGATCAAGCAGGATACCTCCTCTCCTTGGTTTTCCTCATCATCACCCCATTTCACCCATGTTCACTGCCTTTGTCATTACCATTACGTTTCTCCCGTTCCTCTGCTGTGTGTTCAGCAGGTAGGGCTGATGCGAATGTTGTGCGGGCAACAGCCTCGAAGAAGTCGAAGAGGCCGATGAAATCGCGTACAGCAGTTCGGCAGACGGCGTCGCCGACGCCGCCGGGCTAGGCAAGTTCGGTGGTTTTGACAAAGCCGCCTGCCGCATTTACTGGTCCTAACTCATCGGCCTCGCCGATTTCATTGATTTCCATCCCTCCGCGCTCTCCGCGTCTCCGCGTGAGCTTTTTTGCCTTTAATGGACGCCTTTTCCTTTACCGAGCACCACCCGCCGTCCTTTTTGAGAAACCGCCCCATTGCCCCTCCGTTCCGCCCCTGTTGATAACTTTTTTTGCCGCCGAAATCATCGAAGATGCCCTTATTCAGGAAACACGTCCAGCCAGTGCATCGTACCCATCGAGCCTTGCGATGGGTGTCAGTACCTGTGGCTGGTACCCCTCGCTTGGCTCGGTACCGATACCCCACGAGGCTCGAGCCTCATGCACCCTTAGGCTCCCGCCTCAGGGTGTACGAGTGGGGAGCCTCGCAGACCCCCTCAGTCAAGGCACGCACACCCTCTCTCGGGTTGCATCGACACCCATCGGGCCTTGCAGTGGGTGTGATGCACAGCCGTGGAGGGCTTTTTGACCCGTTTTGAAACGCAACCGCGCACCAAAACCTATCCACAGCCACCCAAAATCTCCCCGCTCACGCGAGGGGTCAAACTCCGGAACTTTGCTGCCGCATCCCTCAAAAAAGAGGGTTGACAAGATGCGTCAGGAGTGATACAATCCGTTGGTTTCGACGGTAAGACCGGACAAGTCTCACGCGAAGACGCGGAGTCGCGGAGAGGATCTAACGCGGTTGTCGGGTAGGGCTATGAAGGTGCCTGTGGCACTTTCCCGAAACCCTGCGCCACGTTTAGCCTTCCCACAACACTCACACACACCATTACCCCACACGGCGCGCTCGGCGAGCATCGCCCTACCCAACATCGCGCCCGCCCTACCTGCTGACGCACATAGCACGAGTCCCCCGCATTGCGTTGTTTTTCACCCTCTCTCCTCTCCTCCTGCGCGCCTCCGCGTGAACTTCCCCCCCCCTCCGCTGCGTTAGCCTTCTCACTTATTACCTATTTACCTCTCTCTTCTTTCTTCTTCCTTCTCTCTCCTTGCCTATTTCTATTAAACCGATGTTTATTTGGCGTTGACTTCTCCCTTGATTAGGGCTATATTTTTCCGCTCTATCAAATAGAGCGAAATCGCTGCCTGGGCACATCGTTGTGGCAAAGCCACTGATGGCGTGGGTTGTGCGGGCAGCCGATTAGTTTCAGAAAAGTTCAACTGGAAGGTGGTGTCATGAGTGTTCTCAAGCAAGTTTCCCGGCACGGCATTGCATTAGCGGTCGGCCTGTTCTATATATTCAGCGCAACAGCCGCGCTTGCCGCACAGACGTTCTACGTCGATACCGCCAATGGCGATGGCATCAACGATGGCTCTTCTTGGGAAAGCGCCCTGAAGAACATTCAACAGGCGATTAATGTTTCCGCGCCCGGCGACACCATCATCGTGGCCGACGGTACCTACCGTGACTCGATCACGACCGACAACAAAGCCATCACCATCCAAAGCGTCAATGGCGCGGAATTCACCATCATCGATGGCGGCGGCACCAGCCGTTGCGCCACGCTGGGGAGTGGCTCCGATCAAACCGCCACCGTGCTCAACGGCTTCACCCTCACGCATGGATACGGCCTCAACGGCGGCGGCGTCAAGTCTGGCACGCTGAACAACTGCATCCTCACCGACAACTCGGCCGAAAGCGGCGGCGGCGCGTACTTCAGCACGCTGAACAACTGCACCCTCATCGACAATACTGCCGACAGCGGCGGCGGCGGCGCGTATTCCTGCGCGCTGAACAACTGCACCCTCATCGACAATACAGCAACAGACTTCGGCGGCGGCGGCGCGTCTTTTTGCACGCTGAACAACTGCACCCTCACCGGCAATACTGCCGACTTCGGCGGCGGCGGCGCGGATTCCTGCACGTTGAACAACTGTATCGTCTGGGGCAATACTGCCAGGGGTGGGGCGAGTGATGTTTTCGCTTGCACGCTTGCCTACACCTGCTCGAGCGATGGCGGGACGGCGAACGGGTGCATTACTGATGAGCCACTGTTTGTGGATGCCGCCAATGGCGACTACCGCCTGTTGGCTGATTCGCCCTGTGCCGGCATGGGTGACCCCGCGCTGGTCGAGGCCGATACCCCGATGGTGGATAGTTATGGTAAATCCATCTATACCGGCGGACGGGTCAACATGGGCGCCTTCAGCACAGTTGCAGGGCTTTATGTCGATGCCGCCAATGGCAATGACAGCAACGACGGTTCAAGCTGGGCACTGGCTAAAAAGAGCATCCAAGCCGCGATTGACGTGTCAATTGCAGGCGACACCATCACCGTCACCAACGGCACCTATGCGCCGATTACCACCGCCAATAAAACCATCACCATCCAAAGCGTCAACGGTGCGGCATTCACCACCATCAACGGCGGCGGCACCAGCCGTTGCGCCACGCTGGGGAGTGGCTCCGGTCAAACCGCCACCGTGCTCAATGGCTTCACCCTCACGCATGGAGACGACCTCAACGGCGGCGGCGTCCAGTCTGGCACGCTGAACAACTGCACTCTCGCCGGCAATGCTGCCGACGACCTCGCCGGCTTCGGCGGCGGCGCGTACTACAGCACGCTGAACAACTGCACCCTAAGCGGCAACTCGGCCGCCTACGGCGGCGGCGCGCATTACTGCACGCTGAACAACTGCACCCTCACCGGCAATACGGCAAACATCGCCGGCGGCGGCGCGGATTCCTGCACGTTGAACAACTGTATCGTCTGGGGCAATACGGCCAGGGGTGGGGCGAGTGATGTTTTCGCTTGCACGCTCTCCTACACCTGCTCCAGCGATGGCGGGACGGACAACGGGTGCATTACTGATGAGCCACTGTTTGTGGATGCCGCCAATGGCGACTACCGCCTGTTGGCAGATTCGCCCTGTGCCGGCATGGGCAACCCCGCGCTGGTCGAGGCCGATACCCCGATGGTGGATAGTTATGGTAAATCCATCTATACCGGCGGGCGCGTGAACATGGGTGCCTTCAGCACAGTTGCAGAGCTTTATGTCGATGCCGCCAATGGCAATGACAGCAACAATGGTTCAAGCTGGGCACTGGCTAAAAAGAGCATCCAAGCCGCGATTGACGTGTCAATTGCAGGCGACACCATCACCGTAACCAACGGCACCTATGCGCCGATTACCAACAGCTACAACCTTGCCATCACGATTCAGTCCGTCAACGGCGCGAAGTTCACCACCATCGATGGCACCCTCACGCCGGGCTATCCCGCAGTGACCAACCGTTGTGCCACGCTGGGGAGTGGCGGCGGTCAAAACAACACCATCCTCAACGGCTTCACGCTGACCAACGGAGCCGTGGCGGCCGACGGCGGCGGGGCCTTGGGTGGCACGTTGAATAATTGCACGCTCACCGACAATACGACATTTTTTAAGGGCGGCGGGGTGGCTCATAGCACCCTAAACAACTGTACCCTGATCGGCAATACGGCAAACCTCGGCGGCGGGGCTTACGGCAGCACGTTGAATAATTGCACGCTCACCGGCAATACGGCCTCCAGCGGGGGCGGAGGGGCGGAGGGTAGCATCCTGAATAACTGCATCGTCTGGGGCAATACGGCTCCCGGTGACACTGACGTTTACGTCAGCATGCTCTCCTACACCTGCTCCGGCAATGGCGGGACGGCGAACGGGTGCATTCAGGCCGACCCGCTGTTTGTGGATGCCGCCAATGGCGATTACCGTCTGCAAATCGGTTCTCCCTGCATCAATGCCGGCACCAATGATCTCGCCATTGGTGAGACCGATCTTGATGGCAATCTGCGCATAAACTATGGCACGGTTGATATGGGCGCATATGAATACACCGGCACCTATCCCATCTATTATGTTGCGCCTGTCGGCGTCAACACTAACGACGGCCTGAGCTTGGATTCGCCCAAGGAATCCATCCAGAACGCGATTGACACCGCCAAAGCAGCCAACTTCACCAATGCCCTCATTCTGGCCGAGGGCGGCATCTATGCCCCTATCACCAACAGCTACAACCTCCCCATCACCATCTCCAAGCGCGTCAGCACGCAGACCTGCACCATCGACGGCGGCGGCATCGCGCGTTGCGCCCTGCTTGGCTCTGTCGCCGGCAGCACCAACACCATCCTCAACGGCTTCACGCTCACCAATGGAGTGGCGGCGGCGGGCGGGGGCGTGTATGGCGGCACGTTGAACCACTGCATCCTGATCGGCAACAGGGGGACGGCCACCGGCGGCGGTGGCGTAACGCAAAGCATGTTGAACCACTGTATCCTTATTGGCAATAGCGCCAGTAACGGTGCTGGCGCGTATAGCTGTACGCTCAACAATTGCATCCTCGCCGGCAATCAAGCCACTTCTCTTGGTGGCGGCGCGTATGGCGGCACGCTCAACAACTGCACGCTCGTCGGCAATAAGGCTGCCAAGGGTGGCGGCGCATCAGGCAGCGGCACACTCAACAACTGCATCGTATGGGGCAATACAGCGGCTTCAAGCAGCGATATTGATGGCGGCACGCTCGCTTACACCTGCTCCAGCGATGGAACAGGTTACCGTTGTATTCAAACCGACCCGCAGTTCGTGAGTGCCGTGAATGGCGACTTCCGCATCCGCGTCGGTTCGCCTTGCATTGACACCGGCTGGAACAGCAGGGTTGTCGGCACCACCGATTTTGCCGGCAACGCCCGCATTCAAAATGACACCGTCGACATGGGCGCCTATGAAGGCGGCGTGCCCGGCGAGGTCTTCACCGTGGAACTTCCCAACCCCGGCGGCACGGTAACGCCCGCCTACCAAGTGGTTGAAGCGGACGGAGAGGCCACCTTTACGGCAGTTTCAACCAACCGTCCCTTCGCGTACTGGCTGCTCGATGGCGAAAAGTTCTCGACCAACACCACGGTCACCGTGGAGAATACCGGCACGGACAGAACCCTCATCGCGGTGTTCCAGCCCAACGATCTCTACGTCGATGCCGCGCAAACCGATGACTCCGGCGACGGCCTCACCTGGGCCACCGCCAAGAAGAGCATCCAAGCGGCGATCGACATTGCCGGGTTTGATGCCGCCATCACCGTCACCAATGGCATCTACGCGCCCATCATCGCGACGAATTGTTTCTTCACCATCCAAAGCGTCAACGGCCCCGACAATACCATCATTCAAGGCAGCCTTAGCAACCGTTGCGCCACGTTGATGACTTGGGATCAGTTTGAAGCCTTTGACCTTGACGACCCCTCCACTTGGGCGGATGACGTGACGCTCAATGGGTTCACCCTCACCGGCGGCCAGCCGCACGGGACGAACTTCTTCTTGATGAACGGCGGCGGTGCCCTTGGCGGCGCATTGAGCAACTGCGTGCTCACCGCCAACAATCCCGAGCGCAGCGGCGGCGGCGCGGCCCGCGCAATCCTGACGGACTGTACCATTAGCGGCAACATCGCACCCGCCAACGGCGGTGGCGCAGTTCACTCCTTGCTGCGCAATTGCATCATCACCGGCAACGAAGCATTTGCCGGCGGCGGTGCGCAAGGTTCTGTGCTGGAAAACTGCACTGTCTATGGCAACACCGCCCCCTCCGGTTCCGGTGGTGGTGGCATCTCCTATTGCAATCTGCGTAGCAGTATCGTGTGGGGTAACACGCCCTACAACCATGCAGATTTATTCAGCAACATGATCTTTGAATACAGCTGCACCACGCCGTTGCCGGTTGCAGAGGGTCAAACCGAAACTTGGGCAATCGCCAGCACCGCCGACGACCCCTTGTTCGTAAACGCCGCGGGCGGCAACTTCCGCCTGCTGGCCGATTCACCCTGCGTGGGCACCGGCGACCCCTCGCTTGTGGAGGCCGATACGCCGATGGTGGACGCCTATGGCAAATCCATCTACACCGATGGGCGTGTGAACATGGGCGCCTTTAGCATGGCCAACACCTTCTACGTCGATGCCGCGCAGGCTGACGACTCCGGCGACGGCCTCACCTGGGCCACCGCCAAGCAGAGCATCCAAGCCGCGATTGACTTGACCGCCGATGGCGATACGATCACCGTGGCCGACGGCACCTACACGCCGATTATCACCGACGGCAAGGCGGTGACCATTCAGAGCGTCAACGGTGCGGATGTCACCATTATCGACGCCGCCGGTGCACGCCGCTGCGCCAAGCTGCTCAATACGGAAGACTATGACGCAATTGATTGGGATAGCAACGACATTCCGCAAGCCACCTTCCCGCAGAGCGTTCTCAACGGGTTCACACTTGCCAATGCCAATAGCGATACAGCAGCCGGCGCAGGCGCTCTTGGCGGCACGCTCATCAACTGCGTCGTCACGAACAACGTTGGAGCGTACGGCGGCGGCATTGACTTCGCACTCGCCATCGGCTGCCTCATTGCAGGCAATACCGCCGAATATGGCGGCGGCGCGGAAAACAGCGTTCTTCTCAACTGCACCGTGACCGGCAACACCGCAACAGAAATGGCCGGCGGCGTGAGTGTGAGCGCAGTGACCAATTCCATCGTCTGGGGTAACACCTCGCTCTCACTAAGCAACGGAAAAGACGACCTTAACCTGTGCGATATCGCTTACTCCTGCATAAACACGAATAGCTATCGCACGACCGTCAGCGATTGGAATATCTCCGGCCGTACTCCCGTCGGCAATATCTTCATCGCCCCGCTGTTTGTGGATGCTGACAATGGAGACTTCCGCCTGCTGGCGTATTCGCCCTGCATCGGTGCCGGTCTCCAGGATGGTGAGCCGATTGATATGGGCGCGTTTGAAGGCGGCTATTCGCCAATCACCTTCGCTCCGCAGAACAGTCCGCTGGTTTCGACGAATATCGTGTATGCCGCAGGGGTGGCATATGACGAACTGCCGCAGCTGCCGATCACCAATGGCATGCGCCAGACCGGCTGGTATGACGCCGCCACCGACGGACTGCTCGTGACAACCAACAGCATCGTTCCCGGCACCAACACCACGCTCTATGCCTACTGGGTGCCGGCAACCTCTTACGTGCTGGACTTGACGAACGGCAGCTACAACGGTTCGGCGCGCCACGTGCTCTACGAGACCTACGAGGCTGAGATCAAGGCGAATATCGCCCAGGCGGGATATGGCTTCCAACGCTGGGATGGCGTGCCCGCCGAAGGCCTCGGCAATGCGTTTGATCCCTATGCACCGGTGACCACGGTGACGATGCCCGCGGCCAATGTTTCGCTGAAGGCGGTGTATGTCAAGAACCCGGGCACGGTGGAGGTGACCTTCGATCCCGACCAAGTCGGCGCGGCTTCGCTCGACGGTCTGGAATGGAGCATCGACGGCAAGGTCTGGTTCCCGGCCGACACCTCCATCCGCATTCCCGCCGGTACGCAATACATCCACGTGCGTTCCACCGATGGCCGCTGGCTGGTGCCGAACAACACGCGCATCGCGGTTGCCGCAAGCACCACTAACGATGCGCCGCAGATGGTCAGCATTCCGGTGAAGTTTGCCCCGGCGTTTGACGAAGCCGCCCTTGCCGCTGACGCCACCGACGCCACATCCTCTGCCGGTCTCTTCGCCGACGGACAGATGCAGTGGACGGCATTGCAGGTCGGCGTGCGTGCCAAGCTCGGTCCGCTGGCGTTGCAAGGTAACGCTGCCGATGTCCGTGTCGCCTCCGGCAAGCTTCCTACCGGCCTGAAGCTGGTCATGGCGGCCGATGGCGCCTACATCAGCGGCATTCCGACCAAGGCGGGTAATTTCAGTGCCACGCTGCGCGCCAAGGCAGGCATGAACAGCGGTGCGGCATTACCCATCAGCCTGACGGTCGATCCGCTGCCGGCCGAATACATCGGCACCTTCAATGGTAAAGCCACGCTCGCTACGAACGGCATCCCCCGTAACGGACAGGTGACCATCACCGTCAGCTCGGTGGGCAAGTTCTCCTTCACCACCACCCTCGGCGGCAAGCGCTTCACCGGCAAGGCCGATGCCTTTGACCTGCGCGACCTCGATGACAATTCGCTGATGATCACCAACGTTCTGATGAAGAGCACCGGCTCCAAGCCGGAGTCCTATCCGGCGGCATTCATGCTGCGGCTTGAGGAACAAAACTTCGGCACGTTTGAGTTTGAAGGCGGTAATGGTGAAGCGGCCTTGACCGGCACTGCCGTCCGTAACGGCTGGAAGGATAAAGCCATCGCGCCCGAACGCGCCGAACGCCTCACCCTCCTGCAGGGTTACTACACGACGCTGATCTTCGCCGACGCTTCCGTGCCGGAACTCGGCGTGGGTTATCTGACGCTGACGGTCGATAAGAAAGGCGCGGTGCGCGCTTCCGGCAAACTCGCCGACGGCACAAGCATCTTGGCCAGCACCGCCCTCATGTGCTCCATAGATGGCGCGTACGTCATGCTCGCGGTCTCCCCGAGCAAGTACAAAGGCGGGGAATACTCCGTCCTGCTGAATCTTGCGGGTGATACCGCGGTGCTCTGCGAAAGCCGGCAAATGCGCTGGTGCAGCTACGCGCCGAACGCCACGGCGGACGGCGGCTTTGCCTATGATAGCAGCACTGCTCCCGCCGGCACCTTCACGCAAGGCGGCTACTACAGCAAGCTCGACAGCCTCTACAACGTCTACTACGGCACGCTTGACGGTGTCACCGTTGAGGCCGACGGCTTGATTGACGATACCGATGTTGCATTCAACGCCACCGGCAGCAACCTCCAAAAGCTGACAGGTGATCCGCAAACCCTGCGCCTCAACGCCTATCCCAAGACCGGCCTCTTCAGCGGGACGTTCAAGGAAGGCACCCTGACGCGCCGCGTTTACGGCGCACTCTCACCCTGGGCGTTAGACGCCCAGAGTCTAGCAGGCGCAGGCTTCTACCTTGTGCCCGAAACAACCCCCTTCAAGTACAACCGCTCTGAGGCCCTGTACTTGACAGAAGAGGCTCCCGCGCCCTGAACGGAAGCGAGACCAGCCAACATAAAGACGGAATAATATTAAAGGGAAGGGCGCGGCGCCAACCGCGCCCTTCCCTGTTTTAAAAGCGCTGTAAGTGAATTGATTGATCCGTCGGATTAGACTGATCGGTCTGATTTTTGTGCCGGCGGGGACGCCGGCGTTCCCAGAGGCTGGCATGTTGCGGCTAAACACGGCGCGGCGGTCTCGGCGAGACCGACCAAGCCGGCAGATCCGATTGGCCAAACGGGGATTCGTGCACGGGTTCGGGGAGGTGAAAGGGGGAGTTGGGGGTGTTTTTGGGGGTGGGTACAAAAGCGGGCGGCGTTTTGGTTTGATATTTACTTTCATGGGGTTTCGTGTTATCCTATGGGCGTGGCGTTATGGTAGCCGTCGTTCTTAAATATTTGGCAATCGCGGGTTGGTCTGCTTGTGTAGGCGGATTGGTTTGGTATTGTCTGGCGGCGGCGCGGCGGATTACGTATGTGACGCTGGCGGATGGGCGGCAGCAGGAGCGGAAGATTCCGTTTGTGTTCAGGTTGCTGTTGCCGTTTGTGCCGAACTTGGATGGGTTGGTGATGCGCCCGGGTTTGGAGAAGAAGCGGAACGCCGCGGAGCGGAAGCTGGTGGCGGCGGGGTTTGACGGGCTGTTGTCGGGGCGGGAGTTTGTGGCGCTGCAGTTTATGATGCCGTTGCTGGGGGCGGTGGTGTGCGGATTGTTGTTGTGGGGGCTGTCGTCAATGGAGGCGTCGAGTGCGCAGGCGGCAGGGGCTACGGCGGCGCAGGCCGAGGAGGCGGGGTTGGGGGAGATGGCGCCGATGCTGCTGTTGGGCGGGGTGACGTTGTTTTATCTGTTTCCGCTGATGTGGCTGAAGGGGGCGTTGAAGGCACGGCATAAGGAGATTTTGCGGGCGCTGCCGTTTGTGTTGGATCTGCTGACGCTGTCGGTGGAGTCGGGGTTGGATTTTATGAGCGCGTTGCAGCGGAATTGCGAGCGGCGGAAGCTGGATGCGTTGAATGAGGAGTTGATCCGGATGATCCGGGAGATTCAGGTGGGGACGCCGCGCAGGACGGCGTTGAAGAATCTGGCGGCGCGGGTGGATCTGTCGGACTTGCGGTCGGTGACGCATGCGTTGGTGCAGGCGGATGAGCTGGGGGTGAGTATCGGGGCAATTTTGCGGATTCAGTCGGATCAGATGCGGCAGCGGCGGTTTGAGCGGGCTGAGAAGCTGGCGAATGAGGCACCGACGAAGATGCTGGCGCCGTTGATGTTGTGTATTTTTCCGGCGACGATTATTATTCTGATGGGGCCGGTGTTGTTGCGGGCGATGGAGAATATGATGTAAGGCCGGTTGCGGCAGGGAGGGATGTTTTGGGGCTATGAGTGAATATTGTTTGCGGTTTTTGTCGGGTCCGCGCGCAGGGACGGTGTTTAAGATGGAGGGGAAGCAGGCGCGTTTGGGGCGGTCGTCGGGTAACGAGATCGCGATCAAGGATCCGTTGCTGTCGCGCGACCACTGCCTGTTTGAGGTGAATGACGGAGAGCTGTATCTGACTGACTTGGCGAGCGCGAATGAGACGTTCGTGAATGAGGTGGCGATTGATGAGGTGCGCCTAATGCCGGGCGATATGGTGATTGTGGGGGAGTCGCACATCCGCGTGGAGCTGGCGGGCAAGGAAGCCGAAGCGGCGGCGCTGGCGGTGGAGCATGGGGGCAACCGAATCGATTTGGGCTTTGGCAAGGAACAGGGTGAAGCGAAACACAAGGGCGGGCTGCGGATGATTTTGTGGCTGGCGGCGGGCGTCTGCGTGCTGCTGGGGGGAACGGTGTTTATTTTGGAGTCGGGCAATCTGCTGGGCGGCGGAGAGGAAACTGCAGCTCCTGCGCCGGTGGTTGAGGATAAGACGTTTGAGGTGTATTATGAGTGTCTGGATGTGGGCATTGATGAATCGCTGCGGTATGAAATCCGTTTGACGGCGGAGCGTGAGTTGTCGTCCGTGCGCGATGTGTACTCGGAGAAGTCGACGGCTACGCATCGGGATAAGACGAAGAAGGATGTGAGTCCGGAGTTGATTGCCCAGCTGGCTGAGAGCATCCGTAATGCGGGCTTCTACCGTTTGAATGAGGACTTGACGGGCGTGGCGCCGAATCGGGAGCATCATAAGGAATACCGTTTGCTGGTGATTGACGGCAAGGCGATTCACCGCTGCCGCGTGTTGAACCGGCCATTGCCGGATGAGTTTATTGCGGCGCAGGAGCGGTTGGAGTCGTTCGCGAAGAATGAGCTGGGGACGTGGACGGATCATCTGTCGGTGGATGAGCTGCTGGCGGAATCGCGCAAGGCGTATGATATCGCTTACTCGTTCGAGCGCGACAAGGATTTGAAGCTGGGAAACTTGTGGGAGGCGTTGAAGCAGTATCAGCTGGCGCTGCTGCACATGGAGACGCTGGATCCGAAGCCGGAATATTTTGAGGATACGCGCACACGCATCGAGGCGGTGACGAAGGCGATTGATGAGATGTGCCGCACGCGGAGCGTCGAGGCGGAGCGGACTTACAGCTTGAAGCTTTACCGTGAATCGCGGCAGGCACAGAAGGAGATTTTGGAGATTGTGCCGGACCGCTCGGACGACCGTTATAAGACGGCGGAGCGAAAAATCCTGCAGATTGACAGCGCCGTGCAGGCGGAACGGAACCGGCGTTAAGCGGCCCCGGCAAAGCCAAAGAGAGGATTGCGTATTATGATTCGTAAGTTTATGATGTTGGGGTGTTTGCTCCTGACGGGTGTGGCGCTGGCGGCACCGACGGGCGTGTTGGTGAAGGTCGTGTCGCAGCCCGATGGTGCGAAGGTGGAGTTGAACCGCGAAGAGATCGGTATCGCGCCGATCGTCAAGGATGCGGTGGCGCCGGGGACGTATCTGCTGTCGGTGAAGAAGCCAGGGTATGAGACGTTTTATCAGACGTTGAACTTGTCGATGGATACGCCGCGGGAGCTGATCACGGCGGTGCTGCGGCCGGTGACGGGCGTGCTGGTTTTGAAGAGTACGCCATCCGGCGCGGAGGTGATGAAGGGGCGGGTTTCGCTGGGCAAAACGCCGTTGGTTTGCACCTCGCTGCCGTTGGGCGATTATCAGCTGCTGGTGGTGACGCCGGGGTATCAGGAGAAGCTGCTGGAGGTTAGTTTGACCGACCGCACGCCGGTGCGCAGGGAGATTGATTTAACGTCGGACTCGGGAACGCTGGAGGTGCGTTCGGAACCGGCTGGAGCCGAGGTGCGGGTGAATGGGATTTTGCGCGGCACGGCACCTTGCACGGTGGAGCGGATTACCGGGAAGAGCGCGGCGGAGATTACGGTGACGATGGAGGGGTATGAGAAATATTCGTCGTCGGTCAAGCTCTCGCCGGGTGAGGTGCAGCAGCTGGATGTGGTGTTGAAGGCGCTGCCGGGCTCGCTGCGGGTGGTGACTATTCCGTCCAATGCCCGCGTGTATATGGATGACGATTATCAGGGGCTGTCGGATTTGACGCTGCCGAAAGTGGCGGCGGGCGAACGCCGGGTGCGCGTGGAGAAGCCGGGGTATGAGCCGATGGCGCGCAATGTCACGGTGAAGATGGATGCCGAAGTGACGGAGGAGTTCCGCTTGGAGTCCAACATGGGTACGCTGAGCATCGTGACTTCGCCTGCGGGCGCTTCGGTGTTTCTTGATGGCAAGAGCTCGGGCACGACCCGCTCGAAAGCCGGTGAGACGACGAACCTTTCCGACCCATTGGTGTTGAAGGATATCGCGGGCGGCAAACGGAAGGTGAAGGTTTCTGCCAAGGGCTATTCCGACGAAGAGCGCGAGGTGGAGATTGAGGCCGGGAAGACTGCGACCGCGCAGTTTACGCTGGTGAAGAAGTTCATCCCCGACTATGAAGTGACGACGCGTTCGGGAGCGAAGAAGACGGGCGTTTTGATTTATAAGAGTGACGAAGAAATCCGTTTGGAACTGCGCCCCGGCGTGACGACATCGATTCCTGTGCATGAAGTGCGTGAGCATGGACCTTTAGTGGACTAGGTGATTTATGGAAAATGTAGTGATTATCGGCAGCGGTCCGGCGGGATTGACTGCGGCGGTTTATGCCGCGCGGGCGAATTTGAATCCGGTGGTGATTGAGGGGATGCAGCCCGGCGGGCAGCTGACGCAGACGACGGATATCGAGAACTATCCGGGGTTTGCGGAACCGATCGGCGGCTTTGATTTGATGCTGGCGATGAAGGCGCAGGCGGAGCGTTGTGGCGCGCGGGTCATGTCGGATGCAGTGACGGCGTGCGATCTGTCGGGCGAGGTGAAGAAGGTCACGCTGATGGCCGGCGGCGAGCTTGAGGCGCGCTGCGTGATTATCGCGACGGGGGCCACGGCGCGGTATCTGAATCTGCCGAATGAGCAGGCGTTGATCGGCAAGGGCGTTTCGGGCTGTGCGACGTGCGATGGGTCGTTCTTTCGAGATCAAGCGGTGGCGGTGGTCGGCGGCGGCGATACGGCGTGCGAAGATGCGTTGTATCTGGCGCGGATCTGTTCATCAGTGACGCTGCTGCACCGGCGCGATGAGCTGCGGGCTTCCAAGGTGATGGCGCAGCGGGTGGTGGAGCATCCGAAAATTAAGGTGATGTGGGACACGGTTGTGGAAGATGTGCTCGATGCCGCCAAGGGCGAAGTGACGGCGGTGCGCGTGAAGAACGTGAAGACCGGCGCAGTGAGCGAGCTGCCGGTGAATGCGCTGTTTGTGGCAATCGGCCATACGCCGAATACGGATTTATTCAAAGAGCAGCTGGCACGTGATGTCGATGGATATTTGATTGCAGAGGGCGTAAAGACTTCGATTGAAGGAGTCTTTGTTGCGGGCGATGTGGCGGACCGCCATTACAAGCAGGCGGTGGTTGCCGCCGGTGCCGGTTGCCGTGCGGCGCTCGAGGCTGAACGCTTTTTAACAGAACACAGTGTATAAGAAGGAACAAACCAATGGGTAAGTTATTCGGAACGGATGGCATTCGAGGAACTGCAAATGTATGGCCGGTGACGCCTGAGATTGCTCTGAAAGTCGGGCATGCTTTGGCACATTTGTATGAGGCCGATGGCCCGAAGCGCCGGAAGATCGTGATTGGTAAAGATACCCGTCTGTCGGGCTATATGCTGGAGTCGGCGCTGACGAGCGGTTTGGTTTCGGGCGGCATGGACGTGCTGCTGGTCGGGCCGATGTCGACCCCGGCTGTGGCGCACTTGGTGCGGTCGCTCTCCGCCGATGCGGGGGTGATGCTGACGGCGTCCCACAATCCTTACATGGACAACGGCATTAAGATTTTCAACTCCGAGGGTTATAAGCTGACCGACGCTCAGGAAGATGAAATCACCGCGCTGGTATTGGATCCCGATGCGCAGCTGCGTCGGCCTTCACGGCTGGGTAAGGTGAAGCGCGTGGATGACGCCCGCGGCCGTTATATCGAGTTTGCCAAAGCGACGGTGCGGAATGAAACGCTCGACGGTTTGAAGATCGTGTTGGACTGCGCAAATGGCGGTGCGTATGACCTGGGGCCTGACGTGTTTGCCGAGCTGGGCGCAAATCTGACCGTGCTGTCGAACAAGCCGGACGGGTACAATATCAACGTCAATTGCGGCGCCATGCATCCGGAGGTGATGGGCGCAAAGGTGCGCGAACTCGGTGCCGATGTGGGCATTGCGTTGGACGGCGATGCCGACCGTTTGATTTTGTGCGATGCCAACGGCCAGGTGGTTGACGGCGACCGCGTGATGGCGATGTGCGCAATCGATATGAACACCCGCGGCCGTTTGGTGGATAATACGCTGGTGGTGACGTCCATGAGTAACTTGGGTTTGCACCATGCGTTGGCCAAGCACGGCATCAAGGTGGAAATCACCGATGTCGGCGACCGTTACGTGATTGACCGGATGCGCGAGAAGGGCTACAACCTCGGCGGCGAGAAGTCCGGGCATTTGATCATGCATGACTTTGTGACTACGGGCGACGGCGTGATTTCGGCTTTGCAGGTGATGCGCCTGATGTATAAGACCGGCAAGTCGTTAGCCGAGCTGGCCGATTGCATGACCGAATATCCGCAGAAACTCCTTGGCCTGAAGGTGAAGGAGAAGAAGCCGATTGAAGAAGTGCCGATTTTGCACCAGACGATTCAAGCCTGTGAAAAGGCCATGAATGGCCAAGGGCGCGCCGTGGTGCGCTACTCCGGCACGGAGGCGAAAATCCGCGTATTGGTCGAGGCGTCCGAACAGCGGCTGGTTGACGAATGGGTCCTGAAGCTGACCGACGCGATCGTCAAGGGGCTGGAGGTTGAATCGCTGTGATGTGGTCCGTTGACGAGCTGACCTTTTATATCCAAGGCCTGGCGGTTTTCACCGTCGGCTTTGGAGCTTGCATCGGCAGCTTTTTAAACGTGTGCATCTATCGGATTCCAAGCGAACTGTCGATTGTCGCGCCGCGCTCGTTTTGCCCGGCCTGCAAGAAGCCGATTCCGTGGTATCTGAATATCCCCGTGGTCAGCTGGGTGGCGTTGCGGGGCAAGTGCGCTTCGTGCGGCGTCAAGATCGCATCGCGGTATTTCTTTGTTGAGCTGATCACGGCGATGCTGTTCCTGATGGTGTTCACGGCGTGGTGTGCGCCGGAGACGTTCAGGTTTACGCCGCTGCTTTCGGCGGCGCAGATTCCCGTCTACTGGCTGATGCTCGCCGGATTGATTGTCGGGTCGTTCATCGATCTCGACTACTTCATTCTGCCGGATCGCATCACGCTGGGGGGCATGGTCATTGGGCCGGTTCTGTGCGCGTTGGTGCCTGAGCTGCAAGGCGAATTCATTTGGTGGCGCGGACTGTTGGACTCCGGCATCGGGCTGGCGGTTGGCTTCGGCACCTTCCTGCTGCTCGGACTGATCGGCGAAAAAGTCTTCCGCCGCGAGGCGATGGGCTTTGGCGATGTGAAACTGATGGGCGCCGTCGGTGCGTTTCTCGGTTGGAAGGCAGTGCTCTTTACGCTGTTTGCCTCCTCCGTGCTCGGCACTTTGGCGTCGGTCGTATTGTTGGTGGCGCGCCGCGCCAACTGGAAAGATGCAATCCCCTACGGTCCTTATTTAGCAATGGGCGCAGCCATTTGGCTGTTCTGGGGGCAGTATATTCTAGATTTGTACTTCAGTTTCTTACGTGGCGGCATTACTTATTAGAGCAGGCTGAAAATATGACATGGCCTTACACCAGAGCGCCGGTCGCATGAATCCACAACGGACTGTCCGCGAGGCGTTGCAAAAGCGCACAGATATCTTCGGGTTAACTTGGATCCGGGGACCGGAAGGAATTGTCTTTGAGTTTGAGGGCGGTCCTGATTTCTTTGATCCGGACTGCGTGTTTGATTCGCTGCCGGATGAGGATGCCGCCGAATTGATGACGGCCTTCTGCGATGGGCTTTTTTTGGGCTGGGGAGTCTCACGGGAGCTCTCCAAGCTGTTGGCCAAACGCGGAAACTTGATCGATAAGCGCGGCGCGGCATTGGTCATGTCGCGTCAGGAGCGTGATGATTTGTTCTGCCTGCAATTGGCCTTCTTGGGCTCAAATGTAAAATGGGAACCGTTGTGCATCCGCTATTTGGATTCGCTCGCTGAAGGACAGCGCGAAGGCCTATTCCTCGCGTGTTACCGCCTGAATACGACATTTATTTATTGGGCGTTGGTTGACAAGTTCACCGCATGGGCGATGGAAGATCCCAATTGGCGCTTCCGTAGCGAAGTCGACATGCTGGCCCGCTTCTTGGAACTGTGGGAGCGCATGCCCGGTTACTGGCTGCACAAATCCCTCTTTGACCTGCTGCCCCGTTAGATAGGCGGCAGACACCGGCGAGCGTCCTAAACATTTCTACGTACGCGAAACGCGGGGCAGTCCGGGAAGCCTGCCGCTTCTTTTTTATTTCCCTGTGACAGCCGTGCTGCGCCCGTAACAGGTCAGTCAGTAACGTTACTCACCTTTGGAAGTAACATTACTCAGAGTCGACAGTAACGTTACTGTGAGCCCGGAGTAACGTTACTCACAACGCCAAGTAACATTACTCACGCTCGCTCCATGTACATCAACAATAAGGCTTGTGCGGGAAAGTCGATGTCCTTTGCCTTTTGCCATGCGCGGTTAACTTTGGCGAGTGCATCCGTACACGCCAAACGCCGTGTCAATACACGTCCAAATGCGTCTCTTTTCACTTTAGCTTGACAAACAGACCTGGAATATGCATAATGGATGCGTTCCCCGCAAGGGGTAATGACATAGCCGGAGCGCAAGTTCCGGCGCGAATGCGCAATTCGCACAACAGTGTTCACCTGAAAAATTACCACTTTCTCAAGTACTGAACCAACGTTGGCGGGAGCGTGCCTTGGCGTGTAGTCTTTACTTCACTTCAGGCACGTCTCTCCGACATGTAGTTCAGTACAGGCTGTGGTAAGCCTTCAGGTGGGTACATCAAAGAGAGATGTGCCTTTTTTATTTGCCTGAGGGCTTTCTCTCTTCACAACACACAGGCAAGTGTGAGGAAGTAGACATGACTACAGCTAATACGATAGGAGCTTGTTCAGCGCAGGCCCCGGATGGCCCGCCTCGAAAGAGAAGGCGCGCGCTCAAATGGTTCCGAGAGCAGTTCGCACAAGTGCGGCTGGCGCTTGAGACCACACTCCTGATAATGCCTTTTGCATCCGTGCAGACGGTCATGGGCGAAACCGCGACTATTGGCGGCGCGACGTACAGTTACACCGCCGACAGCGCCGTGGCAACACTTGACAGTGTTGATGCCGCAACGGCAGGCGCTTTTACCGTTCCCGCCTCTATCACTATCGGGGAGGATGTGAGTGCGGAGGACTACGCTGTTACTGCGATTGGCGGCAGCGCGTTCAGCGGCTGTGCCGACTTGACCTCGGTCACGATTCCGGCCAGCGTTGCCGGTATCGGCGCCAAGGCGTTCGAGAACTGCACCGCGTTGACATCTGTCCGCTATCTCGGCAATGCGCCGACGGTCGCGGCTGACATCTACGACGGCGCGGCAAGCGTGAAGAGCGTGGTCACCTACGGAACTAAAGGATGGGACGGGGATGCTGATTCGGCAGAACTGCCGGAGCCTGCAATCTTCGCAGGCCAAGCCATCGAATTCCAGACCGCCACCATCACCTTTGATACCGTCAATGCAGAAGCCACGCCGATAGCTCCCGCCGATTTATATTCCGGAGCTGCCTATATGGGGCAGGATAATATGCCGGCAGATCCGACCCTGATCGGTTACACCTTCAAAGGCTGGTCCACCACGCAGGACGACATCACAACCAAAATCACCGACGAGTCGCTCGTGCCAGAAGAAGGCGAAACCCTCTACGCACTCTGGGCGGAAGTTGTAACGGTAACATTTGATGCCAATGGTGGAGAGCTTGGAGTCTACTCACAAACCTTTGATTGCGGTTTTGGCCTCACCTATGACAACCTGCCGGTGCCAACCAAGCGCGGTTATGCTTTCGCCGGATGGTATACGGTAGTTGAAGAAGGTGAAGATCCGGACCTGATTGCCAACGACTCAATCGTGTCAAAAGCAATCACCGAGCTCGTCGCTCAGTGGACAGTCGCTGACGTGACGATTGAGTTTAATTCCAACGGTGGTACGGTAGAGCCAACTTCACAAGAGTTCACTTGGGATGCGCCCTATGGTTCCTTGCCCACGCCGGAACGCGGCATTGACCGCTTTGAGGGTTGGTTCGATGCCGAGGCAATGGACGGCGATGAAATCACTGTAGAGTCCACCGTTGATGTAAATACGACCACCCTCTACGCCAAGTGGACAAAGGCAATCACCGTAACGTTTAATAAGAACTGCGAGGATGATGTCGAGCTCCCTGATCCCTTCACCGCTTATGAAGGTGAAGCGTATGGTGAAGGCGCTTTGCCCGCCTTGGACAATCTTGCCGACGCTATCTTTGACGGCTGGTTCACCGATGCGGATTACACTCAGGGCGAGGAAGTCTTTGAATATTCATTCGCACCCGCTGCTGACATCGCGCTCTACGCCAAGTGGCTGGATGCTGTGTTGATCACATTTGATGTGAACAACGCGGATGCCACATCGATTCTCCCCCAAATGTTTGTAATCGGCAGAGCATACGGTACATTGCCTGAGCCGACAGCCCTGCGCGGATACGAGTTCAAAGGCTGGTGGACAGACGGAACGGGCGGATTTCCAGTTATTCAAATCCCCGACACAATGGACGTGGCAACAGCCATCACCAATCTCGTCGCGAAGTGGACTAACATTCTGATTACGATTAACTTCAACGCCAATGGCGGAGCAGATGCCCCGGCTTCGCGCGACTTCACTTGGGGTGAACCCTATGGCCAAGACGAATCTTTGCCTACGCCCGAGAAGGAAGGATTTTTCTTTAAGGGCTGGTTCACGACATCGGACTTCAGCGCGGACAGCGAAGTCACCGATACGACAAACGTAGACAGAGAGACGACTGACCTCTACGCTAAGTGGGCGGCTAAGGTGTCCGTGACATTTGACATCAATAACGATGATGGCGAGCCTGTTACGGCAGGACCCTTTGCCGAGGGCTATACGTATGGCGACATTTTGCCGACGCTAGCCGACCGCACAGGCTTCCTCTTTGGCGGCTGGGTTACGGAAGACGGCACTAAGATTGCCTCGACGGACACCGTTGATGCAAACATCAACGCCCTCACAGCAGAGTGGATTCCGGCTGTGCAAGTCACGTTCATCACCCAAGACGATGATGCTGTGATAGAGTACACCGAGAAACAATTTGCCATCGGCGAGCCTTACGGCGAATTGCCGGAGCCGACACTCGCAGGCTCTGTCTTTGTCGGTTGGTTCAAGACAAATGAATGTCTTGCGGATGATCTGGTAACCGAAGAAACAGAGGTGCCTGATGTGGCGGTCGAGCTCTACGCCAAGTGGGGCGAACCCGTGATGGTGGCGTTCGACGTCAATACTGATGCCGACGTTGATTCGATTGATCCGATCATCTTTGCCAAGAACGAGCAGTATGGCGAATTGCCGGTGCCGACTCGTGTCGGATTCCTCTTTGATGGCTGGTTCTTGACGGAGGAGTGTGAAGATGGCGACGAGATCAGCGCAACGAATACCGTTGACGTGACGGTCTTTGCAGCAGAGCCCTACACCCTCTATGCTAAGTGGGCGGCGGCGGTGACGGTGACGTTTGACGTCAATACCGAAGACGAGACTGCTACGGTTGATCCCGCGAGCAAGGCGTTTGTGATCGGCAGGGCCTACGGCGAATTGCCGGTTCCTGAGCGCGATGGCTACTCTTTCAAGGGATGGTTCGAGAATGCTGACTATTCCGGCGAGGCAATCAATGCCGATGAAGACTTGGCCGAACTGGCAACCGATACCCTCTATGCCAAGTGGGCCGAGAAGGTAACAGTGACGTTCAACGTCGGTGAGGATGCGGTTGTTGATCCGGCTTCGGCTGAGTTTGACGCAGGTGATCTGTATGAGACCTTGCCGACACCGACGCTCGACGGCTATTCCTTCAAGGGGTGGTTTGCCGATGCTGACTATTCCGGCGAGGCAGTCACCACGAACACAATCGTTGGCGTAGCGGTTACCGATCTCTATGCGAAGTGGGCGCTGCAAGTGACAGTGACGTTTGACGTCAAGTGCGACGACGAGACTGTTGTTGCGCCGGAAGCGGTGACCCTTGATGCCGGCGATGAGTATGGCGAAGTGGTGACGAATCTGGCTGACCGTGCGACTCACTTCTTCAAGGGGTGGTTTGCCGATGCGGATTATTCCGGCGAAGCAGTCGCTACAAACTCCATCGTTTCTGATGCGGACGCTGCAATCACCCTCTATGCGAAGTGGGCAGAAAAGGTGACTGTGACGTTTGAGCTTGGCGATGGCGTCGATCCGATCGATTCGATCATCTTTGCCGCGGGTTATCCTTACGGCGAAGCGCTGACGAATCTGGCCGACCGCGTTGACTCCTTCTTCATGGGCTGGTTTGCTGAAGCCGACTATTCCGGCGAAGCAATCAACGCTGCAGAAGACTTGGCCGACACCGAAATCACCACCCTCTACGCCAAGTGGGCGACGAAGGTGACCGTGGTGTTCAATAAGAATTGCGACGATGCTACTGTTACCGCTCCGGCGGACGGGCTCTTTGCCGAAGGCTACGAGTACGGCGAAGACTTCCCGGAACTGTCTGATCGCGATGACTACTTCTTCAAGGGTTGGTTCACAACTCTTGTAGCAGCAGACGGCGTGGAAATCAGTGCAACCAATATCGTTGACGTAACGGTCTTTGGCGAAGAAACCGAACCGCCTTACACCCTCTACGCGAAGTGGGCTTCGAAGGTGACAGTGTCGTTTGACCTTGGTGACGGCGTCGATCCGATCGATCCGGCTGCATTTGCCGCGGGTTATCCTTACGGCGAAGCGTTGACGAATCTGGCTGACCGTACCGATTACTTCTTCATGGGCTGGCGCGATGGCGACGACAATCGGGTTGATCAAGACACGATCGTTCCTGACTCTGCTATCACCCTTGTCGCGGAGTGGGCTTCGAAAGTGACAGTCACTTTCGACATCAACTACACTGGCGAGGGCGCTGTTAATCCGGACTCGGTTATCCTGCCTGCAGGCTATCCGTACGAGACTCTGCCTGAGTCGACACGTACGGGTTATACGCTCAATGGCTGGTTTACTGCGGCGGTCGATGGTACGCTTGTGACAACTAACACATTGGTTGAGGAAGTTGCAGAATTGCCCCTCTATGCGCAATGGGAGGCGAGCAGCTATGTGATAACGATCGATGCGGGCGGCGGCACGTTTAGCGGCACCAACCAGTTCGAGGTGACGTTTGATTCGGCTTATCCGGCGTTGCCGGTGCCGGTGCGCGATACCTTCAGTTTCGTCGGATGGCAGGATGCCGCCGGTGGCTGGGTGACGGGCGGCGTGTCGGTGGTTTCCACCGCGGCTGACCATACGCTGACGGCCTGTTGGAGCGGCGATGTCGGTGTTGTACTGAATCTTATCGGCGGCAACCATAACGGCAGCGCACGTCATGTGATGCGCAATGGTTACATCGTTGACATCCATGCCAACCGAGCGCCGACAGGGCAGGGCTTCCAACGCTGGTCGGGTGTTCCAGCCGAAGGATTGGGCGCAGGTTTTGACGCCTATGCGGCTGATACGCTCGTCGAGATGCCGGATGTGAACGTGATGCTCACAGCGGTGTTCGTCAAGAAACCCGGCACGGTGCTGGTGACGTTTGTTCCCGATCAACCCGGCGCTGCGCCGATGAATGGTTTGGAGTGGAGCGTTGATGGCAAGGCTTGGTTCCCGGGTGATATAGCCGTGCGCGTGCCTTCCGGTACGCAGAACATCCGCTTCCGTTGCACGGATGGCCGTTGGCAGGTTCCGGGCAACACGCGCTTGGCGGTTGTCGCCAGTTCGGACGATGCTGCTGCGCAGGTGCTCTCCGCCTCGGTGAAGTTCGCCCCGGCGTTTGATGAGGCTGCTTTGGCGCAGAGCGCGATCGATTCCACCGCCTCCACTGGCTTCTTTGTCGATGGGCAGATGGAGTGGACCGCGTTGCAGGTTGGCGTGCGTGCCAAGCTCGGCCCGCTGCCGCTGCAGGCTAACGCAAGCAGCGTAGCAGTTAAGTCCGGCAAGCTCCCCACTGGTCTCAAGCTGGTGATTGAAGCCGATGGCGCTTATCTGACCGGCATTCCGACCAAGGCGGGCAGTTTCAGTGCCGTGCTGTGTGCCAAAGCACGTACCAACGGCGCCACGCTGCCGCTGAATTTGACGGTCGAACCGCTCCCGGCGGAATATATCGGCACCTTCAATGGAAGCATTGGCATCGAGACCAACGGCGTTGTCCGCAATGGACAGGTGACCGTGACCGTCAGCTCTGTCGGAAAACTCTCAGGCAGTACGACGCTCGGCGGCAAGCGCTTCACATTCAAGGCCACTGGATTCGATCTGCGCGACCTCGATAACAACGTGCTGGTCGTCACCAACGCGATGTTCACATCGGGCCGTCCGGTTGAGTCGTATGCCTGTGTGCTGGTACTGGGGACGGATGACTCCGGCCTCGGCGTCATGGAACTCGACGGCAGTGAAGCGGACGTTTACCGGCTGCAAGGATCCACCTCCCGCGACGGCTGGAAGGACAAAGTCCTCGCCCCGGAACGTGCGGAATGGCTCACAGCCTTGGAAGGCTACTACACTACCGTCATTGCGGTGGATAACGGCAACAGCAGCACCCCTGGCGTCGGTTACGTCACGCTGACCGTGGACAAACGCGGCAAGGTCAAAGCCTCCGGCAAGCTGGCCGACGGCACCGGCATCTCCATCAGCAGCGCGCTGATGTTGGTTGACGGCGTCCCGTCCGTTATGCTGGCGGCTTCGCCTTCGGCTTACAAGGGCGGCGAGTTCTCGTTGGAATTGGCCTTCGAAAGCAATACCGCGCTCATCTGTACGCCGTTGCAGGCGCAATGGTGCAGTTATGCAGTCAACGCCACCGCCAACGGCGGGTTCAGCTACAGCAACGCAAACGGCCTTGAGGTCGCCGGCGGCTACTATAGCAAACTCGACAGCCTCTACAACGCCTACTTCGGCGAACTGGACGAGGTTGTCGTGAGCGCTAACGGTTTGACGGCAGATACCGCCCTGAGCTTCAACGCCAGCGGCAGTAACTTCAACAAACTGGACAGAGGCGCCAATCCGCAAAGCCTGACACTGAGTGCTTCGCCCAAGACGGGGCTCTTCAGCGGCAGCTTCAAGGAAGGCACCGCTACCCGCCGTGTCTATGGCGTGCTGACACCATGGCTGTTAACTGACGAAGGACTTGCCGGTGCGGGCTTCTATCTCGTACCGGAGACGGTGCCCTTCAAGTATAACCGCTCGGAAACGTTCACGTTGGAGGAGACGGTCACACCCTAATCGCCTGTCAGGAACAGACGTTAGTCAAAAGGGGGCGCGGCAATAGCCGCGTCCCTTTTTTTGTGATGAAGACGGCGTGGACGGTACCCACTACCATGGTGAACTGCGTAAACGATGTGAGCGGGGCAATTTTCCTTTCTTTCTCTGTAGAGGTAGTGTATAATTCTCCTTTTGAAAGGAAGCGCTATGCGTTTAGATGTTGAAAAAGAAGCGGTTCTTTATTTATTTGAGTCAGAGCCCGGAAAAGCGTGGCATGCCGGCGAAATTGTAAAGGTCCTGGGGTTCCGCGGCAAGCAGTTGAAGCGGTTTGAAAAGATTTTGCACGAACTGCTGATGGAAGGTGTGATTGAAGAAGGAAAGAACCGGCGTGTGTTCCGTCTTAAAGAGGGCGGGCAGACGCTGAAGGGTACGATCCGCCTGATGCGCAGCGGCGCAGGGATTGTGGCCGACGAAGAAGGCAAAACCTATTTCGTCGAGCAGGAAGATGTTGGCGGCGCATTACCCGGCGATACCGTGGCCATCCGCCTCAAATCCGGCGGAGACCGTGTTGAACCGTCCGCACGGGTCACGAAGATTTTGGAAACGTCCACGCGCAATGTCGTCGGCACATTAGTACAGGCCGGCAAGAAGCTGTTTGTCTCGCCGCTGAGTCCGGTGTACAAAACCGACTTTGAAGTGGATGATGCGCATGGCGCCGCCTTTGGCGACCGCGTTGTTGTGAAGGTCACGGAGCGTTCCGGCAACGAACGTGGCATGAGGGCGGAGATTGTCGACGTCATCGGTCCGGCGGACAAACCGTCGCTCGATACGATTGCCATCATGAAGCAGTACGATCTGCCGGAGGAGTTTCCGCCCGCAGTGATCCGTGAAGCCGAAGCTGTCGCGTCGCTGGTGGATGAGCCGGGCGAGCGGCTTGATCTGCGCGATGAATTCATCATTACCATTGATCCGGAGAAAGCCCGCGATTTTGACGATGCGATTTCCCTGCGCATTCTGCCGAATGGGCAGCGCGAGCTGGGCGTGCACATTGCCGACGTCAGTCACTTCGTGCGCCCTGACTCCGCGCTCGACCGCGAAGCGGCCAAGCGCTCGACCAGCGTTTACTTTGTTGACCGCGTGATTCCCATGCTGCCGGAGCAGCTGTCCAACGGCGTTTGCAGCCTGCAGCCGAATGTCGACCGCTTGGCGTTTTCGGCGTTCATTACATTCAACGACAAGGGACGTCCGGTGTCCCGCCGCTTTGCCAAGACGCAAATCCGTTCCAAGCTGCGCTTGACGTATGAGCAGGCGATGGCGATGTTGGATAACAAGACGCCGGTCGGGATTGAGAAGTGGCCGGAAGAGACCGTGCCCTTGTTGAATAGCGTGTGGGCGCTGGGCAAGCAGCTGCGGAAGAACCGCTTTGCCAATGGCGGATTGGAGCTTGAGTCGCCTGAGACCGAAGTGCTGATCGATGCCGAAGGCCGCATGACCGGCATTCGTACGCTGGTCAACGATGAATCTCATCAGTTGATTGAAGCATGCATGGTGGCGGCCAATGAGGCCGTTGCCACCGAGCTGACTGTCAAGGGCATCAAGATATTAGCGCGTCTGCATGAACCGCCGGACGAGGAGAAGATTGCCGAAGCAACCGAGGCGCTCATTGAGTTGGGCTTCTCGCCCGGCGATTTGAATCAACCGAAGGTGCTGTCCAAGTTCCTGCTGGATACGCAGGATCATCCGTTGCGCTATCACGCGCATATGCTGCTTCTGCGCAGCTTGAAGCGTGCTGTTTATTCCGCCGATGCGTATGGCCACTTTGGTCTGGCGTTGAAGTACTACTCGCACTTCACCTCGCCCATCCGCCGCTATCCGGACTTGACCCTCCACCGCCAGTTAAATGATTATCTGGTATCGGGTGGGAAGGGCGGCCGGATGCCGTTGGGTTATCTGCAGCGCACCGCACAGATAGCAACTGAGTGCGAAGCGGTTGCGGATGAGGCCTCACGCGCATTGATGGAAATCAAGAAGTACCGCTTCCTGCAGCAGCAGCTGGATGACAATGACCCCGTGACGTATGATGCGGTGATTGTGAAAGTCAAAGGCTTCGGCATGTTTGTCGACGTGCTCGAAATCCAAGTCTCCGGCATGGTGCATGTGTCGATGATCTCCGATCAGTACGTGCGTTACAATGAAGCCAACGAATCTCTGAATGCAGGTGGCGTCAGTTACAAGGCCGGAATGACCATCCAAGTGCGCGTGAGCAAGTTGGACTTTACCAACCGCCGCGCAGACTTCGAAATGATTCTGCCCGAGAGCGCTACGCCTGTTAAAGGACGCGGCGGCAAATCGCGAAACGGTGATAAGCCTAGAGAGCGCCCCGAGCGCAAACCGCGTGCGGAAGCTCCGGCCCGTAAACCGTCAGGCGGACAGGGAAACTCCCGCCGCCGCACGGACGAGTCGAAACCCCGCAAGCCCCGCCGCAAATAACGCAGTTATGTCCGAGTTGCTCAGCCCCGAGACAATCAACCGCATCCGAGAGAAGATGGCGCTCGTGAAAATCAGCGAGGCTGATCTCTCGGAGCAGTTTATTTTGGGCTCAGGCCCCGGCGGACAGAAAGTCAACAAGACGGCCTCGACTGTCTTACTCAAACATGAGCCCAGCGGGATGTCGGTGCGTTGCGGACGGATGCGTTCACGCGAAGCCAACCGCTGGATTGCCCGGCGCATGCTGGCGGATAAGTTTTTAGAACAGATTGAAGGTGCGCGTTCGGAGCGCCAGCAGGCCATGGAGAAAATCCGCCGCCAGAAGCGCACCAAATCCCGCCGCCAGAAAGCGCGGATGGTCGCCGACAAACGCCAGCATTCAGCCAAGAAAGCGGCGCGCCGTTTTAGCGGAGGAGAGGACTGAGATGGCGGAGGAACTCACGCCGCTGATGCGGCAGTACAATCGTATTAAATCAGAGCTGTCGGATGACAGCATCCTGCTTTTCCGGTTGGGCGACTTCTATGAAATGTTTTTTGATGACGCGAGGATTGCCGCGCCGATTCTTGGAGTCGCGCTAACCAAACGGGCAGAGACGCCGATGTGCGGCGTGCCGTATCATGCACTTGAAGGCTATCTATCCAAGCTCATCCGCGCCGGCCGGAAGATCGCCATCTGCGATCAAGTCGAAGACCCTGCACAGGCCAAAGGTATCGTGCGCCGCGAGGTTACGCGTATCGTCACGCCTGGCACGGTGATAGAAGATGGTATTTTGGATGCCGAGCGGAATAACTATTTGGCGGCGGTAACAGTTTCACCCAAAGGGGTGCATGCGCTCGCGCTGTTGGATTTATCGACGGGCACATTGACCGCGGAAGAAACGACCGACGCTGTTGCCTTTGCCGAGAACCTCAAGCGCTATGCCCCCAGTGAGTGCCTTGTGCCGGAATCTTTGCGTGACAATCCTTTACTGGCAGAGTTAGGCTGTCCAATGGCGGCGGCAGATGATTGGACCTTCGGCTACGATGCCGCATACGATTTATTGAAGCGCCATTTCAAAGTACACTCGCTCGATGGATTTGGTTGTGAAGGCCGCGCGGGCGTGGTATGCGCCGCAGGCGGGTTGTTGTACTATGTGCGCGATACCCTCCGTAACAATGTCAATCACATCCGCGGATTGTATTTGCGGCGGGCTGACGACTTCCTTGCGCTGGATGAAACCACCGTCTCCAACTTAGACATCTTGCCGATGCGCGGCAAACCTGCCAGCGAAACATTGTTGGGTGTGCTGGACGGAACCGTCACGCCGATGGGGGCGCGTGCCTTGCGCTTATGGCTCGCACGCCCTTTGGCGAAGGCTGATGCAATCCATGCGCGGCACGAGGCGGTGTCGGTCTTCTTGAAGCAGCGGATGCTGTTGAGCAGTTTGCGTGAGAAGCTGGCCGAGGTGCGCGACTTGGAACGCTTGATTGGCCGCATTGAAACCGGGATCGGTAATGCGCGTGATGTGCGGGCGCTTGGAGCATCGCTGTTGCCTGCGGAGAGCGTGAAAGATTTGACGGCGGCTTTGCCCAACGAAGTGATTCAGCAACTGGCCGAGCAAATTCAGCCCTTGCCTGAGCTGGTCACATTGATTGAAACTGCGATTGATGATTCGCCGCCGATTGGCTTGAAGGACGGCGGCATTATCCGTAGCGGCTGGAATGCTGACTTGGACGAACTGCGCAACTTGGCCTCGGAGGGGCATGCGTGGCTCGCGAAGTATCAAGCGCAGGAAATGGAACGCACCGGCATCAAAACGTTGAAGGTACGGCATAACCGTGTCTTTGGGTTTTATATTGAGATTTCCAAAGGACAGGCCGGCATGGCGCCGCCTGACTATACGCGCAAACAAACCCTTGTCAATGCCGAGCGTTTCATTACACCCGAGCTGAAGGAATACGAACAGAAGATTTTCGGCGCGCAGGATAAAGCCGCGGCGATGGAATATGAACTTTTCCTCGCCATCCGCGAACAGGTGATTGCGCATACATCGGCCATTCAAGCCACCGCACAAGCACTGGCGCAGATTGATGTGCTGGCGGCGTTTGCGGACCGCGCCTTGGCACTGGGATATGTGCGTCCGGAAATGACCGATGAAGTCGTGCTGGATATCAGCGAAGGACGCCATCCGATTATTGAACAGCTGCCGGATGCCGAGCGCTTTGTGCCGAACGATACCGAACTTAACGGCACCACACATCAGCTCCTGCTCATCACCGGGCCGAATATGGCCGGTAAGTCTACCTACATCCGGCAAGTCGCGCTGATTGTGATCATGGCGCAGGCGGGGGCATTTGTTCCGGCCAAGTCGGCACGCATTGGCGTGGCCGACCGCGTATTCACGCGCGTGGGAGCAGGGGACAACTTAGCCAAAGGGCGAAGCACCTTCATGGTCGAGATGCAAGAGGCGGCGAACATCCTCAACAACGCCACGCCGCGCAGCCTGATTATCTTGGATGAACTGGGACGGGGGACGAGTACTTTTGACGGAATCAGTCTGGCATGGTCGGTTGCGGAATATCTGCACAACACGCCGCAAGTCAAAGCGCGTACGCTCTTTGCAACGCATTACCACGAGCTGACCGACTTGGTACTCACGCTCACTGGCGTGAAGAACTACACCGTGCAGGTACGCGAAAGCGGCGACTCGATCGTGTTCCTGCGCCGGATCATTCCCGGGGCTGCGGACAAGAGCTACGGTATCCACGTTGCGCGGTTAGCCGGCATGCCGGAGACAGTCATTGCCCGCGCGTCGGAAATCCTCACCAATCTTGAAGAAAACGAACTCGATACGGGCCTCATGCCCAAACTCGCGCAGACTCGCAACGGCCGCCGCCGTCGAGGGGACGACAACCCCGATCAAATGACCTTGTTCTGATGTGATAAACAAAGCGGCTCCAACACCGCCGTAGCGTATTGGAGCCGCCTGTTTTAGAACAACGCGTTCCCCTATCTATTCGCTATCCTTTGAGTCTGCATCCGGGCGTACGGCCATTGGCTGGATGACGACAGTCCGTTCTTTCCCCATGCGTGAGACTCTGATTGTCACCGGAGCTTTCAGGTCACCCAATGCTTCAAGGCACTCTTCGGGTGTAAGGATTTTCTTCTCGCCGACAGCAAGGATGAGTTCATAGGGCTTTATGCCCGCCAATGCAACCGGTGTTCCCCTGCGTACTTCACGCACGACTACACCTGGCGCCGCATCATCCATATTGAGGTATTGCCTGACTTCAAACGTCAACGCTCCGAGTTTCAATCCGCCGGCCTTCCAATCCAATACCCGGCTAGTCGCAAACGATTCTGGTGCAGCCTCCACCGTCAATTCTTTCAAAACCCGTTTTCCTCCAGTCCAGAACTCAGCGGTGAGTTTGCTGCCGATACCAACGTTTTCGGTGAGGTAGCGTCGGAAATTTGTTTTCAGCATTGGCCAAGGTGTAGACATATTCTCGAGAGAATCAGAGGAGAATCGATCCAGATCATCCCACGAAAAAGATCTTTCATAATAAGAATCGGAATCCTTCACAAAAATATCCACAGGAATCATGCGTTCGGCGGGGAGAATGCGCGTCAGAATCCAATCGGTCTCGATACCGGCCCGTGCCGCCGGCGAATTCGGCTGTACCCGCATCACCAGCCCGCCGATTGCTCCAGCCCGTGTTACTCCTGAGACGCCTCTCGCCTCCGCCAGAGCCCGATCTAATTCCTGCAGGTCGATCCCTAACCAACCTAACCGTGATTCCTTCACTTCATCTAACGGCACCCATGCTGCTTGCACATCTGCCTGCACCGGGTTGACCCATTCCGCCACGGCGCCAGCAAAAAAACGTTCGGTGTCTCTATATGTAGTACGGTAATAAGACGGTGACATTTCGTCAGGCCCCAAACGCTTGAGCCCCAACATCAAAGACGTGCAGCGGCCATCTGGTGAAAACAAAAAATCGCCTCGGCCGGAATACCGGATTGTTGGCTGTCCCCGCCAACCTTGTCCGATCCCAGTCACCCGCGCACGGTGTATCTGTGTTTCATATCCCTCTTTGGTGATGCCATCAATAGACACTGAATATTGGAGTTGACGCACTGGAGGCGGTTCAGATGCTAAAGGCAATACAACCCTTGGATCAGGGTGAGGCACTTCAACGATTATCGCTTGAACTGTCCGCAGTGCGCAGACAAAACGTCCCGCGACAGTCTTGCCGTCTGCCAGTGTAACCTGTATTGATTCCAAGCGGGCCACTTGGTCGTACGTCAATTCGCAGGGCACCAACAGCCGCTGTGGATTCAAGAAGATGCCCGTCTGTGTTACCTCTAGCCGATTTGCCGGATCTTCGCTTGGCCTATAGTAATACCGTTGCCGCCCTGAGCCTGGCTCTTTTTTCACTGGGCGGAAACAAAACGTCACCGGGCGGAACGAATTCTTCACCACTGCAGATACTTTCGATTCCTCCGTTGTCAGTTGTTGAGGCGATAGGCTTCTCCAATTCACCGGATCAGTAGTCTCTGATGAAAAATCAGCTTTGGCAAACGGCGCAGCAGTAGCATAGCCAAAAACTTTTCCGGATTCATCCAGTATTTGCGAGAGGGATTTCCAGCAGATTTTTTGTTGTCCGTCTGTGGTAATCCGAATGACCTCCTCTTGTTTCGTGACTGTCGTATAGAATGCACCTGTCTCATCTTGGCTTGACACAGCCGCCATGTATCCGGTGCTGGCACCGGTCGGGGGCGCGGTAAACGCCTTGGCACTAAACGGACGTTCCAGTTTCAAGAGTACCGCATCTTGCTCTACACACACCTGTTCCATAGTGGCCGCAATCCGTTCTCCGTTTCGCTCCACCTCAATAGAGTTCATCTCTCTCACACGTAACAGCGGGTCACCTACGATGACACGGTCCGGTGCAAATAAAAAGCCCGCCATACGAACGGGGACTTGATATCCAAAAAATACCTCACGAGATATTGGACGCCCCGGATAGGTGGTGTCATACGAACGAGCTGCCCAACCGAGAGATGGTGAAAATAATTCGTCCCATTTCTCCAGCCTCGGCTTAAATACAACCGTCACCAACGATTGCGCGCCGATCTCCCGCGGATCCGGCTTTGCGCCTTGCGTGCTGCATGCCAGCAAGGCTATTGCTCCCCACATCCATAGAGGGGAGCTCTTTGCTATGCGGATTGTTTTCATCTGTACGTCTCCTTTACCTAACATTCAGTCCGTACACGAAACCCAACACCCCCAAGAACATTGCCGCTCTGCAGGGAGGGGGAACGCACCCGATGCGGCATTGCCGCTATAAAGTTTCAATCATTATTCGTCGTCGTCATCCAAAAAGCCGGACAGCATTTCTTTCGCGGCATTTGCCGGACGCGCAGCCATCGGCTGAATCACCACTGTCCGCTCCTGGCCCATACGTGAAATCCTTACAGTGACCGGTGCTTTCAACTCGCCTAATTCCGCCAAGCACTCCGCAGGCGTAAAGACTTTCTTTTCGCCAACCGCGATGATCAGCTCGTAAGGCTTGATACCGGCCAATGCTGCCGATGTGCCTTGACGTACTTGACGCACCACCACGCCCGGCGCGGCCTTGTCAACATTGAGATAACGCCGCACCTCAAACGTCAACGCTCCTAATTTCAATCCACCCGCCTTCCAATCCAACGCACGGCTGGTGCCGAAGGATTCCGGCGCGGCTTCGACCGTGAGCTCTTTGAGCACCCGTTTGCCGGCAACCCAGAACTCCGCCGTGAGTTTGGTGCCGATACCGACGTGCTCCGTCAGATAACGCCGCACATTCGTTTTCAGCGGCGGCCAAGGCGCAGGCATGCGGTCGAAATACATCAAGGGCATCTTGTCCATATCACTCCACGAGAAGGCGCGGTCGGAGAAACTATAGTCGGAATCTTTCGCCATCACATCAATCGGGAGCGTCCGCCCCTCCGGCAGAATCCGCGTGAATATCCAGTTCGATTCAATCCCGGCGCGTGCCGCCGGTGAATCGGGATAGACTTGCGTCACCAGCCCACCGATTTTACCATACTTAGTTGCACCGGAAACTTTTTGCGCCTCAGCTAACGCCGGGTCCATGACCTGTAAATCAATCCCCAGCCAACCCAAGCGGCCCTCATCCGCCTCACTCAGCGGCACCCAGGCTGTTTTTACATCTGCCGGCGCCGGTTCGGCCAATGCGGCCACCGCATCGGCTAAGAAGCACATCGGATCTCTCGACGATCTGTACGTATAGGCTGACATTTCATCGCTTTCTGTTCTGCGCAGGCGCAATGGCAGCCAGCTGCAGCGCCCATTCAACGCAAATAGGATATTGCCGCGTCCCAGATATTTTGCAGTCAGATTGCCGCGCCACCCCGGAGTGATTTCCGAGATGCGCGTGCGATGAATCCGCACCTCATACTCTCCTGAAGTCACAACCTCAATCGACAGCAAATGTTGAAGCTCCTGCAAGCCCTGCTTGCCGCCGTCCAAGGGCGCTACAGCCTCCGGATAAGCTTGGGGCAGTTCGACAACCACGGCATGCGCCGCCTGCAATGCGCAAACAAAGCGCCCCTCGACGGTCTTGCCATCCGCCAAAGTCACCCGTATCGACTCCAAGCGGGCGATCTGCTCATAGGTCAAATCACAAGGCACCAACAGCCGCTGAGGCCGCAAAAATACGCCGACAGCACTCACCTCTAATTCATTGGCTGATTCATTATTCCGACTCGAATACGAATACCGCCGCGTTGTCTCTGAGCCCGCTTCCGACTTCGGTGCGCGTAAACCAAACGTCACCGGCCTGAATGATTTTTTGAACTGCGTTAATATTTTGGCCTCCTCCGCAGCCAGCTCCTGGGGGGAGAGTCCGGCCCAATCTTCCGGCTTGGCAGACTTGGCCGACAAATCGCCCTCGGCAAACGGCATGCTAGTCGCATAGCCAAAGACCGCTCCTTTTTCATCCAGCAACTGTGCGATAGACGGCAGGGCGACGATCCGCTGGCCATCGGCTGTCACTTGCAGGAAATCCGTCTGCTGTGCGGTTTTTGCGCAGAGCGTATCCATCGCATTCCGGCTCGCTACCGCCACCACGCATCCCGTGCTGGCGCCCGCCGGCGGTGCGCTAAACGCCTTTGCGCTGAACGGCCGCTCCAGTTTCAGCAGCATGGCGTCCTGTTTCAAACAAATCCGCTCCACAACAGCTGGGATACGCTCGCCGCCGCGTTCGACCATTATGGATGGCATCTCGCCCACCCGCAGCAAAGGATCAGCCATCACGACACGATCCGGCGCAAATAAAAACCCGGACACCTGCAGCGGCACCTCCATCCCCAATATCCGCTCATGACTGCTGCCATGCACACGCCCGCAATTCGGGCAGCGTTCGCCGGGATACTCCGAGAGCGGCTCCTCCCACGTCTCCAGCACCGGCTTAATAGAAACCGTCACCAACGACTGCGCCGCAACCGCGCGCAAATCCGGCTCTGCTCCCTGCACGCTCCATGCCACCAAAGCCATCACGCCCCATAAGTACAGAGAGGGACTTTTTGCTAAACGGATTTGTTTCATCTATGCGTCTCCTTTTACTGCTTACTGTTCATAATCACGAGTAAAGTCCAGCATCACCAAACGGTTCTGTCCATTACGCAAAACGTTGAACATCGATTTGCGTGATGCAGCCTCATTCTTCATCGCCAGCTCCCACGCCGCCGTCAAATCCTCAATCGTCTTCACCGGCGCGTTATTCACCTTCAAAATAATATCGCCCCTCCTCAACCCCGCCGTATCGGCATTCCCCGGGTCCGCCATGCCAAACACATACACCCCCTCCGTACGGTGAAAATGCAGCTCCGGCGTTTCAAAACGATTGATCGACTTCGCCGTCAAATCCCACCGCGCAAACACCTTCTCCTTACCCTCAACATCACCCTTCGCTTGAGGCGAAACCACTATCGTCTGCTCCGCATCACCCCGCACGATTTCAAAGCTCAAACCCTTCTCGCCCGACAGCGATCCCAACCGCCGCCGCAACGCCGGCAAGTCCTCATCCGTCACCCCATTAAACACCTCGCCATTCACCCGCACAATCCGATCGCCCGACAACAGCCCCGCCCGCGCCGCCGGACTCTTCTGCAACACCTCCGCCACCAACACCCCATTCGTCGCCGGCGAATACATATTCTTGTTAAAATCCCTCAACGGCTGAAACCGCAGCCCGCACCACGACCAATTCACCCGCCCATGCTCACGCAGCTGCGCCAACACCAGCTGCGCCTCATCCGCCGGAATAGCAAACCCGAAATTCGCCGTCCAGAACATCGACCCCAACGCATTGATTCCCACCACCTCGCCCAACGTATTCACCAGCGGCCCGCCCGAGTTCCCCGGCCCGATCGACGCATCCGTCTGCAGCCACAACACATACTCGCTATGCTCCTCCAAATACCGCCGCGCACACGAAATTGTCCCAAACGTCAACGACCGGCTCAAACCCCACGGCGCCCCCAACGCGATTACGAAATCCCCCTCCGACATCGTTCCCGACGGCCCAAACACCGCAAACGGTACCTTCACCCCCTCTGGCAGACGCAGCCTGCACAACGCCAAATCCATATCCTTATCCATCCCCAAACAATCCGCATCAAAGTGCCGCCCATCCGACAACAAACACCGGATCGACCGCGCCTTATCCACCACATGCGCATTCGTCAGGAACTCCCCCTCTGCATTGATGATAAACGCGCTCCCCGCCACCTCGCGCGCCTGTTCGCGTCCCCCCTTAAAATCATCCGAGACGCACTTCAAATATAATACCGCCGGCTGCACCCGGCTCTTCGCCACAGCAATCACCTCCCGAAAATCACGGCTCTCCGCAGCAGCTGCAACAAACGCCCCCAACACCACCAACAACCCCAAGCACTTCCGCATGACCATCCTCCCTTTCGACGAATCCTGTCTCACTCAGATATAATCAACTATACCACAACCCCCGCCGCAAGTCTACCACATTTTTCCTTTTACCAACAACGCTGCCATTTCCTTGTCACAGGGCTTATGGCTTCTTTGCATACTTTGCACGATAATCAATCACCAGTGAGGCGAGCGTATCGATTATTTGTGCCAGCTCGGACTCATCAAATATGATAGGGGCAAGCGTTCCAAAGCTGTCTTGCCCGAAGAAGTCTGTCGTTGAAACCGTGTAACAGAAAATTTCGGCAGGAGCCGTCGTCACAGGTTTTTGTCCGTTCAACTCAAACAATAGACTCTCGTATTTACGACGACGTCCGGGGGGAAGAATGGTAAGAGGTTCATTTGTCGCTTGCGGTATCTGGAACTCTGTCACATCCAGTAATCCTGCTTTCATGGCGCGTTCTTGAAGCTTTAGCAGTTTTGAAAAGTAGCCTTTACGGATAGCCAATCCTTCCGGTAAATCCATTAACTGCATTGCAATTTTACGCGCAACATCGGCACGGCGTTCGGTGAACACCTCCTTGAGTTGTTCGTGTGTATCCGGAGGTGGAGCTTCATCACTGGAGGAATATTCTCCACTAGCATAACGTCGAGAGAAACACCACGCGGATGCCGCACAACTCCAGTTAAGGGCGGTCATCTCTGACGATGGAGCCAGATATGGTTCAACTTGTCTCAACTGATATCTTTTTGCTGCCTCATAAGCTTCTGCGGCAGTTTCTCCCCACTTCCGATAAATCGGAAGCAACGCCGCTGACGCCTCCACCACTCGTGCGGAGGCAGGGAGTACATTAGAACACGTCGGACATGTCCCTGTATACCACACAGCAAACTCCCTGTTGTTTTCATCGGTTGCCGTAGCCGGTTCGTCGGCTAAATTAAACGGTGCTCCCTCCAACTCCACCAACACCTTCCGTTCACAGGCGCTACACGCATAAGCAATTCCGTAAACTTTCGTCATGGGTTTCCTCTCATGCCTTGGATATTACTCCATTTCTGCAGGCTTAGCAAGCCCAAAGCGTCGAGGGGGTTTCTTTTTAGGACATTAGAGGCGCAATCACGCTTTGCGCAGAAATTTTTACGGCAGCAGATATATTCTTCTCACGGGCTTGCAAGCCCGTGTTCGCGGGGTTTGAAGCCCGCAGTTATGTTATACGTGTCAGCATGCTGTGCGACAGGTGTGATCGTACGCGATTACGGGCGTGATCGTTTATAACTACACGTGTAATCGTATATGATTATGGACGTAATCGCGACAAAATATACCAAGTATACAAAGTAGATAATAAAAAAAGCCCCGGGCAACCGGGGCTTTTTTGTGGCATTGCTGCCGTGGGATTACATTCCCATACCGTCCATACCGCCGGCGGGCATCGGCGGATCCTTCTTCTCGGGGATCTCGGTGACCATGCATTCGGTGGTGAGGAGCAGGCCTGCAATCGAGGCGGCGTTCTGCAGGGCAGAGCGGGTCACCTTGGCAGGATCAAGCACGCCGGCTTTGACGAGGTCGACGTATTCGCCAGTGGCCACGTTGTAACCGTTGGTACCTTTGCTGTTCTTGACGTTCTCGATGATGAGCGCGGCTTCAAGGCCGGCGTTGATCACGAGCTGACGCAGAGGCGCTTCGAGCGCACGGCGCACGATGCACAGGCCGACCTTCTCATCGCCGCTGAGTTCCGCCTTATCAAGGGCGGCCTGACAGCGGATGAGGGCGACGCCGCCGCCGGGAACGATGCCTTCTTCAACCGCCGCACGGGTGGCGTGGAGGGCGTCGTCGACGCGGTCCTTCTTCTCCTTCATTGCGGCCTCGGTGGGCGCGCCGACTTTGATGACGGCTACGCCGCCGGCGAGCTTGGCCAGGCGTTCCTGGAGTTTCTCGCGGTCGTAATCGGAGGTGGTCTCTTCAATCTGGCGCTTGATCTGTGCGACGCGGCCTTGAATGTCGGAGGTCTTGCCGGCGCCTTCGACGATCGTGGTGGATTCCTTGTCGATGACGATGCGCTTGGCCTTGCCGAGGTCTTCAACCTTGACGTTCTCGAGCTTGATGCCGAGGTCTTCGGTGATGAGTTTGCCGCCGGTGAGGACTGCAATGTCTTCGAGCATGGCTTTGCGGCGGTCGCCGAAGCCGGGTGCCTTGACGGCAGCGATGTTGAGCGTGCCGCGCAGCTTGTTCACGACGAGGGTCGCGAGGGCTTCGCCTTCGACGTCCTCAGCGATGATCAGCAGGGGCTTGCCGCTCTTGGCGACGCCTTGCAGCAGCGGGAGCAGGTCGTTAAGGTTGGTCACCTTCTTCTCGTAGATGAGGACGTAGGGATTCTCGAGCACGCACTCCATCGCTTCCGCATTGGTCACGAAGTAGGGCGAGAGGTAACCCTTATCGAACTGCATGCCTTCGACAACGTCGAGGGTGGTTTCGATGGTCTTGGCCTCTTCAACCGTGATGGTGCCGTCTTTGCCGACCTTGTCCATTGCCTCGGCGATGATCTCGCCGATTTCGCTTTCGCCGTTGGCGGAGATGGTGGCGACCTGGGCGATTTCGGCCGGGTCTTTCACCTTCTTGGACTGCTTGGCAATGGCTTCAGCGACGAGCTTGGTCGCCTTGTCAATGCCGCGCTTGAGAGCCTGCGGGTTAGCGCCAGCGGTGATGTTCTTGAGGCCTTCGCGGTAGATGGCCTCGGCCAGGATGGTGGCCGTGGTGGTGCCGTCACCGGCGATGTCGCTGGTCTTGCTGGCGACTTCACGAACCATCTGCGCGCCCATGTTTTCAAAGGGATCTGCAAACTCGATTTCCTTGGCGACGGAGACGCCGTCCTTGGTGATCGCGGGGGACCCGAACTTCTTGTCCAGAATCACGTTGCGGCCGCACGGCCCGAGGGTCGTGGCGACAGCGCGGGTGAGCTTGGAGATGCCGCCGAGGATCGCCTGACGGGCCTCGGTATCGTACTTCAACTGCTTAGCTGACATTCTTTATTCCTTTCGTAAACGTTACTTGCCGACCACGCCGAGGAGGTCTTCCTCGCGGACGAGCTGATACTCTTTGCCGTCAATCTTGATCTCGGTGCCGCCGTACTTGGGCAGCAGGACCACGTCACCGACTTTGACGTCGAATGACATTTCCTTGCCGTCCTCATCGCGCTTGATGCCGAGGGCAATGACTTTGCCTTCCATCGGTTTTTCCTTGGCGGTGTCGGGAATGATGATCCCGCCTTTGGACACTTCTTTCTCTTCGATAGGCTCCACGAGGACGCGGGCACCGAGAGGTCTAATCTTACTAGCCATGTGTTACTCCTTGGTTGTTAAGTTTGGTTTCAGGCCGGGGCGAACCCCGGCATAAATGGGTTGTTATTCGACGACTTCGGCATCGACCACGCCGTCGTCCTTCTTGTTATCGGACGGAGGCGGCTGCTGTTGGCCTGCGTCAGCACCGGGCTGGGCGCCAGCGGCGCCGCCTTGCTGATACATGCCTTGAGCGGCAGTCTGCATCAAGCCGGTAAGAGCCTCCTGCTTCGCCTTGATGGCGTCGATGTCGCTGCCCTTGAGGGCTTCCTTAAGATCATTGATTGCGGCTTCGACAGGCGCCTTCTGCTCCGCGGGAATCTTATCGCCGTTATCCTTCAGCAGTTTCTCAGCCTGATAGGCCATGTTCTCTGCTTGGTTGCGGGTTTCGACTTCGTCGCGCTTCTTGGCGTCTTCCGAGGCGTGAGCTTCGGCATCCTTGCGCATCTTCTCGATCTCCTCCTTCGAGAGACCGCTCGAGGCAGTGATGGTGATCTTCTGCTCCTTGCCGGTGCCGAGATCCTTAGCCGTAACGTTCAAAATACCGTTGGCGTCGAGGTCAAACGTAACTTCAACCTGCGGCACGCCGCGCGCTGCCGGCGGAATGCCGTCGAGGCGGAAGAGTCCGATGCGCTTGTTGTCCGTAGCCATCTTACGCTCGCCTTGCAGGACGTTGATTTCGACCGAGGGTTGGTTGTCCGCTGCAGTTGAGAAAATCTCGCTCTTCTTGCAAGGGATGGTCGTATTGCGCTCAATCAACGGAGTCGCGATGCCGCCGAGGGTCTCGATGCCGAGCGTGAGCGGAGTCACGTCGAGCAGGAGGACGTCCTTCACGTCGCCCTTTAAGATACCGCCTTGGATGCCGGCACCGATGGCGACGACCTCGTCCGGGTTCACACCCTTGTGGGGTTCTTTGCCGAAGAGCTCCTTGGCCTTTTCCTGCAAGCGCGGCATGCGGGTCTGGCCGCCGACCAAGACGACTTCGTCAACGGTACTTAAACCGGCATCCTTCATGCAGTTTTTGCACGGTGCAGCGGTACGCTCGACGAGCGGATCCACAAGCTGTTCGAGCTTAGCGCGCGTCAGCGTCACGGTCAAGTGCTTCGGCCCGGAGGCGTCGGCGGTAATAAAGGGGAGGTTGATCTCCGAGGACTGCGCGGACGAAAGCTCGCACTTGGCCTTTTCTGCGGCCTCTTTCAGGCGCTGCAGGGCCATCATATCCTTGGAAAGGTCAATGCCGTTTTCTTTGCGGAACTCCTCGTTCAGCCAGTTCATCACGGCTTGGTCGAGGTCATCGCCGCCGAGATGGGTGTCGCCGTTGGTGGCCTTCACCTCAAATACGCCGTCGCCGATGTCGAGCACGGAAATATCGAACGTACCGCCGCCGAAGTCGTAAACAGCAATCTTCTCGTCTTTCTTCTTATCAAGGCCGTAAGCCAGCGAAGCCGCGGTTGGCTCGTTGATAATACGCAATACTTCCAAACCCGCTATACGCCCGGCGTCCTTAGTGGCCTGACGTTGCGAGTCGTTGAAGTAAGCCGGCACGGTAATCACGGCCTGCGTGATGGTTTCGCCCAAGAAAGCCTCTGCGTCGGCCTTCAGCTTCTGAAGGATCATCGCGGAGATTTCCGGCGGGGAATAAGTCTTGTCGGCCACCTTGATGTGCGCGTCGCCGTTGGATGCCTTCACAACATCATACGGAACCATCGTCATCTCTTGAGCCATTTCGTCATAACGGCGGCCCATGAAGCGCTTGACGGAATAAATCGTCTGCTTCGGGTTCGTCACAGCCTGACGCTTAGCGGCTTGCCCCACGAGGCGCTCGCCATTCTTCGCAAATGCAACAATCGACGGAGTCGTCCGCATGCCCTCGGCATTCGGGATGACAACCGGTTCGCCGCCCTCCATGACGGCCATACAGGAATTCGTGGTTCCTAAGTCGATACCTAAAATTTTAGCCATATTCGTAATCCTCATTTCTGTGGCACATCGTGCGCCACGCCTATATTATAGCAGGATGCGTGCCAGCCCCTTTTAATTATTTTGAAGGGACAGTGAGCTGTATATCTAATCCACTTAAATACAATAGATTATTTGTTTTATACCCCTTGGTGTGTGCCAGCAGAGTGTGCCACTATGGCTCTCTATGACACACGCCCGGCGTGCCACAGCGACTATTACAGGCTGCCGGGAGGGGCGGGGGGCGGTTCGTGGGAGTAGGGCGCATCAATAACCTTAATACTCCGCCAGCGTCCCATCATCCAACGCGTGAGAAAGCCGATCGAGAACAGCATAGTAATTCCCGCCGTGAACCGCCACATGGCCAAAATATCTCCGCCGCATTTATAAATCACACAGACGCCTGGCAGCCATAAGCCCCAGCTGCCAATGAACATATACCACATGACGAACTTCGTATCGCCCGCGCCTTTGAGCGCGCCGCCGATAACGATGTTCAACGCATCAAAGAAACACCACATCGCCAACATCCGCATCAAGGGACGCCCCACGCTTAAGAGTTCCTCCAGCGAATATTCGGCGCCTTTTGCGCCAAAGAGCGAGTAATACATCTCCGGCAGGAATGCAAAGCTCAATCCCAGCACACTGATGTAGATGAGGCCGATCTTGACTGCAGACCAACCTGCGCGATAGGCGGAGTTACTGTCGTTAGCGCCTTGATATTGCCCCACCACCACCGATGCCGCCACGCCCACGCCGAAGAGTGGAGCAAACGCAAGGTGGTTGATGCTGAAGCCGATATTGCTGGCCGCGAATTGCAAGGCCGGGAGCTTGCCCACTAGCATCACGAATGCCGCGAAAGCGCCCACGTCGATAAACAGGTGTATTCCGCTAGGCACGCCGAAACGCAAGACTCGGCGGATGAGCGGCCAATCTAAGGTAAACAGCTTACGGCGTCCGCCTTCAATTCCGCGTGTTTCACGCAGGAAGAGGGCCCCCATCACGATAGACGGAACCGACACGCCGATCACCGTGGCAACCGCCGCACCGGCAATACCCATGCGCGGACAGCCGAACTTGCCGAAGATCAGGATGTAGTCCAAAAAGACATTCAAGACTGCACCGGCAATGTTTGCTGTCATCGTCACCTGCGTCCGCCCAATGCCGGAATAATAACCGCTCAGAGTCGCATTCAGCGAAAGGAATATCCCCCCCAGCATCAACAGGCAGAAATAGAGGTTCTCCGCCTTTGTCACCAATTCCTCATGTCCGCTGATGTGAATAATATACAGCCCCACCGGAACCATCATCATCATCATCGGCAGCATCAATACCGACAGCCACAGCCCCTGCGCCGTCGAATGCTTGGCGGAGTATGGATTGCCCGCGCCATGATACTGCGCCACGAACGTGCCCGTATAACCGGCAATGGCTTGGAAGATACAGCACAGCGTAAATGACAGCACGCCGCCCGGTAGCGCCGCTTGAATCGAAACACTGTCAAGCCGCGCCAGAAAGATACGGTCACAGAACTGCATCAGCGCATTCGAGCCGGAACTGATAATCAGCGGCAGCGCAATCGGAAGAATCACGCTGATGCTTCCGGGTTTCTTAATCGTGCGGGTCATGTCCAATCCAAAATAAAGTATAACCCCGTTAGTCTGCCGGATTGAGTCTGCCCGATGTTCGGGCTTTTCCGGGTTGGCGTCGAGGCATTACGCCGTAAACTTTAGGCCGGAGCACCCGGTCCTTTAGGCGGATGCTGATCTGGCCGGGGGGCTCCCTGATGCCCACCCGGAACCGGACGCCGCCGCCGGGAACGCCGCCGCCGTGCATGGGGTTGGGATGCCTCCGCGGGAGAAGCCTCTCCCGTGGCAATCCGATCCGCCCGCAAGGCGTGCTGCTTCACTTGTAAATCCTGCCATGCCGCGAGAGGCTTCGTGTCTATTCCTTCGGCCTTGCGGACGATTGTGGCAAACAGCAGTGCCTCCTTGAAAATCGGGTGCAGCACAAACCGCGCATGACGGCTCTTGTCACCGGCGGCCTCTTCAAACCGCGGCAGCACCTCGTGCAGCATCACGGCGCCCAGCCACGCCGCCTTCGGCATCCGATAATGCCGCGCCGCTTGTTGCAACACCTGCGTCGCCAATGCTTTGCGGTTAAAGCGCGGTTTGTCGCCCGCCACCTTTTTAACGGCCGCCTTGAACAACGGATAATATAACGTCGCCAGCCGCACTGCGTTTGTAATGTCGCTATCCTTCTCGGTCAGCTTATCCATCGCCGCCAGATAGACCCACACGTCTGACTTCTCGCCGCCCGTTGCACGGATATGCGCCGCCACATCCGGCAGCAAGTCCGCCATCAGATGATGCTCGTGCAACAGCCGCATTGACTGCTCCGTAGCGCCATCCACAAACAGCCTGAAAATCTCCTCACACAAACGCGAGAGCGATGCATTCTTAATATCCGCATGGTGCGACACCATCGCCTTCTTATCCGACGAACTGATCCGGAACCCCAGCTTCGCCGCAAACCGCACCGCCCGCATCATCCGCACCGGATCCTCACGAAACCGCACATTCGGATCGCCAATGCTCCGGATCGTCTTCTTCTCCAGATCCTTCAAACCCTTCACGTAGTCGATCACCTGGTTCGACTGCAAATCATAGAACAAGCCGTTCACCGTAAAGTCACGGCGGATAGCATCCTCCTCCGGCGAGCCGAACGTGTTATCCTCGTGCTGATAAAGCCCGTCCTCCTCCTTCTTCTCCGGGGCTTCCTCGGGCTGACGGCGAAACGTCGCGGTCTCAATCACCTTCTTGCCATAAACAATATGCGCCAAGCGGAAACGCCGCCCCACCAAAAAACAGTTGCGGAACATCCGGCGGATCTCATTCGGCCGCGCGTCGGTGCCGATGTCAAAATCTTTCGGCCGCCGCCCCAACAGCAAATCCCTCACGCTCCCGCCCACGAGATACGCCAAGTTCCCCGCTGAATTCAGCCGCGTCAAAACCCGAACAGCATCTTCATCGATCTGCTCAACGGATATAGTAGGTTTTTTACGGCGGATAAACAACATTCTAGGGGCACCCAATACAAAAACAGTACTCTAGCATAAACTGCCCCCCTTCACAATCAAAAATATACAGCTTTGCCCGAAATCTGCGCATCCATGTCTCTCTTTCCCGTATCTCCTTAAACCGCGCCGCGTCAGCCCAGTCTCTCCACCACTCTCCGCGCCTCCGCGTCTCCGCGTGAGCTTTTTCGTTAAGCCTGCTCCGCATGCCGGTTCAAAGTCTCCACGCACGGCCGCAGCAAAGGCGCCAACTTACAACGGATCACAATCGCCGCCTGCTGCGCATCATCATCCCGATACGTCTGCGCAAACAGCGGATGACTCTCCAACGCTCCCAGCCACAAATCCAAATCCGACAGCCACCCCAACTCCGCCGCCCGCCGCAAAACATCCCCCTCCGCCTCCGCCACATGCCCCCCGGCAGCCAACCGTGCTCCCAACACCTCTCGGCACAACACAAACGCATACTCATACGTCTGAATCAACCCCGCCAGCTCCAACAGCGAATAATGCTCCTGTGCACACGCCGCCTCCAGCCGCGCCACCACCACATTCAAAACCTCCAACCCCTCCATCCAATCGCACTTCATAACACTCCTCACTTCAATTCTGCTTAACGCCAACCCTCTGTTTCTGCGGACGAGGCGCCAGCCAAAACCGCGCCACCTTCACCGGAATAAACACATCATGTCCGATCAACTCCCTCTTCGGATGCTTCACCACGCGGCACTGCACATACTCAAACACACGGCGCCCGTCGCTACCATAATCAAAGAAGTCCACAAAACACAACTGCGCCCGCGGCTCGCTAAAATAATCCTCCCGATACGTTAACGACACATCATGCCGCTCCTTCGACACGACTAACTCCGTAACTCTTTCGCCCGGCGGCAAATCCACCGTCACGCGAATCCGATTCACGCAACGTTGAGCCCACGTACGGCTGGGATCCTTCGTGTAGTCACCCTCATCCAACAAACAGAACAGGTGCAGCTCCAACAGATCCACGCACATCCTATCAAACACATCCCGCCAATCCCAGAAGCAACCCCCGCACGCCTCCATTGACATCCCCTTGAACGTCTTCTTCCAAATAGCATTCGCCTGCGCCCGAAACGCCAGAAAAACCGGTGTGATGTCTTTCATGCCACACCCCCTTGTTGGTCATTTGCTTTCTGAATTTGCCCACGGCATCCAAAGGGTAGGATGGTTAAGCGCTTGTCCTTCATCTCAATCAACAGCCCGCCTGTTTTGTAGCATGAGTAGTGTATGGCCTCGTACATCTTGGGCCGTATGATGAGGACGACTGTCCCGTTGCCGAACACATCCGATGTGACTTTGTTTCCGGTGCGGATGAGTTCATTCGAATCGGTGTAATATTCCGTCAAGGCGGGGGCATCTTTGTCAGTACAAGCCGGTTCTGCTGTGGGTTGTTTTCCGATGCGGCGGATAGGCTCGGATGGATCACCAAACGCAAGCGGCATTGCATTGTAGTAGTTGTCAATGTCAAGCAGGAGCCCGCCCGTCAAATAGCATGAGAACGTTGCCGCCTCGGCTGTCCGCGGTTGAAGCACATCGGCGACCGTCCCTTCGCCAAACCGTCCCAAAGCAATCCGATCGCCCGCCTGAATTAACTCCTCCGTATCGGTGTAGTAAGGCGTCAATGGAAGCCTTTCGACAACCGCAGATTGCTCATCAGACGCGCTCAATGCAAACCCACCGCCACCGACGCGCAGAAAGCCATCGTAATCCTCTTGCACGGCATTCTCATCCGACATCTTACACAGTTCTTCACTTGCCAATTGCTCAAAGCCGAGCACGAAAAGGCCGCTGAGGTCAAGCTCCACGCCTATTCCTCCGTGCGGATAACAACTCATCCCCAACGCATTGGCGGATTTAGGCAACATGATTTCCACAACTGTCCCTTTAGCCTCCAGCACCCCATCAAACACCCTGTCGCCCAAACATACCAAGTCCGTAGTCCCCGGATAACACCCAAGAGTCTCGTTGGGTGGGAAGCTAAAGTCGGAGCGCCCCTTCGGGTGCCACTCATCCATATGCCGCACCATGTGTCCCGGACTTCCAAAGTTCAACACCATTGGAAAGTCTTTGTCCGGCTTAATCACCAACCCACCTGTAGCGTAAGCCCCAAGATCTGCCGCATCAATTGTTTGCGGATAGATGATGTCAAACTGAAGTCTATCATCCGGCCCGAAGCGCACCAACCGTGCCGCTTCAGGCGAACCCGCTTCCACAATCCCCACAACCGTCCCGACATCTTCGCCATCCAACAAAAACCGATCGCCAACAACAATCACTTCCTCCGAATCCGCATAACATCTCGTAATCAACGCAATACCCGTTTCCATCACTCGTCTCCAATTCGACCTGACAACTCCTTGGGCATCAATCCCACTCGGGAAACGCCGTCCGGCCAAATTCGAGTTCACCGCGCCTTTGCCGCAACCCGTCAGTATAACCCAACCCCGCTCCAATGTAAAGCAAAAGATTTATGGAGGCTGTGGCGGTTGTGCGATATGTAAAGTGTAAAATATCTTTTCCCTGCAGATGGGGGGTGCCCGGGCACGCTCTCTTTCAGGGGAGCCCCCCATGGGGGGCGCGAAAATCTAACCGCCGGTTGAGACGTTTAGTGTTCCATCGGCGGGCCGATTTTCGT
>JAVBMC010000025.1:0-7824 GCA_031552845.1 Kiritimatiellia bacterium
GCGGGGTTTTGTATGCTGGCGGCGTTCCATTGGCGGCTCCTTTCGGTTGTTTGGTTTGGTTATCAAAATGATACGAAAATCGACCCGCCGATGGAACACTAAACGTCTGCATGGCGGTTAGATTTTCGCGCCCCGCCCCCCCTGGGGGGCTCCCCTGAAAGAGAGCGTGCCCGGGCACCCCTATCTGCAGGGAAAAGATATTTTACACTTTACAAACATCCCGTACTCGACGCTGATGCGCAAATACTACCGCTGGAAGAAGTATGGGGTGGCGGGGCTGGAAAACTTGGCGAAGGCACCGCGGGGCGTGAAGCGCCACGCCTGGGAGACTGTTTTTATGCGTTACTGCGAGAATGACAAAAACACGTCAAAAGGCGCGTACAATAAAATGATGCTGGACTTCCAGAACGGTGTGGTGATGGAGGGCATCGGGGACTGGCGGAAGGTGTGGGCGGAAGAATATCCGAACCGTGCAGTGCCGGCGCAATATCCGCTGACCTGGAAACCGCGGGGAGTGACGTATCAAAATCTCATGAAGGCGATGAAGAAGAATCCGGACCTGATGTTTCAGATTCAAATCAACCGCCAAGGGATGCAGTCGGCGCACCAGTATCTGCTGGACGTTCACACGAGCCGCGTGAGGCTGCCGGTTGGCAAAATCATCCAGTTCGACGACGTGTTCCATAATACCGACGTGCTGGTATCCTTCGGTGCCTCGCCGATCGCCCAGCCGCTGGAGTTTGTGGGATGGGATGTCGCCAGCGGGTTTAAGGTGATGAGCGTCATGAAGCCGCGGATCACCGACGAGGATGGCAAACGCAAGAACCTCAAGGAGCGGGAGTTCCGATTCGGCGTGGCGGGGTTCTTGACCACGAAGGGGTTCCACAAGGATGGCGTGAATCTGATTGGCGAGCATGGGACAGCCGCTTTCCGTGAAAAGCTGCAGGCGCGTTATGCCAAGACGGGGCTGGGCGGGCTGATCAAGTTCCCCGTGAGCTCCATCCTGAACAGTCCTGCGCACTCAGGTCTGTTTGCGGGCATCGGCGGGGGCAACTTTAGAATGAAGGCGCTTTGCGAAGGTGCGCATAATATCCTCCACAACCGGACGGCTGCCTTGCCGGGCGGGCGCGGACGTGATGCCGCGCACATGCACGAGTCCCACGCGGCGCTGGTGAAGTATGAGACGAAGCTCCACCGCGCTGCAGCCGACCTGCCGGAGGAAATCCAGCGCACCCTTATCCGTTACATGCTGACCTTTGACCAATACACGGCAGCGTTCTATCAAATCCAAGCGGCGTTGATGGATGATCCCGATCACGGCCTCGAAGGGTGGGATGGGCGCACGGTGGTGGAGTATCGGATGAGTGAGACATCGAACGAGTGGCACCCGCGGGCGGAGTTGCTGCAGATGTCGGAAGCCGATGCGAAGGCATTGGGGGCTTTCTTGAAATCCAAGCCGGCTTGCAACCGGGAGCGTCCGATGACGCGCCGCGAGGTTTGGATGAGCGGGCAGGATGACTTGGTGACAATTGACATGCATGATATGCCTCTGCTGCTGATGCCGGATGATGCAATGGAGTTGAAAGTGCGAGATAATGGCACGATGACATTTAGAGACCAGTTTTACTATGGGCGTGACGAAGTGATCTACCATGCGAAGGTTACCACGCGGGCGGGGTTCCGCGAGACGCTAATCCCAGGGCGGAGATACCGCGCTTATTTCAATCCCGGCGTGCCGGATCACGTCTGGATAGAGGATATGGAGAGCGGGAAGTATCTGGGCATGGCCCCGCGGTATCACCGGGCGCCGTTGGTTGATCAGGCAGCCATCAACCGGGCAATGGGCGGGCAGATTGCCGACCGGGCGCGTAAGATGAAGCCGATTGCCGGACGTCACCATGACGAAGCCCTTGCCCTGGCCGAGCGCGTTGAGCACAATGCCCAGGTGCTGGCCGGAACGAAGAAGCCCGAACGCAAAAAGAGCACGGGCAAGAAGCTCAAACTGACGGATTTGATTTAGTAACCAAACGATGAAGGAAAGGATGAAGCAATGAGTAATGACACAATGAAGAGTGAAAAGAAGCAGAACAATATGCCCGCCTATTATTTGGCGGCTGACCGCCTCAAGGCGACGCTGTCTCAGATGCGGAACAGCAAGGTTATTGACGAAGAAGGATACAACCTGCTTTGGTGGTATTATGGCGATATTACCGAGGATAAGCTTTCTTGGGCAGAGGCGGGGAAGCGGATCGGCGTAGATTCGTCCACCATCTATCGGCTGATGATGGGTAAATACGGGGCGAAGCCGGATAACATTATCGAGGCCATCCGGGACTACAAGCGCAAAGAAGACCATCGCCGGAAGCAGCTGGACGTGGGATTCATCGAGACCTCGACGTGGCGGAAGATATCAACCCTATTCACGCTGGTGCATGAAGAGAGCGAGGTGGGTTTTGTATTCGGCCCCACACAGGCGGGAAAGACCACGGCCATTGAGGAATACGTGCGGCGGGAGGGCAGTAAGACGGCGGTCACTATCCGCATCCCGGCCAACTGCAGTTTTCAAGCCCTGCTGGCTGTGCTCTGCAAAGAGTTGAACATCAGCCCGGGCGAATCGTTCGTTAATAAGCGTGCGCGGATTATGGCGGGGTTCGATGCCTCGATGATTCTGATTGTCGACGAGGCGCATCAGCTCTTCGTTAGTAATGGAGAGAACACTGCCATCAAATGCGTTGAGTACCTGCGTGAGCTGCACGACGTGGCCGGGTGCTCGGTGGTCTTGGTGGCGACAAACATCCTTGACGATGAAATCCAGCGGGGCAAGCTGAAGCGGCTGCTTAAGCAGCTCTCCGAGCGCGGGCTGAACAAACTGCGCCTGCCGGATAAGGTTCCCGCTGCCGACGTGCGGAAGATCATCAGCTTCTTTGAGTTGGAACCCCCGACGGGGACCGCCAAGGAAATCGTCAATGGGCTTATCACTGATCACAGCTGCGGGGCATTGATTAAATACCTCAAGGCCGCATCCAAGGTTGCCGCCAAAAAGGATGAGCAGCTGAACTGGGAACACTTCATCGCTTATCATGAGCTGTTGACTGATCTGGCGAGCGGTGAGTATGAAGAGGAGGAGGGCTAAGCTATGACTATTCAACAAATGGTAGCGCGTAAGGCCCGCATAGAGGATAAAATTAACGCACTGCGTGCAGCGGGCGGGCATGAGAATCACCAAAAGGCGGACAGCATGGTCATGGAAGTTGCCAAGCTGACCGTCTGGATCGCGCGTCGACGCGAGGCGATGCAGGATGATGCGCAGTTGTTGCTACCGGGCTTTACTGAAAGGAGATATCACCAATGAGCAAGAAACACTACACCGATGCCAGCGGGGCAACTATTCCGGCAAAGTATATAGCCCCCTATGACAAGCTGAAAACCCGGGAGGCCGAAGCCATCCTTAAAGAGTGGGCAGACATCTTAAACCGGCTGACAGCTTTGAAGAAAAAGACCGCCGAGCGGATTGCTTTGGTTGAGAACCATTGCTCCGCATCCAAAACGCTGCCACCGCCGTTGGAGAGAGATTGGGCTTTCTCATTCCGCAGCTTTGACGGGCTGATCAAGATCGAACGCGAAAAGCAGGTGCGTCTCGAGTTTGACGAGCGTCTGGGCGTAGCGCAGCGTCTGATTGAAGAGGCGCTCGGGGAAATGACCGACGGCATCACGAATAAGGATATCGTCGTGATCGCGCGTGAGGCGTTCAAGCCTCGAAAGAGCGGCAAGCTGGATCGAGCACGCATCCATCAGCTCTGCAACCTGAAGGTCAACAACGCCAAGTGGAAAAAGGCGGTCGACATTATTCGGGAATGTGAACAGGCGGTCGGCACCCGTGTTTACTTCCGGGTCAGCACCCGGCCAACCCCTACGGTGGAGTTTGTCTCCATCCTATTAGACATGGCAACAATTCAACTGCCTCTTGAAACCCCGGCAGCAGAGGGAGGTGCAGAATGATTGACGCGGATAAGTTTGAGAAGCTGTTGGACGAGAAAACGGCGCGCCTTGCCATCGCGTGTGGTAAGCGCGCCGCAAAGCAGCTGCCTAATTCCAGAAACGGCGGATTCAGCAAGCGGAAGACCGTGAGACAGATCGGACTGACACTGTGCATGTGTCATTGCTTTGCAGAATCACTCGACTTGGAGCGGTTGCTGGCAGCGGATGACTTGAACTTCTGGCACGACATCAATGGCATCGTCAAGAACATCGACCAAAAGACCGGCAAGCTGCTCGGGGACTTTCTGCCGCGCTTTGCAAAGCCGGGCGGATCGGCTGCGGCACAGGCCAAACAGAAAGCGAGGGCTAAATGATTGACTATGACAATATCCGGCAGCGGCTACGGCAGATGGAGTTGTCTTATCTGCACGACTGCGCCCGCCTAGCGTGGAGAAGCGGTTGCCTTCCATCCGCCTCATATGAGGAGTGGGAGCATCGGTTGCTCGCATGGCACGCGACTCAAAGTCCTCTCAACTTTCGCGAAATGCTGACCTACAAACCTGAAGTCTTCGCCCGCGACATGGCCATCATCAGCGGAAACCTCGCCGCTCAGCAGAACGGGCTTGAAGAAGTGCCGATCCGTCCGCGAGGCGAACTGAAGTTCAAGGGGAAGACCATCTTCGCCGTGTTGGCGTACAAGTGGTATGATGAGATTGCTTCCGGCAGAAAGCTTCACGAATACCGCGAGCCAAGCGACTATTGGAATAAGAGGTTCCGCGGTTGGACGGCAGGCTGTTTTGATCCGGCAGATACAACGATCTGCTTTGCGCGCGGGTATAACGCATTTGATCTCGCGTTCACAATCAAAAACCTCTGCTGTCACATCTGCAAGAATGATCTCGACATCACAGATATCCCGGTGTGGGATGTCGCACTCGGCGTCCGGGTGCCGCTCGAGCTAATCGAAAAAAACCGCGAGTATAAGGAGAAAAGCCATGACACTATCAGTTAAACAAAAGGCAACCTTTTGGAAGGCTTGGGCGGCAGTCAAGGGCGAGCGTCAGGACCTATCCGCAGCGGAACTCGAAACACTCCGCCACCAGACAATCAAAGAAACGACTGGGAAGTCCTCTTTGACGAAGGTTGCCCACCTTGAGCAGTTCGAGAGCCTGATGGCCGAGGTCTGCCGGATGGGTAACAACATAGAGGGTGCTTGTTACTGGGCAATCGGTTCAGACCGCCGGGTGCGTGTCATGGTGGAGCGTTGTGCCTGTCAACTGGCACAGATCGCAGACATCGATGACAAGTCGCCGGAGGCCATCTGGGCGTATGTTCGGGGTATCGCCCAGCAGGCGAAGCTGCCGGAGCGCCTCGATGATATAGCCGAGCCCGATCTATTCAAGGTGTTCCAAATGCTAGACACCCACCGCCGCCGGAAGCTGGAACCTCTACTCGGGAAATCCGTCACAGGGCTATGGGATGGTGACCATTCGATCGTCATTGATGACCCGCCAGCCCCGGCGAAGCTGGGATTCAATAAAAACGCGGGATTCTTCTTTCTAGGGGGCTATTTGGTTATGGTGACGAACGTGATCAATGACAAACCCCGAAAGAAGGTAATTGCCAGCTTTACGGCCAAGGTCATACCTCCAACAACATAGTCGGACGGCAGATGGATGCTGCTGATCCGGAGCCGCAGGCAATCAAACGCCCGCGGCTTTTTTGTGCCTTGCAATCAACCAACAAGCCCCTTGCAATCGTTTTGCAGGGGGCTTGTTTTTATCTCCACACTATTGATATTCTGCGGACTTCGGCGGGACTTTTCTCCATTCCAGCCCGCAGGATGCCGACAGGCTGACCGCGGGCTTTGGCGGGGCTTTTCCAGCCTTTCCCAGCCTGTTGCGCTTTTCCACACCCCCTGCGTCTGGTCTGTACTTTCACTCGTAGGTACGAGTAGAAGTACATGGTAGACGCCTTCAACTTCAAAGGCACGTACAACTCAACCTGACTCGTACCTACGAGTGAGTTTGCCTCGTAGGCGCGAGGTCTCGACGAGTGCGCACGCCTTCAAACTTGAATGCGTGCACGACTCAAATCGAAAAGGGAAATGAATTTGATACGTCTGCCGTAATGGGGAGTTTTGAATGTTGATTATGTTTGTATTTGTTGGCTTGATGCATGATTGAGTGCGAGCTTACCTGTATCAGCTCTTTTCATGGGATAATGGCTCTGAAGGAGGGTAGTTTTGTCAGCAGACGAGAACGCCAGCGCTCCCAGGGGGACATCGCAGCAGGCTTGATAAGCCAGCCCCCTCCCTTTTTGAAGTGCCGGTATTTGTGCTTGCATTTTCGGCTTTAAAGGGGTATCATGTGTTTAGGGTTGAGTGGGTCTGGCGCAGATGGTGGGTGTGAGGGAAACTCACGCGGAGAAGGAGAATCGGGCTGGAGTGAAGAGGAGGAGGGTGAATGAAAAAGGTGCTTGGGTTTGTTTTGTTGGGGATGGTGTTGGTTTGTTTAGGCGGTGTGGTTGCTGGGTATGCGGTGATGTGGAAGATGTCGCCGGTTTTGGATGGAATTTGTGATTGTCGGGAGCCGGAGTGGTATTATTCGGATTTTATTGAGGACAATTGTGGTGGTGGCTCTAACGCTGCCATGCGGGCGATATTGCAGTGTGGAGAGACCCAGCGTACAATTGGGGTTTGGGTTGATGAAGAAACAACAGAGCAGGAGTTGTCTGCTTGGACTCAGTTAGCGCGTCAGTGTGGCGTGCCGCAAATCACATTTAATCTTCCGATGCGGGAATTGGAGGACTATTTAAAGAATCCCAACCATTGGGATTTTTGTCCAATGCATTATGAGATTGATTACGCGGTGGCTTATTTTAATTGTGGGTGCAACGTGGAGGACTTTGATGTATTGCCGTTAAGCTTTGACGATCCCCGTTGGCCTACTAATAATCTGGGCCCCTTCGATGGGGGACGGAGTGCATGCCCGTTGATGCTTTCATCGGATGCGCTTCGTCCGGGCGGGCGTGTGGCATTTGGAAGCGTATATATGCGGCTGAAGGGGAATCCGGCTTTGGAGGAGCATGGGGTAGAGGCGATGTCGGATGAGGCTGCGGAGAAAATGATGGAACGTCTGCGGGCGATTGCTGAGAAAGATGAGTTTCCGTTGCCAATCTTTATACGTGATTCGTGGACAGGAAAGGTTCGGTTTATCATTGCACCGCATGGCAAAAGCTTAACTACCTGTAATGAGACGCCGAAAGAACTGGCTCCACCGCCCGAAGGCGAGTTGGTTATCTTCTAGTCGTTTGGAGAGTAGGGCTGGCGCGAGTGGTGGGTGGGGTGCGTGATATTTTCGACGAGACCGACGAGTTCGAACACGGCGGATATTCCGCAGAGAGTACGGTATGTTTTGCAAATATGCCTATAATACCGCCTGCAGACGGCAGGCGTACTCGGCCTCATCGGCCTCTCCGATCTCATCGCTGTTCTCCCCTTGTGCCCCCGTCTTTTGATTTTTTTGGGGTGTTGGATTCGCGGTTTGTGAGGCAGTGGAGGGTGTTTTGCCCCTGTATTTATTGGGGTTTTTGCGTGTTGCAAAAATAGTTGCTCTTTTTTCTTTTTTCTGTTTGACCGAAGGGGGCTGTTTTGATAAACTATCGGCCTTTTGCGCGACAAACGGTGTGAACCGAATGAAGCCAAAACCGCCGAAAGGCGACCGCCCAACGGCGGGTGTTCTGTGATAAGTGGATTTTCGCTCAAGATGCGCATTCGTCTGGGTTTCGGCCCGGAAGGGATGCGATACGATAGTAATAAACAGCTTGTGCCGGACAGATTTGATA
>JAVBMC010000037.1:0-72661 GCA_031552845.1 Kiritimatiellia bacterium
ACGAAAATCGGCCCGCCGATGGAACACTAAACGTCTCAACCGGCGGTTAGATTTTCGCGCCCCCCATGGGGGGCTCCCCTGAAAGAGAGCGTGCCCGGGCACCCCCCATCTGCAGGGAAAAGATATTTTACACTTTACATAACTGCGGAGATTGTTAGAAGCTCAAACTTTAAGCTTGTAATATAGGACAAAAAGGAGTATCATCCACGGTGAGGTCGGAATCAAAAATAAAGACGGGGGGCTCGGGCCTATGTTTTAGACTGCAGGGTGCCCCGTTTTACCACACCAGTAAGGTATACCCATGAAACTACACGCACAGTGGCTTCTTGCACAACTTGGATACTTGACCGCTACTATCCTGTTTCTCTTGTTGCCAATAGGAGAAGCCCTCGCAGCAACCGAGACTGTCGATGGAATAACCTACACCTACAGCGTCTCCAGCGGCAAGGCAACGATTGGCACGGGCTATTCAGCCGCAATCAGTACAACTACATCCGGCTCAATGGAAATTCCCTCTACGCTCGGAGGATATCCCGTCACCGACCTTGACAGCTATGCTTTCTATAATTGCTCCAGCTTGACGGCTGTCGTAATTCCTAACAGTATCACCAATATCGGTTCTCGTGCTTTTTACGGATGTTCATCTTTGGCCTCTGTTACGATGCCAAATAGCTTAATAAGTATTGGCAACAGTGCATTTTATGGCTGCTCTCGCTTGCCTTCGATCACCCTTGGCAATGGTCTTGTTACTATTGGAGACTCGGCGTTTTACAATTGCTCTGCTCTCGCAACGGCTATCGTTATACCAAATAGCGTTAGCAACATCGCCAATTCTACGTTTTATAATTGTCGGCGTGTGCCTTTTATTACAGTTCCAAATAGCGTTACCAACATTGGCAATTCTGCATTTAGCAGATGCTCTGGCGCATCCTTCATCACAATGCCAAATGACATTGTCACTATCGGCAATTATGCATTCGAAGGTTGCTCCGGACTCACAGACCCCATTTCAATCCCGAGTGGGGCGACTGTTATAGGTGACGGTGCGTTTTCTTATTGCTCTAAAGTACCTTCCATCACAATCGGAAACACGGTCACCAACATCGGGACATCCGCATTTTACGGTTGTTCCGCTCTCGCCTCTATCACATTGCCAAGTGGTCTCACTACTATCAACAACCAAACGTTTTACGGCTGTACCAATCTGACATCTGTTATCATTCCTCATGGCGTTACTGCTATCGGGCACTCGACGTTTTACAACTGCTCTAGCCTGACCTCCATCACCATTCCCAATAGCGTCACTAACATCGCCAGCAGTGCTTTTTCCTATTGCTCTAGCCTCGCCTTTATCACCATTCCAAATGGTGTCACCAAAATTGACGACAACGCTTTTTATAATTGTTCCTCCCTAATTTCTATCGCCATTCCCGACTCCGTCACAGCAATCGGCAATGCTGCTTTCCAAGACTGTGCAAACTTAACTTCTATCACCATTCCCAATACGGTCACAGATATTGGCCGCTATGCCTTTCTAAATTGTTCAAACTTGACTTCTATCACACTTCCCAACAGCGTTGTAAAAATTGGAAGCGGGGCTTTTTATAATTGCTCTGGTATAACTTCTATCGCCATTCCGAATACCATCACAGCTATTGGCGAAAATGCATTTTACGGTTGTTACAGTCTCACAAGCATCACGGTTGATAGCGATAATAGCGCTTTCACGTCTGTGGATGGTGTTCTTTTTACAAAGGACATGTCTACCTTGCTCTACTTTCCTTATGAAAAAGGCGGGGATTATACCATTCCGACTGGCGTGACATCGTTCGTCACTGCATTTTCGGGACGCCGTAACCTGACGTCTGTGAAAATACCTAGCGGTGTATCTGAAATTGCCGACTCTGCCTTTTTTGACTGCCGTAGATTAAAATCCGTTACAATTCCCAACAGCGTGCAATCCATTGGCGTAGAGGCATTCTGCAATTGCAATCAACTGACCTCCATCACCATTCCTCAGGGCGTTTCTTACATCGGTGGCGGCGCATTTTATAACTGCGGCAAACTGGAGTCGATCACGATCCCTAACGGCATGGTGGAAATTTTGGACTGGGCATTTTACGGTTGCAGCAGCTTGACTTCTATCACAATTCCCAGCAGCGTTGAGTATATAGGAGGAATGGCGTTTTGTGGGTGCAGCAGCCTTGCGGCTATTACAGTTGATAGCGGGAATCTTAATTATACCTCCGTAGATGGAGTGCTGTTTGACAAAACGGTCTCCTGCTTGATAGCCTATCCCGGAGATAAGCCCGGCGCCTATGCTGTTCCCGACAGCGTCATCGAGATATGGGATGGGAGCTTTTATAAATGCGGGCACCTGACTTCTGTTACTATTCCAAGCAGCGTAGAGTTTATTGGCTGGCTGACGTTTTGCGGATGCAGCAGCCTGACGGCAATTACTGTTGATGCAGAAAATTTGAATTACGCCTCCGTCGACGGTGTGTTGTTTGATAAAGAGGGTCTTAGTTTACTGGCCTATCCTGGAGGCTTGCAGGGCGATTATATCATTCCGGACGGAGTCCTTTGGATAAGCGAGCGGGCTTTTGCCTGGTGTGCCGGATTGTCGTCTGTTACAATCCCCAGCAGCATGGAGGATACGGGTTACTTGGCATTTGAGGGATGTCGTAATCTCACGGCAATTCTCGTCAACGACGAGAATCCGGGTCATGCCTCTATAGACGGCGTGTTGTTTGACAAAGAAGGCACCTACTTGATAGCCTATCCCGGTGGCAAGCAGGGGGCGTATGTTGTTCCGGACGGAGTCATTACAATGTTCGAGCCAGCCTTTGGGTATTGTGATGGACTGACGGCTGTCACATTGCCTAGCACCCTGCAATACATTGAACGCAGGGCGTTTTACGAATGCAACTCTCTTGCCACGGTCGTGATTTCTAATGGCGCCGTTGAAATTGGAGAAGAAGCGTTCTACGGGTGCAGTGCACTCGAGTCGATTACCATCCCGGCCAGTGTTATTTTCATTGACCCTAACGCATTTGATGGGTGCCATAGCTTAACTTCGGTTGCGGTCCCTCCTTGTGTGACCCGTTTGTCGAGGACCTTCCCTGATTCCTATCAGCAGATTACCAATGTGTGTTTTCAAGGCACGTGGAGCAGTATTCCCAATGGTTTCTTCTCCGGATGCGCCGAGATTACCAGCATCACCATTCCAAATGGAATCACCGCAATCGGAGCGGAGACATTTGCCGGATGTACCCGCTTGTCATCTATCACAATTCCTGCCGGCATCGAGCAGTTTGATCCGAGCGCATTCTATGGCTGTGATAGCCTAACGAGGATTGACGTCGATGATGATAATGCCGTCTACTCTTCAATTGACGGTGTGCTGTTTGACAAATCGGGCACTTGTTTGATTGCCTATCCCAAAGGCAGGCAAGGCGCCTACATTATCCCTGATGGCGTCACCGCGATTGACAATGAAGCTTTTTATGAGTGCAAGGGCTTGACCGCCATTACAATGCCCAGCAGCGTTGAATATATTGGATGGCGGGCGTTTTACGGATGTGACGGCTTAACTGCCGTCACCATTGGCGATGGTGTTGTCGAAATCGCCGGGGAGGCCTTCTATGGTTGCAGCAGTTTAATTTCTGTTGCGATTTCTAATAGTGTTGAGTACATGGAAGATGGAATATTTGATGCCTGCAGTCAACTACAGGCTATTAATGTCAGTGAGGGGAATCTTGTTTTCATGTCTGTGGACGGTGTTCTATTCGACAAGGAGATGATACTCTTATTGCGATGCCCTGAAGGAAAAACCGGCGAATACATCGTTCCGGAAGGAGTCGAGAAAGTTGCCGAAACGGCTTTTGCGAATTGCACCGGCTTAACTAACATCATTATGCCGGAATCAAGTACGGACTACAGGACTGTTGATGGTGTTTTGTTTGACAAAGCGATAACGCGATTGATTCAATGCTCAGTCAGCAAAACAGGCTCATATAGTATTCCTAAAAGCATTACGTCTGTCGCCCCCGATGCTTTTGCAGGATGCAGCGGCTTGACAGAAATCTGTATTCCTTGGAGCGTGATGAATGCGTTTGAGGGTGCCGATACGTTTAAAGGCTGCAATAACCTTTTGTCTCTCATCATACCTTCCGAGATGGCTCCAGTCCGTGATATTTTTTCCAGCACCTATATGCATATCACGAATGTTGTTCTGACAACATGTGATGAACTGAATTGTGAACTGGAACACGCTCACTGTGTCGCCCAAAGTTTGTTGGCCGATTGCAGCGAGGTGGTTTCAGTTAGCATTCCTTCACCAATCGTCGAAATCTGGGATTATGCGTTTGATTCATGCAGCAGTTTAGGCTCTATTGTGATTCCTCCCAGTGTTGAGACAATTCACGCCTCTGCTTTTGCCGGATGCGGCGGCTTGACCAACATGGTACTGCCTGCTGTCAATGAAGGTGACTGGTTGGGCTGGATTTTCGGTGAGGATCCGTATGATAACTCCGTCGCAATTATGGATATTGATCCTGATTGGTACAAGGACTGGTGCGATCCTGATGATTGGGGAAACCAAGACTGGTACGAGGATGCTAATGTCTGTTATGTTCCTGCCGCACTGTCAACCATCGAAATTAATCATGGCGAAACAATAGGAAGTACTTTCATTGGCTTCGCCACATTGCGTTCTATTACAATTTCGCCCAACATTCAGCGCATTGAATACGATGCGTTTGCAGCGTGTAATAATCTCACAAACATGGTGTTGCCGTTTGCCGGAGTTACGCGCATGCCCCTGTATGAAGAAGACGACTGGTATGACCCCGATGACTGGGAATATGGGTACTATCGCGAACAGTACTATTGCGATTGGAACGAGGAATGGATGCTGATATCTGTTTTTGGCGCGGCGGGCACCCCAGTCAATTTGAAAAAGGTACGAATTACAGATGCTGAAGTCATTGCCGGCTATGCCTTTTCTCAGTGCGTTTCTTTTGAGTCAATTGAACTTCCTGATGAGCTGCAGGAAATTGGGGCATATGCATTTGCGGGATGTTCGGGTCTAAAATCAATCACAATACCCGATAACATCCAAAAACTGCGTTATCAAACATTTAGCGAGTGCAGCAACCTGCGTACCGTCACGTTGCCGGATCGTCTACAGGAAATTCCTTATGGTTTATTCGAGAGTTGCACCCGCTTGAGTTCCCTCATTATCCCCCCCAGTGTCACGACGATTGGGGACGAAGCTTTTTACAACTGTAGCGGATTAACTAGCATTGTAATTCCCGATAGTGTCACCACTCTTGGCTATGGAGAAGAAAATGGAGTGTTTGAGGGGTGCAGCGGGTTGACGACGGTGAAACTCTCTGAAAGCTTAACCATGCTGCATGACAGAACATTTCGCAACTGTTCACGCTTGCGCTCTATTGTTGTGCCGGAAAGCGTCAAACAAATTGGCAGCTGCTCTTTGCACGACAATCATAAATACTGGGAGCCCTCTAACGACTTTGGAGTTTTCTTCAATTGTACCGGCTTGCGGTCAGTTGTGTTGCCGTCCGGCCTGACGAATATGTGTTCTGGTACATTCGCGGCATGTTTCAGCATTAAGGATGTTACTATTCCTTCACTGGTGGAGAGCCTCAATCTTGCCTTCCCCTACTCCTATTGGTCAATTACCAATGCGACCCTCGTCGGCAATTGGCAGATGATTCCCGCCTATGCATTTGATGGATGCTTAAGTTTGGCATCCGTGGTAATCCCTGAGGGCGTAAGAGAGATCGGTATTGAAGCCTTTTATGATTGCGGTAGCTTGACATCGCTGACTATGCCAGCGTCGTTGGAATGGATTGGAGAAGGCGCGTTCACCGGATGCGGCTCTTTGAACACGGTTCGTTATTTGGGCAATGCGCCAGAGCTGGATTGGGATGATATCTACTATGGGACTCCTCTAGATCTAGTGACTGAAGTTTTGCAAGGAACCAAGGGTTGGGATGGGGTTGCAGGGTCAACAACTCTACCCGGCACATGGCCAACAACCGGCAGCGACCGTCGCATTATTCGGTTTTTTGAAAGACCAACCGTCTGTGTTACTTTTAATGCGAATGGTGGTAACGTGTCCTCTGGCACACAAACCTACTCCTGTGGTACTGCATATGGACTCCTTCCTATTCCTCGGTGGAGCGGGTTTGCGTTTACAGGGTGGTTTACAGCAGCAACAGGTGGTAACAAAGTCACAGGCGAATCACTTGTCCCTGAAACAGATACAACCTTGTATGCACAGTGGCGGAAGGACTATACCCTAATATCCCTTCAATAATTTTGAGGAATGCTCTATTTATGAGCATATGAAGAGGAACAAGCCTTAATCTAGACATGAGCAAATCGTTTTGTGCACTTAGGGAAACAAAACAATAGGTGTATGAACCCACGGTGAGTTTGCTTGACTTTTGTTTTGTGTTTGATAAACTATTTCCTCAATCTTTCCAAAGGGAGTATACGAATATGGCGCGTGTTTTTAATTTTAGTGCAGGCCCGGCAGTTTTACCGTTGGAGGTGCTGCAGGAGGCTCAGGCTGATTTGGTCGATTATAAGGGCACCGGGATGTCGATTATGGAGATGTCGCATCGTGGCAAGGAGTACGATGCAATCCATAATGAAGCGATTGCGAATTTCAAGGAGCTCTGCGGTTTGGGCGATGATTATTCGGTTCTCTTTATCCAGGGCGGCGCGAGCTTTCAGTTTGCGATGCTGCCGATGAATTTTCTGGGCGCGGGTAAGACGGCGGATTATGTGAATGCCGGGTCATGGGGTGCCGCAGCGGTTAAGCAAGCTCAGCTGTTGGGTAATGTGAAGGTGGTGGCGAACACCCAGAAGGATATCCCGACGCGCATGCCGACTGCCGCTGAGATGGTTTGGACGCCGGGTGCGGCTTACAGCCACATCACGACGAACGAAACAATCGCAGGCACGCAGTTAAAGGTGGTGCCGGAGACCGGCTCGCCGTTGTGTGCGGATATGTCGTCGGATATTCTGTCTTGCCCGCGTGACTATACGAAGTATAGCATGTTCTACGCCGGTGCGCAGAAGAACTTGGGGCCGTCCGGGTTTGCGGTGGTGGCGATCCGTAACGAGTTTGCAGCGACCGCGGCGAAGGCGCTGCCCGCGATGTTGAGCTATAACACGCACATCGAAAACAACTCGCTCTACAACACCTGCCCGACGTTTGGCATTTACATGTTCTGCCTGGTGACGCGTTGGATTAAGGCGATGGGCAAGGAGACGCTCTTTGCTCGCAACGCCGCGAAGGCGAAGGAATTGTACGACGCTATCGGCGGTTCGGGCTTCTATCGCGCCACTGCGGTGCCGGAGTTCCGTTCTGACATGAATGTGACGTTCCGCCTGCCGACTGAAGAGCTGGAGGAGCTGTTTGTGAAGCAGGCCGGGGCCGAAGGATTGAAGGGCTTGAAGGGGCATCGTTCGGTCGGCGGCATCCGCGCTTCAATCTATAACGCCTTCCCCGCTGAGGGCGTGACAAAGCTGGTCGAATTCATGAAGGCTTTCGAAAAGCGCAACGGCTAGAGGCCGGCATGACCAAGGAAGAAGTCCGTAAAGAGATCCGTGAGAAGCGCAAAGCTCTCACGGATTCTTCGTGTCGGCGGGCAGGCAGAACCATCGCCGGAGCTATCCTAGAGGACCGCTTCCGCCTCATGCTCACAGCGCAGACCTTCTGCATCTACATGAGTCACACCAAGGAGGTCTCGACCGGCTCGTTGCGCCGTCATTTGCTGGGTATCGAGAAGAATGTCGCCGTGCCGATCTGGGATCCGGTCTTCAAACAGTACGATCTTTCCATGCTCCTGCCCGGCATGCCGTTTGTTCAAGGCCCCATGGGCATCCGCGAACCTGCGGAGCGGATTCCCGTACACCCGTTTGACGTGGATGTGTTTGTCATGCCGGGACTCGCGTTTGATTACACCGGCGGACGTATCGGTTATGGCGGCGGGTATTACGACCGCATCTTAAAAGGCACGAACCGCACCGCCGTCAAGCTTGCCATTGCATTCGACTTCCAAGTTTACAGCACGCCGCTGCCGCAAGAAGAGCACGATTTCAAGGTGGATTACATTTTCACCGAAAAGCGCATTGTCAATTGCCGCAAAGTCAACAACGCCTAACACAAGGAGGAGCCATGCCGGACAATCCATCACCTGTTAAAATGTGCGCCATTATCGGAGCCGGTCATGCGGGCACAGAGGCCGCTCTCCATCTGGCACAGGCTGGCTGTGCCGTCACGCTGTTCTCCGACGAGGACACCCTTCCCTACTACCGCCCGCGCTTGATTGCCGTCGCCTTCGGCCAAGCCGACCCCGCCGCCATTGCGATTCACCCAGAGAGCTGGTATACGGAGCGGAACATCAGCCTGCGCCTTAACACGCCCGTCACGGACTTCGTGCCGGGAGAACGCAAAGTCAATGGCGAAACATTTGATGCCGTGCTGATTGCCAACGGCGCTCGCCCCATCTGCCCCGGACTCGGCGTCTGCCCCAACGAATTAGTGCAAACGTTGTGGAATATGCAAGAAGCAATGGAGCTGCGCAAAACCGTCAAACCGGGCATCCGTTTGCTGGTTGTCGGCGGTGGCGTGCTCGGACTTGAAACCGCCTTCCGTGCCGCCGAAGCAGGCTGCCATGTAACGATCATTGAGCTTGCCCCGGCATTGCTCTGCGGACAGCTCGGTACAGTTGGAACTGAGAATCTGCTGGCGACCTTGAAAACCAATCAAATTGAACTGCGCACCGGCATCAGCATTGAAACCCTAGCACGCAACGGTGAAGTTTTAACCGCGAAACTCAGCGATGGCAAGGTGCAAGAGTCCGACATCGTGCTATGTTCCATTGGTGCAGTGCCGAATCTTTCTACACTGGCACAGTTTGGGTTGAAGACCGACCGCGGCGTGCTGGTGGATGAACACCTGCAAACATCTTTCCCCGGCGTCTACGCCGCGGGTGATATTGCCCAACCGCCAAATGCCAAGCCGCGCTGCATTGCCCGCTATGCGCTTCTGCAAGGCAAACTGGCCGCCACCAATATTCTCGGCGGCAATGACGTCTGGCAAGCGCCCACGCTGCCATTATTCATGAAAACATCAAAGGCGCAGTTCTACCTTGACGGCACCACGCTCGGCGATGGCATCACCGAAGAACGCCTCGACGACGGCTCCGTGGCAAACGTCAGCAAGACCCTCTTTAAGCGCGACGGAAAAGCCATCGGCGTCAGCATGGTCGGGACGCGCGATGGCTTCGATGCACTCTGCGCTTCAATCAAGTAGCGCCAAGATATGGGCACCTCTAATAATTGTTGTCTCCAAAAGGTAGGGCAGGTCTCGCCGAGACCGCCGCACCGCGTTTAGCCTCTCCATATAGTTGCCCACAACACGGACACAACCATTACCCCGCTCGGCGGTTTCGGCGAAAGTGCCACGGGCACCTTCATAGCCCTACCCAACAACCGTGCTAGTTTCTCTCCGCGCCTCCGCGTCTCCGCGTGAGCTTTATTTGAATTGGTCGTCAAAGTGGATTATTAGAGGTGCCCATATCCGATTAGCGCGGCAGCTCACGGATAAAGATATTACGGAACTCCAACGGGGCGCCGTGACATTGCAATTCGATCTGCTCCGTGGGGAAGATGGGCAGGTTGCGGTCCCAGTAATTCTCCAGCGTCACATTATCCACCACCAACTCGCCATTGAGCCACACCCAGACCTTCTCGCCAACCATCTTGATGCGGAAGGTGTTCCAATCACCCGGCAGACGGTCGGCAATCTTGCTCGGCTTGTCTGGATTCTTCTTGTTGTTATAGAGCCCCCCTGAACCGATGTTCCACTGGTTGTGCGCATCCCAAATCTGTACCTGCGGCGAGCCGCGCAGATAGAGTCCGCTATCGCCCTTCACGGACAACAGCCGCCAATCCACCAGCATCTCAAAGTCGCCATAATCCTTCGCAGTGGCGATGCTGTAGCCGCCCTTCAACCCGTCAAAGAACAGCACGCCGTTATCCCGCACATGCCAATGTTCACGCATCCGCTCGTCAGCGATCTTCTGCATTGCCGCGCGCTTCTCAGGAGTGGCAGCCTGCCGCACCAGCGGATTATCAAAGTTCTCCAACGTCGTCACGCCCTTCCAATTCGTCAAGTCCTTCCCGTTGAACAGCACGGTAAAACCCTCCGGTGCTTTCGGCACGCACCCCTCACCGGCATAATCAGGCAGAACCTCTTTCATGCGCACATGGCGAAGTTTAAGATCGTGATTAGGATTTCCGCTCTTCTTTAACTGTTCCGCCAAGATATTTGTGTCCGCATCCATCCCTACAACTCCATTCACCAATATTCGAGTTCGCTCGCTCAGGCTGCGTATCTCACAAAGATTCCATTCTCCCGGTTTCTTCGCGTGCTGCTTGAATGGATCTGCCTTCCCTCCTCCTGAGCTCCCGTCCGGCGTTGGCGTCTGTACTTCAAACCGTAGCACAAAGTTCGTGTTCTCCTTAACAGCCCGCAAAAACTCGACAGGCTTCGCCGGCACGCACACCCACTCGGTAGACTCCTTCATCTCGCAAGTCGTTTCCGCCGCGCCGCACCACCCCACCGCCATCAATGCCCCTGCAACAAATAATGTTCTCATAGTCAAACTCCTTTGACGCGCATTATACCATACCCCCGCCGTAAAATCCACCCACACCACCACATATCAACGATATTTCTCTATGAAGCCTGTAATTATGTTATTTCGGACAGCGCATCAACGGAACTTCAAATTGCGAAAATGTGACAATATGCTTGATTATATATGCTTGTGCCGTTATACTGGGTGGACGAGGCGAGATTGTAAAAATGAATCGCCCCTAAGAAATAGGATGCTGAACGGGATTTTCGGATGATGCGAGAAAACGCAAAACAGATAGTCAGATACGCAATTGCGCTTGTGTGTCTGTTGCCGCCTGCGTTGCAGGCGCGCACCCTGTACGTTGATGCCGCACATGGCAACGACGCTAATGACGGCCGTACCACGGCGACCGCCAAGCGGGAAATCCAACAGGCCGTCCAAGTGGCGGCCCAGAGCGACGTCATTGAAGTCGCCGAGGGCGTCTACGCCCCCATCTCAACGGCGAACAAAACGCTGACCATCCGCAGCCAGAAGGGGGCCTCCTTCACCACCATCCACGGCGGCAACACCAACCGCTGTGCAACGCTTGGGACCTCATCCTCCCATACCAACACCGTGCTGATCGGCTTCACGCTGACGGCCGGCTCCGCGCAATACGGCGGCGGATCCTACGGCGGCACGCTGCACAACTGCGTCTTCCGCAAGAATATCGCCGAGCAAGGCGGCGGTTCTTACTACGGCGTGTTGAACTCCTGCCTCTACTTCCAGAATGCTGCCGACTTCGGAGGCGCCTCCTACTACGGCACGCTCAACGGCTGTACGCTCAGCGCCAACGCTGCTGCCACCTACGCCGGCGGCGCCCGCTCCGGCATGCTCAACAACTGCATCGTCTGGGACAACACCGCCCCGCTGAGCAACAACTGCTATAACACCAGGGCCACCTACACTTGCACGGCCGACCCCGCCCTTCAAGGAACCGGCAACATTTCCCAAGACCCCAAGTTCGTTGACTCCTCCGTCTACGACTACCGCCTGCGTACCGGTTCCCCCTGCCTCAGCAAACCCACCAAGGGCCTCAGCGTCAAAACCGCAATGGGCGTCCACCAAGACGAAATCAGCGGATTGACCATTTCCACCCGCATTGTCGGCTGCGGACTCATCTCGCCACCCGTCGCAATCGTCAATACCGGACAATCCGCCACGCTCACAGCCGAGCCGATGAAACGCCCCTTCCTCCGCTGGGAGACCAACGGTGTGACGTGCTCTCTGGCCCCGACAATCACCCTCAACAACATCCAGGCCGACACCATACTCACCGCCGTATTTGAAATGCGCGCGGTCTACGTGGACGCCTCCCGCCCCGACGACAGTGGCGACGGCTACACATGGGCAACCGCGAAAAAGACCCTTCAAGCCGGCATTGACATTGCCTGCAAATACGAAACCGTCTGGGTGCAATCCGGCACCTACGCCCCCATCGTCACCGCCAACAAACCAATCACCATCAAAAGCCTCAACGGCCCCAACGTCACCAGCATCGACGCCCGTGGTGCTGACCGCTGTGCCCTCCTCGGATTCAACACCACGCAGACCAACACCGCGCTCGAAGGCTTCACCCTCACCGACGGCTTCGCCCGCGATGGCGGCGGCGTGCAAGGCGGACACCTCATCAACTGCATCCTCAGCAAAAACAAAGCTGACCGTGATGGCGGCGGTGCTTACAGGTCCGTCCTCGACCGTTGCATCATCTCGGACAACAACGCCTACCTCGGCGGCGGCGTAAGAGGCTCCATTTTAAACAACTGCCTGGTCGCTGGCAATAATGCCGTGTACGGCGGCGGCGTGGTCAGCTCGACCTTGGCCAATTCCACCGTCACCCGCAACTCCGCCATCAACGTCGGCGGCGGCGTGGACTCCAGCACCCTCTACAACACCATCGTCTGGGGCAATGCCGCGCAGCGCGAAGGCAACAACATCTACGACTGCAAAGGCCAATACAATTGCACCGACCCCCAGATTGCAGGCGAAGGCAACATCAGCTCTAACCCGCAGTTCACCGATTCCGGCAATAACGACTACCGCCTGCGCGTCGGCTCAATCTGCGTTGACCGCGGCAATAACAACTTCGCCCCCGGCACGCTCGACCTGCTCGGCAAGCCCCGCATTCACAATACCAAAGTGGATATCGGCGCCTGCGAATACCAGCCGTAGCCCTATATACAGGCTTCGCTACGATTCACTCACCCTCACGCATCAACAGCGTTAGAGACCTCTACCGCGCAACACACCTGACCTCAAGGCCTGAGGTCACTTGACCTCGTACTCGCAGGTGCTTAGACCTCATCCTCTGAGGTCACCTGACCTCTAACCACGATTTCAGGTGACCTCTTCAGACACTCACCATATTATTTCAAGCAATCCTCGAGCACTTGGTGATTGGCATCAGTCAACTTGCTTTTATCTAACTCCTGCCACATCTGCTTCATAGCTTTGCGCTCTTCCGGTTTGGCCTCTCGCATCCGCTGAACCACACCCCGCACCGACAATGTCTGCAAGCGGACATCCTCAGCCGCGGTTAGTGCAAACTTCAACAAGATTTCCGTCATTTGCGGTGAGTTGATTTTAGACATTGCACGGATGACATCGGCTGCAACTTCGCTATCAGGTGAACGCATCGCGTCACTGACTGGCTTCAACAAACCTGGGCCAATTCTAATTGCAACCATAGCCTTGATTTTCTTCTCTTTGAATAATCGCACAAATGTCTCCTCTGCCTCCGGATGGCGTTTAGCAATCTCCACAAAAGCGCTCTCTGCATCAGCATCAGCCAAATATGGAAGCAGTTTATCTGCCTCCGGCAAACCGCCGCATGCACGCAGCATTCGGAAGGCCGCACGTTGCAATCCCTTGTTCGGCGTATCCAGTAACGGCAGAGCTAACTCAACGCCAACATCCACCCGACGCGCCGCCAAAAGTTCCAACGCAGCCGTCTTTCCGGCAAGAGTATACGTGTCGAACTTCTCGGCGCAGGCGCTCTTTAAAACATCCGGTTGTTGGATTGATTTGCCCACATCGCGGAACAACGCAATCCGTGCTCCATCATCCGATGCAAACGCCAGCTGCATATCTGCAACCAACCACAACGGCGCAGTCTGCACCAAATCACGCGCGGCATGTTTAACCACCACCAAGTCGGCGCTTTGCAACTGTTTCTTTACAGCCAGCAATTCCTTTTCTGTTAAAGGCTTTGCTTCGACCATGTTCTCATACTTTCGTACGTCGCCGCGAATAGCCGCGAGTGTCACTGCCGCAATCTCCTGTACTGATCGATCGTGATGCTGTAGCAGCGGTTTCAACTGCGCCTCTTGCTCAACGTAACCGCACCAACGCAGTTGGTCAAGGAATATGCACGTCACATCGGCATTCGTGCTCTTCAAAGCCGCCGCCGCCAAAACATCGGCATAAGGTTTTTGATAATCGCGATGCGCCAGCACATACCGCGTCATTTCTGCCAAACGGATGGAGTCCAAACGATCGGTCTTGTAGTCCGGCTTAACCGCCGCTGTCAATCGTTCAAACGCGGAACGCCCCTCCTGCGCCAGTGCAGGCACTTCGGCACGAAGTTTATCCAGCGTATCACGGTTAGCGGCCGACCAATCGGCCATTGTCTGCGCCCATCCGACAGAGGCCGCGAGTACTGCAAATAAAAATAAATGTTTCATTGTCATTCCCCTCTGTTTAGATTTTCCACGGTGCGCGCATCTGCTGATACAAGAAGCGGTTTGCCCCCTCGTCATTCACCGCCTCGAGTTTCACGGGGTCAAAATCAAACCCGCGGCCCAGGCGCATCGCCACCAACGCCAGATTGACCAGCGTGCAAGAGCGGAATCCATTCATTTCATTGAGCGCGAACTTGCGGCGGTATTTGACGGACTCCACAAAGTCTGTCTGCTGCGGCAACGGGTCCGGCAGGCTCTCCAATTGTTTTTCAAGGTTCGGAATGGTCGAGCGCATCTGCGGATAAATCTTACCCAACGGACCTTCGGCGAGCGGTGCATCAGGAATCGAATCATTACCGTCCAGAATAATCCGGCAGCCATCTGCATACGTCAGCACCACGCGGTCGAAACGCCCCACCGCATCCGGGTGCTGCGGCGGACAATCGATATCCACCCGCACCGGGCTGGTGTTGTCTTTCTCGAGTACGTACTGAATCGCATCGAGATAATGCTGCCCCATGTCGCCCAAGCCGCCGCCATCATAATCCCAATAGCCGCGGAAGGTGTCGTGCACGCGGTGGGGATGATACGGCTTGAACGGCGCAGGCCCCAGCCACATCTCATAATCCAAAATCTCCGGCACCGGCATCGGCGTTAAATCCGTGCGCCCGCTCCAAATAAACTTCCAAGTGAATCCCGTCGCCTGCCCCAGCGTCACCGTCAGCGGCCAACCCAATAGGCGGTTCTCAATAACCTTCTTCAACGGCTTGACCTCGCGGCCGAATCCGTAGAACGTCCCTTCAAAACGGAACCACGTATTCAGGCGGAATATCTTCTTGTTCGCCTGCACCGCCTCAATCACGCGGCGTCCTTCGCCAACGGTACGCGTCATCGGCTTCTCGCACCAAATATCTTTACCCGCGTTGGCCGCCATGACCGACATCACGCCGTGCCAATGCGGCGGCGTACAAATATGCACAATGTCCACGTCCGGCATTTCGAGGATATCGCGGAAGTCCTTGGTGCACCTCTTCATCTTGCCATACTTTTCTTCGGCAAGCCCCCGGTAAACCTCCAAGCGCTCCGAGTCAACATCGCACAACGCAATCAACCGCATCGGCGCATAGGTCAAATGATTGGCGCTCTTGGCAATTTCGCCGCACCCGATGACCGCGCGCGTGAGCTGATTGCTCGGCGCGGTTTCCGACCGCAACACGTGCGCCGGCACAATTGAAAACAATCCCACCGCGCCTGCCCGGCGGATGAACCCTCTACGTGTGATACTCATACCTCCCCCTCTTTTTTATACTTCAACCCTTCGGCTCAAACGCCCCCGCGACCTGACGGTCATCGAACAGATGCTTGACGCCTTTAATCTCTTGATACGTCTCATGCCCCTTACCCGCAATCAGAATCGTATCGCCCGGATGCGCCAGATCCAGCGCCTTATAAATCGCCTTCCGTCGGTCCGCAATCACCTCATATGCAAAACCCGGCGGCATGCTCGCGCAGATCTCCGCCAAGATGCTGTCCGGATGTTCACTGCGGGGATTGTCCGACGTCACCACCGCCGCATCCGCACCCTGCGCTACTGCAGCCGCCATCTTTGAACGCTTCGTCCTGTCGCGGTCGCCGCCGCAGCCAAATACGCAGATCAGCCGCCGCTTCGTCAGCGGACGCAACGCCGCCAACACATGCGTCAGAGCATCGTCCGTATGCGCATAATCGACAAACACCGCGCCATGGCTCAATGTCTGCACGCGCTCCAAACGTCCCCAGCGCGGCTTCAGATTACGGATAGCTTCATAGGCTTTCTCCAGCGGAACACCCTTACGCGTCATCGCCAAAGCGCACAGGATGTTATCGATATTATACTTACCCGTCAGCCCCGTCGTCAGGTGTTCGCCGCGGAAGTTGAACGCCGCACCATCAGCCGTCATCTCCAGCGCCACTGCATCATGCACCGTGTAAGGCGTTGCCCCGACCTCCATCGCCAGCCGCGCACCATAGGTGTCGCAGATATTCGCCACCGACAACGCCTGCGGGTTCTCCTCAAACAGCCGCTTCTTTGCCAGATAATAAGCCTCCATCGTGTGATGGTAATCCAAATGATCCTGCGTCAGATTCGTGAACCCCAGCGCGGTAAACTTAATGCCAAACACACGGCTTTGATCGACCGCATGAGAAGAAATCTCCATTACCACGCATTCACACCCCGCCTCCACCATCTTCGCCAACGTCCGCTGCAATGTCACCGCATCCGGTGTGGTCTGCTCCGACGTCCCCGAGAACCCGGGATACTCCGTCTTCACCGTCGTAATCAGCCCGACCTTTTTACCCGCCGCCTTCAGCATTTCGCTGACAATCCACGCCGTCGTCGTCTTGCCGTTCGTTCCCGTGACGCCGTATATCTGCAGCTTGTCCGCCGGATAATCATAGAACGCCGCCGCCTGTTCCGCCAAAGCCCGCCGCACGCTCGGCACCCGGATCACCGGCACGCCCTCAAATGTTTCCGGAGCCGACTCCTGCGCCAAAATCGCCGCTGCGCCCGCCTTCACCGCATCCGCCGCATACTTCCACCCGTCCACATTCACGCCGGGCACTGCGGCAAACAAATACCCCTGCCGCACCTCCCGCGAATCCGCCGTAATTCCCGTCCAACGCCGTGCTATTGTCATCATACTCCGCCCTCACAAAATGGCCGCACCTCGTCAATACACGAAGCCCCGCAAGCCAGCATCACCAACCGATCCACACCCAAAGCAATTCCTCCGCACGGCGGCATCGACGGCAACGCCGCCAAGAACGCCTCGTCCAACGGATACACCGGCTGTCCATACGCCCGACGCTTCACAGCCGCCTCTTCAAAACGCTTCCGCTGCTCCACTGCATCACACAGCTCGCCATAACCATTCGCCAGCTCCAACGCAATCACCCGCCCATCCGGCAGCGTTTGCGGCACATACAGCTCCGCCCGCTCCGCTGCCCGCAGATCATCCTTACACAACTGCGCCAACGCCGCCGCCTGCGCCGGATAACGTGTCAAAAAACACGGCCCCAGCTTCGCCAAGCTCGGTTCAATCACATTCACCATATCCACATCAAACCGATCGGCGTCCCACTGCTCCAACGGATTCCACCCCGCATACGAAACATACGCCTCCTCCACCGATAAGCGGACAAACGGACGCGCCAGCCCCAACACCTCCGCCGTCAACGCCTCCGTATCCTCCAAAATCTCCTCCAGCCCCGTATGCGCCCGATACCACTCCAGCATCGTGAACTCCGGATTATGCCGCGCCCCCCGCTCACCTGCACGGAAGCACGACCCCATCTGAAAAATCCTTTCTGCGCCCGCCGCCAGCAAACGCTTCATATGCAATTCCGGCGACGTCCGCAGCCATTGCCCATCCGACTCCGGCGCCAAGATATGCAACTCCATCGCCGGCGCCGGAATCCGGATCGGCGTCTCCACCTCCACAAATCCCCGTGCCTCAAAAAACGCCCGCACCTGCCGCAACACCCCGGCACGCTTCACCAACGCCCCATATTCCATCACAGTGCCCCCTAATTCAAATAAACAAAAAAGGGGCACTTCTTGCGCCAACGGCGAAAGATACCCCTCTTTAACAACGCCGACAGCATCGGCATTCTAACAATTCGGCATCACTTCATCCGCAGGCCGCCGCGTTCCCGTTCGGCACGATACTCCGCCACGGTTCGGGCAATCCCCTCATCCAACGAAATCTTCGGCTCCCAGCCTAAACTGCGGAGTAGCGAAATGTCCAACAGCTTGCGCGGCGTACCATCCGGCATGTTCGGATCGAACACCGGCTGTCCCTCGCACCCGACAGCCGCACGAACCTTCTCGGCCAGCTCGCGGATCGAAACTTCCTGCCCGCTGCCGACGTTGACCAAGTCCGGCGGATTGTCAATCTCCAACAGCAACCGGCACGCCGCCGCCAAATCATCCACATGCAAGAATTCACGCAGCGGCTTGCCTGTCCCCCAGAGCGGAACAGTCGCATCGCCATTACGCTTGGCATCGTCGAACTTGCGGATCATTGTCGGCAGTACGTGCGCATGCGTCAGATGGTAGTTGTCGCCGGTGCCATACAGATTCGTCGGCATTGCGGAGTGATAGCACACCCCATACTGCCGCCGGTAATATTCGCACATCTTGAGTCCGGCAATCTTCGCCAGCGCATAGCCCTCGTTGGTCGATTCCAATGCCGACGTGAGCAGGCACGCCTCCGGCATCGGCTGCGGTGCCAAACGCGGATAAATGCACGAGCTCCCGAGGAACAGCAGACGCTTGACGCCGTTGCGATACGCGGCCTCAATCACATTCGTGCTGATCATGAGGTTCTCATACAAGAACGCGCCCATCATCGTGCGGTTCGCCTCGATGCCGCCTACCTTCGCCGCCGCCAGCACGATCACGTCCGGCTTGCGGTCGTAGATGAACTGCTGCACCGCCGCCTGCTTGGTTAGATCGACCTCGGCGTGCGATGCCGTAATCAAGTTCTCCGCTCCATGCTGCTGGAGCTCGCGGCACATGGCGGACCCCACCATGCCGCGATGCCCGGCCACATAAATTTTCGCGTTCTTCAAATCCATTCGTTTACTCCGCGCGCCCCATGGTGCCGCCGGCTTGAATCACCGCCAACTCCTGCTGCGCCAACTGCAAATCGGCCTCCATCATCAGCCGCACCAAACCCTTGAATGTCACCTTCGGTTCCCACCCCAACTGCGTCTTCGCCTTCGTCGGGTCGCCCAACAGCTGCTCCACCTCGCTCGGCCGGTCATACCGCCCGTCGTGCTTCACATACTTCTCCCAGTCCAAATCCACCAGCCCGAAAGCCTCTTCGCAGAACTCCTTCACGCTGTGCATCTCACCGGTTGCCAACACAAAATCATCCGGACGGTCGTGCTGCAGGATACGCCACATCCCCTCCACATAATCACCCGCAAAACCCCAGTCGCGTAATGCGGAAATATTACCAAGATACAGGTCATTTTGCAACCCCATCTTAATCCTCGCCGCCGCTAAAGTAATTTTCCTCGTTACGAACGTCGGTCCCCGGCGCGGCGATTCATGGTTGAACAAAATCCCGTTACTGCCGAAAATGTTGTAAGCCTCGCGATAGTTAATCGTCGCCCAATACCCGTACAGCTTCGCCACGGCATACGGCGAGCGCGGATAAAACGGAGTCGTCTCACGCTGCGGCACCTCCTGCACCTTACCATACAGCTCCGACGTCGACGCCTGATAAAAGCGGATCTTGTCGCCCAGCCCCGTCGCACGAATCGCCTCCAGCAACCGCACCACGCCCAAAGCATCCACATCGCCCGTATACTCCGGAATATCAAACGACACCCGCACATGACTCTGCGCCGCCAAATGATACACCTCATCCGGACGCACATCATACAACAGCTGCATGATCCGGCTCGAATCCGCCAAGTCCGCATAATGCAAATGCAGCTTCACGCCCAACACATGCGGGTCCTTATACAGATGGTCAATACGCCCCGTGTTAAAACTCGACGACCGCCGGATCAACCCATGCACCTCATACCCCTTCTCCAGCAGCAACTCCGCCAGATACGATCCATCCTGCCCCGTAATACCCGTAATCAGCGCCTTCTTAGCCATGACAGCAATCCTCTTAAATAAGGTTAAATCAACGTGAAGGGACAAAGTTTACCACAAAAGCATCCAATTTGCATTGCGTTAATGCGAAATATTTGATTATATATCTGCGCAAAACATGCAAATAGCCCTACAACTCGACCCCGATCTCCACACCGGCCTCGGCATCCTCGAAGGCGTCCGCGACGCTCTTCGCCACTACCCCGACCACACCCTCACCGTCATCCCCTCCGGCCAAGAACGCCTACTCACCCGCCTCCTCACCCAAAACCGCCTCCACGGCGCCATCGGCGCCTTCATCAGCGACCGCTGGCTCGAACCCCTCCCCCGCACCATCCCCCTCATCAACACCTCTACCCTCAGCCGCATCCGCCGCGTCCCCAGCGTCATCCCCGACGAACAACACATCGGCCGTCTCGCCGCCCGCCACCTCATCCAAGCCGGCTGCACCACCCTCCTCTGCCTCCACGACGAACCCAGCTACGGCGCCCGCCTCCGCCGCAAAGGCTTCCTCCGCGCCGCACAACAAGCCAACATCCCCGTCCTCCCCGCAATCCCGCAACCCCTCACGCCCGACACCCTCCCCCCCCGCACCGGCGCCTACTGCACCTCCGACTACCACGCCCGCACCCTTGCCACCGCCGCGCTCGCCGCCCACATCCCCATCCCCCAACACCTCGCCATCATCGGCACCGGCAACAACCCCGCCGACGCCCTCCTCAGCCCCATCCCCCTCACCACCATCCCCCACCCCCTCCACCAAATCGGCCACACCGCCCTCAACACCCTCCTCACCCTCGCCACCGGCGCACGCGCCCCCAAAATCGCCACGCGCCTCCCCCCCCAACCCATCCAAATCCGCACCAGCACCGCCTGGTGCCACACCCCCGACCCCATCATCAGCAAAGCCCTCGGCCACATCACCCAACACCTCAACACCCCCCCCGACATCGACGCCCTCGCCCGCTACACCGGCATCAGCCGCCGCGGACTCGAACACCGCTTCCGCGCACACCTCGGCCAAGCCCCCGCCGCCGTCTGGCGCGAACACCAAAACAACCTCGCCCTCCGCCTCCTCACCCAAACCACCCTCAACCTCGACCAAATTGCCGACAAATGCGGCTACTCCAGCGCCAGCCACCTCTCCGCCGCCTTCAAACGCGCCAACCTCAACACCCCCGGCAGCCACCGCCCCAACAACTAAGCAAAAAACCAGAATCGCTATAAGCGGTTTCGTCGCAATAATTCCAGCGGATTAAGACGAAAATAGACCCATCAAGAGCGACTTGAAAGTATCGTGAACGGGAATTTTCTGCCAAACGTTTGGCAGGCAGGTGTTCAACGTTTGCCAACGCAGGTTCAGTCGTTTGCCAAGTCGGTGTCAAACGTTTGAGGCAAATGTGTCAGTCAAGTGAATCTTTTGCGTCAGATGTCTGACAAAAGCATAATGCGAGAGGATTAAATCAGGGTTGAGGCGATTCACCGAATTTGACGTAACGGATGGGGAGATCGGGACGGTTGACGGGTTTGCCACGGGCGGAGTGACGGGCATTGACGGCATCGTTTGATTTGCGGTGGTAGGTGAGGTTCCAAAGGGCGGTGTCGGATGTTATTTTATGGATGAGGTCGATGTCGGCTTGCAGTTGGGCGGCAAGACGGGCGGCTTCGGGTGTCGCGGTGTCGATGAGTGTCAGGTAGCACTCAAATAGTTCCGCACCGAGCGCGAGTCCGCTATAATCAGGCACTTCGATGAAGGCGAAGTTCCACGAGGCATCGGGACGTAAGTTGCCAACGCTATGCTGTTGCAGTTGGTTTTGAAGTTGGGTGAGTTTTTCAAGCTGTTTGAACGTGGTATCTTTACGCACGGGCAGGACGCCGGGCGTCAAGAGGGGCTTGGCGTAAAGGAAGTTGGTGGCGGAGATGTATTGGTCGATGGTTTGTGCCTCGGGCAGCGGGCGGAGCATTTGATAGCAATCGTCGCGCAGCGGCAGTCGGATGATTGGCGGTGTTGGCACAGGGGTGGCATTGGGACGCAGGCACACCCAGATAAAGCCGTCATTCGGACTGGTGGTATCGTTGGCGAGGTTTCTGCTGGAAACGAGTTCGTTGGATGGGCGGAATTTGGATTCGGCAAAGTTGTCCATCGTGCGCATGCCGTACTTTTTTCGCTCTTCCGACGTGCCGTAGGCTGTCAAGCAATCGCGGGCAAAACCGAAGAGCTTGACTCCGGCAACGTCTGTCAATCCGTTGGCATTGGGGACTTGGTAGAACACGGCGGCGAGGTCGTGCTTGGGCGGATAGGTTTTGATGGCACCGCCATCGGGCAGGAAGTAAACCCGGACGAGTCCGTAAAGGCCGTATGCAAACTCAGTCGAAAGACCGGGATGGCGGCTGGCTAAATCCAAACTTTGTTCCCCCGAGAAGACGTTCGCTTTATCAAAGGAGACACCGTGCTGCCGGACTTGGTCGAGGCGGAAGGAGATGTTGTTGCCCTTCTCATCCGTCAAGTGCAGATAGTAATCGGCAAGATTGCCAGTAAAGCCATCCGGCACCAATAAGTCCCAGCGCACGGCTCGATTCTCCACATAGGGTGACCTCGCATTACGTAAGCGCAGGTCGACATAGGGCAACAGCTCCGCTGCACAGGCGGTAATGGCCCCTAACAGTATCAGGCACAGAACAAACAGGGTTCGTTTTTGCATACAGCCTCCCGATTTAGAAGTGTCCCACTGCGGAACTATAGCACAAAAAGCAAAACGGTGTCAATCTTTATCCGGCGGGGGATTGATGCGTCGAATCCAGCGTTTGAGCGGGTATCCGTCCAAGGTGCCGCGGAAATTGCGTCAAGCGTTAAAATTGCGTATAAAGACACGCTTATTTATTGCAATCGCCGAAGGAATGGGGTATAGTATCGCAATCCTGTTTACATACGGGATTTAACTAACTGAGGATTCGAAAATGAAAAAAGCTTTGCTCGCCGCTTTGATTGTTGTGTCTGTTTCTGTTTCGTCCGTGTTCGCTCAACAGCAGAAGGGTTATGACTCTGTTTGTTTTGCTTTTAATAATTGGATCTGCGATGAGTCGGTTGACGTGGTCGGCCTGCGCCTGACGCTCCCTTATGGCGAGTGCGAATCTCTCACGGGTTTTGATCTGGGTTTGTGGGGAACCTGCCAGAATATGTACGGCCTCCAAATCAACCTGATCCGCAACAACGTCATTGATCAGATGGCCGGCATTCAGATCGGCTGCGTCAACCTCGCGGGCGATGCGTTCGGTGCGCAGGTGGGTCTTTGGAACCAGAATCTCAAGGCAGGGACCTTCTCAGTGGGTCTCGTGAACATCGCTGATCATGTGGATGGTTTCCAGATCGGCCTGATTAACCGCACGGAGACGATCAACGGTTTCCAAGTGGGTATCGTGAACGTTATCCGCAGTTCGTCCGTGCCGTTCTGCCCGCTCGTGAACTTCACGTTCCAATAATAGAGTCCGTCTTTTTTCAACACCACGAGCCTCTATTTAACAAGGTAGAGGCTTTTTTATTTTCGGAGAACCTTCATGAAAATCAAACCGTTTGACGCCCTTCGCCCTGCCCCGGATAAAGTCGGCAGACTGGCGTCCGTGCCATACGATGTTGTCGATACCGCCGAAGCGCGTGCCCTTGCCAAGGGCAATCCGTTTTCGTTCCTGCGCATTTCCCGCCCGGAGATTGACCTGCCTGATGATACGGATATTCATTCCGATGCCGTCTATAAGCATGGTGTAGATGTCTTCCAGCTTTTTCAACGCGATGGCATCCTGATCCGCGAGGGTCTGCCGAAACTCTATCTCTACCGTCAAATCATGAATGGCCGTGCGCAGACCGGCTTGGTCACTTGCTGTAACGTCGCGGACTATGAGAATAACATCATCCGCAAGCACGAGAAGACCCGCAAGGATAAAGAGGACGACCGCACGCGCCACTGTTTGGAACTCGGCGCCAACACCGGTCCCGTGTTCCTCACCTACCGTGCGCAAGAAGCCATTGACCAAATGGTCGCCAAGGTGACTGCCACAACGCCGCTCTATGACTTTATCGCACCTGACGGCATCACACACACTGTGTGGCGCATTGATTCGTCGAGCGCGCCGTGGGTTGAAGCTTTTGAAAAAGTACAACTCGCTTACATCGCCGACGGACATCACCGCGCCGCCGCCTCCGCACGCGCTGCCCAAGAGCGCCGCAAGGCCAACCCCGCGCACACCGGTAATGAGGAATACAACTGGTTCCTTGCTGTGCTGTTCCCTGAGAACCAATTGAAGATTCTCGCTTACAACCGCTGCGTTGCCGACTTGAACGGCCACACGCCCGAAGCGTTCATGAAGCTGGTTGAAAAAGAGTTTACTGTGAAACCTGCCGACAATGGTGATGTCACCGCGCCGCACACCTGCCGCATGTACCTCGGCGGCAAGTGGTATGAGCTGGGCTGGAAGAAGCCCAACATCGGCCCCGTCGACAACCTCGACGTGAGCGTATTGCAAAGCCGTTTGCTGGCGCCAGTGCTGGGCATTGATGACCCACGCACGAGCCAGCGTATCGCCTTCATCGGCGGCATCCGCGGCACAGGCGAACTGACCGCACGTGTGGACTCCGGCCGTGACGCCGTTGCATTCTCCCTCGCGCCTGTCACCGTGCACGAAATGATGGACATTGCAGACGCTGATGAAATCATGCCGCCGAAGAGCACTTGGTTTGAGCCCAAGCTGCGCTCCGGTCTGTTAGTACACACCCTCGACTAAGGAGGCGCCATGGACTGGAAACAAGAACTCGCATCCATCGTCAACAGCTCCGCCCGCGCGACACGCGCCGAGCAGGAGAGCGCCGCGTTTGAACGCTTCTTGGCGACAACAGCGACGCCAGCTTTAAAGCAAGTGGCCGATGAACTGCAGGCATTAGGACGGGATGTGTCGGTGCGCGAAGCGCCGGCCTCTTCAATCATCACTGTCCGTAACAACGGCTACGAGGAGATCACCTTCCGCGTGGAGAAGAGTTATGTGCCCTCCGGCATTCTGCCGCGGGCTTCGGTACGTTTGCTGCGCAACCAGAAGCTGGTGAAGTATGAGAACATCACCTTCCGTCCGGACCCTCAGTCCTACCCGCTATCGGCAGTGACGATGGATGACATCATCCAAAGCTTCCTCAAGCACTACCGCATGGTGCTGGGCGAATAATCATTCAGTATCTATCACCGCAGGGTTTCTGCTCTGCGGATAAAAAAAGCGCCGAAGGTTTTGACCCTCGGCGCTTTTTTCGTCTGTTGCTGCCAACAGATTAGTTGGTGAAGATTTCTTCGAGCTTGCGGGCGGCTTCCACACGCAACTTCTCCATCTCCTCTTCGGCAATCGGCTCGGCCAGCGGTACCAAGCGGATGTGGCGATGCAATGCAAAGCCCGTTCCGCCGGGAATCAAGTGGCCGAGAATCACGTTCTCCTTGAAGCCGCGCAGTTCGTCCACGCGGCCCAAGGTTGCCGCATCCGTCAGCACGCGGGTCGTATCTTGGAACGATGCCGCGGAGATGAAGGAGTCGGTTTCCAAAGAGGCCTTCGTGATACCCAACAACGCAGGCTGAGCTTCGGCAGGACGCTTACCTTCTTGCGCAACGGCCTCGTTGGCCTCGATGAAGCGCTGGCGGGAGACTTGGTCGCCCCACAAGAACTCGGTCGCGCCGGGGTTCTTGATGGTGACCTTACGAAGCATCTGACGCACGATGATTTCGATGTGCTTGTCGTTGATTTCCACACCCTGCAGGCGGTAAACCTGCTGCACTTCATTGACCAAGTAGCGTTGCAATTCCTGCGGACCGCAAACCTCAAGGATTTCCTGCGGCACGACGGGACCTTCCGTGAGCTGCTGGCCTTTCTTGACGTGGTCGTCCTTAAACACAACGATCTGCTTGCCGGGGGCAATCAAATGCTCTTCCGTAATGCCGGTGCTTTCGTCGCGCACAATCAAGCAGCGCTTGCCGCGTTGATTTTCGCCGAAGTCGACCACGCCCTCAATCTTCGAGATTTCCGCGGCGTCTTTCGGTGTGCGGGCTTCGAAGAGTTCGGCCACGCGCGGCAAGCCGCCCGTGATGTCGCGGGTCTTGGCTTCCTTACGGGGCGTCTTAGCGAGCAGTTCGCCCGGCTCGACCATCTGGCCTTCGCGGACGGTAACGTGCGCGCCGACGGGGATGTGGTAGTAACCGAGGATAGTGTTCGCCTGCGGGTCGGTAACGATAATCTGCGGGTGCAGGTCTTCCTTCGTTTCCAACGCGACGATCATCGTCGTGCCGGTGGTTTCGTCACGCTCGTAAGAGACGGTGACGTCTTCTTGGAAGTCCTGGAACGAAACGACGCCGGGCTTTTCAGCCATGATCGGCACGGAGTGCGGATCCCACATAGCGATCTTCATGTTTTCCTTCACCGCACCGCCGTCTTCGACGAAGAGCGTGGAACCCATTTGGATCGTGTAGGTTTCGAATTCGTTACCGTCGGCGTCCGTGATTTCGATGGAGCCGTTCTTGTTCAAGACGACCAGCTGCTTCTGCTTGTTACGCACAACGCGCAGGTCTTTGAACCGCGCGAAGCCCTTGCGCTTCACAACAATTTCAGGCGTCTTGGAAACAGTCGATGCCGTACCACCGATATGGAACGTACGCATCGTCAGCTGAGTACCGGGCTCACCGATGGACTGTGCGGCGATGATACCGACAGCGGCGCCGATTTCAACCAAGCGGCCAGTCGCGAGGTCGCGGCCGTAGCACTTGGCGCACATGCCGTAAGGCGAGTCGCACGTCAGGCCGGAGCGGATCCAGACCTTCTCAATGCCGGCGTCTTCAATCGCTTTGCAAATCCGCTCGTCAATGTCGCCATTGGCCGGAATGATGATCTCGCCGGTGGAAGGATTGCGGATCTCGTGCAACGCTGTGCGGCCGAGGATACGGGCGCGCAACGGAACGAGAACTTCGTCACCTTCTTCCACGGATTCAACTTCAATACCGTTGACGGTATTGCAGTCCATCGTGGTGATGATCACGTCTTGCGCGACGTCAACCAGCTTACGGGTCAAGTAACCGGCGTCAGCCGTCTTCAACGCCGTATCTGCGAGACCCTTACGCGCACCGTGCGTTGAAATGAAGTATTCCAAGACGCCGAGACCTTCACGGAAGGATGCGGTAATCGGGCGCTCGATAATCTCACCGGAGGGTTTAGCCATCAAACCGCGCATACCGGCGAGCTGACGGATCTGGAGCTTGGAACCACGAGCCTTGGAGTCAACCATCATGAACATCGGGTTGGTTTCAACCGGGTTCGGGTTGTCCTTGGAGGTGTTGCGGTCAACACCTTTGTAGAGCGCGTCAGCGATCTTCTCGGTGGTGTTGGTCCAAATATCGATGATCTTGTTATAACGTTCGCCGTCGGTAATCACGCCTTGCTGATACTGGGCATCCACGCTGGAAACCTCTGCCGTGGCGTGCTTGATCAGATCATCCTTTTCAGGCGGGCGGATCATGTCCTTAATACCCATCGACACACCGGCTTGGCAGGCGTAGTTGAAGCCCAATGTCTTCAACTCATCCAACGCCCGCACGGTGCGGGCATGGCCGACGACTTGGTGCGCATGGAGAATCAAATCGCCCAAGCGGCCCTTGTCAACGCGGTCGTTGACGAAACCGATCTCATCCGGCCAAATCTCATTGAAGAGGACGCGGCCGACGGTTGTTTCCAGCGTGCGCACTTTCGGGTTGGCATAGCGGCGCTCCGGACGTTCGAAGTCAGGATTGCGGAAACGGATGCGGTCGTGCAGCTTGAGAGCCTTCTCATCATAAGCGAGCTTGACTTCGGCAGTCGTATTGAAAGCCGGCACGTGCTCATTGCCAAAGGGATTCTTACCCGCGACACGCCCGTTCAGCTTATCCTGCTGGTTGGGGATTGTGAGGTAGTAGCAACCCAAGGCGATGTCTTGCGTCGGCGTCATCACGGACTTGCCGGATGCAGGCGAGAAGATCGAGTTCGAAGCCATCATCAACAGGCGGCTTTCGAGCTGGGCTTCAATCGAGAGCGGGACGTGAACAGCCATCTGGTCACCGTCGAAGTCAGCGTTGAACGCCGTACAAACCATCGGGTGCAAACGGATAGCTTCACCTTCAATCAACACGGGCTCGAACGACTGGATGGACAAGCGGTGCAACGTCGGCGCGCGGTTCAACATAACCGTCTTGCCGGTAGTCACCTCTTCGAGGATATCCCACACCTTCTCGTCCTGACGTTCGATCATCTTGCGCGCTGTACGGATTGTATGGCACAGGCCGCTGTCTTTCAGGCGGCGGATGATGAACGGCTCGAACAACGTCAAAGCCATCTTCTTTGGCAGACCGCATTGGTTGAGCTTGAGCTCGGGACCGACTACGATAACCGAACGGCCGGAGTAGTCAACGCGCTTACCCAACAGGTTCTGACGGAAGCGGCCGCTCTTACCTTTGAGCATGTCGCTCAGGGACTTCAGCGGACGGTTGCCGGGACCTGCGACGGCGCGGCCATGGCGGCCATTGTCAAACACGGCATCAACGGCTTCCTGCAGCATGCGCTTTTCGTTGCGGATAATCACGTCCGGCGTTTTGAGCGCCAGCAGATTGCGCAAGCGGTTGTTGCGGTTGATGACGCGGCGGTAAAGGTCGTTCAAGTCAGACGTCGCGAAACGGCCGCCTTCAAGCGGAACCAACGGACGCAGTTCCGGCGGAATGACCGGCAACACGTCAAGGATCATCCAGCTTGGCTCGGAGCCGCTGCTACGGAAACCTTCGACGATCTTCATCCGCTTGGTAATTTTTTTGCGGGTCTGCTTCGACTTGGTCGACTCCATCTCGACGCCCAGATCTTCCATGAGCAGATCGAGGTTCAAGTTCTTCAAGCACTTGCGGACGGCAGAGGCACCCATCTCGGCCTCAAAGTTCTCGCCGTACTTTTCGAGGGCTTCGTAGTAGTCGGCCTCGGAGAGCAACTGCTGGTATTGCAACGGCGTGTCGCCCGGCTCGGTCACCATGAAATCTTCGTAATACAGCACCCGTTCCAGCTGCGTGGCAGTCATGTTCAGCAACAGGCCGATACGGCTGGGGCTGCATTTGAAAAACCAGATGTGCGACACCGGCACGGCCAGTTCGATATGACCCAGACGCTGACGGCGGACGCGCGAGACGGTGACTTCAACACCACAGCGGTCACAGACTACGCCTTTATGCTTTACGCGCTTGTACTTGCCGCAAGCGCATTCCCAGTCGCGCGTCGGGCCGAATACTTTTTCGCAGAACAAACCGTCGCGTTCAGGGCGGTAGGTTCTGTAATTGATGGTCTCAGGATTGCGGACTTCGCCGTGGCTCCAAGAGCGGATCGTCTCAGGAGACGCCAGCTTGATGCCGACGGCGTCGTAATGTTCCGAACCGAACATGCTCAACATTTCTTTAGCTGCTAAAGGATTCATTTCTTTGCCTTCCTGAAATTAGATGCCAAACGGGGTGGACACGGTGGTTTCGGGTTCGGGAACCCGTTCGACAAGCTGTTCAACCGGCTTGTCGCCCAACAACGCCATGTCCAAGCACAGGCCGCGCAATTCGTTCGCCAACACCGCGAAAGATTCCGGTGTATTGGCTTCGAGCGTGTTCTGCCCCTTGACGATCGATTCGTAAATCCGGGTGCGGCCGGCGACGTCGTCCGACTTCACCGTGAGCAGCTCTTGCAGGGCGTAAGCTACGCCGTACGCTTCGAGCGCCCACACTTCCATTTCACCCATACGCTGGCCGCCGTATTGAGCCTTGCCACCGAGCGGCTGCTGGGTGACCAACGAGTAAGGCCCTGTGGCACGTGCGTGAATCTTATCCGTAACCAAGTGGTGGAGCTTCAGCATGTAAATGCGGCCCACGACAACGCGTTGGTCAAACGGCTCGCCGGAGCGGCCATCATACAACACCGTCTTGCCGTCAGGGCTGATCCACGGCACCTGACCGGGCGCTTCAGCATTCTCTTGATGTTTGCGGGCCTGCGCCAGCAAATCGTCAATCTCGTCTTCACGGCAGCCGTCGAAAATCGGCGTCACGGCATGCACGCCCAATTCGCCGCAAGCCAGGCCAAGAATCGTTTCGAACAGCTGGCCCAAGTTCATGCGCGAAGGCACGCCGAGCGGATTCAGCACCAAGTCAACGTGGCGGCCATCGGGCAGGAACGGCATATCGCAGTCCGGCACGATCTTCGCAACAACGCCCTTGTTACCATGGCGGCCGGCGAGCTTGTCACCCACTGAGAGGTTCTTCTTCTCAGCCACGTAAACGCGGACCTGCTTGACAACGCCGCCTTCATCAATGAAGTCATTCAACGGACCGCCGGTGAAGCCGGAGGAGGAAGACTCATCAATTTCAGCAAAACGGCCGCGGAATCCGTCAATGATCTCTTCAATCTTCTGCTGGACAGGGCTCGACTCAATCTGGATATGGTCATGCGCCTTGGCCAACTTGTTCAACAGTGTCTTCGTGATCTTGCGGTTGGCGGGGATGATGATTGCGCCGGATTGAACATCCAACACATCCAACGGAATCTTCTCGCCCAACAGGATGTTGGAGAGCGCAGTGGTCAGATCCGCTTCAAGCAGTGCGCGTTTGCGCTTGCGCTCATCTTCCAATGCACGCAGGTCAACCTCGTGTGTGGATTCATCATCATCCACGGGGTCGGCAATGGCACCGGTGTAATCGTCAATCTCGTCGTAGGAGGATTCTTCCTTCTTCGGACGGGCGCGGCGGGGTGCGGTTTCCTGCTGGGAGGAAATCTTGACATCCATCACGATGCCCTTTACGCCGGACGGAACGGTCAGCGACGTATCGCGCACGTCGGCGGCCTTCTCACCGAAGATGGCGCGCAACAGGCGCTCTTCAGGAGCCAGTTCCGTTTCGCTCTTCGGGGTGATCTTACCCACGAGAATATCGCCGGGTTTCACTTCCGCACCGATGCGCACAACGCCGTCAGCGGTGAGGTTCTTCAACGCTTCTTCGCCGACGTTCGGAATATCGCGGGTGATTTCTTCGGGGCCCAGCTTCGTGTCACGGGCACCGACTTCAAAGTCGTTGATGTGGATGGACGTAAACACGTCATCACGCACGACGCGCTCGGCCACCAAGATGGCGTCTTCGAAGTTGAAACCGCGCCATGGCATGAAGGCCACAAGCATGTTCTTGCCAAGCGCCAGGCAGCCTTGATCGGTCGCAGGACCGTCAGCCAGCGTATCGCCTGCCTTCACGGTCTGTCCGACCTTGACGATCGGGTGCTGATTGAAGCAGGTCCCTGCGTTGGAACGGCGGAACTTCTGCAGCTTGTAGCGGCGTGCGCCTTCTGCCGTGGTGATGGCAGTGGGCTGGCCGCGGCGGTAGAACGACGCGGGGATCTTGCCGTTCTTCGACACGATGACTTCTTGTGCGGAAGCATATGCAACCACGCCCTCGTCTTTCGCAACCACCGTCACGCAGGAGTCCTGCGCGGCGCGTTGTTCAAGACCTGTCGAAACCAACGGGCGTTCAGCGCGCAGCAACGGCACGCCTTGGCGCATCATGTTCGCACCCATCAAAGCACGGTTAGCGTCGTCGTGTTCAAGGAAAGGAATCAAGCCGGCGGCAATCGAGACCACCTGCATGGGCGAGACGTCCATGTAGTTGACCTTGTCGGCTTCCATTTCAGTAAACTCTGTTTTGTAACGCACGGTGACGCGTTTCGCGGCAAATCGGCCATCCGTTTCGAGCGGTGCGTTAGCCTGGGCGATCACATAATGCTCTTCCTTGTCGGCAGGCAGGTAGTGAACCTCAGAGGTCACCTTGCCATTGCGCACCACGCGGTACGGGCTCTCGATGAAACCGTATTCGTTAACGCGCGCATAAATGCCCAGCGAGGAAATCAAACCAATGTTCGGACCTTCAGGCGTTTCGATCGGGCAGATACGGCCATAGTGGGACGTATGCACGTCGCGCACTTCAAAGCCGGCACGTTCGCGGCTCAAACCGCCCGGACCCAACGCCGACAAGCGCCGCTTATGCGCCAATCCGCTCAACGGGTTCGTCATGTCCATGAACTGGCTGAGCTGGCTGCGGCCAAAGAAATCCTGAATCACAGCCGAGAGGGACTTGGAGTTCACCAAGCGCGACGGCGACAACACGCCAGTGCTCGGATCAAACAGCGTCATGCGCTCGCGAATCAAACGCTCAGTACGCGTCAAACCCAAGCGGCATTGGTTCTCCAACAGTTCGCCGGCAGTACGAATGCGGCGGTTGCCCAAGTGGTCGATATCATCAACCGAATCATGACCGGCACGGATCGAGAGCAGCAGGCGGATCGCCTCGACGACCTCAATACCACTCTCATCCAAAACGCGCTGATCGGTCTTGACCTTATCTTGCAGATTCAAGCGGGTGTTGATCTTGTAACGGCCAACTTTGCCCAGGTCATAACGGCGGGGATCAAAGAACAGCTTTTGAATCAGCTGCTTGGAGTTCACCATATTCGCTGGGTCGCCCGGACGCAGACGGTGGTAAATTTCTTTCAGCGCTTCTTCTTCGGAGGCCGTCACGTCTGCACGCAGCGTTTTGATCAGCACGCCACTGTCAAACGATGTATCAACTACCTCAATCGTACGCAGACCGGCAGCCGCGGCGTTCGCCACCAGCGACGGGGTCACAGGGTCATAACGGCGGGCCAGCACGGCACCGGAAGCAACGTCGATCAAATCGTCTTTGATAACCAAATCTTCGCAAGCCTCATCCTTCAAGGTCTTGCTGGTCGACAGATTCTTGACTTCGTAGTAGAGCTTGATGATGGCTTCGTCCGAACCAAAGCCGATTGCACGCAGGAAGGTCGTCGCGTGGAACTTGCGGCGCCGGCGCCGACGGTCCAAATACACCCACATCACATCAGAAGAGTCAAACTGAATTTCAATCCAAGAGCCGCGGTCAGGAATAATGCGAACGGAGAAGAGCTCCTGCCCGTTGGGGTGCATGGTCCGTTCCGAGCAGAGACCCGGCGAACGGTGCAGCTGGGAAACAATCACGCGCTCGGCGCCATTGATTACGAAACCGCCGTCCGGAGTCATCAGCGGCATTTCGCCCATGTAGACGCTCTCTTCACGGAACTCGTCATTGTCACGCAGGCGGAAGGTGGCTTCAAGAGGAGCCGAATAAGTCTCGCCATTGGTCAATGCGGTCAGATAATCCGTCTTCGGCGCGCCCAATTCATACTTCACGAAATCCAGCACATACCGTGCGTCGTAGCTCTCAATCGGAAAGATTTCGTTAAAGATCGCCTGAAGTCCATTACGCTCGCGCTTCGCGGCGGGTGACTCCGCCTGTGCAAACTCTTTAAACGATCGCGTTTGCAGTTCAATCAAATCTGGCGGTTGAACGACCGCCGTTAACTTGCCGAAAATTTTCTCTGTCATGGCAAAAACCTTCTAAACCGAATACTCGATAGGGAAATCTTCTTCCATTGGCCAAACTAACTCTGCCAACTGGTCGAAGAACGCTAATTTTGAATGCTCCTGTGAACACCGGACCAACTTCGGGTTCCATCATCCGGCAAAGCACTCTACGATTTCATCTGGGCACTGCGTAGGCGGCGTCAGCAGCTTCGATGAAAAAGGGAAACAGAGGCCCGCGGAAATCCGCGCAGCCTCTGCCCGTAAAAGCCGAGTTACTTAACTTCGACTTTAGCACCGGCCTTCTCAAGGGCTTCCTTGATCTTGGCGGCTTCATCCTTGGCAATGCCGGTCTTGAGGGGCTTCGGAGCGCCTTCGACGAGGTCCTTAGCATCCTTCAAACCGAGACCGGTGATCGTGCGCACTTCCTTGATGACGCCGATCTTGTTCGCGCCGGCATCAGCCAGAATCACATCAAACTCAGTCTTCTCTTCAACAGCGGCAGCGGCGCCGGCGGCGGCAACGGCCACAGGAGCAGCGGCGGAAACGCCCCACTTCTCTTCGAGAGCCTTAACGAGGTCAGCGATCTGCAGAACGGTCATGCCGCTCAATGCTTCAATAATTTCTTCTTGTGTCATTTCTCTTGTCTTTCTTTGTAAACGAACCGCCTCTGTCAGCAGAGGAGGAAGGCACTGCAACGCTCGACTTAACTCAAAGCCTTACCTCACAGCACCTTTACCGTGTTAGGAAACTTATTCAGCCGCAGGCGCGGGAGCCTCAGCTGCCGGTGCCGCCGCTTCTGCGGGGGCGACCTCAGCCGAAGTCTCAACAACCGCCGCAGGCGCCTCGGCAGCAGGAGCCGGAGCTTCCGCCGCAGGTGCTGCGTCGATCTTAGCCTGCAACACACGCGCCATTTGCGAAGCCGGAGCCTGCAATGTGCCCAACAAACGAGCCTGCTGTGCCGCCAACGAGATCAACTCGGAGAGCTTCAGCACATCGTCAGCTGTCAAAAGCTTGCTGTCTAATTGACCGCCCTTAACGCTGGACTTGTCGTTCTTCTTGGTAAAATCAACCAAAGTCTTGGCAATGTCCGCAATATCGCCCTCGCCCACGACAACCGCCGTCGGCCCGGACAACAGCTCGGACAAATCTGCCCAACCCTGTTCAGCCGCAATCTTACCGATGATCGAATTCTTGATCACGGCAAAACGGAGGTTCTTCGCGGCCAGCTGGCTGCGGATGTCGGCGATCTGCACCACCGTCAACCCGCCGAAATTCACGAGGAATGCAAAGGGACGCCCCTTCAACAACTCAGTGGCTTCACGGAAGATAGCGATCTTTTCCGGACGTTTCTGTGTATCACTCATCTCAATTACTCCTTAACGATCACTTTAACGCCAACGCCCATCGTCGAGCTGACCGTGCAGCTCTTGAGGAAGACGCCCTTCACTGCCGCCGGACGCTCGTGCTTCACAGCTTCGAGAATCGCGTTGATATTGTCAACCAACTTCTCAGCATCAAAGCTGCGCTTGCCGGCCACAACACAACAATTTCCAGTACGGTCCATGCGGAAGTCAACCTTGCCGCCCTTGGACGCCGCAACTGCAGCCGCGATGTCGTCCGTGACCGTACCGGTCTTCGGGTTCGGCATCAAGCCGCGCGGACCCAGCACGCGAGCCACGCCGCGCACAAGCTTCATCGCATCGGTTGTCGAGATCGCCACGTCAAAGTCGGTCCAGCCGCCCTTGACCTTCTCAATCAAATCTTCGTAACCCACCTCATCGGCGCCGGCGGCCTTCGCGGCATCAGCCTGCGCACCTGCGGCGAACACGATCACACGCATATTCTTACCCGTGCCATGCGGCAGGGTCAGCGTACCGCGGACCGTCTGGTCCGACTTCTTGATATCCACACCCAAACGGAGCGAGACATCAACTGTTTCATCAAACTTTGCGCCGGGGTTAGCCTTAACAAAAGCAACCGCCTCCTCCAAACTGACGAGAGTCTTGGGGGCTTTCTTGGCGGCATCCTGATAACGTTTTCCAAACTTAGCCATGATAATCCCCTTACTCCACGATTTCAATGCCCATGTTACGGGCAGTGCCTTCAATCATCCGCATTGCGGCTTCTTCCGAGCGGGCATTCAAATCGTCCTTCTTGATCTTGACGATTTCGAGCACCTGAGCGCGGGTGACCTTGCCCACCTTGTCGCGGTTCGGCACGCCGGAGCCCTTGGCCAAGCCGGCATACTTCTTCAGCAGCACTGCTGCGGGCGGCGACTTCAGGATGAACGTAAAGCTGCGGTCCTGATAAACTGTGATGACCACCGGAATAACCAAACCGGCTTTGTCTTGCGTCTTAGCATTGAACTCTTTGCAGAACGCCATGATGTTGACGCCTTGCGAGCCCAGAGCCGGGCCTACCGGAGGCGCAGGATTCGCGGCGCCCGCCGGGATTTGCAATTTCACGATACCCGTGATTTTTTTTGCCATTGTGATACCTCTTGCTTGTCTTTATGTGACTCTCCCGGGTCCCAACCGGTACGAACGAACCACCGTTGACGAATCGAATTACTGGGCAGCCGTGTCGACAAAGCGCTCGACCTGCCAGTACTCCAATTCAACCTGGGTCGGCCGGCCGAAGATTACCACTTCGACTTTCAGCCTGCCCCGGTCAGGATCCACCTCGACGACCGAGCCGACCAAGCCGACAAACGGACCATCGTTGATTTTGACTGTCTCGCCGGGATTGAATTCAATCTTCGGCTTGACTTTTTCCGCCTTGCCGGCGGTTTGATTTAAAACTGCATCGACTTCCGACTGCCGCATCGGCATCGGATTCTCGCTCTTGCCGATGAAACCGAGCACGCCGGGGGTTTCCTTCAAGAAACGCCACACGACTTCGCTCATCGGCTTCTTAAAATCGCCGCCGGGATACAGCGCCAGATTGATCAGCACATACCCCGGGAAAAACTTGCGGTTGACCGTTGTTTTGACGCCATTCTTCACCTCGGAGACGCGCTCCGTGGGAATCACAACCTCGCCGATATAATCTTCTAAATGCTGCAGACGGGACTGCACCTTGATGTAACGCTGCACCTTCTGCTCATTGCTGGTCAGTACATGCAGAACAAACCATTGTTTGACAGGCGTATCTTCGGCCATTGCGGTCAACCCTTCAATTCAAAATTAGAGGAAGATTTTGTAAATCGCGTCCAGCAGCACCTTGATCACCTTATCGCAAGACAGCACGATCACCGCCAGGATGAGAATGAAGACGATAACTACCATCGTCGAGTCGATCAGCTCTTTACGCTCCGGCCAAGCGACCCTGCGGCCCTCGGAATAGACTTCCCCGAGGAAACCCTTCGTTTTCTCTATTATCTCTTTTATATTCATCCGACTTCAGTGTCCTGTGATGATACCCGCCCTAAAAAGTGGCAGGTGAGGCCGGCATCGAACCAGCAACCTGCGGTTTTGGAGACCGCTGCTCTACCAATTGAGCTACTCACCTATAAAAATGATTAAGACTTCTGTTCGCGGTGCAGCGTGCGCTTCCGCTCATTCGGGCAGAACTTCTTGATCTCGAGGCGGTTTGTCACCGTCCGCTTGTTCCGCGTAGTCGTATAATTCGCGCGCTTGCATTCGGTGCAAGCCATGATTGCTAAATCTCTCGGCATCTTCTTAACTTCCTTCCTGCTTGAAACGGCAACGGCGCCGAGCCCGGATTAGTGGGCTCGGCACCCGCCGCGATTCACAGGAGCTTCTGATTACTTGATGATCTTGCCGACGGTACCAGCACCAACGGTGCGGCCGCCTTCGCGGATAGCGAAACGCATCTTCTCTTCCAGCGCAACAGGCGAAATCAGCTTAACCTGAATCGAGATGTTGTCGCCGGGCATAACCATTTCCACGCCTTCAGGCAGGGTGATGTCGCCGGTCACGTCCGTTGTGCGGATGTAGAACTGGGGACGGTAGCCCTTGAAGAACGGGGTATGACGGCCGCCTTCATCCTTGGAGAGGACGTAAACTTCGCCGGTGAACTCTGTGTGAGGCGTGATCGAACCGGGCTTGGCCAACACTTGGCCGCGCTCGACGTCTTCCTTCTTCGTGCTGCGCAGCAAGCAACCGACGTTATCGCCGGCTTGGCCCTGGTCGAGGAGCTTGCGGAACATTTCGACGCCGGTAACGGTCGTCTTCACGGTCGGACGCAAGCCGATGATTTCGACTTCTTCGCCAACCTTGATCAAACCGCGCTCAATACGGCCGGTTACCACAGTACCGCGGCCTTCAATCGAGAACACGTCTTCGATCGGCAGCAGGAACGCCTGATCCAGCAAACGGACCGGCTCAGGAATGTAGGTGTCCAAAGCGTTCATCAACTCGGTGATGCAGTTGCAAGCAGGATCATCCTTGCTCGTCGCCTTAGTCGCAGGCAGCGCGCTGCCGCGGATAATCGGCGTATCGTCGCCCGGATACTCGTACTTGGCGAGCAGCTCGCGGATTTCCATCTCGACGAGGTCCAGCAACTCGGAATCGTCAACCAAGTCAACCTTGTTCAGGAACACGACGATGTAAGGCACGCCGACCTGACGGGCCAACAGGATGTGCTCGCGGGTCTGCGGCATCGGGCCGTCAGCGGCCGAAACCACGAGGATCGCGCCGTCCATCTGCGCGGCGCCGGTGATCATGTTCTTCACATAGTCAGCGTGGCCGGGGCAGTCAACGTGCGCATAGTGGCGGTTTTCGGTTCCGTATTCGACGTGCGAAGTCGCAATCGTCAAAATCTTAGTGGGGTCGCGGCGGCCGGCAGATTCGGAAGCCTTAGCGACTTCGTCATACTTAACAGCGTTGCACAAGCCTTTCAGCGACTGTACGTGGGTGATAGCGGCAGTCAGCGTGGTCTTGCCGTGGTCGACGTGACCGATCGTGCCGACATTGACGTGCGGCTTATTACCGCGATCAAATGCTTCTTTAGCCATTGTGAATTACTCCTGTGATCTGAATCTCTTCTCTAACCACTGTCCCCGTGTGAAAACTGGAGCCAACAAACGGAATCGAACCGTCGACCTCTTCCTTACCAAGGAAGTGCTCTACCAACTGAGCTATGTTGGCCTGACTCTCACACAAAAACAGCCAAAATCATGCCGCCTTTAAACGGCAAGAAACCGCGAAATAGTAGCAAAAACGCCCTCGACCGTCAAGCAGATTTGCCTCCCAGACTCGAAAATCGTCCCTGCGCCACTATTCCTCAAATCAAACATACCCAACCGTCAGATGTTATACGTCGCGGGGTCACGGTTCAGCTTACGGGTCAGCACCCGCAGCGACTCCCGCAAATCATCCTCCACCGACAGCCGGTCCTGCACCGCCTTGCACCCATGCAGAATCGTCGCATGGGTCTTATCAAACGCCTTTGCAATCTCCGGCAGCGACTTCTGCGTCAGCTTCCGGCTCAAAAACATCGCGATCTGCCGCGGGAACGTAATCGACTGCATCCGCTTCGGGCTCGTGATATCATGCAGCCGGATGTGATAAAACTCCGCCACCGTCTTCTGAATCTCATCAATCGACAAATCCCCCGCCTGCTCGCGGTCCAACAAATCCCGCAGCAGCCCCCGCAGCACCTCCACCGACAACATCGCCCCCTTATGCAGCGACACATACGAAATCGCCCGCATCAACGCCCCCTCCAACGTCCGCACATTCGACTTCACATTCTGCGCAATAAACGTCAGGATCGAATCATCTAGCGGCTTCGCTGCCGTCCTTTGCTTATGCCTCAAAATCGCCAGCCGCGTCTCAAAATCCGGCATCTCCAGCTGCGTCACCAACCCCCACTCAAACCGCGACACCAAACGCTGCTCCAACCCCTCAATCTCATTCGCCGGCCTGTCTGACGTCATGATAATCTGCCGCCCCGACTGATGCAACGCATTAAACGTATGGAAGAACTCCTCCTGCAGCGCATTCTTCCCCGCCAAGAAATGAATATCATCCACGATCAACAAATCTACATTCCGATACCGCGTGCGGAACTCCACCGTGCTGCGCTTCTGGATCGACTCCACATACTCATTCAACAACGTCTCCGTCGTCACATACCGCACCTGCGCCCCCGGCACCTCCTGCAGCTTATGCCCCGCCGCCTGAATCAAATGCGTCTTACCCAGCCCCGTCCCGCCATAAATAAACAACGGATTATACGCTCGCCCCGGCTGCCCCGCCACAGCCTCCACCGCCGCATACGCAAAACTATTCGATGGTCCCACCACAAACGCCTCAAACGTAAACAGCGGATTCAACGTCGCATTCTCCACCGCCGGCTTCGACTTCCTTGCCGAGCGCGCCTTCCGCTCCGCCACCTCCGGCGGCGGCGCCGGCTCCTCCTCCTGCGCCTGCACGAAGAACACCAAATCCAACCCATCCGGCGCATCCGCGTTATACAACGCCTCCAGAATCACCGAGCGGAAATTATTCTCCAGCCAATCCTTAAAAAACTCATTATCCACCGCCAGAAACAGCTTCTGCTCCTTCACCCCCGATAGCCTGATCCCCGCGATCCACCGCTCAAAATTATCCGGCGTCAGCATCTCCCTCAGGTTCGCCAAAGCGCCATTCCACAAACTCACCGCATCCGTGTCAGCCATAACCACTCACACCCTAAAAATCACTAAAAACCGCATACGCAAAACACCACTATTCTAACACAAAACCGCCCCTGAACCAATCAAAAAGAACCATCAACTTATCAACAGCCTGTCAACACCCCCGCCAACACCACTCCCCCCAATAAACACAAGCCCAAACGCCACCACCCACCCTCAATTCCCCCAACAAATCACCAACACTTATCAACAGCTATAAACACCCCCCAAGCCCTTTTTTACCCCCTGCTCCCCCCGCTTATTACCCATCACCTCTTACTTACTACTTTTTTCTTGTATTCCCGCCCCCATCCCCACACACGGCGACCCCGCCTTCAACTCAAAATCCCCCTGCACCGGATTCACAAACTGCGGTACCGCATCAATATTCCCCTCGCCCTCCTCCAAGTCATCCAAGCAGCAAAACTCAACCAACCCCTCCCAACACGCCACATGATAGGGTGCCTGATTCCCCCACACAATACTGTGACGCACATAACTATCCGATGTCCCGCCACCGGCGGAACTAAGCGACACATTACCAACCACTGTGCAATTATTCACAAAACAATACTTCGCCCCACCACCGCCAATCCGCGTAGCATTGCCCCGCACCAAACAATCATTCAATACACTATGCACCGCCCCACCCTCGCTGCCATTCCACTCGATGATACACCCCTCCAACACACCGCCCCAAGCACCATACTTCCCATGCGTCAAAGTAAATCCATTCAACACCGTGCACGACAGCAACACACACCACTCGCCCAACTCCGCACACCCCTTCTCTGCGCGACCCACAATCGCCGTCTTCAAAGGCCCCTCCACACTCCGAATCGTAATCAACTTGCCATAGCTCTTAATCGGCTTATAACTCCCCGCCGCCACAACAATCTCCGCATGCGGACGCGCCACATCAATCGCCGCCTGAATCTCCCTCTTCGCCGTTGCCCAACTCAACCCATCCCCATCATCATCAGGCCGCTGCACATCCACATACAACACCTGCCGCTCAAACACCGCCGTCAACGCCACATCCCCTGCAATCCCCTCCAACACCACCACCCGATTCGACGACACCGCCACCCCATTCGTCTCCCAACACACAAACCGCGCCCCCGTCTCCACGGCGCTAAACTCCGCACGCCCGCCCGTTTGCACAACCGCCGTACGCGGCGATACCTCACCATCAAACCGCGCCTGTGCCGACACCACCCAACCCGACACCACCTCCGTCGGCTGCCCCATCACCGCCACGCCATTACTCACCGCCGGTGACGACGCCCGCAACCTAAAATCACCATTCGTAAAATCCACAAACTGCGGATCCTCCGCCACCACATTTTCGCCCAACAACTCCAACACCTTAAAGTCCCCCATGCCCCACCCATCCACCGCATCGCTCACACAATCATCCCCCCTCCACGCCGAGTTCCCCCACACAATACACCCCTCAGCGCTCCCGCCCAACATCCCCCCGCCCACAGCCCCCTGATTCGCCGCCACCGTACACCGCACCAACCGGCAATTCCTCACCCCCGCACCATAAAACGCTTTGTTCGACACCACCAAACAATCCGTCAAAACACTATCCAACGCCGCCCCGCCATGGTTCCCGATGTTCCCCATCAACACGCAACGATTCAACGCACACTCACACACGCCCCCCGCATTACTCCAAAACGGCGCGCCGTTCCCCTCCACCACGCAATCATTCAACACACACCCATCCGCTGCGCCGCTGCCATGTCCCCCTCCGCTATTACCAATCAACCAACACCGATTCAACACCCCATGATACGCAGCCCCGCCACTCACTGCCGTATTATTCGACAACACGCAATCATTCAACGTACCATACGCCGACCCACCTCCATAGTCACGATGCCCCTTACGCAACGTAAACCCCGACAGCACCGTATTCGTATGCGACGCATCCGCCCCCAACGTCACACACCCCCACCGCCCCAACCGCGCTGCGATTGACATATCCTCATCCACATCCCTCCACTTCTCAATATACCCGTCATCCTCATCAAACCTCTGCTCAATCACCGTCACCGCCGCGCCATTCACGCTCGCCACCGACAATGGCAAATCATCCAGCCGCACAAACGGCCTATACACCCCATTCGTCACCCAAACCCGGCACCCTGCCTCCGCCAAATCCACCGCCGCCTGAATCGACCTCTTCGCCGCCCCCCAACTCAATCCATCCCCCGCATCATCCGGCCGCGCCGCATCCACATACAACACCTGCGCCCCCTGCCCCGTCAACGCCAAACAAACCAACACCAGCCAACTCAAAATACGCATAAACTACCTCCAAATCCCATCACCCGCGAACCACCCGTACCCTAACAAAACCCCACCCCCAAAGCAAGCAAAATGCCCCCGCCTCTCTCCCCCTCAACGTTCCTCCCCTCTATTGTGTGCGTCAGCTTCTCCAGACTTATTGTCTATCACCTATTACTTCCTACTTCTTCTCTCCTCTCCGCGCCTCCGCGTCTCCGCGTGAGCTCCCACCCATCCAACAACTGCGTCAGCCTCTCAACCTATTGCCTATCACCTATTACTTCTTACTTATTTACTAATAACTTTTCGCCCCTGCGTCAATAAAGCATTGCAATTGCCCGTACAATACGCTACACTTATTAGTGTTACGCATATGCGTACGCATTGGGTGCATCACACTTCTCCACCTCAGGAGGTTCCTCGATGAAACTGCTACTACGCCTCTCATCCGCCCTGTTGCTCATGACGTTACTCGGCTGCACGAGTAGTCGGACACTAGCACCCTCTGCAAAAAGACCCATCCAGTTCGCCATATCGGCTCAACGTTACGACAATCTCTGGGTTAACATACACGCCATCCAAACAAACGGCATACATAAAAACATAGGCATCCCGTTCCTCACTTCCAGCTACTCGATAGAGACCCCCTATGCCGCCCTCAGGAAAACAGACTACTCCACGAATGCACTTGTAAAACAATTCATCGCAGACGGACGATTCCTTGAGTTCTTTTCCTTCCGCGACAGTTGGGGCATCATCTTCTACTGCCCCCCTTACCGCTACGTCACCGGCGGGGCGCATGGCACTAATGGCGTCGCCCTCTACCAAGACGAACACCTCATCGACTGCTTTGTCACCACGCCTCAAGGCGGCATAACCCCCGTCGACACACAAACCCTCCAACAAGGCCGTGCCTGCGACCAACTCCTCGGCCTCACCGCCTACTTCCCCTCCTCAGCACAGCCCCCCGCAACCAACCATCTGCCGCTTATTGGCGACTCCACCCCACTCCTCACCCAAGGTCAAACACTTCCAGCCGACACTCCGGGCATCACCCTGCAACACACCAGCGCAACCATCAACCGCAATGCCGCTCCCACCGCCTTCATCCAAAACGACGGCCTCGCCACTACCCGCACCTACCTCCTCGGCAACGGCTACGCCTTCACCGAGACCGACACCAATGGCGACAACGCCTTCGAGAGCATCGCCTTCAGCCAGCACGGCATCATTCTGGACGAACTCCAACGCCGCATTGGAGACGATTGTATAATCGGCCTACACTACGATGTCTCCACCAACACCTGCAACCGCCTCAGACACGAACTCAACAACCTCGGCCACTACCTCGCCACCCAAGAACCCTCCCTCATCAAAGCCCTCATCAACAGCCACACCGCCATCACCAACGCCACACGCATCTCAAGCATCCGCAGCACCTCCATCGACACCATCCAAGTCATCCGCTTTCAAGACAGCCCCCCTTGTCAAGAAACCATCGACGCCAGCCTCATCTATACACAACCAGGCGATCCCACCGGCCTACAACTCATCCACTCTCTCCAATACGACCACACCACACCCCTCGCCACAATTCTTAACTACGACTACCCCGCCGCCAACACCCCCTTCACCCTCGACACCCCGCCCCGCCGTATTTGCCATATCTACAAACCCGGCGACACCAACGCCCCCTCCATCATTGAAAGAATAACACTTAACAAACGCGACACCATTACCATCTGCTCACCCAAAGCCCCCCTCGTCACCAAAAAGAGCGGATCAACCACTTGGCAATACCGCCCCCCCATCGAAAAATACACCCGCAACGCCAAAGGCACCCCCATCCCCGACAGCAGACGCCGCCTCACCACTGACACCACCCCCGATGGACACACCATCCGCACCTATCGTGACAAAAAACTCATCCTCGAAACCACCACTGACGGCACCTCCACCACCCACACCTACATACTCCCCGACGGCTACACCTACACCGAAACCGACGCCGACGGCGACCGCCACTACGAAACCATCACCATCCGCCATAACGGCCAACCCCTCCAAACCTACACCCGCCGCCCCAACCACAGCCTCATCCCCACTGACCTCTACCCCACCGACGCAAAGGAATAACCCATGAGACCCTCCGTCCGTCGTTTCATTATCGCAGGTCTTCTCCTCAGCGTTCTGCTCATCCTCCTCAATTGCCTCCCCGAGCACAACAACTCGGGCACACTCAAAACCCTCTGCCACTACGCCCGCCACCCGGCAGAACTCATCCTCCTCACGCCCAAATACCAAGCATTCTTCAACTACCGCCCCACTCCTGCCGAGACCAACATCTACAACAGCCTCATCCAAGAACTCGCTAACTACACCCAACACATCCCCTCCGACAAACCCTCGCTCATCCAAACCGCCGTCGATAACTACTCCATCATCACCAACTACACCCAAGTCGAAATCATCACCAACACCCCCACCCAATACCGCCAACGCCACCGCTCCATCGACAACCCCCGCTATCAAGAAATCATCTACCTCCACCCCGCCCACAGTTATGGGGACTTCTCAGACGCCCTCCAACTCCACATCAGCCTCCGGCAAGACGACACCTTCATCCTCAACTCCCTCATCCTCTACCGCTACCCCGCAACCAACACCCTACTCACAGCCGACACGCCGTCCCGTGCAATCTATCACTTCTACAAACCCGCCGGTGAAAACGCCCTACGTATCACAGAAGCCATCTACCTCTCCACCTCAGGAATCCCCAACCGCCTTGGAATCTACCCCCGACGCCCACCCTTCAACCCCAACCGAACCGAAGCCGAACAAACCGCCGCCCGCAACGCCAACTACCCCATTGAACTCTACATCCGCCAACCCGATGCAACACCCACCCCCATCACGCCCAAAGAATACAGACGATTTCAACGCGAAAGAACCTCCCGCGGACGCTTCGCCTACTGGCTCGACAGACAACTCGGGCGCGCCCCCTCCGGCCGCCTCACCACTGAGACCACTCCCGACGGCCACACCATCCGCACCTACCGTGATAAAAACCTCATCCTCGAAACCACCACTGACGGCACCTCCACCACCCACACCTACATCCTACCCGACGGCTACACCTTTGCCGAAACCGATGCCGACGGCGACCACCACTACGAAATAATCACCATCCGTCACAACGGCCAACCCCTCCAAACCTACACCCGCCGCCCCAACCACAGCCTCATCCCCACCGACCTCTACCCCACTCACAACAACCCATAAGACATTACCTCCCCTTCCCGTGGGAACGCGGGCATTCCTGCCCGCATTGTGTGCGTCGGCCCCTCAACTTATTACCTATTACCTCTTACTTCTCACTTCTCTCCGCGTCTCCGCGTGAGCTTTTCCCGCTTGACTTACAATCTCAATCTGCTAAACTGCGCTTCGTTGACCCCATTGGGTGACCGATCCCTGACGCTTTGACGCATATCGGAGCCCAAGCTCGGAAGGAGCCATCAACATATAGACTGTCCGTTTGGCCGGCGTGCAGTTCAGATGCCAGGGGGATATCCACCAATGACGCGAGTGCGTTAATCGGTTTATTCGGAATCGTCTTGGCGTCGGGTTGACAGACGCCGCCGGCTGCTGACTTAACACTGTAAAAAGGCGGCAGAAGGAAATGACATCATGTCAACAACAACAGCAAACGAGCCCACCAGCTCGATTCAAGTGCAACTCATCAAGCCTGTCTTAGGCGCGCTTGCCAAGGACGGACTGCAGACGGCGCGAGCCCTCTCCCGCAGTACCGTCTCTAACGCCCAGCTCCTCGACTTCATGGTCGGTGACGGCGGCGGCATCAGTAAACCCCAAGCCAAAGCTTTTTACGAAGCCTACGTCGGAACCGTCAGCCGCCTGCTCCTTGCGGGACACAACATTCCCGTGGGTGATCTGGGTTACCTACACGTTACAGCCAAGGGCGTCTTCGACCAAGAGGGCAAATCAGTGGAAGGCAAAGAGCTGGTCTTCAAGATCAACTTCCTGCCCAAGAAAAACATCAAAAAACTCCTCGCGGACTTACCCTATACCATCACAGAAGCTCACGACCGCCAGCCGCGCTTGAACACGGTGACCGACAGCATCACCGCTGCCGTCAACTCCGTAGTCACCCGCGGTACGGCCGCGAAGCTCAACGGTAAGAACCTCAAGTTCCATCCCCTCGTGGCGGATGAAGGACTTTTCTTCGTCCCCGTCGATGGCGGGACGGAGGTTAAGGTCACAAAATTCCTCGACAACCGCGAAGTCCGCCTCACGTTCAACGTGCCGGATGACCTCACAGAAGGCGCCAGTTACCGATTGGAAGTGCGCAAACGCTTCCGCAACGGCAAGACGCTACGCATCGGAAGCCTTGAGAACACGCTCAGCGTGAACTAACCTCGAGTCCGCTCACACACATTAACCCAACCCAAGGGGCAGACGCCATCGCGGTGCCTGTCCCTTTTTCTATATCCCGAACGCTTTCGCGCAGTTTACGCCAGTCATTGGCCACAGAAGTTTCACTCGGCTCACGCATTTGTTTCGCTAGACTGACATATTCGCGTCAAACGTTTAACACCCGCTTGGCAAACGTTGGACACTGAGTTGGCAAACGTTGAAAACCTGCTTGCCAAACGTTTGGCACAAAATCCCCATTCTCATCATCTAAATCTGCTCTAAAACCATGCCCTTTCCTTCAAAAGGCAGGCAGCCCCCTCACCGAATACGATGTGCCTGACGGCATCTTCGCCTGTGTAGTACTCGAGTCGGGGACATGGCAGAATTGATGCGTATGCCTGTCATGCAAATCGTTCCACGCATTCTCATTCTTTTCTTACTTCCTTCCTGGCTCGCTATGCCCTTGACATAGACGCCGAAAAGGAGGATAATCTCCCCGTTGTCCCCTTGAAGTAATCCGGAGGTTGCCCAATGAATATAATTAAATGGTTCTGCACGTGCGCTTTTTTGGGCGTAGTAAATCTTCCTGTAATGGCGCTGGCGGAGACTCAGACGGTTGACAGCGTGCTGTACACTTATAGTATCAGCAATGGTGTTGCGACGATTAACAGGGCGACGTTTCTGCAGTCTTTCTCCCTTACAAACTCAACTAACGTTTTGATTATTCCCGGGAAATTAGGCGAACACATGGTGAATGTCATTGGCCCCGGTGCGTTTGCCAAATCCTCCAAGTTAAGAAACGTTGTAATTCCTGAAGGCGTACAATTCATACGTCAGAAGACTTTTGCTGAATGTCATAATTTGAAATCGGTTGTTGTACCGGCAAGTGTCGAGAAAATCGGGCATGAGGCATTTTATAAATGCGACAGCCTGACGTCGATCAAGCTGTCGGACGGCCTGAAAGAAATTGCAAATGATGCGTTCTATAAATGCAGCAGCTTAACAAGCGTTATGCTCCCTGAGAGTGTTGAGGTGCTCTGGCCCCGAGTGTTTCACGAGTGTGCCAGCTTGACGTCTGTCACTTTGTCGCATGGCCTTAAAGCGATTCCTCTTAAAACATTTGCCAGATGTTCCAGTTTAACCTCCATTACTATTCCTAACAGTGTGGAAAGTATTGACGAGGATGCATTTTCCATGTGCAGCAGCTTGCAGGCGATTGTTATTCCTGACACACTTAAGGTTATTGAAAAGGGCGCGTTTTGGGGCTGCAACGGATTAACAACAATATCTGTTCCAAGCAGTGTGGAAACGATTGGACACAATGCATTTACGGCATGCGATAATTTAAAGGCTATTGATGTTAATGCAAAGAATCCGAATTACTCGTCCATTGACGGTGTTTTATTCAATAAAGCGGCGACTACCCTGATCACCTATCCGAAGGGCAAGCAAGGAGCTTACTCCATTCCCCACAGCGTAACCGCTATTGAGGGGAACGCGTTTCTAAGGGTTGAGGAACTGATATCCGTTGTTATCCCACAGGGTGTAAAAGTAATTTCATATAGCGCATTTTCGGGGTGTAGCGGCCTCACGGCAATTACCCTTCCGGACGGACTCCGCACTATCTCGACTGGAGCATTTGCCAATTGTAAAAACTTAGTTTCTGTTACACTGCCAAACGGGTTGGAATTACTTGATGGTGCCGCATTTTTAAACTGTCCTAAGCTCACAACAGTGAATATCCCTAGCAGCGTCACCATTATTGGAGAGGGTGCATTTTCCGGATGCGATAGTTTAAAGTTGGTTGAAATTCCTGCCAGCGTGACACGGATTGGCAAGGATGCTTTTTTGCATTGTTCCAACCTAACCTCCATTGCCGTTGCGCCAAACAATCCGAACTATTCATCTGTTGATGGTGTTCTGTTTGATAAACCCATCCACAACTTAATCCGCTGTCCGGGCGGCAAACAAGGCGCCTATTTCATGCCGAATGGTGTGACGAATGTCTGTAACCGTGCTTTTGCTTGGTGCAACGAAATCAACTCGGCAACAGTCTCGGATGATGTCCAATCTATGGATTATGCGGCATTTGGCAGCTGTAACGGACTAACATTTGTCGCCCTCCCTGTCAGTGCTACACACATCAGCAACGATGCATTCAGAGGCTGCCGTAACCTGCGATCCATCTTAATACCGCCCAGCATCACAAATTTACAATCGATGTTTCTTGAGTCGTCCACCAGCATCACTAATGTGCATTTTCATGGCGGATGGAAAACGATCCCTCAGAATATGTTTCAACACTGCACCGCACTAACAGAAATGACAATCCCCAGCGGAGTTGTTTCTGTCGGCGAGAAGGCATTCTTCGGATGTACTAACCTGCTTGCGGTAATAATGCCTGCCACTGTCACTACCATTGCTGCTGATGCATTTGCTGGCTGCAGCAACATTACCTCCCTTGTCATCCCCGCATGCGTCACCAACCTGCAAGAGACCTTCCCGCTCTCTTATCAAAAGATTACCAACGTTGTACGCCATGTAAAAGTCCCCCAAGGAGAAACTAAATGAAACAAAATAAATGGGCTTATGCGGGTACGTTTGGCGTAGCGGTTGCGCTCCTTGCAGCGCCGGCTTGTTGCCTGATATCGGGTGGAAATGATGCGAGTAATCAAGTGGCGGAAGGCGTGGTATATGACTATACGCCTATTTCTGCGCCGGGTTATCCGTTGTCTATAACGACGATGAGCGGTAAAGTCGCCGCGATTCCGACTAATACGGTTGGGGTCTTGATTATTCCTTCAGCATTAACGCAGTGGAAGTTTGCTGTGCCAGGCGAGGAGCAGACCCCTGTTAAAGAGATTGGGCCATACGCATTCTATAGTTGTAACGGACTAACTGCGGCTGTAATTCCTGAGGGGATTAAAAAGATTGGCTATGGTGCATTTTATGGATGCGGGAATCTGAAGTCAGTGGTGATCCCCGATAGTGTGACGAATATTGAGAGCGAGGCGTTTTATAGATGCAGCAGTTTGAGCTCGGTTTCAATGGGAAGCGGCGTTGAGGTTATTAAGCGTGCCGCCTTTAGGGGTTGCGACAATCTTGAGACGATTGTGATTCCGAGCAGCTTGACTAACATTGGTGAACGGGTGTTTGGGGTTTGGAACGACCCGATTGAGATTAGGGAGCATATCGCCAAAACCGGCGGCATGGGTGAAGTCCGGGGCAAGCGGCGCGGATTGCAGGCGTTTGAGGTTGCCCCCGGCAACCCGAAATTCTCATCAATAGATGGCGTGTTGTTTGATAAAACGGGCAAGCTATTAATCGCTTATCCCTACGGGCGAAAGGGAGGGTATAAGGTGCCTGAAGGTGTCGAGGTTATTGGAGAGGATGCATTTCGCGCCTGTGCCGGATTAACTTCAATCAAGATGGCGAAAAGCGTCAAAGAAATTAAACGTTATGCGTTCTTGGAATGCAGCAACTTGACGTCTGTGGTGATGGGTGAAGGTATTGAGGCGATTGACATTGCTGCATTTGCGCGTTGTAACCGGTTACCATCCATTACACTGCCTCCAAACTTAAACTTACTGTACACTGACGCATTTGCAGAGTGTGACAACTTGAAGTCAATTTTGGCACATTCGAAGAATGAAAGGTATGTATCTATTGATGGAGTCCTAGTAAACAAAAAAGGTAACGGAGTCTATGTCTATCCGTGTGCCAAGCAAGGAGACTATACCGTTGCCGATGGAAGCAAATTTATCAGTGCCGGGGCATTTGATGGCGCCGATGGATTGACCTCTATCAATCTTCCCGCCAGTCTCGAGACGCTTGGGTCCCCCGGTATGTTTGCCCGTTGCCGTAATTTAAACGCCATTAACGTTGATACGAACAGTTCTCACTTTTCATCTGTTGACGGCGTGTTGTTTGATAAAGGCGGCGGTAGCTTGCTAGCCTACCCGCCGGCGAAACAGGGGGCCTATGCAATTCCAAACAGCGTTTCAAATGTTCCCCTGTGGGCGCTTGCCGGGTGCCACGGGTTAACCTCTGTCACCATTCCAGCCGGGCTGAAATGGATTGGCCATGAACCATTTACCCGCTGTGATAATTTGACAGCCATCAGCGTTGATGCCGATAATCCAAATTATGTCTCTGTTGATGGCGTGCTGTTTGACAAAAAAGAAATGCGCTTGATACGTTACCCGGCAGCCAAGCAGGGGACGGTTTATGTAATGCCGGAGGGCTCAACTCTCAGATGGTGGGGAGGGGATCCTTTTGAGAATTGCACGAATCTCAAAGAACTTACGATTGCTGCCAGTGTCACCGACATGAATACGCTCCAACTAAAAGGTTGCTCCAACCTGACATCCATCACCTTCCCGGCACGCGAGACCTCCTTCAAATACATGCTGCCGGATTGCTTCTGGAAGATCAACAAGCTGTGCCTGCGTGGCGGCGAATGGAAGCATAAGATCATATTTGATCACATGTTCAGCGGTTTCGTCGGATTAACGGAGGTGACCATTCCGGAAGGCATCCGTTCCATTTGGGATAGAGCCTTTGAAGATTGCATTAATCTCCAAACGGTGAACCTCCCCGCCAGCATTGAGAGGCTTGAGCCCGGCACTTTTTTCACCTGCACCAACATCACCTCCGTGGTCATCCCCGCATGCGTGACCAACCTGCAAGAAACCTTCCCGCTCTCCTATCAAAAGATCACCAACGTTGTGCGCCACGCCGCCATCCCGCCACAAGACAAACAACCCACGATACAAACTTTGCCACAACGTATTGTGCCACGCCACCCCTCCAGCAGGGGAAAACAATCTGCGGGGCAAACTTCGCCGCAACGTATCGTGCCACGTCAGCCCTCTAATACGGAGAAATAAATGAAGACAAGCAAATGGAATTATCTAGGCGCCTTTGTAGTGTCGATAATTTTTCTTCTGGTTTCAGCCTGCATTAGCACACCCACGTTCAACACGTCGAATACCGAGACGGTGGATGGTATAACGTATGCCTATAGCGTCAGCAATAATGTTGCGACTCTTGGATCAGGCATTGTAGGAGTGCCTGCGATTAGTCCTGACACATCGGGTGCCTTAAACATTCCTTCAACCCTAGGAGGCTATCCAGTCAAGCGGCTGGGGATGTATGCTTGTGTTGGGTGCAGCAAACTGACTTCCGTTGATATCCCAAGTGGCGTGAACGAGATTGATTTTGATGCTTTCAGAGATTGCAGAGGACTTACAATTATTGCTATTCCCAACAGTGTCACCAATATAGGACGCGGTGCGTTCTTACGATGTGTCGAACTAAAAGAAATCACAATCCAAAAGACGGTGACTGCCATTGGGCGATATGCATTTAGTGCCTGTCATAGCCTGCCTGCAATTGCGGTCGATTCGCGCAACCCCTTCTATTCATCAATTGACGGCGTTTTGTTTGATAAAGCCGGCAAGCGGTTGATTAATTATCCCGGCAGTAAACTAGGAGCTTACATTATTCCCGACAGCGTGACAGACATTGGCCAAGGGGCATTTACAGAGTGCAATGGTTTAACTTCCGTCACTATTCCAAAGAGCGTCAAGACAATCGGGGACGGTGCCTTTTCCGGATGTGCCAATCTGACGTCCGTTACCATCAGCGAAGGTATTCATACTATTGAGTCATGGGCGTTTAATAAATGCAGGCGATTAACCATGATAACGCTCCCCCGAAGTGTCGAGAAAGTTGGGCACGGCATGCTTGCAAGATGCAACGATTTAAAGACTATTCATATACAGCCCGGCAATCCAAACTATTCATCTGTCGATGGAATTCTGTTCAGCAAAGACGGTACTTTGTTAGTTGCCTATCCATGCGATCGGCAAGGCGCTTACTCGGTGCCGAATGGTGTTAACAAAATTGAGACTGCTGCATTCTGCGGCGCTATGCACTTAACTGCGCTGACAATTCCAGCAAGTGTTCAACACATTGGAAGTGAATTTGGAGCGGCATGTCCAAACCTACAATCCATTACTGTCGATGCAAACAACGCTCACTTTTCATCTGTTGACGACGTGCTATTTGACAAGAAGGGCCTCCGTTTGCTGACTTACCCATCGGCCAAGCAAGGAGCTTACGTCATTCCGGACAGCGTGGTGACTATACGACGCCGGGCTTTTTCAGAATGCAACGGACTAACTGCCGTTACAATTCCGGAAGGCATTAAATACATCCAAGACCAAGCATTCCGTAAATGCACCGGCCTAACGTCCATGGCAATTCCCGCCAGCACTGTCAGTGTCGGCCATTATGTATTTCAAGGATGTACGAATATCACCTCCGTCACTGTTCCGGGATGCGTCACCAACCTGCAAAAAACATTCTATGCCTCCTATTCAAAAATTACCAACGTTGTACGTCATGCCGCCATTCCACAACAGGAGAAGCGTAATGATTAAGTCATCTTGTAAATGCATTGGCTTCATCGGCACGCTGCTTCTCACTGCATCTATTGTTTTCGCCGATACGCAGACGGTTGATGGCGTGACGTATACTTACAGTGCGACGAGTGGTGTCGCGAGGATTTTGAATTCGGACGGGGTGATTGTTTCCAGTGGGGCGATTGTTTATTCGGCGATTAGCACGAATACGGCGGGCGAGGTAGTAGTTCCCGATCGCTTGGGCGGATGTCCAGTGGAAATCATTGGGCGGAGTGCTTTCGCCGGTTGCAAAAAGGTGACATCAATCAAACTCCCGGAGTCTGTCACATGGATTGATGATAACGCCTTTGCCAGTTGCACGAATTTGACTTCGTTGAAAATGCCGGATGGGGTTCGAGTATTAGGCGAAGGCGCATTCTATCGATGCCGAAAGCTAACTGCTATTGCAATCCCCAATAGCGTGAGCCGCATTGGCTACGGGGCGTTTAGCGAATGTGATGGATTGACGTCAATCTGGATTCCAAAACGCGTGGAGTTCATTAAGGATTATGCTTTTAGCGGATGCAGGAGTTTGAGGCGCATTGATGTCGATTTAGATAATCCTCACTTCTCATCGCAGGATGGTGTGTTATTTGATAAGGCCGGGCTGAAGCTGTTGGCTTATCCCGCCGGAAGACAGGGTGCGTATGTGATTCCAGAGAGAACGAAGAGCATTGATGATGGCGCATTTCGGAGTTGTGTTGGTTTAACAGCGCTGATCATTCCCAAGAGTATCCGCGAAATGCGGTATGCTTCCTTTGGCGAATGTTCTAACTTGTTGTCGGCACAGATCAGTCCGGAGAACCCAAACTACTCATGCAGAGATGGCGTGCTATTCAATAAAGACGGGACTACATTAATCCGTTATATCGTTGCTCCACGAGGTGCCTATTCCATCCCGGATGGCACTAAGATAATTGAAGGCCGCGCATTTGCTCAATGCGGCACATTAACATCGGTGACTTTCCCTAACAGTGTTGAGAAGATAGGCGACAGCGCATTTTTGGGATGTTCAAGCTTAACATTCGCCAAGCTTCCCGAACGCCTCAGCTTTCTGCCGTGGGGACTGTTTTACGGATGTGAAAATCTCACATCCGTTGTCATGCCAAAGAGTCTCAATCGGATTTCAAAGAGCGCATTTAATAATTGTTACAAACTGCGCGGAATTGTTATCCCGGATGATGTCATGCAGATTGACGGTGCTTTTGATGGATGCCTCGCGCTAACCAATATCTCGATTCCTAAAGGCATTACATACTTCGGACGCGAGACCTTCAACGCATGTGATAGTTTAACCTCCATCACTATTCCTGCCAATGTCAAAAGGCTCGGACCGCGTCCGTTCTCAACTTGTCGAGGCTTGAAAGAGATTATCGTGGATGCCGACAACCCCAACTACAGATCTATTGACGGCGTGCTGTTCAATAAGGACGCCACTTGCTTGCTGCGTTGCCCATCAGGGAGAGTAGGAGTGTATGCCGTCCCTGCAACTGTTGAGACCATCGAGGCCGATGCGTTCAAAGAATGTTGGGAGCTAACTTCTCTCTCTATTCCACCCAGCGTCACCAACATCGCAGCAGGTGCATTCTGGTGCTGTTACAAAATCACCTCTGTCACCATCCCGCCCTGCGTAACGGATTTGAAGCTAACGTTTCCGAACTCATATGAAACAATCACCAATGTTGTTCGGCATGCCGCTATCCAATAAGGAGAGAGAAAATGAACAATCTAACATTGACTTGTAAGCACATCTGCCTTATCACCATGTTGCTTCTTATGGCACCTGTCGCTTTGGCGACTATGCACACGCAGACGGTTAATGGCATAACGTATGAGTATCACATTGAGGATGGCGTGGCGATGATTGCCTGTCCGAACGTGTTGATTATGACTTCGTCCGGATACAGAGATGGATACGCCGCAATCAGCACAAACACTGTGGGCAAACTCGTCGTTCCTTCCAAGCTTGGAGGATGTCCTGTAGAGATCATTGGCGAATATGCGTTTGCACGGTGTCCCGGACTAACTTCAATTGTTCTTCCGTCAACCGTCAAAACAATTGATATAGCTGCCTTCGCTTGGTGTACAAGCTTAACATCCATCGTAATTCCAGAGGGTGTCACGAAATTGAACGAAAGAGCTTTTGACGGATGCTCAAAGCTATCGGTTGTTACTTTGCCAAGCAGTCTCAAATGGATTGATGTCCGAACATTCAGAGAGTGTAGTAGCCTAACGTCGATCACAATCCCAGAGAAGGTTATTACAATACTCTGGTGTGCTTTTGAAGGTTGCCAGAATCTTAAAAACATTGAGGTCAATGTGCACAACCAACACTTCTCATCTCGGGATGGAGTGCTATTTGACAAGGCCGGATTAAAGCTATTGGCGTACCCCGGAGGGAAGTTGGGTGCATATGTCATTCCAGAGAAAACGGAAGTCTTTGAGACAGGAGCATTTAATGGTTGTCCCAGGTTAACCGCGCTGACCATTCCAAAGGAGGTTGATAAAATTGATCAGAGTATCCCTTTCATTAATTGTGATAACTTATCATCGATTCAAATCAGTCCAGAGAATCCCAATTACTCATGCAGAGATGGGGTGCTATTCAATAAAGACGGTACGGTGTTAATCAGATATATCGCGGCGCGGAAAGGGGCTTATTCAATTCCTGAGGGCGTTAAAACGATCAAATGGGCGGCATTCTTTAGATCACTCGGACTTACTTCGTTATATATTCCAGCCAGTGTTGAGGTGATTTCGGATGGTGAATTTGGATACTGTCCTAACCTAAAGACAATTACTGTCGATGCCAAGAACGCCCATTTCACATCTGTTGATGGCGTGTTGTTTGACAAGTTAACCAACCGCTTGATAAGTTATCCACCAGGAAAGCAGAAGCGGGCTGCCGCTTATGTTATTCCAAGCACCGTCAGCATTATTGGAGCCAGGGCATTTGCCGAATGTAGCTGGTTAACCGATATTGTCATTCCGAACAACGTCAAAGAAATTAAGTATCATGCCTTCATAGGTTGCAACAATCTCGTAAGTGTTAGGACTAGTGCCGGACTGCTCAACATGGAGTATGGTGCATTTAGGGGGTGCAGTAATATTACGTCCGTCATCGTTCCGGCAACCCTTAACGTGCAACAGATGTTTGCCGACTCCTACGAAAAGATCACCAACGTTGTGCGTCACACCAGCAACAATTAATGGTGTGTTACTTTGTCTTTCGTGTGACAGGCTTTTTGGAACGCGTGGGCTTGGGGTCTTTCAGTAGCTTCCAGACGCGGAGGAACTCGGAGACACCCCAGGCTTGTGCGCCGCAGCCGCGGGGGGCGTGGGGGGCATCGCCGTCGGTGTTCTCGGGGATCTGGCAGACGCAGTCTTGATTGGTGAGCGCGATGACGCTGCTGAGGAGTGCGCGGGCTTCCGTCCGTGCGGAGAAGCCATGCACGCGGGCTAGCGCTTCGGCATAGGAGGGGAAAACCCACGTCCAACCGGTGCCGTTGTGATAGGCGGGTTTGCGGCGGGTATCTTCATCACCGCGGTAATATCCTTGGTAGGGATTGTGCGGGTCGTTGAGCAGGACGCCGTCGCGGTAAACTGCTAAGGGCACTTGCACAGGTTTGTCGGCTAAGCTGCGGATGGAGCCGGGGTGCAGGAGGCATGCGCAGGCCTGAACGACGCTTTGCGCTAGCTCGGGCTTGCTGTCGAGCAACCCGAATGTGACTGCGAAGAGTTGGTTGGGGCGGATGGAGTCATCCTTGAGCGCGTGGTTGGCCGAGGCGCCGGGTTCTGCAAACAGGCAGTCGGAGAGTCCGCCGCCAGGCAGAGGGTAGAGGCGCGCAAAGGAGTCGCCCGCCAGCTTGTGGAGCTTCTTGAAGCCGGGGTCGATGTGTTTGGCGGCGAATTCAAGCGCGGAGAGCCAGAGCGCCTGTATCTCGACGGGGTAACCTTGGCGCGGCGTGCCGGCGGGATAGTTGGTGTCCATCCAAGTGAAGTGCGGCGGCGCAAAGACGAGTCCGGTGGCGGCGTCCACGTGAATGCCGTTGGGCGTACCGCTTTGGTAGTGCTGGAGGATGGAGGCGACGATGGCCTTCACGGTACGGTTCCCGCATTTGTGTGCAAGGACTGACTTGACGGTTTTCTTCTCGGCAAGTTCGCGCACAACACGGCAGTACCACAAGGGGGCATCGACAGTGTCGTAGTTGCCGACGGTGGTGCCGTGAATGATGTTGGGCAGCATGCCTTGGCTTTCAAAGCGGCCGAACTCGGAGAGCAGATCGTAGACGACATCAATCTGTCCATCGGCAAGGATCCCACGGGCGGCGATGAGGGTGTCGCGTCCCCAATCCAAGAACCAGGGGTAACCGGCAATGACGGTTTTGTGTTCATCCCGACGGACGATGAAGTTGCGGAGCATCTGCTGCAGCGCTTTTTCGAGCGGGACGGAATGCACAATCTGCGGAAGCTCTGCGGCGGGGGTCTTTTTCGCAACCGGCACAGCGAGGTCGGAGGCTGTCAGCACGGCATCGTCATTTTCGTTGAGGTCGGCACTGAACCAGCCGGGGCTGTAGAGATCGGACTGTCCGTCGAGGCCGCGGTCGGCATCATCCGGATGCCCGACACAGTAGACCCATGCATCTTCACGGTGCCATGTGGCGCGGGCGGCGTCTAACCGCAGACCGATACCGTCGTAGGGCGCGAAGGTAAATCCGCGCGCAGTATCGCGCATAGCGAGCGGCCAGTGCTGTTCCGGTCCTGCAAAGGCTTTGGTCTTGGCGTGGAAGCTGCGCCATTCAATGTCAGGCCGGAGAATGATCTGCACGGGCTTCTTTTTACCGATGCCGTTGGCCTGCGAGACGGTGCGGCACACCGTCAGGCGGGCGCAGTTCTTGCCTTCTTCAAGCTCGAGCAGGAAGGTGATGGGCACTTGCTTGCCCATGCCGCAGGGCACGAGGAAGTTCCAACGCGCGAAGCGTCCTTCCGGATCGGCTTGGAAGGTGTCGAGGCAGGCGGCGTTGATTTCGGCGGAGTATCCGCAGAAGCGCAGCCATGCCCGGCAGCGCGTCCAAAGGACAGTACGGTCAACCGGGATTTGGTCGTTGAGGTTAGCGGCGAGCAGCGCATCGTATTGGCTGCGGATTTCACTCCATGCCAAACGTACTTGCGACATCGCCCCGGCGCCGTTGGTGAGCAGCGTGCGGAATGTCGGGTTCGTGCGCACTTCCGCGCCGGAGAATAACGTCTGCACATGAGGCTCGGCGGCTGGGCAACGATAGATGGTGAGGGTGAATTGTTTGGCGGCGCCGTCTTGATAAACCTCCGCTTGTAATTCGAGAGGAGGAGTCTGCCTGCCGGCGTGATGCACCATGCGTACCGCAAGCGCGGACTCCTGTGGCGGCGGTGCAACACAAAGGCAATAACTGCCGGAGTCGTCCAGCTCGCCCTGCCCTGCGGCGCGCAGATGGCTGCCCTGCTTCCACATTGCACGGAAAGGAGTTGTGGCACGGACTTCTAACTGATGCCCATGCGGCAACGGAATCACGCGGCGGGAATCAGCCGGCAAATCACAGCGGACTGTCTGGATGCCTGCTTTATGGAGGCGAGGCGAACAATCCGCGGGCAAAGCCTTGGACTGCGGAATTACTTCATCACCCAAGCAAAGGACTTCGCCCGGTTGCAGCAGCATCATGCGATGCGGCGGCAGCGTGATCGTGCGGCCGGTGAGCAGATCTGTCGTTTGCTCCCGATTGAAGACTCCGCGCCATGTCGCGGGCTGAGGGTTGTGGGGATCAAGATTGACGAGTATTAAAAGATTCGCGCCGGGAGATTGGCGCAGGACGACCAGCGTGTTTCCGCCATCCACCTGCACCATCTTAAGCGTGGCACCGGGGCCGAATGCGGGATGAGTTGCAAGCAGGTGATTGAGGCGGGCGATCTCGGCATTGAGATTGTCGGGGGCATTCCAGTTTAAAGAGGAGAAGCCGTGGACATCAATCTTTTCCGCCGCGAGCCACTCGACGCCGGAGGTAATGCCCCAAGCACCTTGTTGGGAGAGCAGTGCCGAGAGCTTCACGCGCATCTGTGCCCAGACCTTGCCGCTGGCCGCGAGGCGGTTGTTGTCGTGTGTTTCAGCAAAGTGCACCAATGCGCCAAAGCGTTCGGAACGCGAGAAGATGTCCGGCAGCTCCCGTTCCATGGCGGCACGGTCGTAGGTTTGGAAAAGTTCCGAGTAGGCCCAGTCGAGTCCGCTGATGTTCAGGAGCGCATTGGTTGTGGTTAAATGTCCGCCGAGGCCTTCGAGCAGGAAGACGGTGTCGGGGAAGTTTTCACGCACGCGGGCCACCACATAAGTCCATGTCTCTACGGGAATCATATACCCGGCATCACAGCGGAAGCCGTCGACGCCCTTGCCGCACCAGAAGAGAAAGACATCGGCAATAAACTCACGCAGCTGCGGGTGGGAGTAATCCAACTCGACCAAATCTTCCCACGTGACGCCCCAAGCACCGGGCGAGTGGTAGGAGTGATCCGCATTACGTTTATACCATTCAGGATGGTGCGTTTGCAAAGTGGCGGCCCAGCCGGTGTGGTTGGCGGGAATATCCATCAGCAGGCGTGCACCGCGGGCATGAACCTGTCCGACGAGCTCGCAGAATTGTTCCATCGGCGTAGCGGCGGTGTCAAACTCTGCCAGCGCGGGATCGATGGAATAGAAGTCGGTCGCCGCGAATGGCGAGCCATAGCGCCCCATCTTTGCGTAAGTCGTGGGGGTGGGGTGAACGGGCAGCAGGAGAACGTTACGGAAGCCGAGCGCATCCACAATGTGCGGGAGGTGTTTTGCAAATGAACGGAATGTGCCTGACGGCGGAATGACCGTGTAGCGGGATTTGTCGAGCGTATTCACTGCCGGCGAAGTGTGGATGGGTTCACGGAAGAGGCGCACGAATGCTGCATAGATGCCATTGCTCACGGCCGTATGCGCAGGCGCCACTTTGATGATGAGGTTGTCGCCGTCCGGCCACTCCGGCACGTAAGTGCCCGCAGGAATGAAGCACGCTTTGCCCGCAAAAATACCTACCTCGTCCAGCGGCACCGTGATCGTATAGAGGCCACCGCCTTTGGTCAGCATGGGGATGTCCTGCCAGTCCTGTGCCAGCGGCGGAGTCCCGTTCTCAGTAGCCGCGCGGATTTCCGCACGCCGCACCGCCGCACCGCCGATGTTAGTACGGAAGACAGCCTGCCCGGCCCGCTCCTTGCCGATGTTTAATGTAATAGTCAGCGAGTCGCCGGCCCATTTGAGAATTGACGAGCCGGGGTTAGGCAGATGTTGCATAGGTTGATTGTATGAATTCGTAAATAGGCTTAATGGACTGACAGTGGAAACTAGTTAGGCAATGGTGAAAGCGTGATGTTACGGAAGGCAATGGTGCCGCCTTCGCTTTGCAGGCAGATGTGCCCAGCAGAGACGAAGACGCCTTCCAGCGTGTTGAGCTGGATGCCATTGGCCGCAACCGTGATGGTGTTGCCACGCACGGTGACTTCAACAGAGTTCCATTCACCGGCAGGCTTCTCTACATTCGGCATGGTTTCCGGACGGGTTGTCTTGACGTGCTTCTCGTTGACAGGATGGTCTTTGCTTGTGGCCTTGCTCAGAAGGAGCAAGTCACCCAATCGCCCATGCTGTAGCTGCACTTCAACGCACTTCGGCAGGAAGCTGTCATCCGCACCGCGCTTGTGGATGAAGATGCCGCTGTTCACCGGTTTATCGATCCAGCGGTATTCCAGCTTGAGCACGTAGTTGGCGTAGACATTCTGCGTCATCAAGTAACCAAACGGCTCGCCCGTGCAACGGATTTCGCCATCGGCAGCCCGCCATACGTTGAAAGCACGCGGGTCATAGATGCCAACGGGATCAACCAGATCAACCGCACTCGTCCAACCTTCGAGGTCTTTGCCGTTGAAGAGTTGAATCGTTTCCTTCGGCACGACCGCATAGGGCATGAGCACCATCTCCGCCAGCGCAGAGACAGCAGACAAAAGAACCACAGCACAAACAGTACGCATCATCTATCTTCTCCTCTGCTTCAGATATACTTCATGCCATCCGGACGGCGGGCAATGCGCGGCAGCAGGTGCTTGACCTCCTGCGCTAATTCGCGCGGACATACCAGCGTGGCATTTTCAGAATGCACGACGACAAGGCCGCGTACACCGATGAGGGCAGTCAGGCGGTCTTCCGAAACAACAATGTTGCTCTGTGCATCCATCGGTTCGCAGGAGCCGATGATGATGTTGCCTTGCGGGTCGGGAGCAAAATGTCCGGCGATGGCCGGCCAGGTGCCGACGTCGTCCCAGCCGAACACGCCGCGCGCCATGATGATGTTCTTGGCGTGTTCCATGACGGCATAGTCGATAGAGATTTTGCGCAGACTGGGATAGATTGAATCCAGCAGACCATCCAATGCCTCCGGCGGCGTCTCGGCGACAGCGTTCACGATCTCGGCCATATCCGGCGCCAGCTCTTCAAACGCTTTATGCATGACGCTCGCCCGCCAGATGAACATGCCGGAGTTCCAGAAGTAATGTCCCGCAGCCACATAGCGCTCCGCATTCACTTCATTGGGTTTCTCGACAAAGCGCATCGCCTCATTGAAATGCGTGATGCAATTCTCCGGAATGTCGCGCCCGGCTTCGATATAGCCGAACCCGGTGGCCGGGAACGTAGGATTGATACCGATAGTGACAATCGCATCGCGGGTCTGAGCAACCTTCACGCAGTCGTTCAGCGTCTGGCGGAATGTCGTGATATCAGACATCAATTGGTCGGCAGTCAGAATGCAGACCACGCCCTCAGGATCGCGCTGCTTGACCAACCCGCATGCCAACGCCACTGCCGCAGCAGTGTCGCGTCCGCAGGGTTCACCAATGATGTTCGCTGCGGGCACGTTGTAAACAACCTCCTGCGTGGCGGCAATCAGATCGCGCGAAGTGATGATGAAAATATTCGAAGCAGGCGCAACGTCTTGCAGGCGCTCCACCGCCAGCGTCAGCAACGGCTTGCCGCCGAAGAGCGAAATGAACTGCTTGGGACGGTCGTGCGTGCTGAGCGGCCAAAACCGCTCCCCGCGCCCGCCCGCCAAAATGATCGGGTAAGTATGCGTCATGATAAATCCTTATTATTCAGTAGTGATGAAAGGCGAGGCCGGCAGCCCTTCCTTGTTGTAAAGGTTAGCGTTGCTCGGATTGGTCTGCCATGCATAACGTGCGGCAACGGGCTTTTCAACATCCGGTGAGGAAATGACAACGGTCTGTCCGTCAATCACGGCATTGGCCCAATGCCATTTGCCTTTGTCATCCTTAATTGCGAACTCGGCCAACGCCTCATCGGATTTCACCGGGTCCTTCAAACCCTTCTTGTTGGCCACCATCAAACCATCGGCATAGTCGAAGAAAACGCGGATCATGTTCTTCTCAATTTGCATCTTCTTGTAAAGAGGGCCGGAGACGACGATGTTCTTTACGCCATAGGTGTCCCGCAATGCCCAGCGCGCCAAACGCTCGCCGACGTCAAACTTGTTCTTGGGGTGAATATCCTTAGCCTCGCCAATATCGATAGTCACAGCCATGCCGGTCTTGGGGACTGTCTTTAACACTTCAAGTTGCGCATTGCGGATATATGCCCAACGGGGTGAGAAAGCCGGATCATCCGAGCGGTCCTGAAAACTGGCCAGCTGCACGAAGTAGAACGGAAGGTCTTTGCCCCATGCACCGCGCCAATCGTCGATCAGCAATTTCATCTTCTTGTCATAATCTTTGTCGGCCCAGTTGGATTCGCCCTGATACCAAAGACCTCCTTTAATCCCCACCTGACGCAACGGACTGAGCATCGCGTTATAAAGCAAGACAGGAGTATCGCGCTCATAACCGCTGGAATAATATTTCCCAGGGTTCTTGGCATACCAATCGCCGCGATCCTTTTTAAACTTCGCGTAGGAGGCCTCGCGGTTGGCATAATCGGCAGAGATTTTCGTATTCAACTCCGGATACGTGGCAAAAGCCTCAATCGGCAGCCACGGTTCCAAGCGTGTCCCGCCCCAGTTGCAATCGATCAAACCAATCGGCACTTTCATATCCGCGGCGATACGGCGGCCGAAGTAAAACCCAACCGCAGTCCACTTACCGACGGTCCCGGGTGCGGCAATCTCCCACGGCTTGCACTCGAGCTTCATTGCCGGTCTCGGCTCGGTAGCCGATTGACGGTTGATCTTGATTCTGCGGATGATCGGCAGGTTCGCCGCCGCGACATCATCCGGCGCATTACAGCTGCCCAGCGACATCTCCATATTGCTCTGCCCGCCGCACAGCCAGACATCGCCTACGAGGATGTTTGTATAGGCCAACGAATCCTGCCCAGCCGTCACCGTTAACGTCTGCGGTGCTGTCATCGCCTTCAGCGGTTGGAATGTCAGCTTAAACAAACCATCTGCATCGGCCGTGGCAGTTGCCTTTTTCCCGACGAATTCACCCGATACCTTGGCCTTCGCATCGGCTTGGCCGAGGATGACAATCGGCTGTTCACGCTGCAGCACCATATCGTTGTTATAGAACGGCGCCAGCTTCAATTCCGCGAAGGCGGACAACGCGCCCATCAAGACACTGATTGCAATCACTTGTTTTTTCATAAATGCTTCCTTATTGTAAATTGATTAGGATGTTTGCTCCAGCCACTGACGGGCTGCCTCAAAAAATGACTCCGGCGTCGATGCGCCGCTGGTTAATCCGACTCTCTGCCAACCCTGCAAATCCAACGCCTTCAGTTCTTCCAGCGTTCCAATCAACACGGCTTCTGTCCCTGCAGCGCGTGCACATTCCGCCAAACGCCGGCTGTTGGAACTGTTCGGCGAGCCCAGCACGATCACGCCATCGGCTTCCGCCGCCGAGCGCGTTACAGCATCCTGGCGTTCCTGCGTGGCATAGCACAAGTCTCCGGCATCCTGCCGTGCTATGAGCGGAAAGCGCTTGTGCAGCACTTCAATTGCTTCACGCACAACATTAGCGCCCAGCGTTGTTTGCGTCACATAGGCTACGCGGGATGGATCCGGCACCTGCACCGTTGCGGCCTCTTCGGCATTCTCGATGATGAGAATCTGTTTCGGCGCCTCACCGGCAACGCCAATCACCTCATCATGTCCGCGATGCCCGATGTAAAGGATTGTGCGTCCTTCGTCCGCATAGGTTAACACCTCGCGATGAACCTTCTCCACAAACGGACAAGTGGCGTTGATGACCTGCAGGTCCCGCGCCTTCGCATCTGTCCAAATAGATGGCGGCACGCCATGCGCCGGAAAGATCACACGCGCACCTGCCGGAACCTCCGCCAGCGAATCCACAAACTGCACGCCGCGCTCCCGAAGCCCGTCCGTCACCAACCGGTTATGAACGAGTTCGTGATAGCAATACAAAGGCGTCCCCTGCGCCAACGCTTCTTCTGTCATCGCGATGGCGCGGGAAACTCCAACGCAGAAGCCGTGCGGCTCTGCCACTTTGACTTGCTTTGCGGACAAGCTTAAACACTCTTAGCGCAGGTTATACTTCTGTATGCACGCCTTGACCGCTGCCAGCAACGGTGCGTCGGCAGGAATCGCCTTAGCCTTGACCAGCTTCGTGCAATTCTCCTCCAGCGTTTTCAACTCGCCCTTCTTAGCGGTCGCCTCATCCTTGGTGTAAGCATTGATCTTGGCGGCGGCGTCAGCGGCGAGCTTCTCGTAAACGTCGCGATACTGCTGTGGCGTGGCGTCGTAAGAGAGGACTTCAAGAATATCATTCAGCGCCGGTGCCGGTTTCGCGGCGAACAGCTTGGACGCCGTCTGCGCACGTAGTTGCATCACATGCTCTTCCTTCACCCACTTGGTGCCATGCGTAGTGTTCTCCTCGCGTGCCGGAATCTCACGGATCCAGATGTTGCGGAAACGCACGGGGTCGCCATGGAACTGTAGAGAGAGCGGTCCCTTATCCGGATGCTTGGCAAACCCTCTTCGGGTCTTGTGCCAAGGTTCGCCATCATACTCCCAGTTGTCCTGCGTGAGCACGCCATTGTGCAGCACGGTGATGCTGCCGGAGGAAACCAGCGTATTGCCATCCCAGCGAGGTTGATGGAAAATGATGTCATATGTATTCCATTCGCCGGGTGCGCGCGTCGCGTTCACCAGCGGAGGATTCTGCCCGTAAATTGCCGAGGCCTGTCCATCGGCATACGTGCGCGATTCATAGGAATCCAACACCTGCACTTCGTAACGATCCATAAAGAACACGCCGGAGTTGCCACGTCCCTGACCTTCACCGCGGATTACCGTGGGGGAGGCCCACTCAATGTGCAGCTGGCAATCGCCAAAGCTTTGCTTGGTGCGGATGCCGGAGTCTTTCGTTGCTTCCATTGCACCATCGATCAACGTCCAATGCGCCGGGCTGCCATCTTTCGCCTTCAGCCAAGCATCCAAATTCTTACCATCGAACAGCACAGTGGCATCGGATGGCACCTTGCAACACTCAGCGGTAATCTTCGCAGGATTTGGACGATTCCAATCATGCACGCCCCACGCGTGTTTTGCATCCGGCAGATCGCCATACATCTGCGCCTGCGCTAAAGCGGCCGCGCCGCAAACCAACCCCGCCATCACCAACTTATAATGTTTCATAGTCATTTATCCCCTTCCTGTTTAAAATGAATCCTTAGCATAACAAACCGGCCATTGCTTTGCAAGCCTAGCCCGGCTCTGCTTCATGTGAAGCTTCCTTAGATTGCTCACGCTGCGCGGCGCGCGCGGCAGCCTCATAGGCGGCCTGCAGCTTGTGGATTTTGCTCATGAAGATTTCGCGGATCGAGTGGATGTTCTTCTGCTGTTCGCCAAGCGCCCAGAGCACAAACGCCCAGCGCTTCTGGAAATCATACTTCTTGCGCAGCTGCGGGGTGAAGTTATCAAACGAAGAACGGAACGTCTGATATTTCCAATACATCTCATACGTCTGCCCGGCAAACCCTTCAAAGAATCGTGTCGCCAAATCCTCCAAGTCTACAAACTCCGCATGCTTCTTCCAATACTGATAACAGACCTGCGCATACTCGCCCTGGTAATAATCATACATCTTATCCAGCGTCTTCTGCGTATGCGTCAAATGCGGCCACCCCATAATGCCGCGGATTGAACACACGCGCACCTGCTTCGGAAAGACCCGCTTGGCGTGCGGATCATACCCGAACTCAAAAATCTCCTTACCCTCGCCAAAGCGGCACGACCGCGTCGACTTGATAAACTTCTGCGCAATCATATTCTGCCCCGCCGCCTCGCCCAGCATTCCGGCGATCGCCAAAATCACATCCGGCGATTCCCGCTCGGCGCCATCAGCAGACTGCAACATATAATATGACCGCGGGATTGCATTCAACGGATATCCCTGACAGCGGCTGCGGATAAAATAGTTCTTAACCTGCCGCCCCTCACTATGCGGCGGCGTCACCAACGAATACGAACAGTAAAACGCCCCCAGCTCGCAAAACACATTCGCCCGCGTCAGCATATAACTCGCATAGCCCGCCTCGGCATTCGCCAGCTCCTTCTCGATAAAGCTGATCTCATGCGCCGTGCGGTTCGTTTTAATCGCGATTTCGCGCGTGGTGCCGGTGCCCGGTGAAAAGTTCGAGTCCTTCGTACGGATCTCATAAACATTCACGTACTCAATCTGCTCTTCAAAGTTCACCATCTGCATCATGCGCCCGACGATATTGCGCGTGCGGCTGTCGGCCCCCGGATGAAACTGCGGCCGCCCCCCATAGAACGTCGCCCCCGGCAGAGCGAGCTTGCGGTCATCAAACGCCATCGACACCGAACTCCCTGCCGTCGAATACACATTTCCCGTCACATGCCGATACATCGTCTCAATAAACGCCGGACTCTTCTCATTCGCATAGTCCTGATTCTCCAGCCCCATGCGGTAAATCGAAGCAATCCCGCTCAGCGCATCAATCGTCCCATCGCAATCCTTCCGCTTCAGCGTCACATCCTCCATCAGCTGCTCCAACGCCGGCACGATCCGCGTCAACCCAAACCCCGGCGGCAGTCCGAAACACTCCACCTCATGATGATCCCGATACTTCGGCAGCCGCATGTACGAAACCTGCCCCCCGTGATCGCTCAACGACACCCACGTCCGCAGCACCGCCAACGCCTCCGGGAAATCCTTCAACGCCAAATCAATCACCCGCAGCAGCTCGCTATACGTCACAAAATGCACGCCGCGCACGTTGTAATAGTAATACACCTGCGTACGCATCTTCCGCCGGCTCGAGGCCAACACCATCTCCATCTCACGCTGCGTCCACGCCAACGGCGTCACCCGCCACTCCTGCCCCAGCCGCCGATAATAATCAATCGTCGCCTGCTCATGCTCCGCAAACATCACCCGATTCAACGGCAGCCCCAAACTCCGGAACCACTCATCCACCGCCACAATATTTTCCAGATACGTATCCCTCTGAAAAATATCAATCCGGTCATTCACAATATTTGCACACACCACCTCATGCGCCATCACCTGACTGCGCTGCTGCTTGCTCACATGCCCGAAGTTCCAAAACTTACCATCCAGCAGCGGCATCAATGCCGACCCATGATTCCCCCCCGTCAACGTAAAAATATACCCCTGCGCCCCCCGCATAAACGTCGACTTCTTCGTCACCGTAATCGGCATCCGCATATCCCGCGTAAACCGAGAAACCCCCTTCTCCAAAATAAACGAATCACTACCCCAATCATAACACAAAAACTGACGCGCCGTGTTATCAGCCGCCAACAGCGACACCCCCTTCGGCCGCCGCTTCGCCTCATGCATGATCTGCCTGAGAAATTTCTGCATCACCTGATCCATAAAACCCTTACCCCTCCCGCACCACAACCAACCTCACCCCCGCACACCCGCTCCCCAAAGCTCCCGGCTTCCGCAACGTCACCACCACCCGCTCCACCCGCGCATCCGCCAAACAAGCCACTCCCACCGCCTGCGCCGCCCGCTCCACCAGCTGAAACCTCCCCGCCCTCAACACCGCCGCAATCCGCTCAGACGCCGCCGCATAATCCACCGTATCTTCCAACGCATCACTCCGCCGCACATGCGACAAATCACACCCCATCTCCACCGACACCACCAACACCTGCTCGCGATCCCGCTCATCCGGCAAATCGCCGATCACGCACCGCACCTCCAGCCCCTCAATAAAAACCACATCACTATTCATCACTACACCACCAAATGCTGCCCCGCATCCACAAACACAATCTGCCCCGTCACAAACTCCGCCCCCGCCAAAAACTCCACCGCCTCCCCCACAGCCTCCGGCGACGGCACCCCATCCAACAACTTCGGCCTCGCCTGCTCACGCACCCCCACCGGCTTCAACACCGACCCCGGCGCCACCCCATTCACCCTCACCACCGGCGCAAATCGCTTCGCATCCACACCCGTCGCCTTCGCCAGCTCCCGCTTCGACAACCCATACACATCCACCGGCGGCCGCGCAATCCGCTCATCCAACACATTCACCACCCACCCCCGGCGCCCCGCGTCACGCACATGCTCAAACAACAACTCCGACAACACCCGCGGCGCCTCCACATTCACCCGCAACACCACATCATCCGCAACGCCCCCCCCAAACACCGCCGCATTATTCACCACCCCATCCAACCGCCCAAACCTCGCTAAAGCCGCGGCAAACACCTCCGCCGCCACGCCCGGCACGGCAAAATCCCCCGTGACATCCCCCTCCGTACGACCATGCACCACCACGGCAAACCCCGCTCTCCGCAAAGCCTCCGCAATCGCCCGCCCCAGCCGCACCCGGGATCCCGTCACCAAAACAACTTTCCCCACGCCAAACATGCGCCCCATTATACCACACCCCACCCAACTCTGCAAGCATTACCGCCCGCCCAAACGCGGCCGCCTTACTCCACCAGCACACAGCTCCCACTAATCAGTCCGTTCTGCCAGATCATCAATAACCGCCATATCGCGTCAGCTTATAAAAAACTCGGCGGCATCGACGAAACCGCCCTCCATATTCCCTCAACACGAGTTCTTCGACTTCACCGGTTTCATCGAGGCTGTTGCGCTCCATCCACTACCTCACAACGGCGCGCTCGGCGAGCCCGCCCTATCCAACACCACACGCCACCGCCACTTTTGCACATTGACAACCCCACCAATTCCCCCTATACTGACAAAACTGTTTCGAACACACACTACCCTTAAAAAAGGAGATTTTTTATGTCCACAGTATACACGAAATCACAAACGTTGCAGGCATTGGCGACCGCTGTAAGAAATGATATAACAAAACTTTATGCTGCGCCATGCATAAACTGGAGCGGAACAACAAGTGATTGTGAGAGAGATGATTATACAAATGTCATTGCAAATGAAATCCTGAAAACATATCTTTCTCCGCTAAAAAGCATTCAAGTAGTTTCAAGAAAAGAGTCGTACTGTATTGGCCATCAAAAGGTAAGCGATTGGGAATGTTCTTCACAAACACAAAATAGATCGCTCTCGAACGAAAAATGGATTGCAAAATATATATTTCAAGAAGAGGATTTTTTGTTTCTAGGAAGCGTTATCGATTATGAGACTCCACTTGGAAACTATGATGGAGATGGACTTGGTGAAATTGATTTGTTAACCGTGAACGATAATACGCTTTATGCAATCGAACTAAAGAGCGGAGCAAATGAAAATGATACATTACTACACGCCATCCTGCAAGCATACACCTATGCCAAAATCGTTGATAAAGTAAAGCTGATTAAAAACTTTAGAGAAAGATTTCCATGGCTTCCTCCAACGCCTGATCTGATCCCTGCAGTTGCTGTGTTCCAAGACTCCCCGCTATACAAAAACAGCGAAGGGCTAGAGAAGGTTGAAAAGCTCCGTAATGAATTAGGCGTTAAACTATTTCTCTTGTCATGGGATGATGACGGCATCACCGTGGAGTCTGGCGACTAATACAAACAGCATTCTGCCAGCCCCTCATTGTGTATGGGCTGGCGGGGTTGCATCCGCCTTATTTCTTCTTGGCGACACGGCCTACGACGTTTGTGATCTTGTCGTAGGAGTGGGGGAATGTCCATTGTAAGTTTTTGACGCACTTGGGGACGGTGACGGAGGTGATGTTGGGGCAGCCGCTAAAAGCGAGCCAGCCGACATTGGTGACACTGTTGGGAATGGTCATCTCGGTGAGGCTGGTGCAGTTGATGAATGCATGTTCTTCAATGTTTCTGACGCGCTGGGGAACCTTGAAGGAGCGCAGGCTTGAACATCCTCCGAAGACTTGATAGGTGATGGCAGGAATGTCTGGGGGGAATGTGACATCCAGCAGATTGGTGCAGTTGCAAAATGCGCGATAGCCAATCATTTTGACGCTCTTAGGAATGTTGATGGCGGGCAGGCTTGAGCATCCCATAAACAATCCGTTGGTGATGACGTTGAGTGTGTTGGGCAACACCACATTCGTTAAGCTGGTACAATCGGCAAACGCAAACTCTTCTATGGTTTTAACGTTGTCCGGAATGGTCACTGTGGTCAAGGCGGAGCATCCGTGAAAGGCGTATTCCTTAATGGTGGTGACGCTGGCTGGAATGGTGAACTCAGTCAGTCCCTTACAATTTAAGAACGCACCGTTTTCAATGCTGGTGACATGGGCGGGAATAGAATAGGCGCCTTGTTTGCCCGCCGGGTATACAAGAAGACGAGTGCCTGTTTTGTCAAACAATACGCCGTCAATAGACGAGTGGTTTGGATTACCGGGATCAACGGTAATCGAGGCTAGGTTGGAGCACTCAAAGTCCAAGCTGTAACCGCTCAATTTGACACTCGCAGGAATTGTCAAAGCGGTCAACTCCGCAGCTCCCTTAAAAGACCAGATGTCAACCTTCTTGACTCCGTCCGGGATTGCATAAGCACCTTGCCTGCCGCCCGGATAAGCGACCAACTCCAAGCCGTCCTTCGTATACAGCACGCCATCGATAGACACATAGTGCGGATTCTCGGGATGAACGGGAATGGACGTAAGATTCGGACATCTGCTGAACGCATATTGATCAATCTTCTCAACACTCTTCGGAATGTTCACAGAGGACAAACTCGAGCACCCGCTAAACGCCCTGCTACCAATAAAACGGATCCCCTCGGCCATAACCACCGACGTCAGATTCGAGCAGGAAAATGCCGACGCGATATGCTCAACGCTTGCAGGAATGCTAACCGAAGTCAACCCATCACACCCTCTAAACGCCATCTCTCCAATCGCCTTAACCCCATCAGGCACTACATACGCCCCCCGCCTGCCATAAGGATATGTTTTCAGACGCTTGCCCGCATAATCAAACAACACGCCATCAACAGACGAATACATTGGATTCCCCGCCTCCACAATAATCTCCTGCAGCCCAGGCCCCTCGGCAACATCCTTCGTGAGGCGCGGATAAATCCAGATTGGCGTCCTATTGCCGAGCCAATCCCCAAACGCATAACAAATATTAGTCACGCTATTCGGAATCACAATTGAGGTCAAGCTATTGCACCCATCAAACGCATAATCACGGATCAGCTTCACGCCATCCGGAATCGTCACTGACGTCAAACTGCCGCACCCTGCAAATGCCGAATGGCCGATTACCTCAACTCCCTCCGGAATCACTACTGACGTCAACTCCTGACACCTGATAAACGCCGCACTTCCAATTGACTTAACAGCCTCGCCGCCCAACACAGAAGGCACTCTCAACGCACCCGCCGTCTCGGTCGAAATCGCAGGCTCCAATCTCCCATCGGAACAAATCACCACGCCACCATCAGTCCCACGCCAATACATATATGTCACGCCATCCACCGCTTCAGTCGACGGCGGCACATACGTCTGCTCTGCCGGACTGCAAGCCGACACAAGCACCAATACAATTAACCCAAGTAACGCCTCTGCATAACCCCATTTGTTCATCTTCATCATATGCCTCCTCGTCACAAAGAACGAAAACGGAACGATTATCCCGCATTCTCCTTTGCAAGTCAAGACCATTCCAATACATTTTCTCTCCCCGTCCTTTAATGTAAAGTGTAAAATATCTTTTCCCTGCAGATGGGGGGTGCCCGGGCACGCTCTCTTTCAGGGGAGCCCCCCATGGGGGGCGCGAAAATCTAACCGCCGGTTGAGACGTTTAGTGTTCCATCGGCGGGCCGATTTTCG
>JAVBMC010000065.1:0-39949 GCA_031552845.1 Kiritimatiellia bacterium
CCCCCAACACACCCCCTCCACCCCCGGCCGCCCCGCCCCCTCCCCCCCCCCACTGTGCCCCCTGCACCCGGCGCCCCACCCCCCCCGCGCCCCCCGGCGAACCCCCCGCCCCACCCCCCCCCCGCCCCCCCCCCCCCCCCCCGCCCCGCGCGGCCCCCTGGGGCGACTCTTGGCATCGGTGGGCGGGCCGTTGGTGTTGAATAATGTGGCGGAGTATCCGGCGGTGTTGATTGTGCTGGCGGCGGCGGTGGTGGCGTATTGGCGGCAGCTGCCGCATGCGGCGTGGCGGTTTGAGCGGCGGGTGTGTTTGGCGGGGTTGGTGCTGTTTGCGGCGTTTGTGTGTTATCAGGCGGATCGGAGCGCGGATGAGGGGGTGCTGCTGGTACAGCGGCGGAATTTTTATGGGCAGAGCCGGGTGCGTTTGAAGCAGGTGGCGCATAAGGCGGGGGGGATTTTTCCGGTGCATTTCTTTTATCATGGGTCGACGGTGCATGGGGGGCAGTCGAAGCGCGAGGAGGCGGTGCGGCATCCGGTGTTGTATTATGGGCAGTCGGCAGGGGGGCAGGCGATTGTGTCGCATCCGCGGTATGCGCAGGGGGAGCCGTTGCGGGTGGCGGTGTTGGGCGCGGGCACGGGGACGTTGGCGTGTTATGGGCGGACGAATGATGTGTATCGGTTTTATGAGATCAATCCGCAGGTAGTCGAAGCAGCGTGTAATACGAATTGGTTTACGTTCCTGTCGGACTGTCCGGCGAAAGTGGAGATCGTGGTGGATGATGCGCGGCGGGCTTTGGAAAAGGAGGTGGCCGCAGGGGATGAGAAGTTTGATGTGATCGTGCTGGATGTGTATAGCGGGGATGCGATTCCGCTGCATCTGGCGACGCGCGAGGCGTTCGAGGTTTATTTGAGCCGGTTGAAGGATGATGGGGTGCTGGCGCTGCATTTGACGAATTGGCATTTGAACCTGATGCCGCTGGCAAAGGCGGTGGGGCAGACGTTCAAGCTGCACAGCACGGGATTGGTGCGGCGGGCGACGGATATGGATGCGGAGTCGTTCTGGGCGTTTTTGTCGCGTAAGAAGCTGGGGTTGAATTGGACGCATGCGAAGCGTGTGGATTGGTCGCGTGTGGGTGTGGTGGCGTTGCAGACGGATGAGCAGTGTTCGCTGCTGCCGTATTTGTCGGATGAGACGACCCCGCCGTTGGTGGATGATGAGCAAACGTTGTGACTGGGTTTGATAACACAAGGAGCGGACGATGAAACGGATCAGCTGTTTGATTGGTGCGCTGGTGCTGGCGGTTGTTGCAGCCGCACAGCAGACAACAGAGGTGAAGCTCTCGCCGTTGGGGATTGTGCCGGGCGGGGGGTGTATGGCCGGCGGGCGGCGGAATGCAAAGCCGCGGATTGGTTTTAACTTGGCGTTGCTCGAGCGGGTGGCGGGCGATGCGGCGAATGTGCGCAAGCTGGTGCTGCTGCCGGAGTTTGAGGCCTATGGCGGCGTGATCGAAGTAATGGCCCGTGGCGAGTGCGATGATGGTGCGAAGGTTGATTTCGCGTCGTGCGAGGGGTTGCAGAAGGTGCGGCTGGAGGCGGGCGACCGGCTGGTGTTTGCGGCGTGGAAGATGGGCTTTCATGAAAACGGCGGGGCGTCGTTGTCGGGGCTGACGCTGTCGACAGCGGGCGGCGGCAAGCAGGCATATCAGGGCAGGGCGGAGTCGGGCGCGTTGGGGTCGTTTACGTATTGCGGGCTGGGTAAGCGGGAGAAGTTTCCGCTGATCGCGCAGGAGCGTACTGCGGCGGCGGGCAAGAAGCCGGGTGAATTTGTTGTTGAGAGTTCGGCGAATATTACGTTGAACGAGCGCGAGGGCGGCGTCCTTTATTTACATACGAACGGACGGACTTCGCATGATGAGAAGTTTGATTGTGCCCCGGCGTTGGTGTTTACGGCGAAGGTGCCGGGGGAGTATTCGGTGGCGGGATCAATTGCGTTGCGCGTGTCGAAGGCGGGGCATCAGACGGCGTGGCTGGCTGGGCGTTGGGATGGCACGGTTGGCGCGGGCACATTGGGTGGCGAAGAGGTGGCGTTGCATCGGGCGCTGCGTCCGGAGGTGCCGGGGCAGATGAAGGTGATGGGGGTGGATTATGACGCGGCGCCGTTGGTGCGGATCCGTTTGACCCGTGGGGCGAGCGAGCGTCCGCAGCTGGCGGCGGGGGCGTGGCTGCAGAGTTATCTGGATGGGTCGTGGGAGAATCATGGCCTTGTGGTTTGTTGTGAGGGCGGCAAGGGGGTGCGGCTGCCATCGAGTTTCGACGGGCTGGCGACTGTTGTGGAGGAGCCGAAGCATGTGTTGTTTGATGCGCCGGTGAAGATCCGTGCAGGCGCGTATGTCACGATGAAGGATGGGCAGTTGTGGTATGACGGGCAGCGTCTGCGTTTGTGGAGCACCGTGAAGGACGGGACGGGTGCGCGGTATCGGCAGTTGGGGTATAATGGTTGGCGTGCGTGGTATCAGGATGTGTTTTATACGCCGGCTTCGGCGAAGCGGGGCGAGGTGATGAAGACGCTGCCGGGGCAGGATTCGCCGCTGGACCGGTATGACCGGATGTTCGCGGATATGAAGACGAATGATGTGTTTGTCATGTTCGCTACGCTCGTCGGGTTGGGCATGGAGCCGTCGCATTATGCGCAGAAGGGGTCCTTTATGCACAAAGCGCATGGTACGCATCCGAACTGGCAGGCGTGGTGCGAGGCTTTGGAGAGGTGTTCGACTGCGCGCACGGCGGAGCTGTCGTATGTGGATGATTGGCTGTGGGAGGTGCGCCTGCGGCATGCGTGGAACGTGTTGAATCATCTGAATCCTTACACGGGCAAGAAGTATGCCGAGGAAGAGGCGATTGCGCTGGTGGAAATCAACAACGAGGCGCAGTTGGTCAAGGGCTGGGTGGAGCGCGGGTTTGGGCATTGGCCGGAGTTCTTCCGCAAACAGTTGCAGCAGCGGTGGCATGCTGATTTGCTCAAGCAGTATGGGACGCATGCCAAGCTGGCGGCGGCGTGGGGCAAGGAGCTGGCTGCGGGTGAGTCGTGGCAGAATGGCAAGGGCATCGGCCTGACGGGCGGTGATGCGGCGTCGCAGCGGCGGCGGGACTTGCAGCGGTTTTTGATGGACGTGGTGCGCGAGCGCGACAAGCAGTATATCGAGGTGTGCCGGTCGAACGCGCCGAAGGGAATCGGTGTGAACGTGGTGCCGTTCTCGTGCGATTCGATGTACCGGCCGAGCATCCCGTGGGCGTATCAGAATTGGTGCGGTGATTCAAGCACGGTCAGCATGTATTTCTGGGCGAATGGTACGATGCTCGCTTCGCCGCCCGGGTTGTATGTGCTCGACAGCCATCGGCTCGATGGCAAGCTGTCGGTGATTTATGAAACGGGCCGCGGACGGCCCAGCCGCTATCGCACCGAGACGCCGTATATGCTGTCAGTGCTGACGGATTGGCAGGATTTTGATATTGTCTCGTGGCATGGGTCATGGATCGGCAAGGCGAGCAACGAGCAGCTGCTTGCGGGCGGCGTGGAGCCTCCGGCCAAGTCGCACTTTTGGAATGCGGTGCATTTGGAGCACGACCCCGCGATGACGGCGGCGGTGGCGATGGCGGGGCGCTTGTACCTCAACGGCATCATCGGGCAGGCGAAGAATCCCTACATGTATACGCTCGGCGAAGAGGCGGTCTTCGGCACAGAGGCATGGAATGGCATCGGTGGGACGGACATGAGCCACCGGGTGTTTACGCGCGGCGCGCGCATCCGCTTGGAGGCGGATAAAAAGATTCCCATGCAGATCGACGGCAAAGCTCCGCAGCCGCTGCCCGCGCCAACAGGTGCGGTGCAAACGGGCGAGTATGCAGTTTGGGATTGGCAGAATGAGCGATTGATTATCGATGCGCCGTCGGCGAAAGTTTACGTCGGTAAAACGTGCGCGGACTATACCTTTAAAGACGGTCTTGTGTTGAGCGGATTCAATACGCCGTGGATTGCGTTCTCGATCATCAGTCAGGACGGCAAGCCGCTGACGGCGTGCAGCAAAGCGTGGGTCAGCGCGGTGTATGATGCAAAGAACACGGGATTTGAGTACGACTATTCGGTCTCGGGCGGACCTGTCGAGCAGGCCGCCGCGGTGAAAAATAAAGGCATTCCGCCGGTCATCAGCGACAAGGTGGCGTATACCCTCTCGTTTCCCAAGCAGGTGTTGATGCAATATGCGGGTTATGATTTCGCGTTGCGGCAACGGCAGAATAAAGGACTTGGACGGACGAATGTTTTGCGTATGCCGCCACAGGATGATTGGATGGGCGTGGTGACATTTTCCGATTGGCGCGGCACGGCGGCGGCAATCAAAGACCCCAGCCCCGGAGCGGTACAGGCGAAAGCCGTGGGTGCCGCGAGGACTTTGCCCTCTGAGCGCACCGATGCGAAGCTCGTCGGGTTCTGGTGCCTTGTGCCGGAGCTGAGCTGGGGTGACAGTTATGCGAGGGCACACCGGACGCTGCGCGACGCGGCATTTTTGAAAGGCTCCATCACGCCCGAAGATACCACCGCCAACTCCGCCAAACAAATCACCGTGCAAGAAGCGCGGATCGTGCTTCAACAGCCCGGCACGCTCGAAATCAAATATGCCGGGGAACAGCTGCGGGAGATCGCCTTGACCTTTGACCAAGCGCCGACCTATGGCGATGTCGAAGCGCTCATTACGCAACACCTCGGCAAACCGCTCCGGCAGAACATCTCACCCACTGCTGATACCCAAAGCGAAACCGAATGGCAGCAAAAACTGCCCGCCGGAACCCTGCAAGTTCTCCTCACCGAAGTCCAAGGCGTTAGCCGGATTCTCTGCAAACTCTCGCCAATGCAACCCTAGTTTAGGGATAGGGGCACCTCTAATAATTCACATTCGGTGACAAGGCAGGATAAAGCTCACGCGGAGACGCGGAGACGCGGAAAGAAACTGACACGGTTGTTGGGTAGGGCGTGTTTCGCCGAAACCGCCGAGCGGGGTAATAGTTGTGCCCGTGTTGTGGGCAACTGCATGAGTGTGGCTAAACGCGGTGCGGCGGTCTCGGCGAGACCTGCCCTACCTTTTGGGAACAGCAATTATTGGAAGTGCTCGATATTTTAGGCACAGTCTCGGAACAAAAGTGCGTGCCAACCCGCACGAACCCGTAAAACAGTACGACGGGGGACGCGGTTGTGTACGATCAAGGGTTCGTGCGTACTGTTCCGCGGGTGTGAAAGTACTGTTTTGCGGGTGGCGAACAGTTGTGACACGGGTGCGGAAGAGTTGTGACGCGGAAGTGATCGTACTGTTCCGCGGGTGTGAAAGAGTTGTCACACGGGTTTGTGCGTACTGTGACACGGGTGTGTGAGAGTTGTGACGCGAGTGGCAGATTTTGGCCGTAAATGGGAGAATCGGATGGTTTAGCGGTCGAATTTGAACTTTTCGCGCCTAGCCTGCATTAAATATTTGAAGGCAGGCAGTTGATTGTGGCGGTTTCGGCGTTTTGGATTGACGGAAAGTCCGACACTTTGCGCGGGAGTGGGGTGAAATCGGTAATCCGGTTGCAAATACGCGAAACTGCTCAGCTCAATACATCCTAGCGGGTCAGGACTGTTTTAATGCGCAGAGCCGTGGGCGGGGGAGAGGAAAAAGCTCGGAAGGTGGGGAAAGGCGCACTAGTATTGGTTGACGTTGACGGGGTGCATTCTATCAAATCGGCAAGGGCGAGTCAAGACGATTTAGTAAAAGGATTAACGGGTTGCATTTTATCATCTCTTCTGGTATACTGCCCATTCCTTGGAATCTTTTACCAAGGCGTTGAGTACAAAAAACCTGGTCTTGTGCGTGGGGTCGGGAAGGGATAGTAGTAATGAAAAAAATATTGATGATGGTTTCAGTGAGCCTGTCGGCGTTATTGCTGTCGGCGGCGGATTATTCGGATTGGGCGAAGAGGCAGCTATTGACATTTGAAACGTATGGCGGTGCAGAGTTAACAGACTTCCCGGTGTTGGTGGTGTTGGATCCCGATGCTGGGACGGGCTTCAGCTATCTCGGTATGAAGGAGGATGGCACGGATCTGCGTTTTACCGACGCCGCCCAGAACGAACTCAGCTATGAGATCGACACATGGAACCCGGAAGGCAAATCTTATGTGTGGGTGAAAATCCCGACGCTCAACGCTCAAGCGGCCATGCTGATGCATTTTGGCAATCCCGATGCGCCTGTCATGAATTGCACTACCAACGGCAGTACTTGGGACGCAAACTACATCGCTGTTTGGCATATGAACTTGCGCACAGATCGGCGCGTGTGGGATTCGACATCCAATAAACATCATTTGACTAATAATGCAACAACGGCGGTGGACGGGTTGTTGTTGGGCAAGGCGGCTTCTTTCAGCGGCAGCGGGAACACTCAATTTTTAAAGACAGCGGGAAATCAACCGAATCTGAATGTAGATGCCAATCTGACGATCGAGGTTTGGGCAGCTGATGACGGGGTGAGCAGTGATCTTGCCGACACCGTGCGTCCATTGGTTGGCAAGCGCAGCGGGGCAAGTGATACTGCGTATAATCTGTTCCGCTTCACAAGCAAGAACATGTTTCAGGATTTGGGACCCACTGGCGGGACTGCCAATCGGTTCACTTACGCAGGGTCAGTTCCGCCGGCAGCGACGATGACGTATCATGCAACGACGTTTGACGGTGTCCTCCCGGCGGCCTCTCGTGCCAAGCTGTATCGTGACGGTGCTTTCAAGGTGAACGGTGCCGCATCCGGCACGCCGGCAGCAGTTAACAAAAATACTGCCGCTGTCACGGTGGGTGCTTTGGACACCGGTGCCAGTGCTGTTTGGAAGGGAACGATTGACGAGGTGCGCCTGTCCAAAGTGACGCGTTCGCCGGAGTGGCTGGCGGCCACGCAGCTGGCGGCGCAGAATCAGCTGATCACCTATGTGCCGGTGATGGATCAGGGCGATTTCACGATCTTGCCGCCGGTGTTGTTGTCCTGCGTTGATAATACGGCGACTTTGGGAGCCCAACTGCTCATGGGGGAGGCGGGAACCGTGGCTGTCACCAATTTCTACGGCACTTCGGCCGATGATTTGAGTTTTGTGAAGGACTGCGGCGTTTATACTGAATCGGGGATCGTTGAGGCAGAGTTAAGCGGGCTTGATTATGCGGCGACGTACTACGCCCAATTTGTCGCTGTCGGCAGCGACGGGAAAGCCATAACCACAGAGGTTGTTTCGTTTACGACGTTGGGCGCTGTGACTTTCACGCCGTCTTCGGCACAAGTGGCCGGGCGAACGGTAGAGGTGATGGGCGGATTGGCAGATCGCGGTTTGACAGTGCCGGAGGATTCGCCGGTGTCGGTCACGGCTTACTTTGGCGATGACCCGCAAACGTGGGAGCCTGTGCAAACGTGGACTGACTTGGCGGCACCTTGCCCCTTGACGTTCGAGGAGGAGAACTCGGTTCACGATACAACTTACTATTGGAGCTTTGTCGCTACAGCCACGATGCCGGAACCGGATGGACGGACGCTGACGTTTTATTCGCCGACGAACCAAGTTTTCTTTCTGGCGGGCGTGACCAATACGTGGCAGGGGACGGATAATGGCGCATGGGCAGCTCCGGCAAATTGGTCGGGGGGCGTTGTGCCGACGATGGACGATACGGCTCGCTTCGCCAGCAATCCTGCTTTGGAAGGAAGAACGATTTCCTTTGCGGACGCCGCCGCCATTCAATGCATGGTGTTCGACAGCACGGCTGGTAAGTTTATATTCGAGGATGGCCCCGGTTTGGACTTGAACAACGGGGGCTCGATTGTGAGTGCCAATGCGGCCGGGCAGATATTCAATATGCCGGTGAGGCTCGCGGGCAATGCGACATTTAACGGCAATACGAGCGGGAGCACGATGCGGCTGGCCTTTTCCAATAGCGTTACGGCTGCCGGGGCTTCCGGTGTGAATGTTTTGCGCCTGACTGGTGGCGGTTCGGCTGCCGATGTGATTACAGGGCCGCTTGCAGACAGCCCGAACGGTAGCAAACTTTCACTCGTTAAGGAAGGAACGGGTCTTTGGCAGCTCTCCGGTGATAACACCTTTAGCGGAGGCATAGTCATCAATCAAGGCGTCGTACGTGTTGGGTCGTCGTCAGCGTTGGGGACGGGGACGTTGACGATGAACGGCGGAACGCTTAGTAACTCCGATATCAGTCGGGTATTGGCAAATAACATCCCGCAGATTTGGAATGGCAGCTTCAGTGTTTCATACGGTATGAGCTCACCCCTTAATATGGGCGCAGGACCTGTGACGATGAACCGCTCGTTGACCGTGACATTGCCGGCGTCCGCATGGAATGGCAACTGGACTGTCGGGGGTGCAATCACCGCCACCGATCCGGCAGGCGTGCTTTCAATTGTTTCTGTAGGAGATAATCCGGGGCGGATGGTTTTGCTGGGTGCCAATGATATTCAAGGAGGCGTGATTATTTCCAATACGCCGGTGGCGCTCGGCAATCAACAGTGTTTTGGCACCGGACCGCTGTGGATTTTTGCTTCCACGTTCTCCCTCGCGGGCGATACGATGGGAGGGCAGCCCTTGCTGGGGATTCCTGAAATCAGCGTTGTGCGCAGCCTCGGCTTCACGACAGGGGGCAGGAATGTAAATCTGGGCACGGCACCCTTAAAGTTGATCGGCACAAATGTGGTGTTTCAAGGCGATGAGGGGTCGGTCACATTTGGCGGAGAGATTACTGATGAAAGTGACAACGGCTGCCCAATGACGCTACGGCAAGCACAACATTACGGCACAGTGCTCAACATGAATGCGCCGAATCACGTACGTAAGCTGCGTCTGCAGCCGGGGACAGGGGGAGCTGCTGTGATTATTAATTTCAATCATCCGTATGCTTGGGGTTCGGACGAGCTCATTATTGATTATCGTGATGGACAAACAACGGTGGTCGCAATCCAGAACCAAAGCGGTGCCGCCTACACCATTCCATCGACCAATCGTTTTACATGGGCGAATAGCTTTGTGTTTGGCTCTGGGGATTCACAGGATGTGACGATTGCCAATGGTTCGGTTACGCTGGTGACGAATGTGAACGTCAACGTTTCTGTCGCCGCTCGGACTTTGACGGTTACGGTGCCGATTGGTGGTGACGGGATAAATGCGCGCACGTTGCAGAAGAATGGTGCCGGTACGCTGGTGCTGGGCGGCGACAATAGCTACAAAGGCGGAACGATTGCAAATGCGGGGACGCTGCGGGTGACATCAACGAATGCACTGGCGAAGGGTAAGTTGACGATTACGCCGACGGGCAAAGTTGACGTGCCGGCGGAGTCGGTAGTCTACATTAATGAGCTGGTTGTGGACGGTGTTTCGTATACCGCGCCGGGGGATTACACGGCGGCACGTTTCCCGGGGTTGATTACGGGAGAGGGTACGCTGCGTATTCCGGGAATGATTTTCACCATCTTCTAAAAGTAGAGGATGCGGATTAAGTGCAGAGAGAAAATAACAAGGGAGTAGAAGTATGTCGTATCAGTTGCTGAAGCGGGCGGCGGTGCCGTTTGCGGCGGTGGTGTGCGGTGCGTTGTCCGCATCCGCGTTGGAGGTGAGTCTTGAGCTCAACGGTATCGCGGTGAAGGCGAAGGAGCCGATTGGCGCGGTGAAGTTTGATTATCCGCGGATATTCCCGGACAATCAGAATAGTCCTGCCGGTCCGACTGCGGTGACGGTGTCGAACCATATCGCATTGTTGACTTATGCCTGCGGCGTGAAGGGGACGTTGGAGTTGAAGGATGGCGGCGAGCTGGTGCTGACGACCGAGCAGCCTGCGGGCAGTTTCAAGCTGTCGCAGAATGCGGTTTTCTCGCCCAAGGCGTTTTGCGGTAAGGTGAAGTGGGCGGTGGGAGATCAGCCTGCGAAGATGTATGCCGAGGAGAAGCCCGGCGATGCGTTCTTGTTTCGTGCCGATGGTACCCGCGTGACGTGGACGGCGGATGGCTCCGAGGGTTTTGGCATTCAGCTGCCATTCGGTTATACTGAGTTGAAGGATGCCCGCCCGTGGGGCAATCTGCAGCAGCTGCAGTATACGACGTTTTCGCATTTGCCGAAGGAGCTTTACCGTTATAAGATCTTTGCGGCGGATGGGTCAGCTGTGACACGTGGTCAAGCGCGCGTAATGTCGTCCGATAAGGATATGTACATTCCGTATCCGACGGTGGAGGCTAACTGGCCGGGCAAGGGCGTGATCCGCACGTTCGGCTGGCAGGAGGGTATCCGCAAGAACTACTTCAAGAATCGCGAGGCCGATGAGAATGCGATTGTCTGGACGGGCGACTCGCTGACCGAAGGCTGGAAGACGCTCAAGACCGACTTCCCGAAGTATAAGGTAGCGAACCGTGGTGTCGGCGGCGATACTTCCCGCGGCGTTCTCTTCCGCTTCCCGATCGAAGTGCTGGCGTTGAATCCGCAGATGGTGTTCATCTGTGCAGGTGCGAATGACATGACTGCGCACGGTAATCCGGCGGACACGCTGTACAACCTCGAAGAGATGGTCAAGCTGGCGCGTGAGTACAATCCCAAGATGCCGGTGATTTTCTCGACATTGCCGCCGAGCAGCAACCCGCAAGCTCCGCTCAAGCCCAACTCCCGCGAGACGGTCAACGCCGGCATCAAGGCGCTGGGCGAGAAGTATGCCAACGTTTACGTTTATGATTTCAGCGCGGCTTGCATGGATGCCTCCGGCCAGCAGAACCTTTCGCTGTTTGGAAAGGACCGTTTGCACGTCGCGGGCCCCGGCTACGTAATCTGGGCAAAGGGTCTCACGGAGATTATCAATAAGGCTCTCGAATCCAAAAAAACCGCAGGCAAACCCAAGAGCGCCGACATCGGCAAGCCGATTGATCTCTCCAAGATGAAGCTCATCTGGCAGGATGAGTTCGATGGCGCCACGCTTGATCCGAAGAAGTGGCAGGCGGTTCCGAATCAACAACGCCAAAGCGCTTCGCTTTGGAAGCCCTCCATGGTTTCGGTTGGCGATGGCGTCTGCACGCTCAAGATTGAAAAGACGAAGGATCCGCAGTGGCGCTACGTCTCCGGCTGCATCCGCACCGCCACAAGCTGCGGCAACCCCGCAACCCATCTCTTCGGTTACAAGTATGGCTATGTCGAAGCCCGCTGCCGCCTGCCCAAGCATGTGCGTGCGGACTATTGGTTTGCCGTGTGGCTGATGGCCGGTAAACTCGGCGGTGCCGAGAAGCATGGCGACACCCGCCTCTTCACCGAGGTCGACATTCTCGAAACCTTCCACACATCTGAGCTCGGTTCTCAAAACCACACTCTCCACTGGGCCAACTACGGCAAAGAACACAACGCCGCAAATGTCAGCAGTGGTTATCATTTGGAATTGCTCGATGGTAAGTTCCACACCTTCGGCCTGCTCTGGACGGAAGAGAAGTATACCTACTACATCGACGGCATCGCTGTGGCTGAAGACAAAGCCGTCGGCACCGGCAGCAACAAAGATGGCAAGAAGCAATCGCAAGGCACCGCCCGCGAACCTGCTTACATCAAGCTCAGCGTCGAAGCTGCGCCGTGGGCAGGCCCGACCGGCGGCTGGGAGAAAGAGATGCCTGAGTCTGACGATGCATTGATTGATTACGTCCGCGTCTATCAATTCAAATGAGCCGTCTCTTCAGAACAGCCATCGCGTTGTTCACCGCGGCGGCAGTCACCGCCGCGGAACCTGTTGCGCTCTTCAGCCTCGATGCGGGAGCGCAGCAGACTACATTCACAAATCGTGCAACGGCCGGATTGTTGTTCCAAACAACCCGGCCTCTTGCTGTTACCGCCGTCGGCATGCGCATGCCGTCAACACAGCAAGATGCCCGCTACTGGGTGCGCGTCTACCAAGCCGACACGCAAGAACTGCTTTTTCGCGAAGTCATTGTTCCCGCGCAAAGCAAACCGCGTGACGGATTTGTTTATGCTCAACTCCCCGCGCCAGCCGCGCTGCCGCCCGGCAAATATCAGCTGTGCATCACCGCGCCGGTTGCCAATACCATTCCATTTATTATTACACCCGCCGTGCCGCATGCCGGTAATGAAGATATCCGCATTCTCGAATCCTGGTGGGACGAGAACGAATATGCCTACCCTTGGAAAGCATTCACGCAAGACAAAAGCCCCGCCTATCTGCTCGGTGCCAATCTGCTCTGCGCACCCTCGACGCAACAGCCCGCCACCCCACCCGTTATTGGTTTGCCGCCACCGCCTCCGTTAGGCGAACCGGCCAATCCCAACGCCTCTCCTGCTGCGCGCGCATTGCTCAAACGCTTTCATGAACTGCCGCAGCAAAAAGAGAAACGCATTCTCAGCGGACAGTTCGCCGGGTGGTATCCGCTCCTCTCGCTCGAACCATTCTACCTCATCCACAAGCAGACCGGCCAATGGCCCGCCGTCGCCGGATTCGACTACTACGAAACCTACACCGCCACCATTCCCGTTCCACCCGATACCTACAAACTCCCCCGCTGGCAATACATCAACGAGCTCATCAAAATCTACTCTGGCATGGGCGGCCTCGTCACCATCTCCCTCCACAGCACCAACCCCTGGACAGGCGGATTGGCGTGGGACAAAACGCTCGATTTTGAAGATCTCTTCGACCCCGCCACCCCTGCGGCCAAAGAATACCGCCGCCAGATCGATGCCGTGGCCGATGGCCTTGCCGACCTCCAGCAAGCCGGCGTAACCGTGCTCTTCCGTCCCTTCCACGAAATGACCAACCCCTTCTGGTGGGGCCGCCAAAGTTCCGCCGGATTCTGCCGCTTGTGGCGCGAGCTCTTCGACTACTACACCCACGTCCGTAAACTCAACAACCTCATCTGGGTCTGGTCGCCGCTCTGCGATGGCAACCCCATGCGCTACTACCCCGGCGGTGCTTATGTCGATATGACCGGGCTCGACGTTTACAGCGATACCCTTACTGTCGCCCGCGACACCTACAACAAAATCCTCGCCGCCGCGCCCAACAAACCCTTTGCCCTCACCGAGTTCGGTCCCTTCAGCGGACACAACTTCGGCAAAGAAAGCGGTTACGACTACGCCCGCCTTGTTGACGAAATCACCAACAACCTTCCGCGCTGCGTTTACTTCCTTGCCTGGCGCGACGCCAAAGGCATCCACCGCAACCCCAACTCCCGCGGTCTCATGCTGCACCCCCTAGTCGGCAATATCGCAGCTCCCGCTGCGCAATAACATACCACTCGCCGACCGCTCCCTCACCAAGTACTGCGTAAAAATATACCTCCCGGTACGCGGTACGATACCACTTGAGATACATTTACGCAGCACGTGCTGCGCGCGCGTACAGTTGGAACTGCGCAAACGTACAGCACCTGCTATCGTACTCAAACATGGCCACTATTGAGATGTGCGATTTCAGAGGCTGGTTCAAGACCCGTTTATACAGGAAACCTGCCCGCTTTGCCCTGATTCACAATCGCCGTATCGCGGTAATAACAACATCACTTTGTCCGATTTATTAAACAAGACGCAAAAGGACTTGCATTCCCCGCAAAATAGGCGTATCATTTCACCATGTCAGCGGAATAGACAGTAATTCCATACTGCGACCCCCGGAGGTTTTATGCGTCGATATCTAAAGAATAAAGGCTGGTTGGGGATTGTCCTATGTTTCATGCTGATAGGCGTTTTGGGGCTATTGTCGCAATTGGATTATGAAAGGTCGATAACGAAAACACGGCGGTATGATGTCAAGATCAGCAAAGATGAAACAATGGTCGATAATGCCGTCGTGGATTTAGATACATTACGAGCATTGCTGAAAAAGGATTTTAGAAGCCGAGTGATGAAGTATGGCGACATCAGCTTTGCCCCGGAGTTGAAGTTTGGCGATGCTGAAGATCGTTTGCGTATAATCATGGATCATTGGCTTTCGGATTTTACGTTTGCGTTGATCGACAGTGATTCGCCGCGAATTGACGTCTACGCATTGACCTGCCCAACTACATTCACGGCATGCCCGGAAGTTAAAATCTCAATCGACAATCTGAGTATTGGCACGACCAATGGCTTTGTGAATCTTGATGGATTGAAAGAGATGGTACTTCAGGCTCAAGATGAAAGAGGTCTCCGGGTTTACTTCACCGTTACACCAGAGACAGCGGCGAGCAATTTGCTACAAGTGCTTTCTCTGTTAGATGGTGCCGTATCTCCATCTGTCGATCTTGTTTGGGATCCCGATTATTGTCCAATCCCGCCAATCACGAAGTAATCGAGTTTATCGAGTTGGCCGTGGTGTCATTTATGGGCACCTCTAATAATTGCTGTTTCCAAAAGGTAGGGCAGGTCTCGCCGAGACCGCCGTACCGCGTTCAGCCACACTCATACAGTTGCCCACAATGCGGACACAATTATTACCCCGCTCGGCGTTTCGGCGAAAGTGCCACAGGCACCTTAATAGCCCTACCCAACAACCGTGTCAGTTTCTTTCCGCGTCTCCGCGTGAGCTTTATCCGGATTTGTCGTCGAGGTGAATTATTAGAGGTGTTCTTATGCTGTAGACACTCGCTGAACGCGTGTGTTATGCAGATTGCAGTTGCGTTTCGGCTTGCATGTCATACAGGCGTGTGTTATTATTCCCATAATGTTGATGGGACATCTGTTCTGGACAAGGAGGCATGTCATGAAATGTGCGGTGGTTTTCGTAGTAATGATGGTGCTATGCGCCGGTATGGCGTGTGCGGCACCGAAGGTGATTTTGAAGCTGGATGATTTGTCACAGCGTGGCGCGGTGCCGGGTCAGGGTGTGATGTGGAGCTGGATTAAAACGGACAAAATGCTGGAGCGCGAGAATGTGAAGGCGGCAATTGGCATCATCGGCGATTCGTTGGAGGAGCCGTCCGAGGAATACATCAAATGGATTAAGGGGCGCATGGCTTGCAGGCGGTATGTGTTGTGGAATCATGGTTACGTCCATAAGGAGTTTGAATTTAAGGGGCCGTCGAAAGAGGAGCAGAAGGAGACGTTGTTGAAAACCCAGCGGCTGGCTAAAGAGAAGTTGGGCTTAACGCTGCACTCGTTCTGTTCGCCGTGGGGCAATCAGGATACGAACACGGTTGCGGCGTTGAATGAAATTCCGGAGCTCACAGGCTGGCTGTTTGGTAATGCGATGGGATTGCCGTGCCCGGCGTATGTATTTCCGCGGGTCGTCAATCTTGAGTATCCGGTGATGAATCCGAACTTTGAAAAGACGAAGGCCGCGTATGAGAGCAAGGGACGGAACTTGGAGATGTTTGTCTTGCAGGGACATCCGAATGGTTGGGATGATAAACGCTTGGCGGAGTTTGAGAAGGTGGTGCAGTTTCTGAAAGCGGAGGGATGCGAGTTTATCTTTCCGGAAGAGTGGATTCAATCAGTGGGGGCAAAGTAAATGACAGGGCGAATAATTGTAATAGCGGGGTTGGTTGCGATGGGTGTGGTGGCGGAGACTGTCACACCGAATCGGAAGTATGGCGCATGGGAGTCGTGCAAGATCGGCGGCGGCGGATATCTGCAGGATATTTGTTATGCACCGTCGGACGCAACCCGGATTTATGTTCTGTCAGATGTCGGCGGCGTGTTCCGCAGTGATGATGCGGGCGAACATTGGCATATGCTGCACGGGGCTTTACCGGCAGCGGGCGAGGCTTATGCTCCGCGCAGTTTATGGATCGACACTAAGAACCCTGATTTGATTGTGCTGGCCACAGGGACTAAGTGGGTTAGTCAGCCGGGCGCGGAGAAACATGCCGGACTCTACCGCAGTGAAGATGGCGGGCAGACGTGGCAGCAGGTAGCTGGCGGATTGTATTTCGAAGGCGACGGCCATATGCGCCGCGGCGGGACTGTACTGTGCGAGGGAAGCGATGGCACGCTTTATGCTGCGCCGTTGGGCACCAGTATTCATAAGAGTACGGATAAAGGACGCACGTGGCAAAAACTCAGCTCGCCGTTGTTCGCTCCAACGCACATTCTAGCTGATCGTGATAACCCCAAGCGGATTTGGGTTTGTTCGGCACCGTGGGATTCAAAACATGCGGCAGGTGCGAAACTAGCAAAGCAGATTGAGACTGGGATGTTTGTCAGCGAAGATGGCGGTGCTACTTGGCAGAAGATGAGCGAGCCGAATCCGCCTGTTGAATTTGTGCAGTCGCCCAAAGATGCAAAACTGCTGTATGGGTTGAGCGATGGCACAAAGAAAGGGACGCAGGTATTCCGCAGTACAGATGGCGGTATCACGTGGCAGCCGTTTGTCGAGGGGTTGCCGCCTTGTCCGGAGAAGTGGAATGCGCGGAAGGATGGGATTTATACTTCGTTGTTCTTTGCAGGTGATGCGCTGGTGCTCGGCGGCAGCGGCGGGAGCATTTATGAGTTGGAGGGTAACCGCTGGGAAAAGATTGTTTGCGAGAAACTGATTGAAGATGGTTGGTGGGGTGCTACGAAGGCGGATCAAAAATTGGGCGAAGGACATGCAGGCTGTGCGCTCGGGCATATGGCCGTTAATCCCAAGAATCCCAATGCGTGGGCATTTACCGATTGGTATGCGGTTTACTTTACGGAAGATCGCGGCAAGACTTGGCGCCTGTCGATTGATGGAATTGAAATGACTGTCGTGCATGCCGTCACGCAGGATACAGTCAAGCCGGAGCGGATGCATATCGGCGTGGCCGATGTCGGTTATTACCGCTCCGAAGATTGCGGACTCGACTTGGCATGGGGCAAGAACATCGGCAACAATACCAAAACCATTTCACCCTCGCCGGTCAACAAAGGGCGCATCTATGCCACCGGCCCTATTCCCTTCGGTTGGTTTGCCAATCATGTTTTTGTTTCCGATGATAGCGGCGTCACCTGGCGGCGGACAAAAATGAAAGGCCTGCCCGAAATGAATGCGCGCCGCTGCAACACTATTGTCGCCGACCCGAAAGATCCGGACAAAGTATGGCTCGGTGTAACAGGTCCTGTCAGCGATGAGAAATCCGAGGGCGGCGTTTACGTCAGCTATGATGGCGCCGAGACGTGGGAGTATTTGAAAGGGCAGGTCGCCAACCCCGGCATCTTCCGCAAAGAGATCTTTCAGGGCAACGAAGAACTTGCGGTGGCGAACGATGGCAGCATGATTGCGATCAGCATCAACAGCAAGCGGCTCTATGCGGTCGACAAACCCGGTAATAAATGGCGCCGTTACAAACTGCCGGATGACGCACCGCCCAATACCGTGGTTGCCGATCCGCACGAACACGGCCGCATCTATTTAGGATTACGCTGGGGGCACGGCTTGTATCAAACCGATGATGCCGGATTACACTGGAAGAAGATTTATAAAAACGATGTCAGCCATATTGCAGTCAACCGCTTCAAGCAAGGTTACCTCGCCGTCATCAGCGGCGGACAAGTCGCCTTGAGCCGCGACGGCGGCAAAACTTGGACGCATGCTCCGGACGGATTACCCTACCGCCACCACCGCAATGTCGTCGGCTTCGCCGGAGATTACGTCACAGTCGGCACAGGCGGCAGCGGCGTCTTCCGCATCCCAATGACAGCCTTCACCGAGACGCCTAAACCCATGGGCGAAGACACCGTGCTCGAGTTCCAGCGGTTCTAGCTTTTGTTTTCACTTTACCGCGCCATTGTTAATAATTTGTTGAGCGAAGGATTACTAGACTATGATTAGAATTATACCAGACAGCCAATGCAAGAACGGCGAATGTTGGTTTATTGGCGGTTGTCTGTTTGCTTATTTTCCAGCCACCCGACCTGTCAGTGATTCTTTCGTCTGCCAAGCGCGTGCATCGCTGATGCTTGTCGCTGCAAATAGTCCGGGCTGTGCCTATCGTAAGATTGAAGCTATTGGAAAGACCTGCGATGGGGCGGAGGTGATTATCTCCGGCGAGAAACACAAGCAGAAGTTTGTTGGACTTGCCGATTTGACTCCCATATATGAGCCTCTGACTGATGATGCAGAGATTTTAGATGAAGGGTGGCGTTATGCCCGTTTATCAACATTCTTGAAGGAGATCCCTCCAAAGAAGACATTGTTGAAACAACTTTCCAGCCCCAAAGAATGTCCAATTAAAGCCGCTTGTTCAGGTAACACGCAATTGTCCCCTGCCTGCGGTTCTTCTCAACAGAGGCTTATATTTCATGACGCAGTGAAAGATGAACAAATGTCGTGGTTCATCGGGCGCTTGGTTACAGCCTATCTACCGCTGAACAAGGAAAGAAACAATGATTCAGCCTTTTGTCATGCTAATGAAGTCATGATGCTCGTGTTCGCTACGACACCTGCACATGCCTTTCGAAAACTTGAAGAACTAGGCAAAATATTTGATGGAGAAGAAGTTGTCTGTACGGGCCGGAAGTGCATACAGAAGTTCATTGGGTTGAGTGATTTCGAGTCGATCGATAAATCATTTGGTGATGGAAAAGAGTTTTATTGCTATGGATGGCGGCGGGCAAGATTTTCAACTCTGAAGAAAGAATTGCGCTCCAAGCAGGATATGATTGCCGAACTCGTTCAGATAGAAAGAAACAGGCATTCAAGCGGTTGCGCGCCCATGTGGGGCGCAAAAGCAATAACAGGAGTGGGGAATCATTGGGTCAGCCCCTTTGGGGAGCAAATATAAAGGAGCTTCGATTTTTATCCGAGCGCGCGGGCTTCTATTATTTTGTGAAGCGGGTGATGAGGCGATGGCTGAGGCCTTCGGTGCGGGGGTCTTTGGATTGGGTGACGAGGCCGATGTTGGCGAAGGCGTTGGAGGGGAGGTCTTTTGCTCGGCTGGTGATGGTGATGGTTTGGGGAGCGGCGTAGTTGTCGGGCGTGAAAGTGATGGTGCGGTCGGAGACTTTGGTGTGTTCGGCAACGTCTCCGGGGAGCGCAGGTGTTGTGGGCATGGGGGCAATGTGTACGGTAACGTTGGCTTTGGGTTTCTTCGCGAGCGTGATGGCGTAGGTGCCGGGTTTTTCGAGCGGTTGCACGCGCAGGGTGTTGAGGTCGCTTTGGAGTGCGCTGAGTTCGCGCAGGGTCGTGAGTCCGGTTTCTTGGCAGGCGTTGAGCGTGACATCGGCATCTGCGGGCAGGCTTTCCACGCGCTGCGCTGCGCCAAGTAACATAGCGGCTCCGAGGTGTGCGGCGGCAGTTGTGGGTGCGGGGCCTTTGGCAATATTAATTTTGGGCTGAGCAGCGGTGAGGCGTGCGAAGGCGATGTGTAACGGGATGTAGGAGTAGCCTGCGCGTTTGGCAGTCATATACCCTGACAGTAAATAATCTTCTAATCCGGCGACTTCGAGTTCGGCAAGCGCGGGGCCATCTGTGCTGAGGGGCCGGTTGAAGACGGCTGTGAAGGGCTGGTTCTCGCCCGGCGCCGGAGTTGGCGGCAACGCGTGGTATCGGCCAAAGAAAAAATCGTTGGCGTTGCTGTTGGCCGGTGTCGTCGGAATCTGTAACGCACTGGCGAGAATATTGAGTTCGCGGGCGAGGGCGTCTTCATAGTCGCCGCCGATGGCTTTCACGGCGAGCGTTGCGGGGGGATGGGCGCGGCGGTAAACGGTGCCGAGCCAGGGTCCGGCGTACCATTTTTCACGGCTGTGACTGCTGAGCGTTTTGCGGATGGAGGTTTGCATTTCGGCACCAAAGGGAACCAGCTCTTGCGGGTAACCGCGCGAGGGGACGTCTTGCAGGATGTCGTTGGCTAACAGGAGCGCATAGGTGAATTCGGCGGCGGTGCGGCGGTTGACGGTTGTTTTGTCGAAGCGGTTGTCTTTGATGATCTGCCACCAAGCGAGCGCGGCGGGGGTTACGGTGGTGTCGGTGCCATCGGCAATGCGGTAGATGTTCGGCGCGATATCGAATGGTGTTTTGTCGCGGAATGTTTTGGAGGGTGGCGCGATTAAGACTGCGAATACGCTGGCTTGCGGTGCCAGTTCGTGCAGGCGGCGGAGACCTTCAAATGCAAACTCGGGATAGGTGTTGATGATGTCGGCGGGTTCAAATGAGAATACGTATGAATGGCCGGCTAATTGTTCTGCGGGCATTTTCTCGGAGGGGAGATAGCTCCACATCATCAAGGTCTTTTGCGGGTAGCGTATCAGCGTGATGGCCGGGGTGAGATCGTGCGCTTGCAGGATTGTTTGAAGGTAGTTCGTCACGGCGTCTAAGTTGACGGCGGCGAGCTTTTCGGGAGCGACGAGTGCAATGCGCGGCGATGATTCGGCAACGGTCTGCAAGCAGAGCATCAGCGTCAAGAGGCCGGTGTAAAATAGGTGCTTCATGGGAGGGTCTCCTGTTCAGTGATCAACCGCAGGGTTCGCGCAGGCGGCAGATGCGGTCGTAGAGTAAAGCGATGAGGCCAACGCAGGCGGTGTCGGTGCGCAGGGGGCGTTCCCCCAGTGCGAAGTCGCGGAAGCCCCGCGTGTGAAATGCATCAGCCTCTTCGTTTGTCCAACCGCCATCGGTGCCAATGACGAGCAGCGGCACGGTGTCCGGATGCAAGTCGGATTTGGCGACGAGGCGGGAGTCGGCACAGCGGGCCGGTTGTGCAAAGAGACGAAGACGCGGGACCGAGCAATCGCCCGCAGGCGAGTTGAAGTAGTCGCGCAGGTTGGCATGGAGCGTGACGGTCGGCATTTGCGTAGTGCCGGCCTGCATGAGGCCTTCGATCAGGAGCGGTTCGTAAGTCTCGGGCTGAAGGACGTGGCTGGTGAGATAGCTCTTCTCCACTTTCGCAGCACGCACCAGATGAATTTCCCGCACGCCGAAGGTGGCGAGTTGCGGCCAGAGGCGTTTCATCGCGCGGGGACGCGGCACAGCAATCAGTACATCAAACCACGGAAAGAGTTTAGGAGGAGTTGTGCTGATGAGTTTCAAGGTCACGGAGCCGTGTTCGCAGGAGGTGATTTCGGCGTCGCCCAAGTTGCCGTTCAGTTCGCCGACTTTAACCGTACGTCCGTGAGACGCACGCAAAACGCAGCGGATATGTTCGGCGCGAATGTCAGAGAATGTGATGATGCCGTCGCGGCATTCTTCAGGCTTGTACAGGATCCTGTTCATGTGGTTCAAGGGGTTGTTCTTGTTCAGCCCGCAGCAGGGAGATGCGGACGGTGATCCACGCCATGAATACGGCGAAGATGATTGCCTGCACGCCCATGCGGTAACCGGGCACGTCTAAAGTCCATTGGATGAAGAGCGCCATGGCTAAGGCGCCCAAATACATTGCTTGTCCGGCAAGGATGGCGGCGGGACGTTTTTGTAAAGCGGCGATGCCTTCGGTGCGTCCGCGCAATGCTTGGAGGATCGGCAGCACGGTGATTATGAGCACGGCTGTTGCGGCGAGCGGAATGCTCGTGCTTTCCAAATGCTGGATTGTGCCGAAGTACCAGCTCGAGAGGAACGGAACTTGCGACAGCAACAACGGCCAGACCGCAAGGCCGAGCCCGGCAAGAAGGGCGAACTTGATTGTGGAGTGGTCATGGCGGTTCAGCGGCGGGAAAGCAATGGCGACGGCTTGCATGCGCAAGGCGCCTTGGCAAACGGGATTGACGATACCCATGGCGATGGTGTGAATGGGCAACATGATTCTCATGTCCGGCGTGCGGGAAATGAATGCGCTAAGCAGGAACATGGAGCTGGCCATCAGAATACCGCCCAGCGACAAGGGCAGGGTAAACTCTAACTGCTGCCAAATGGTTGCAGGGGGCGTGATGGGTTCGGGAAGGTTCTTGATGAGGTCGCGGGCAAACCAATGCGATAGGCCGTACTCAAGGAACAGCGGAATCGTAAAGGCGACGTTGCCTGCGACATAACCGGTCCAGCCGATCCGCAGAAAGATCGGCACCAATAATAACGTGAAGGCCAAGCGGGCCACCGTGGCGATGTTGGCTTGGACGGTGCGGCGGGCATTGAGCAGCTGTGTCAGCGGAATGTTGCGGCAGAAGAAAGTGATCTGTGCGACAAGGCCGATGAGCAAGGTGTTGCGGGCAATGTGCGCCATTTCAGGGGTGAGCCCAAGAATCTGCTCAAAGGCCAATTGAGAGAGGCCCGGTATGCAAATCGACAGCTGCGCGATGCACACGGCGCCTAAGATGAGAAAGTTCATCTGCCTGAAGCGTGCGGCGCCGACGCGGTCACGGGCGAAAATCATCCCCGTTGTCACCAAGCCGAAGCCAATGGCATTGAAAATGAACATCAGCATGTGTCCCTGCGCCATTGAGGCCAGCTGCACTACGCCATCATCCGGATGTGCGGACACTACCGCTGCCACCAGCGGATAGGTGAGGCATTGACCGATGGCCTGCAGCGCGAGCGGAATAAAAAACATCGCGGCAGTCCAGTAGGTGAAATCTGTTTTGGACGGTTGTGCACTCATGCGTTGGATTCAGCTTCTTGCAGCAGGCGGATCATTTGTGCAATCGCGGTCTCGCACGTTTGGCGGCGGATAGCCTCGCGGTCGCCTGAGAACAGATTGCGCGTCACATCAGCATGTGTGCGGAACTTGACAGCGATATACACTAGGCCGACAGGCTTTTCAGGCGTGCCGCCATCCGGTCCTGCGAGACCGGTCACGGCAATTCCACAGTCCGCGCCCAAACGCTTGCAAGCGCCTGCACTCATCGCCAAGGCAGTTTCTGGGCTGACGGCGCCAGCCTGCTGAAGTACCTGCAACGGCACGTCTAGGAACTCTTCTTTAATCCGGTTGGCATAAGCGATAATGCCGCCTAGAAATACGTCGGACGATCCGGCGATCCCCGTCAGCGCGGCACCGATGCCGCCGCCGGTACAGGATTCAGCCGTTACGAGCGAAAGGCCGCGCGTGCGGCACAAATCAATCAGCGCCTGTGCTTTCATTCGTGGGCGGTCTGTTTGGAGGGCGGCAGGAACTTCTGCTCTTCTTCGTTCAGCTGTGAGGCCGGCAGCATTTTGCGGGAGCCGGAAGTATCGTTCTTCGCTTTCTTCTTCTTGTCGGCCTCACTCATGTTCTTATCGGCAATGGCTTTGATGTCCTGCTCCAAATCGGTGATGCGCGCCGCCATCGCATTGTCCGGGTCGCGGATCTGGTCGCGGTCGCGGATGACTATTTCGTTGGGCAACGACCATAGCACAATGCGGCGGAAATGATATTGGGATGAACGATGGAGGATCGTTGCCTCGCCTTCAGGAGAGATGTCAATTCGTGGCGGGTTTTGACGGAGCAGGGTGCCCAGCGGAATCGTCGCCCACATTTTGTTGGAGGGCGCGTCTTCAATCCGGACAAAGAGATACTCAAACTGTTCGCGAGGCCACGCCACGAGCGAGAACGTCCGTTGCAGGCCGGGGTGATCCGAAAACAGCTGCGTCGCGGTGCTGAGGGCGCTGCCGGGAACAAAACTGACGACCATCGGCTTGGTGCGGAACTGATACTCAAACGCATCCGCCACAACGTTCACCAGATACTTGGTTGGCGTGCGGAAGGAGTAGAAATCATTCAGACACAATGTCCGTTCAATCGCTTCGCCCGGTTGGAGCACGACGGGCTCGGTGAAAATGTTCGGCGTTTTGATCGGGTCGATCACACCACGGCTGTTGAAAGAGCGCACTTCGAATTGGCAGGTCTCCGGCACATCCGGCACGCCGAGGACGAGGCGTTGCGTATTCTGATTGCGGATCTTCACCGTAATCATCACGGGCTCACCAAGAATGTAGTCGTGCGTTTTGAAATCGAACGATAAGCCTAGCAGGTTGGCGGTTTGGGCCTTCTGTAATTGTGCGCTGGCGGAAAAGCTGATAGCGCATGTGAGGCACAGCAGAGACAGGATGTATTTTTTCATAGTGTTCTTTCGTTAAAGGATGTGGGTGAATTTATCACAAGCCGGCATGATGCCGGCGGGCAGTTCGTGCAGGAGAGTTGCATGGTCGAAGTCGTGGCACATGTGCGTCAGATAACTGTGCGGCGCGCCGATCTCTTTCAACAGCGCAACGCTTTCTTCCAGACACAAATGCGTTGAGTGCGGACGGTAACGCAGACAGTCCAGCACCATCAAGTTGACGCCTTTGAAGTGCTCGACTTGCGCGGGCTCAATCGTTTTGCAGTCGGGCACATAACCCACGCTCTGTCCTTTGTAGTCAATCCGGTAGCCATGGGTGACGCCATTGTGCGTGACGGAAATCGGCGTGAGCTTCGCGCCGCAGATTTCAAACGGCGCATCAATCGTGACAAAGTCAATCAGCGGACGGAACAAGCCATCCTTAGCCACCGGACCGATGTAATCAAAGATGCGGCGGATCTCGTGCATCGTTTCACGCACGGCGTAAGTCGAGATGAGCCGGTTGCCCTGCAGGGTATTGAAGCGCCGCACGTCATCCAGTCCCAAGATATGATCGGCATGCGCATGCGTGTAGACGATGGCATCCAAACGGGTGAGCTTATTCTCCAGCGCTTGGTCGCGGAAGTCCGGCGGCGTGTCGATCACAAACGCTGCATCGTCAAGCCGGACATACAACGCACTGCGTCGCCGCCGGTTGCGCGGATCGCCCGACGTGCAAACGGGGCAGGTACAGCCGATCATCGGTACGCCGACGGAGGTGCCGGTGCCAAGGAATGTAACCGCAAAACTCACGCAGGGGTACTCCAGGCTGTTTTCAATTGCGCCAACAGCGCATCGGTCTTCGCATTCAGCACGCGATGTTCGAGAATGCCATTGTCGGTCACGTCGGTCTCCGAGCGCACGGTTTCGCCGGCATAGGCGGCCTGCTTGAAGTGGATGTCGATCTCTGTCAGGCGGTGTTGCTGTTGGAAAGCCTCCGGAATGCTTTCGAGCGCCCACTCGGTGTAGTGCATGTTGTTCACATGACGGTTCGTATCCATATCCGAGCGGCGGACAGTGTGGTCGACGGCCAGCGTCTCCTTGACGGTGCTGATGGCGCCGATGTCTGGCAAGGCCACATGTAGCGTGCCTTCTTCGGTTAATGCCAATACTTCCGGCGTCAAACGCGCCAAGCGCAAGGTTTCGAAGTTGACCAGCGGCCATTCACTGAAAGCCTTTGCAATCGTCTCTCCATTTTCGTTTTGTACGATAAAATCACGCACGGCAATCAAACGGCCACGCACGCCGCTCGGCCAAGTCGTTACAATCAGCTTGCCGCCCCAATGCGGCAGGCTTGCGCGGAGAGAAATCCGCATCCGTGCCAGCATCCATGTGAGGCCTTGTTTTTGGAGCGGTTCAATACCGAGTCCAATCGAATTGGCGTGGTTGCCGGCAATTTCCTGCAAGAAGTTAATCAGTCCGGTAATACCCAGCGAAAGTCCCGCGCCGCATTCGTAAGTGCGCACAATGAACTCCTCCTGCATGAAGAGTTTCGGGGGCTTTGCTTTGAAAAAGTCAGGCAAGGTCATATTTTTCTCCTTAGTGCTTGATGAAATACAAGGTTAGCTAAATGACGCACAGCTTCCGGCTGCGCCATCCGTAACATGGCATTGTGCATAAAGCGACATTTGTCCGGATCGTGCATTAAGCTGGACAAATGTCCAGCCAACAGCTCGGGCGTCAGTTCGGCTTGCGGTAATAAAATTGCACCGCCGCCATCAGCAAGCACCTTGGCGTTGGCTGTTTGATGATCGCGCAACGCGCTCGGCAATGGAATCAACAACGACGGCAATCCTGCCGCACACAACTCAAAACACGTTGCTGCTCCGGCGCGGGCAATCACGCAGTCGGCAGATGCGTAGGCGCGTCCCATCTCTGGCATAAAGGCTTTGACGCAGGCGCGGATTTCTGCGGCTTTATACTGCTCAATCAGTGCCGCTTCATCCGCGCCGCCGCATTGATGAATTACGCGCAAGCCGGGACAGCTCGGCGCCAACAGACACAATGCTGCGCAGGACAGCTCATTGACTTTGTGCGCACCTTGACTGCCGCCGGTCACGAGAATTGTGAAGGTATCAGGCGCAGGTTCAAAACTTTCAAGCGGTTGCTGTCCGAGAACCGATGTGCGGATCGGCAAGCCCGTGACTGTCGTAGTGGTTTTTGTAAACTCATTGCCGGAGTCAGCGAAGCTCAACGCCACGACATCGGCAAAACGTGCGAGGAAAAGGATGGCTTTGCCTGCAACGGCATTGGCCTCGTGCAGAATCACCGGCACGTGACACAGCTTTGCGGCAATCACCGGCGAGAGGCAGGAGTACCCACCCATTGCCAGTACAGCATCGGGACGTGTTGTTGTCATCAACCGCAAGCAACGCCAGAAGGCCGCAACGTTGGCGAAGATGTTTTTCAAGTTCAGCGGCTTGGCGCCGGTGCGTACAATCTCGCCGTCCCATTCATTCAGCGTGGCGTTCTCCACATCGCGTCCGGAAAACCAGATCGTGACGCGTGCGCCTTCCGCTCGCATCAGCTGTGCGGTGGCAAGCCCGGGGAAGACGTGCCCGCCGGTTCCGCCGCAGGCAACAACAATGTGCAATGGTTCAGGAAAGTCGGACATATCAAGCAGCTTTCTTGCGGCGGCGCAACCCCGCGGCCATCTCACGCAAGTCGGACGGCGCAATCACGTACATCAAACCAAAGTAAACAACCGCGCTCACAGCACCTGCCGCGGCCATGCCGCCAATCTGCCACAGCTTGGCAGCCGGATCAAAGCTTGCGCAAACGACATACACATATCGCGCTGCCGCGGCCATGATTAGCGACGCGGCAAAAGCCTTCGCCATCGTCGGGAGGAAGTTACGATAGAGCGGGAGGCCGCGCCTGCGCCGTAGGATCGTCGCAGCAATCACACCATTCAGCAGGCTGCAGAACACGGTTGATGAAACCAAGCCCACGTGTTTGTACAATTGCGGCAGGAAGATGATGGAGAGAAGGTTGAGCGTGAAGTTCAAGGCGATGCAGAATAAACTGATGATGAGCGGCGTGCGGGTGTCTTGCAGGGCGAAGAATGCCGGCGTGAGGCACTTTTGAAAACTGAAGGCGTAGAGTCCCGGTGCGAATGCCATCACGGCTAATGCGGTGTAGACAACAGAGTCGGCGTTGAACTTGCCGCCCGGCCAGACGTAGAGGATGGAAGTCAGCTCATGCGCCATAAAAAACATGACTGCCGCCGCCGGTGCGACGATGACTGCCAAGTTGCGCAGGGCGCGTTCCATCGTCAGTTGAAAACCTTGCTGGTCGTTCTGTGCGACGCAGGTGCTGTAGGCGGGGAGCAGGACGGTGACGAATGCCGTCACGAACATCCCCAGCGGCAAGTAGGCGATGCGGTCGGCATACTCCATTGCGGCGGGCGCCCATGATGCGGCGTAGAATGCCATCAGCCCGTCAACGAACATATTGATTTGGTCGATGCCCGCGCCGAGCGCAGTGGGCGCTAAGAGCCACAATGTGCGGCGCACGCGCGGCGATTCGCGCCAGCCTTTGATAGAGAAGTCGAACGCCAAGCGGAAACCGCACTGCTTCAACGCCGGCAGTTGGAACAAAATCTGCGCCACGCCTGCCAAGAGGATGGCGTAGGAGATGTAGCGGATGCGGACTTCGGGTTCGGATGAAACAAGCGGGCAGGTCAACAGCGCGAGAATCCATACGAGGTTCAGCATCACCGGCGTCAATGACGAGATGGCAAACTTGCGGTGGACGTTGAGCATCGCGGAGATCAACGCGGCTTGGCAGATGAGCAGCGCATAGGGCAACATGATCCGTGCGAGCGGCAGGATGGTCAGCCAGCGGCTGTCGGGCACGAAGAGCGGTTCAATCGCCCATGAGACGATCATGAGCAGCGCAACGATGATTCCGAGCGCGGTGCTTTGCAAAGCCATCATGCGTGCGGCGAATTTGGCGGCGGCAGCTTGGCCTTCTTCAGCGAGCGTGTGGGTGAAGACCGGGATGAACGCACCGGAGAGTGCGCCTTCACCGAAGAGGCGGCGGAAGAGGTTCGGGATACGGAAGGCGACGACGAATGCGGACTGAATCACGCCCGTGCCGAAGAGGTAGGCCATGATCTGTTCGCGCACGAGTCCACCGACGCGGCTGATGGCGGTCATCATGCTGACGATGCCGGCATGACGGAGGACTTTATTGTCGTGCCGCTCCGTCATTTGGCGGCCTTGCTCTTTTTGCGCTCGAAGCAGATGTAAGCCACAGCATCGTGGAAGTTGTCGGCGCCCTTGGTGATTTCGATGTCCACCCGCAGATAGTAAACCGGCACGGCGGTGCTGCTCAAGCGCGGGAAGCGCACGGCATCTTTTTCCGTAGTGATAAGCGCGTCGGCATTCAGGTCGGCGGCTTGGTTGACGGCGCCGATGATTTCCTGCGAGGAGTAGCGGTGATGGTCGGCATAGCGGTCGCAATGCACCAAGGTCGCGCCGAGCTGGCGCAGGAAGTTTTCAAATCCTCGTGGCACGGCAATACCGGAGAGGGCGGCCACGCGTTTGCCGCGCAGCCACTCTAAGTCGTGTTGAACGTCGGTATACAATTCGCGCAGGTAACGCGGCGCATGGCGGCACTCGATGATTTCAGCGCCGGGGCGGTATTTTTGCAATTGCTCGCGCAGCTCTGCGCTGTTGCCATCGGACTTGGTGATGAAGATAAAGTCGGCACGCTTGAGGTTCTTCAGCGGTTCGCGCAGAATCCCGCGTGGCAGGAGGTTGCCGTTGCCGAAGGGGTTGGTCTTGTCGATGAGCACGATCTCGTGACTGTGACGGAGCTTTTGATATTGGAAACCGTCATCGAGAATCAGCGTGTCACACTTAAACCGCTTGACCGCAAAGCGGGCACACTTGACGCGGTTACGGTCAACGAGCACCACTACGCCCGGCAGGTTGTTGGCCAGCATGTAAGGTTCGTCGCCGCCCATTTCGCTGTCGAGCAGGATGCGTTTGCCGTCGCTGACCACGCGCGGCGGGTCGATTTTGTCGCGGAACAAACGCTGCCAGAAGGGAAGTTCTTTTTTACGGTAACCGCGGCTGAGGATGGCGACCCGGCGTCCGCGAGCTTGGAGCTCGCGTGCGAAGATTTCGGTCACGGGCGTTTTACCGGTGCCGCCTGCGGTGATGTTGCCGATGCTGATGACTTGACACCCCGGCGGGTATTGCTGCAGGATGCCCCATTCGTAAAACTGCAGGCGCGTCTGCACGATCAGGTGAAATATCTTCGAGATGCCTTTTAAGAAAATGAGTAACGCCCGCACGGCGCCGGTATGTCCCTGGTCGGCCTTCGGTTCTTGGATCAGCTTGACTAAATAAGCTTCAAGCCGCTCTGTGCGGCTGATTTCTTCTTTGCCCATAAATAAGGTACTAGTAAGCTCATAGGATAGCAAAACGCTCATGCCCTTTCAAGCCAAAACCAGCCGGGGCCGTCCCGCTCCTACGCAAAACGCGCCCCCAGATACGGAGGCGCGTTCAATCAGGCCGTTGCCGACGACGCCCTTGAGGACGCCGGGGCACGTCCGCGGATTACTTGTCGAGCTTTTCTTTGACCGACCACAACCCGGCCGACGGCGTGCTGATGTAATACACCACTTCGCCATCCGGCATCGTGTTAAAGCCGTTTTTCATCGTCTCCGGGTTGTAGCGCGCCAACGTCTCCGCCAAGTCCGCATACCCAAAACACACGCCATTGACTTCTTCCTTGTTCAGGTGCCCCGGTGCGTAGGTGATCTTAAACCGACCCTCGCTCGACCCATGAATCAAGTGCGCCGTGCCGTGCGTCAAATCCTGCAACACCGGCTCCGTCCGCCACAGCTTCATCACATTCTCCGTGCCCGAGTAACCGTATTTGCGGATCAGCTTATCCACATCATCCTGCTCGCCGAAACGCTTCAGTCCCGGCGCGATAATCAACAGCTCGCCATCATCCGCCATCGCCATGCGCGTGCGGTAGACCGCCTTGTTCGCCACCCATGTGCTGTAAAACTCATCGCCCTGCATCACTGCCACCACCTTTTTCAACGGCGGCACCACGGTGATATTCTGCGAGCGCGACAGCTCGGCCGCCTGCGTATACGTATCCACGCCATCGCCCACAAACACCCCTGTATGACGCAATACGCCCGCATCATCATACGCCATCACGACCTCGAAGAAAAAGTCCGGCCAATCCGCCATCAACTCATCCTGCGCCTTGTTATAACAAGCCCGCAGCGGCGTCACCAAACTCCCCAAGTTATTCTCAATCCCGTAGCACGCCGCCATCATGTGCGACGCACAAATCGTCTCCTTGCCGCCCAAGCCAATAAAATAATTCTTGTTATGGTTGGCGAACCCCAACACCTCATGCGGCACCACATGCCCCACGTTGATGATCAAATCCCACTCGCCCTCCAACAAGAACGTATTCAACGCAATCGGAATCGACCAATCCACTTTACCCTTCGACACCTCCTTCACAAACTCCGCCGGCACCTCGCCAATCAACTTCGATCCATTGCGCCAGTCGTGCTTGTGAATCTTCTCCTCCGGGATGTTCCCGAACATCCACACATTCTGCTCCGGCGTATGCGGCACATGCTGCCCCAGCGTCGGGATTACATGCACATCCGCCTCCCTCGAGAAAATATTATAAAACAGCTCTGTAATCCGCCCCGACCCGCTATGCGCCCGTGTAATATCCGGCGGCAGCAGCAGCACCCGCTTCGGCTTCGCGCAAATCCGCGCGCGCGCCTCATCCGCCGCCTTCTCCACCAACTTCTCCATCAACGCCCAATCAATCAAACCCGTCTGCTTAAACCACATACAAAACTCCTAAAAAACTCCGCTAATTGTAACAAACCCCCACCCCCACATCAAGCCAATACGACGCACTGCGCACGTCAAGTATGCGGAGAGCCGATGCAATCGCCCTCCATACTCCCTCCCGCGATTCCTTCGACTTCTACGCTTTCACCGCTCTTCCCTTGGACACACCTGCACTTGTGTGCGTCAGCAAACAGGGTGTGTTCCGCCGAAACCGCCGAGCGGGGTAATGGTGTTGTGTACGCTATCGACGAAGTCGGTGAAAATCGGTGAAGCCGAGTATCCTCTCTCGTGTGCGACAGCCCTACTCCCAAAAGGTAGGGCGGGCTCGCCGAGCGCGCCGCATCGCGTTAGCCCACGCTACTTTTTTGCGGCAGGCGTGTTACCATTACCGACAAACTTCCACTTATTCTGCTCTTTGTCGAACGTGAAAATAGCCGTGTGCTTCTCTAGCTTGTCTCGCTTATCCTGCACACTCACAACATAAAGCACTTGAATTGCCCCATTATTATCAAAACGCGCAAGTCCCATGTGCTCCAAACGCGTTGGTTTAACCTCGTCCGCCAATTTCCCTTGAACAGCGTTGACAAACTCCGCCTCGGTCATATTGACGCCATCCATACACACAAACATTTTCGCGGCCGAACCCTCAATCCATGCATCAACATAAGCTTTAACCTTCTGACGAAGCGCATCAGCCACTTCTTGAGGCACCCTCAGTTCAGCGCTGCTGATCTTCCAATCGGCACCTTCAATACGCGAAAGCCTAGCCGTATAACGCTGTATCCCTGCTTGAGTCTCCAGCCTAAAATACATCTCCAATACGTCTTTCTCGGGCACGGACATACCTATAAAGCTCGCAAACTTTTCCGGCCGCTTCTTCGCTTCCGTCTCGTACTTGATTTTAGACGTGAACGTGGACAAAGGGATAGAATTACTCGCAAAACAACTCTGCATTCCCTCCGCATCGCCGCCAATCCAAGCTTGAACATAACGATCCAACAACTTCTTACAGATTTGCTCATCGTCTTGAGTTACGCTCTTCTGGCCTTCGGTCCGTTCTCTCAACCTCATATCGGTTCGTTCCCCGCGTCTCGCAGCCTTCTTAGCCGGCTTAACATCCGCACCCTCCGCCGCGGCACAAACCGAAGACACCCCAACCACCAAACCCAATATCACCACAAACCATTTCATAACACCCTCCTAAATGACACTCACCACCAATAATTGTAACAAACCCCCGCCCACACATCAAGCCAATTCACCCCAAAGTGCGGAGTAGCGGAACCGCTTTGCCTTGTGAGAACAGGTCGGCCGACGCCGGCAACCTCCTGACGGACCGTTTAATTGTCTAGAATGTCCTTTCGCCGTCTTTTTTCAGAAACGGCCCTTTGCAAGGTGTGTTTGGTGTCTTGGCGATAACTTTTTCGGGCACAATGTGCTAAAGGGTGAAAACTCATCGGGCCAGTGGAGCGAACCTATCGAGCCTTGCGATGGGTGTCAGTACTTGTGGCTGGTACACCTCGCTTGGCTCGGCACCGATACCCCACGAGGCTCGACCCTCATGGTGCCTTGGGCTTCCCACTCAGGGTGTACGAGGCGGAGGCCTCGCAGACCCCCTCAGTCAAGGCACGCGGACCCTCTCTCGGGTTGCATCGACACCCATCCAGCCTTGGGATCGCATCCATCGCAAGGCTGGATGGGCGTTTTGACCTGTTTTGGCTCGTCAGCGCTCCCGGAAGAGCTGGCGTTTTCCACGCGCGTAGGGAACGCTCTTGGTTCGATTCCCCGTGCGGTTACGGCTGAAATATTTGTACTTGCAATGAGTGCCGAAAAGGTGTATCATCGGGATAGGGTTAATCAGACGGGGAGGTTTGAGTGTCATCAAAATAAGGCGGGCAATATGGTTTTGAAAGTCTAGCGGAATGTGGTATAATGGGCGGCGGTAGAGGGTGCGAATAGGGGGCGTTGTTATGTTTATCCGTTATATTTGTGGAGCGGCTTTGCTGGTGGTGTTGTATGTGGTTTCGTTCTTTGCCTGTTCGGAACGGTTTGATGGGGATTTTGAGGGTGAGCGGATCCGCTTTCGATTTTTCGCGAGTGAGTGGCAGGTGGTATTTTGGCGTCCGTTGACGTGGCTGGAGGGACAGATGTATTCCGAGGCGTATTATCCCGGAAAGTTTGCCGGAACGATGTTTGCTTATCCTCCGCGTTATTATAGTCCTGCTGAGCTTGAGGCAGCTGCTGAGGAGTAAGTGGAGACGTAGTGTATGAAGGGCATTCGTTGGATGCGGTTGTTGTACCATGGTGCTTTGATTGCGGTTGGCGCGGGATTGTATGCGTGTTTGCTTGCTTCGTTGGGCTGGAATAAGCCGGCATTTTTGGATTGTTTAGGCGCGGTTCAATGTGGAGGGTTAAAGGGTTTTCTGAATTGGCAGGTGTGTTACTTTTTGATGCAGTGGGTGCTTGCGGTGTTGGTTGCAGTTGTAGTGCTGTGGGATTTCTTTGTTTGGAGTTTTGGTCACAGGCGTTGGTTTTTTTGGGGAGCCGCAGCGTTGGTTGTTGCAGCTCCGATAATAATTTGTTAGGGCTAACAGTGAGCGGAGGGTGGATTATGGCAACGTGGGATGCGGGGTTGTATTTGAGGTTTGAGCGGGAACGGACGAGGCCGGCGGTGGATTTGGTGAATGGGGTGGGGGCGGTGTTGCCGAAGCGGATATTGGATGTTGGGTGCGGGCCGGGGAATAGTACGGAGGTGATCTGCGGGCGGTTTCCGGATGCGGAGGTGCTGGGGGTGGATAGTTCGGCGGAGATGATTGCCGCGGCACGGGCGAGGGCGTGGAGCGGGCGCGTGAGTTTTAGGGAGTTTGATGCGGCGTCGCCGTTGGCGGGGTTGGGGGTGGAGTTTGACTTGGTGTTTTCGAATGCGTGTATGCAGTGGATCGGGGGACACGAGGAGTTGTTGAGGGATTGGGTGTCGATGTTGCGTCCGGGTGGGGTGTTGGCGGTGCAAATGCCGATGCAGGGGCGTTCGCCGGTACATCAGGCGTTGAGGGCGTTGGCGCAGGAGCCGCAGTGGCGCGGACGGTTTGAGGGGATTGACCGGCTGAATGTGTTGGAGCCGGGGGAGTATTTTGATATCTTTACGCGGCTGGGGATGGAGTTCTCGATTTGGTCGACAACGTATTATCAGCGGATGGAGTCGCACGCGGGGATTTTGGAGTGGTATAGCGGAACGGGGTTGAGGCCGTATTTGCAGGCGTTGCTGGAGGAGGAGCGCGAGGGGTTCGAGGCGGCGTTGTTGGAGCGGATTCGTGAGGCGTTCCCGGTGCAGGCGGATGGTTCGGTGCTGTTTCCTTTTGATCGGCTGTTTATGACGGCAACGAGAGAGAAGTAGTAAGTAATAGGTGATAGGTAATAAGGGAGAGAGAAGAGGAGAGTCTGATGCGATGGGGGCGTCGGCGGGGTGCAACAGGCATCTTCATTGCTCTATCTTGAGAGAGCGAGGTGTGATTGTAAAAGTATGTACGTGATTTGGCTTGACGGGGCAGTGAGAAAAGGTTATCCTTGTAGAGTTAGGGTTGATTCCTTGGCGTAATCATTCGAGAGGGTGGGTTATGAAACAGGTTGTGGCGGTGTTTGCTCTGGTATTGAGCGTGGCGTGTTATGGTGCGGATTGGAAGGCGGCGGTGGATGGTAATTTGGATGAGGCGGCGGGCTGGAAGCCAGAGGCGGTGCCGGCAGCGACAGAGACACTAAATATTACCTCCGATGGAATGTATGCATTGGGGTTGACGGACGACTTTATTGCGCAGCAGCTGGAGGTGAAAAACAATGGCACTCAGTATTTTGACTTGGGCGATAAGACGCTGACGTTAGTGAGTCATTTTAGGCTTCAAGGTACGGCAGCAGGTTCATCACGTGTGATGTTAACAGGTGGCACGTTGGTAGCGGCCAACGGACGTATAGGGAGCACTGCATCCGATGGAAATATGATGACGGTGTGTGGCCCGGGAACGTTGTTTACAAATAGTAATGAGGTGAGTGTCGGACAATCCACGGCATGGAATGCGTTAGTCGTCACTAACGGCGGACAAGTTTATGCCAAGGCTAATTTGCCCATTGGTTATCAGGTGCCCGCCGCGGGCGAAGTGTCGGTTGCCTCTAATAATTGGGTTTATGTTGCAGATGGCGGTTCTTTGTCGATCGGCGGATCTATCCAAATCGGACAGTATGGCGCCAACAATCGCATGACGGTGGATGTTGGCGGAGAGGTTAGAACTGCATCGGAACTCAAGTTGGGAAGTAATGCCGGTGCTGACTTCAATGTGCTGATGGTTAATGGCGGTTATGTGACGAATTCAAGTACGGTTGGTGGAGTTAACGTTGGGGGCGGAGGTTCGGGGTGCGGAATTATAGTCAGTAACAATGGCGAGATGGTTACTTATACATTGCATGTCGGGGCCACTACATCGAATAATTGGGTTGAAATTACAGATGGAGGAAGGTATGCATGTTGGACGCCGGGGGTGGCTGGTGTTATAATCGGGCGGCATCCCTCGGCTCACGGTAATCGGGTGCGGGTTTCAAATGGAGGCACGCTCTTCACTAAGGGGGGGCGTATTCGTCTTGGGCTAAACGGCGGGCAAAATAATGACTTGATTGTTGATAATGGTTCCGTCGTTATCGAGAATGAGCAGATCGCTCTTGGAGAAGGAGCTGGCGCGACGGACAATTGGCTGACGATCAAGGGGATAAATAGTCTTGTGGATGCGAATACGGTGGTGTTTAAAAATAATTCCGGCGTGCGTTTTGTCCTGCCGAATACACCTTATGAAGTGGCACCCATTCAATTGAAGGCGGTGTGGAGTTCTATTTTTGACGCAACGAGCAAGCTCGAGATTGATGCGCGTGCCCTCTACAAGAAGGGCGGAGGGACGAGGGTGCCATTGATGATGTATGAAGCGGGCAATGTCTCGCTCGCACCTTTGGAGGAGAATGTCATTGCGCGGCCTGAGGGCGTTGAAGTTTGGTTCGAGAATAAAACCCTTTATGCCAATATTCCTGCGGCACCTCCACCCACTGCGGTGTTCTTGAAATAGTTGCTGGTAAGCATCGTACAACGTGCGGCGGTTTCCCTACAGTCCCAGTCTACCCTTCGGGAGTCTGGGCGGGTGTCTTGCGGCGTTAAAAAGATAGGGACGATGGCGGAAAAGGGAGGCGCGGCTCCCTTTTTTGTGGTATAATGCGGGAAGTTGATCCGGTTGATATTTAGAGGTATATTTATGAAAACACGTGTTGGTCTGGTGGTAGCAAGTATTGCTATGAGTTTAGGTGTAGTTGCAGCACCGTTGGATGTGGCCGCGTACCGGTATAAGATGGATATTACGTTTGCGGGGTGCGGCATTGCCGCCAATGCGGATGCGTTGGTGAACTTTCCTGCGGCGGTTATTTTAGATCCTTCGGTGAAGCCGGGGTTTGCCTATACGGATTTCTCTTTCCCAGAGAATGCGGCAGACTTGCGCTTTGCGGATGCGAACGGCGAGGAGCTGGCTTATGAAATCGATACGTGGGATACGGCCGGACGTTCATTGATTTGGGTGAGGGTGCCTTCGTTGCGCAGCGATACGGTGATTACGGCGTATTGGGGGAGTTCCGATGCGGTGAAGCCTGCCTATACGACCGATGGGACCACGTGGTCGGAGGGGTATGTGGCGGTGTGGCATATGAATGAGTCGGGGACGCCGCTGCTTGATTCAACGAAGCGGAATAATTTGAGTAACGCCTCGACGGCTCAACCCACGTTGGGGGTAACGGATGCGCAATTACAGCTGGGGAAAACGGTGGCTTTCCCAGGTTTAGAGAGTTGGCTTTCGACGATTGGCAGTCCGTCGTTACCGGCACTGGGATCGTTAACTCTTGAGGCGATGGCTTATGATGTGCCGGGGTCATCGAATACAGTGGGACTGATATCGAAGCGGGTGGGAAATGGCAATGGTACGTGTTTTTCATTCTTTAAGCTAAACGATGTGATGAACTTGGATCTAAGCGTGGGGACGGCGAATGCTTCTGTGCGCTTTGCGTTGGAAAAGATGCCTCAGGGTGAGTGGACGCATGTTGCTGCGACGTACGATGGTTCGACTCTTGCTAACGCGGCGAAACGGGTTGTTTTTTATTGTGATGGAGCCGTCAAGGCAACTCCGGATACAGCAAGCGCCACGTCGTTGACATTACCGGTCACCGCTGCGCCAATCTACGTAGGTATTTTGAATTCGTCTGATAAGCGAGGTTGGATGGGTAAGATGGATGAGGTCCGCATTTCAAACGTAGCGCGTTCTGCCGCGTGGGTGAATGCCAGCAGCCTGTCGATGAAGTCACCGTCAGCTTTTGCCACCTATGGCGACGTTCAGACTATCAGCGATGAGGATCCGTTTGTGATTACGCAAGACGCTCAGGTTACACAGCAGGGCGTTACGATTAGTGGAACGCTTACTGCGGCAGGGTCTTCGCCTGTGACAGTTTTCGCCTGCTGGGGAACTGCAGATGGCGGGGCTAACCGTAGCGCTTGGGCATATGCCATTGAGCATGATAATCCGGTTGCCGGGGTGCCGTTGGCGGATACGTTGCTGTTGGGCACGACCCCGGGGTTGTTCTATGGACAAACGTATTACTACCGTCATTGCGCGGCCAATCAGTCGGGGGACTTCTGGGCTGTCCGTACCGGTACGTTTAAGACTTTCGGCGAAGCGGTCTTTGGGGCGCCTTCAGCCGAAGCGCGTGCACGCACAATAACCTTTAGCGTAGAGTTGAGTTCAGCCGGCGCGGCACCGGTTACGGTGACATGCTTTATGGGGACTTCGCCGGATGCCTTGACCACCGAAGTTGAAACATGGCCAAATCTTGTTAATCCGCACGTGTTGACTTGTTCCGCAGAGAATGTTCCGCTGGGTTCGACAGTCTACTATGCTTTCCGTGCCGTCAACACTATGCCGGATACACATGCGAATGTTTGCACCGTTTGGACGGAAACCACAAGATTCACTTCATCGGGCAATACGCTTTGGACGGGGGCGATTGATACCGACTGGTACACCGACGGCAACTGGAACAACGGCACGCCATCGGAGGGCGCACGAGCAGTCTTCTATCAGGATAATGGTACCGTCACCGGGGCACAGGATCTCAGCATCGGTTCCGCCGTCATGAATACCCAGGGACTCTTTGAGTTCAACACTGGCGGGCGGGCTCTTAATGTTGAAAAGACATTTGATATCGGCAATGCCACAGCGGATGGAACCCACGCCGCTCCCGGCGGTTCTCATGTCAAGTTTGTCAATGGTACGCTCAACGTGACAAATCTGAATATCGGTTCATCCAACAATAACAGCTTGCGTATTGAGGATGGATCGCTTCTTCGCGTCGGAGCTATTAAAGTAGCGCTGAAGACGGATATTTATACCAATACATTGTCAATCAACAACAGTAAAGTTTTGAGCAGTTCTATTACGCTGAGTCCTGCCGGAAAAGGTCACTACACATCCCTTGTGCTGACGGACTCGGTTTTGACTAATACAGGTGCGTTCGTTGCTAGCTCTACTCAATCAACTTACGGCAGGGTGGTGTTAACCCGTTCTCTTTTGAGTAGCGCGGGGACAATCTACGTTGATCAAGGGTGGGGCTGCCGCTATGCAACATTGTTGGTCAATGATGGTTCCGCGCTCCACGCAACTCAACTCCGGTCGGGTGGGGAGGAGTCAAACGATGCCCAAATCATTGTCAGCAATTCGGTTGTCACACTGAGCAGTAACCTTGCACTTAATCGTGGCAATGCTCTCGCAGCGAGGCATATCTTTACTTTGGAGCAGGACCCTGGACGCATCGCAAGCGTCTATGTCGGCGGGGACTTCGAGTTAGGTGGTTCCGGTGGTTCCGGAACCAAGGCTTTCATTAACGGCGGCACTCTCGAAGTTGTCAAGGTTCTTCTTGTCGGTGGTGGTACCGATGTTGCGCTGAACGTCAGCAATGGTACTGTAAAAGCAGCCGGATTGAACGTTACCGGCGGCATTGGCAAGCGTTTGAGCATTACAGGCCATGGCGCATCCATTCAAGCCAAGACCCTCACGGTGAGCGACAACTCCACGCTTGGGTTCAGCATTCCGCCAAACGGCTACGCACAAACGCCTATCCATGTGGAGACCACAGCTACGGTTCATGCCAATACGTTGTTTGCCATCACCTCTCCGACTGCGACGCCTGGTAAGGTTACTCTGCTCGAAGCTCCTAATGCTACGCTGCCCATCTTTCCGGACAGTAGTTTCAGCTTTGATATACCCAAGTCCTACAAAGCTGATATATTCCAAGACGGACACTCCGTTGCGGTGCGTATCAGCCCTGGCGCAACAATCTTGCTGTTGCAATAACATCGGCACTCTCTTGCGGCCTGTGGAGTTGACTTCCACAGGTCTTTTTTGTGTACTCTTGTGGGTGATTTCCCTCCACGATCACGTTCGTAGTCACACACGATCACGGGCGTGATTGCGGGTGATTACGAACGTGATTGTGCATGGTTACGCCTGTAATCATGCGCGGTTATACGCGTAATCGTCGATAGTGTAGCGCGCAAGCGAGTAGGGCGTGCTCTCCGAGTGCGCCGTGTGGGGGTAATGAAGTGTGTGGAAAAAGCTCACGCGGAGTCGCGGAGAGATGTGAGGAGGATGGGCTGGCGCAATTGTTGTGGTTTTGTGAGGAGCAGGGTGTTTTGAGGTGTTTTTGAGTGGTTGTGAGAGGACATTTGCCCCCGTCTTTGATTTTTTGGGGGTGTTGGATTAGCGGTTTGTGAGGGCTTGAGAGGGGTTTTGCCCCCGTATTTATTGGGTTTTTTGCGTGTTGCAAAAATAGTTGCTCTTTTTTCTTTTTTCTGTTTGACCGAAGGGGGCTGTTTTGATAAACTATCGGCCTTTTGCGCGACAAACGGTGTGAACCGGATGAAGCCGAAACCGCCGAAAGGCGACCGCCCAACGGCGGGTGTTCTGTGATAAGTGGATTTTCGCTCAAGATGCGCATTCGTCTGGGTTTCGGCCCGGAAGGGATGCGATACGATAGTAATAAACAGCTTGTGCCGGACAGATTTGATA
>JAVBMC010000009.1:0-10178 GCA_031552845.1 Kiritimatiellia bacterium
AAAACCAACAACCCCTACAACGTTAAACTCACCCTCACACCCAAGACAGGGCTATTCAGCGGCAGCTTCAACGAAACAGGCATCAAAACCGCCTACAAACTCTACGGCATCCTGACTCCCTACCTCGTGACCGACACCGACAATACCGCAGGCCTCGGCTTCTACAGCATCCCTGTAATCGCACCCAAGACGCAACGCTCGGAATTGTTCCGCCTCACCACCAGTGCGGTTGAACCATAGGAGAGAGTAGGCCGGCGAGGACGCCGGTGCTCCCATGGGAAGAGGATAGGCTAACGCGGTGCGGCGGTTTCGGCGAAACACGCCCTATATTTTGAGAGTAGGGCTAGCGCATGCAAGAGCGAAACAAGGAACTAAAGAGGGGCGTGGGAATCCGCACCTTTCTTTTGAAAAAGATGTTATCTGTGGATAATTTTCTCAGCAGGTTAAGCGATGATTGCAGGTGGAAGAAGAGGAGACGTTGAGGGTCAATTGGCAGAGTTTCCTGTTTTGTCTGTACATTTCAGCCTCCGTAATAAGATTTCGCTTGCAGGCCGATATCCGAAAGAGTATCATACCGCCATCACAAAAATCGGTAAGGACTCCTATGAAACATTTCGCCTTCTACATCCTTTGCGCAACCCTCCTTTTTACAGCCGGTTGCGGTAAAGAACAGCCCCGCCTTTATCTTTATACTTGGGCCGATTATATCAGCCCTGCCGTCATCGCTGACTTCGAGCGCGCCCACAATTGCCGTGTCAGTCTTGATACCTTTGATTCCAACGAGACGATGTACGCCAAGATCAAAGCCGGTGGAGCCCGTTACGACATCATCATGCCCAGCTCCTACTATCTCCAAATCCTCGACGAACATAACCTCCTTTCCCCCCTCGACATCTCTGCGATGCCCAACGTCGCGGCCAATCTCGATAAACGCTTCACTCCCGACAAGGACAAGCCCACCTACGGCAAGCACGTTCCTTACGCCGCCAGTTACGTTGGCATTGGCTGCGATAAGCGCGTCCTCGGTAATCTCGAACCTTCGTGGGCTCTTGTTACCAACGCCGTCTTTAAAAAGCGCACCACCGTCTTCAACGACATGCGCCATACTCTCGGCGCTGCGCTCAAAGCCCTCGGCTACAGTCTCAACTCCGTTGATCCTAAAGAACTCGCCGAAGCCCGCGACCTCGTTATTCAATGGAAGCGCAACATCGCCAAGTTCGAGAACGAGCAATACAAAACCGGCTTAGCCTCCGGGGAATTCCTCCTTGCCGTTGCTTACAATGCTGACATCATCCAGCTCCAAGAAGACAACCGCAACATCGTCTTCGTCTATCCCAAAGAAGGCTTCGAGATGATGACTGACGACTTCGTCATTCCATCCAACGCCCGCAACAAAGAACTTGCGCAGGCCTTCATCAACTTCTGCTACGACCCTAAGCATGCTAAAGTCAACATGGAGCGTATGGGCTGCCTTTGCCCGGTCACAGGTGCTTATCCTCTCTTGACTCCCGAAGTCCGCAACAACCCCGCCATCTTCCCCCCGGACGAAATCCTCGCCCTCGGTGAATACACCCAAGATATCGGCACCAATCTCTATCTTTACGCCGCGGCATGGGACAAAGTCAAGTCCACAGACTAGTCCGATTTCTGCCAACAGGCACAAAAAAGAGCGCACCGCGAAACCCGCAGTGCGCTCTTTTCATTTCAACGGCCAACCAGCCGCAAGGGCAGGGCGCTTAGCGCGCCAGCCACCCGCCATCAACCGCAACCGTATAGCCCGTCATATAATCCGAAGCTGCCGATGCGAGGAACACCACCGTGCCACCCAAGTCTTGAGGTTCGCCCCAGCGGCCTGCCGGAATACGATCTACAATCGCCTTGTTGCGTGCAGCATCCTCACGGATCGGGCGCGTATTCTCTGTGGCGATATATCCCGGAGCAATCGCGTTGCATTGGATGTTATGCTTTGCCAGCTCATTTGCTGCCAGCATCGTCAAGCTCTTCACGCCGCCTTTCGACGCCGCATAGCCCGGCACCAAGATGCCGCCTTGGAACGACAGCATAGAAGCAATGTTAATGATCTTGCCGCCGCGTCCCTGCTTGATCATCTGCGCCGCCGCCACTTGGCTCAGGAAAAACACCGCGCTCAGGTTCACATCAATCACGGCATTCCAGTTCTCTTCCGAATGCTCAGTAAACGGTTCGCGGCGGATAATCCCCGCGTTGTTCACCAAGATGTCAACGCCGCCCAATGCCGCAACCGCTTCGTCAACCACGCGCGTGGCTGTTGCCTTGCCCGTGCTCAAGTCGGCATCAATCGACACCGCCTTACGACCCAGCGCCTTCACCTTCGCCTCAGTCTCCACGCACTCGCCCGGCATACCGGCCAGCGCAACGTCAGCTCCGGCTTCCGCCAGCGCCAATGCATACGCCTGACCAATCCCGCGCCCGGCACCCGTCACTAAAGCAACCTTACCATCCAGCTTAAACAAATCCAGAATCATTCTCTTTACTCCTTCTATTCAACACTTAGCGAATCACTGCAGGATCCATGTCTTCAAAGACCTGGTTCTCGCCGCCCATTGCCCACACAAAACTATACGCGCCGCTGCCCACGCCTGAGTGGATCGACCACGCCGGCGAAAACACCACATCCTTCTCCGTCAGCATCAAGTGGCGCGTCTCGGAAGGTTCACCGTAAAGGTGCATCACCTGTCCGCCCTTCGGCAGATCGAAGTAACAATATACCTCTGTGCGGCGGTCATGCGTGTGCGGCGGGAACGTATTCCACACCGAACCTTCGTCCAACTGCGTAAAGCCCATCACCAGCTGGCAGCTCTGAATGCGTCCGGGGCGGATGAACTGATGGATCGTACGCTTATTCGCATCCTTCTGTGAGCCCATCGCCACGTGATTCGCATCGGCCAGCTTCGCATGCACGGTCGGATACGCCATATGCGCCGGATATGACACTAGATAAAACTGCGCCGGAGTCTTCGCCGATTTGCTGGCGAACGACACCTTTTTCGCACCGCGCCCGATATAGAGACAATCGCGCGAATCCATCTGATACACTTTGCCATCCACCGTGACCTTGCCCGGCGCACCCAAGTTAATCACACCCGATTCCCGCCGCTCGTGGAAATAGTCGCACGCCATCTCGCGTCCGCCTGCCAAAGCCAGCACCTTGGTAGTCGGCACAATGGCCGCGACGACTGCGCGGTCGACATCGCTATACACCACATTCAACTTGCCCGGGACAAACAGTCCCTGCTCCATAAAATGCTCGCGCTGCTCATCCGTCGTCATGCGCCGATACGAAAGACGATCGGCCGTATTCTTCACCTTCATTATTCAGTCTCCTTAGTTAAACTCTTACTGCTTTGCCCAATCCTTGGGGAAGGGCTGTCCCGAGAAAGCCTTCTTCGAAGTCCAATCCTGCGCCGGGTCAGTCCAGAACGCATGATCTGCTGGAAGTCCCAGCGGAGCAAACACAAACGCTGCTAAATACACGCTGCCTGTGTTGATGTAACCATCCGCCGCCATCGGCTGCGACCCGCACACGCCAATCCGCAGGTAACCCTTGTCATTAAAATTATCCGTGCCGTCAAACACACGATGCACCACTGCCGACAGTGCCGCACGTGCTTGTCCCTGCGGCAGCTCATCCGGCAGCAAGCCCCACAGCGGCAACAGCGCCAACGGCTGCATTACGCCCGTGCGGTAAGTGATTGAACGTCCCACAATCGGATAGGTTCCCTCCGGCGAAACAAATCGTTCCAAGATCGCGCCATACCGCTGCATCCGCTTTCGCGCCGTCGCCAACAGCTCCGCTTGATTCGGCATCAGCGTCTGCTTCGATTCCACCAACGTCGCCAACACTTCGCACAGCATCGGCTGTATTACAAAGCTGTTATAATAATCCATCGCAAAGTGGTCGCCGTCCGAATACCAGCCATCGCCCACATACCACTTATCGATCTGCTCCACTGCGGAGGTAATCCGCTCCGCATCAAACTCCGCCCCTGCCTTCAGCAAGAACGTCTCCACCGCCGCCGCAAATAGCATCCAATTATTCCGCGGCGGCTTGATACGCCGTAATAGTTGGAACTCCTCAATATACCGTTGCTTCGTTGTTGCATCCAACGGAACCCACAGCGCATCGTAGGCTCGAAGGAATGCTACGGCCAGAAACGCCGCATCCACCAACGGCTGATGCTCCTTGCGCCACAACACATAATCCGGACTTGCAGGATCCACCGCGTGCGCGGCACTTTTTAACGCCCAAGTCCGCAGCTGCTCGCGCTGACGTCCCTCCGGCGTATCATCTGCCGGGAGCGCCAGCCACGGTGCAATACCCATCATCAGCCGCCCGAACGCCTCCAAGTGAGCCATGTCGGTGGTGCGGCCTTTGCCCCAACTGGTGCTGCATTCAACCGGCATGGTTGCATGAAGCTTTCCTTCGCTCATTGGCTTGAGCACCGGCTCTGCCATGCGGTACGCCAACGCACTCCAATAAACACGCTCACCGCCGCATTCCGCAGCAGTGAGCACTAACGACAAGCAAGCCATTCCGGCTGCAAGCAACAGTTTGCGCATTTTTAAACCTTAGTCTACATCCACGTCGGCATCGCATTGCAGGCGGAACTTCTCGACAGCGGCAAACCACTCGGCGGCAGTCTTGTAATCCTTGCCGTTCGACCAGCAGCTGCCGGCATAAGCTTCAACTTCCTTGCCGCGCTCGCCGCGCACCCATGCCGCTTCGCCGCGGATTTCAGGAGCGCGTCCGTCATCGACAATCAACGCCACGCCGGTATGTCCCGGCACGCCATCCATCGGTTCCCAACCTGCATACCAGCCGCGGCCTGAGAGGACTGAAACCTGTTCGCCGGGACGGTGCGTCACGCCGACTGCGGGGGTGCACTTTTCAGGGAATCGGGCCTTGAGGAAATAGAAGTCCGAGCCCAAGTCGATGCTAATCAGGCGGACTTCTCCAGTCTCATAGGTAAGTTTGAATGTGCTACGGACGGGGCCGTTAGCCAGAACTTCCTGCTTCACGAACGCCTGTGCGGACTTGTACTGATTGTCTGCATAGACGGCTGTGCCGCCGCAGCCGGGGCCTGTGCCGACCTTGTAAGCGTCGATTGCATAACCCAAGTCAGGGCTGTGATAATTCTTCTCCTTGAATATCTTGTCGATGATTGGGCCGCGCGTAGCTTTGCCGAACACATCCACACCGCTGCCCATCTTGGTGGGACCATCCTTCGCCAACAGCGCGGGACCGTAGGCGCGGTACATCGTGCGGTCGTTCTCCCACGCAAAGTCATCCATGCGCTCCGGCACGAAACGTGCAAACGTCTTGCGGGTGGGGAGGGGCAGAGCCTTACGGTCAATGCCGCCAACCAAGATAAACTTCTTGGTCTGCTTGCTGTGCAGGCGGGTCTGGAAGAGGAGCTTGTCAGGCTTGCCTTCTTTAAAGACAACCTGCGAGAGCAACCAGCGCGCGGCCGTGCTGTCCATCACGCCGATCGTGTCCGGCGTAGCACCCGGCACCTTTTCCAGCACATCATCCCATTCCACTTCAACGGTATAGTCCGGCAGGAAGACACGGCTCTCGTTCTCCACCTTCACGATGCCGTTAGGCTTGGTGCGAAGCAGGTCCATCTTGTAGATTTCGGAGGCACCCATGAGGAATGCACCCACGCCGTAAATCTCGGTCTTCGTTTGGTCAAACTTCTGCGGATCCGCGCCGATCGGTTGCACGTGTGTCAGCTTGCCATCGGACTCGATGAATGAACAGAGCATCTTGTAAGCCTTGCGGAAAGCAGGCTCGGCCTTGTCGGCATCGAGCAAACCTTGATTCACGCCCCACGCCAGTGCGTAGATGATGAACGCCGTGCCGCTGGTCTCTTGGATGGGGAAGCTGTCCGGGTCGAGGAAGCTTGCGCGCCACACGCCGTCAGCCGGTTGGATCTCGATGATGCGCTTGCACATATCTTTGAACTGCCCCTCGAAGAACTTACGGTCGGGGTGGTCGCTCGGCATCACTTGCAGCACACGCACCAATCCGCCCAACACCCAACCATTGCCGCGGCTCCAGAAGATCTTCTTTCCGTTGGCTTCGAGACGCTTCTCCGGGAGATAGGTGCCGTCGCGGTAGTAAAGGCACTCCTTCTTGTCATACAGATAACCGCTCGTGGCCTTCCACTCCTTGACCATGAAGTCCAAGTAGGCCTTGTTGTCGGTGATGTCCCAGAACTTCGCCCACGCAGGCGGTCCCATGAACAGGGCATCGCACCACCACCAGCGCATCTCCTGATTGTCTTGCTTCTCCTTGCCCTTCCAGCCGTGGCGGATATCGCTCACTTCGCACTTGGCAGGATTGGCGAGGATGAAATCAAACATCTTCAAGCCTGGTTCAATCATCGCCGGATCGCGGTATAGATCATACATTTCCGCCCATGCTTGCAGGACTGCATAATCGTCCGCATGATAAATGCGGTTCCAATGCTTCCATTGATTCTTCAGTCCGGTCATCATCATCTCTTCGCGGTACTTCGTCTCGGGTACCAAGTCGCCCAGAGCGGTATAACCGGGATACAGCGCACCATGCGTCCAATCGAGCGGATTATGCTTGGAAGGATTGTCAATCTGCCAGTCGGCCACTTGACGCATCACTTTCAATGTTTCTTCCGGCGGTTGACCTGCCACACGGTGTGCTGCCCCTTGTAGGACAACACTCCATGTCATTGCCACCAAACTTGCGGTAATGAGAGTAGAGTGTTTCATAGTTGTCTTGTCCTTGTAATGAATCTGCTGTTAGACGCGGCCCTGAGCCTTGAGGAACTCAAAGCATCCGCGGATTGAGGCGGTGGAGTCGGGATTGACTTCGCTCTCCACGACATACCACTCGGTCACATCCTTATCGGTTGCGGCGAACACTGCCGGCCAATTCACGCCCGTCTTGCCTGCGGCAACGCTGCCGAGGATGCCCGTGCCGGGATACACTTCCTTCGCATGAATCGTGCGCGAACGGTTCGGGAACTTGTTGAACCAATACACCGGGTCCTCACCCGCTGCGGCGATGTGCCCCACGTCAGGCTGCGAGCAGACGTCCGGGTTGCAGTTGTCGAAGAATATCTCCCACTTGCACTTGCCGTCGAACTTCTCTTTGAACTCGTGCTGGTGGTTGTGATAACCCACATACATGCCCGACTTCTTAGCCGTCTCCGCCGCTGCGTTGAAGATCTTGGCGAACTCAACCCAGCCCTCAGCCGTGTTGGCATTCATGCTCGGCACCATCAGGTACTTGTTGCCGACTTCCTGCGCGAACTCAATTGTCTTGTTCAGGTTGGCCGGCTTGATCGAATCCAACCCCGTGTGCGTTCCGCAAGCCTTCAAGCCCATATCATCGATAATCTGCTTCAGTTCCTTGGCGCTCTTGCCATAATACCCGGCGAACTCCACGCCCGCATAACCGATGCTCTTGATCTCCTTCAGCGTCGGGAGCAGATCCTTGTTGCACAGGTTGCGCACCGAATACAATTGCACGCCCACCTGCGGCAACGCTTTCTTCGAACCCGCCGTCACACAACCCGGCAACGCCGCAACCGCCGCGCCAGCCGCACCGATCTTGATGAATCCTCTACGTGAACAATTCATATCCTACCCTTTCTTATTATTACACATTAACCTAGATACCGTGAACAATCCGTATACGTCGTATACAGCAAACCATTTCGCTTCGCCGCCCGACCTGCGGACGACTCACCAAAAGACAACACCTGCGGATTCTCATGCGCGAGCCGCTTTGGCGCCGCCGCGTCCGCAGCATTCAAACCCGCCACACGCGCCATCCGCACCTCATCCGACAGCGGCACCGTCGTACGCGGAGTCCCCCCGCCGCCGATGCACCCGCCATGACAAGCCATCACCTCGACAAAATCAAACCCCTTCAGCAGATCCTTCTCCACCAGCTTGCGCACCTCGGCTGTACCTTGTACAACACCCACGTGCACCTGCCGCCCGCCCAGCACAACCGCCGCCTGCTTCACGCCCGCAAGCTCCCCGCGCAACGGCGTCAGCTTAAAGAAGTCCTCAGACGGGTTCTTACCCTCCATCAAGAAGTAAGCCGTCCGCAACGTCGCCTCAGTCACGCCGCCCGTGTTGCCGAATATCAATCCCGCGCCACTCCCGCGCCCCATCCACGAATCAAACTCTCCCTTGCCAGCCTGCTGCAAATCAACCCGCTCCGCCTTCAGCCATGCCGCCAGCTCCCGCACCGTCAGCACCGCATCAAAGCCCCGCTGGCCATTCACCGACATCTCCTTACGGCGGATCTCCGCCTTCTTCGCCGTGCAAGGCGTCACCGCCACGTTGAACAAATCACCCGGCACCACCTTCACCTGCTCGGCAAACCACGTCTTCGTCGTCACGCCCATCAAACCAATCGGACTCTTTACCGTCGAGACAGACGGCAGCAGCTCCGGATGGAATATCTCGGCGAACTTCACCCACGCCGGACAGCAGCTCGTCATCAACGGCCCCTTTGCGCCGCCCTGCAGCTTCTGCACCAGCTCCTCGGCCTCCAGCACCACCGTCAAATCCGCCCCGAACGACGTATCCACCACAAAGTCCGCGCCCAACTTCCGCAACGCCGCAATCGTCCCAGCTTCAACATTCGTCCCCGGCGGCAAACCAAACGCCTCGCCCGCCGCCACCCGCACCGCCGGCGACATCGCGAACACCACACGCTTCTGCGCATCCGCCAAAGCCGCCTTCACCGCCGCCACTTCGGAACGCGGCACGATCGATTCCGTCGGGCACGCCATACTGCACTGCCCGCAGCCGATGCAGATCGGATGCCCGCCCGTCTTCTTCAAATCAAAGTACCCCCACACCCCCGCGTAGTCCTGACACACCGACTGACACGTCCCGCACTCCGCGCACGTACTTAAGGTAAAGGAGAGGCACGGATTATACGCCGAGAACGGAATATGGGTGAGGGTGCTTTCGGCACAACGCGGCGCAACCGTACATCCCGCGCAAAAAGCCGCCGACGCACAGCAAACCCCCTCCAAAAACTGCCTTCTCGAAACTCCCATAACTCCGCCCAATGCAACAGCCTTGTATGGTACCGCATTTCGACGCTCAAGTCAAGCCTGCAAACCCCCCGCACCCCCGCAAAAACCCGCTTGTTCCCACTTTGTTCACATTTCAAACGTCCCTAACTCAAATGAGCCAGAGATACAAGTCATATGAGCATGCTGACATAGATCGTATGAGCATACTGACATAGATCGTATGAGCATGCTGATATGAGTCGTATGAGCCAGAGACATGAGGTTGGTGAGAATTCTGGCGGTTATCTGGCCTTTCCGCTTTGGATTGACCTTCCTTGGGAATGCGCATTGAACTCCGGCGCGTACATGCACTGGACTTCGGCTAAGCCCGCATTGCAAGTGCCGTTTTGGAAGACGTTGCAGTCGTATTCAAACACGTATGTCCCACGCGGGAGGCGGTCAAAGAAGAAGTGCGTCGCCGTATCGCGCGTGCTTTGGAAGTACCCCACGCCATCCTGCCAGCGGTAGCTCGAGAGCACGTCAACCGGCTCCAAGCTCGCCGCGCGGGTATCCTTCAAATGCACGAACTCCATATCCCGATCCACCCGCAGCTCAATGCGCGTCACCACCGTATCGCCTTGCTGCAACGCCACATCCAACGGTTTGAGCACGCTGCCCACTGCCGTGACTTCACGCTTAAACAGCTCGCGCTTGATCCGCAGCGGCAACGCATCGTCCGACGCCGTCACCTCGCCGATGTCCTGCAGATACTGCCAATGCAGCCCGCCGAACACAATGCGGCTGTGAGGATTGCTCACCTCAATACGCCCCAGCTCCGGCTTAATCTTGTCCTTCGCAAAGCTCTCGCTGAAGTAACCGCTGCCCGGCTCCGCCTTCGCAGGTTCAATCAAGTCACCGCCCAGCTTCACCTGCACCGCCGCCGAATCCGTCAACGGCGCATTGCTTGAAAGCAGTATGGCATACACCGCATGCGCCGTCGAAACCGTCGTCGGCCAGCGTGAAGTGCGCTTCTGCTGCAACAGCCACAAGGCGCACTCATCCACCAGCTTCTGATCCTGCGTCACTTCGCGGAATGCCTCCATCACCATCGCCTGC
>JAVBMC010000033.1:0-9956 GCA_031552845.1 Kiritimatiellia bacterium
TCCTTTCGGTTGTTTGGTTTAGTCATCAAAATGATACGAAAATCGGCCCGCCGATGGAACACTAAACGTCTCAACCGGCGGTTAGATTTTCGCGCCCCCCATGGGGGGCTCCCCTGAAAGAGAACGTGCCCGGGCACCCCCTATCTGCAGGGAAAAGATATTTTACACTTTACATGTGGTTTGCGTACGTGGACGTATAGGGTTGTTTTCTTGTTTTCGGGCGGGGTTTGTGGTATAGTTGCGGGCTTGGTGGTTTGTGCGGGTGGTGGCTATGATTGATGATTATGAGTTGTTGGATAGTGGCGATGGGCGGAAGTTAGAGCGGTTTGGGGCTTTTGTTTTGGAGCGTCCGTGTGCTCAAGCTGTTTGGCGGCCTGAGTTGCCGGAGAGTACGTGGCTGAAGGCCGATGCCGCGTTTGACCGGTCAGAGGGTAACCGTTGGCATGGGCGGAAATCTTTACCGCAGGAGTGGAATATCCGTACGGCGAATATTGGGTTCAGGCTGTCGGGTACCGATTTTGGACACCTAGGCATCTTTCCAGAGCAGCGTGAGCAGTGGTTGTGGATTCAGGAGTGCGTGAGGGCCGCGAAGGTGCGGTTGGGGCGTGCGCCGCAGGTGTTGAATTTGTTTGCGTATTCCGGAGGCTCAACCTTGGCCGCGGCTTTGGGTGGCGCGGAGGTGTGTCATTTGGATGCCTCGAAGGGGATGGTGCAGTGGGCGCGGGGGAATGCAGAGGTGAATCATTTGAAGGAGCATCCGATCCGTTGGATTGTGGATGATGCGCATAAGTTCCTCTCGCGTGAGGTGCGGCGCGGGCGGCGGTATGATGCAGTGATTTTAGATCCGCCGACGTTTGGGCGGGGGCAGGAGGGCGAGGTGTATAAGATTGAACGCGATTTGCCCGATACGTTGAAGTTCTGCCGTGAGCTGCTTTCGGATTCGCCGTTGTTTGTGTTGCTTTCTGCCCATACGCCGGGGTATTCGCCCGTGGTGTTGCGGAATGTGCTGGCGCAGGCGGTGACGGGGGTGAAGGGTGAGATCGTTGCGGGCGAGATGGTGCTCTCGGGCAAAAAAGATGTGCTGGAGTTGCCGAGCGGAGCTTTTGCACGGTGGTCTGCAACATGAAATCATTTGAAGTTTTATTGAGCGAGGCGCGTCAGTTTGGGATTCAGCCGGGACTGGATGCGGTTGCGTGTGTTCTGGAAGCGCTGGGGCATCCGGAGCAGAAGATTGCCGCCATTCATATTGCGGGTACCAATGGCAAGGGTTCTGTCGCGGCGTTGTGCGAGGTTGCCTTGCGCGTAGCGGGGCATCGGGTGGGGCGGTTTACATCGCCGCATCTGTTGCAAGTGAATGAGCGGATCTTGCTGGATGGCGTGGTGATCACTGATGAGGAGCTGGAGGCTTGTGCGGCGGTGATTCAATCAAGGGCGGATGTGAGCGGCTTGTCGTTTTTTGAGTTGTTGACGGTGGTAGCATTTGTGGCGTTTGAGCGGGCGGGGATTCGACTGGTAGTTTTGGAGACGGGGCTAGGCGGACGTTTGGATGCGACGAATGTGGTGCTGCCGTTGGTGTCGGTGATGACGCGCATCGGGCTGGACCATTGTAGCGTGCTGGGGGATTCGCTTGCGGCGGTTGCGGCTGAAAAGGCGGGGATTATCAAGCCGGGACGTCCGGTTGTATTGGGTGCAATGCCGGATGAGGCAGCGGGGGTGATCCGCCGTGTTGCCGCTTCGGCAGGGGCGCAGCTGTATCCGGCTGAAGAAATGGCAACGGTGCAGTCGACCAAGCGTACGCTGTATGGGCAGACAGTGAAGGCGTGTGTGGGGGATGTGAATTTGCCGCCGACGTTGTGCAGGCTGGGGGGAATTTATCAGTTGGAGAATATCGCCACGGCGTTTGCTGCGCTGACGGTGTTGCAGGGCATCGGCATTGAGATTCCGGAAAACGCGTTTATTGAGGCGTTGCGTACGGTGTGCTGGCCGGGGCGTTTTCAGCAGGTGGAGGAGGAGCCGCCGATGATTTTGGATTGTGCGCATAATCCGGATGGCATGCGGGCTTTGCGTGTGGCGGTGGATAGATTGCAGTTCAAGGGACCTGTGGGGCTGGTGTGCGGGATGTGCGCCGATAAGGATGTTCGGCAATCGGTGGCGGAGATCGCCCCGGCGGTGAGCCGGGTGTGGACTGTGCCGGTGCCGAGCGAACGGGGATTGCCGCCGGAGGAGTTACGGACGTTGTTCAGCGTGCGGGCGCAGGCGGTGGATTCGCTGGCGCTGGGGCTGGAACAGGCGCGTTCGTGGGCGGATATTAATAATGGGCTGCTGATTGTGGCGGGGTCGATCTTTCTGGCCGGAGAGGTGCTGGCGTTGACTGGAAATTACCCTTATGGGAGCGTCACGCGGCGGGATTCAAATGAGGTGGTGTCATGTACGAAGTGATTGCGAGAGGGGTTTTGATTGCCAACGGCAGCGTGCTGTTGTGCCGGCATAAAGGGAGGAAGACATCCTATCTGCCGGGGGGGCATATCGACCCCGGCGAACAGGCGCGGGCGGCGTTGGTGCGTGAGCTGCATGAAGAGATGGGGCTGGAGGTGACGGCAAATGAATTTCTGGGTTGCTGCGAGCATGCGTTCTTTCAAGACGGCAGACTTCACACGGAGGTCAATCTGATTTTCGCGATGCATTGCAAAGCGTTGGAGTCGCGGCCGGAGACGCTGCATTCGCAGGAAAATTGGCTGGAGTTCTTTTGGCAGGATTGTGCGAGCCTGAAGGAGGCAACGCTGTTGCCGGATGTGTTAGTGGAGTGGCTGGCGGATGGCATGCCGAAGTCGCCTATGTTTTTAACGAGCGGTGATGCATGGTCAAGACAGCATCCGGGAGGAGTGCAATGAGAGAATCGACAGGTGGAGAACGCCGCACAGGGCGCAGCGGCAGTAGAAGCACAGGCAAGAGCAGCGAGACAGGCGCCAAGCGTAGCGCACGTCCCAGCGGAGGACGTTCGAGCGGTGAGCGTTCAGGAGGCGCGGGGCGTCCGAGTGGCGGGCGTGGTGCCGGACGGAGCGGTAATCGTGGCGGCGGACGGCGGACAATGGCGGGACATGTGGTGCCGCGTTTGTTTGCGGGTAAGACGTTAATAGACTTTTTGGCGGAGCGTTTGGGCGTTTCGAACCGCAAGGCGAAGGGATTGATTGATGAGCGCGTGGTGTGGGTAAACCGTCAGCTGGTGTGGATTGCCAATCATATTCTGCGCTCGGGCGATACAGTGGAGTTTCCGTCGGGCGAGGATAAGCGTACTCCGTTTGAACGGAAGCATGTCCGCGTGTTGTGGGAAGACGACCATTATTTGTTTGCCGATAAACCCGCGGGGGTGTTGAGCGTGGGACGTGACAGCGCCGAAGAAATTCTACGCGAGCAGACGGGGTGTGCGGCTTTGCGGGCGGTGCATCGTTTGGATAAAGACACATCGGGCGCCAATCTGTTTGCAAAGACTGCGGCAGGTTTTGAAGGAGCGGTATCGGTCTTTAAAACGCGGCAGGTGCTGAAGGTGTATAATGCGATTGTGATGGGGCGGATTGACCGCGGCACTTCAACCATCGCCGAGGATTTGGAAGGCGAGCGGGCCGTGACGCATATGTCGAAGATTGCAGCGAATGATGATATTTCATTTGTTCGTCTGAGGATTGAGACGGGGCGCACGCACCAAATCCGCAAGCATTTGTCGGGCATCCGCCATCCGATCCTGGGCGATCATGAGTATGGCATGAAGCGTGCGCGCGATCCGCGGATTGTGAGCGTGGCGCGGCAGATGCTGCACTCGGTGGAGATTGAAATGCCGCATCCGCTCAAGCCGGGTGAGAAGCTGCGGGCGCATTCGCCGCTTCCCGCGGACTTCCGACGGACGCTCAAGCTTTTCGGACTGGGCAAATAGAGAAAAGTAATAGGTGATAGGTAATAAATTGGGAGAGGCTGACGCGCAGAGAGGCTCACGCGGAGACACGGAGTCGCGGAGAGAATGGGAGAGAATATCCGCAGATTTTACAGATGGACGCAGATGAAGAGTGAAGGGGGCTCTGATGCGGTGTGGCGATTTCGGTGAAACCTGCCCGATCTTTTTCTGACGGACTGTTTACACGCTCTAAAATGTCTTTTTGCACCCTGTTCCCTGAAACGAATAGATTTTGTGAGGGTAAGGGGGTAGTTGTGGAGATTTTTTTCACCTCAAAAATATATCAAAACCGGGGTCTAATCATTCGTGATTGCGTCCGTGATTGGAGTCACTCGCGGACACGAGTGGGTGTGACTTGCAGGCGCTTATACTTTCAGGGGTAGGTACGAGTGAGAGTACATGGTAGACGCCTTCAACTTCAAAGGCACGTACGACTCGTACTCACCTGTACCTACGAGTGAGTTTGCCTCGTAGGCGCGGGGTTTCGCTGTAAGCGCACGTCTTTGGGTTTGAAGACGTCCGTGACTCAAATCGAAAAGGGAAACCCGTTCTGTGCCGTAGCACTCAGCAGAAATACCAATTGCATCAAAAGCAGGCATCGCGCTTGTTTTTGGCATAAGGGAGTTACCTCTTCCCTGTTATCTGTTGCTTTGCATCGTATGGCATGAATTCGTGAGAAAAACGGACCATAGAAGGAGTTTGCTGTTCCAAGGGAAAACGTGCGGTGTACATAGTAGTTATGCACTACTTGAAAGACAAGGCCTTCAATTTTGTGCTTGCAATGCCTTCTGATAAGGGGTATCATACTTGGCAGTACGGGTGATTCTTATAAATCCGTCTGTTCTTTTCCATCGTCGTGTACGTCCCTTGTGGGATGTGCGCGAATAGAATAAGCACACCGCTTATTACAGCTTCAACTGAAATCGCCAGTTTCTAATAACAAAGCTGAATAGGATGGTGCGCTGCGTGTTTCTACACGTGGCGTATCCTCTTTTCATATTTTGTTATGGGTGTCTGGCGATACCTCAGTTGAGATATGACTTGGGGGTACGCCTTTTTTATTGCCTTGGGTGCATTCCTCTACAACAATATAGGCAAACGAAGGAATGTCGTTATGAGCTTCTCCCATAAAACAAACTGGCAAGTATTCGAATATGCTTGATTGAATACTTTTAATTGAATACAATCACCTCGTTTTATTGTAGAGTAAACTACAGGCAGGCCGAATAAAACGCACTTTCCCAAGGCAGTATAGGTCAGAGGAGTTAATAATGTTAAAGCAATCAATTTCACGAATCATGTCCATTTGTGCATTGAAGATAATGATTTCAATTTTCTCGTGCATGGGTTACGTAACCACTGCTAATGCAGATTTTATACATTACATACACGGCATATATCACCATGCCATAACGGGCTATGATGGAGTTGTTCCATCGTATTTGGAAGTGCCTGGCAATATAACCACGATCTATGGTTTTGCAGATTGTTCAACATTGAATACATTAAGAATAACTGGTAGTCATAAAATTGGCAATGCGGCATTCCAGAATTGCAAGAATTTAAGAGAGGTGCAATTTCCAAATGGATTCGTTGCATATGGTAATTGGCCTACAATTGAAGAAAACGCTTTTGATGGATGCGATAATCTACGGACTTTGAAAATTTATTTTGATGGTGGCAATGGAAGTATGAAATGGCCATACTCTTCAGGAATTAACTCTGCTTCTGCATCGTTGAAAAAAATATTTCGAATATTATTGTTGGGGACGGCGTAACGGATTTCTCCACTTTCTCATCGTGGCCATCCTTGGAAGTTATCTCCATTCCTAGCTCTGTCACGGCTGGCACTTTTACTTTAACTGGATGCCCGAAAGTACGTGAAGTTAATATTGACAGTGGCAATACGACTTATGCAACTCTCGGGAAGATGATTTACTCATTCGGCGAGATGAAAACACTTTTTCGTTGTCTCCCAACGAATCCTTGGAATGGAACTCTTTTGCCGCAAATTACAAAGATTGGTGACTATGGATTTGCAGAGTGTTCAAAGATTCCGAAGGAGATTGATTTACGGGTATTTGACGCAGATAAAAATGATGTCAGTCAATTGACTGCGATAGGGCAGTACGCCTTTCTGGGGTGCACGGAACTTGAGAGCGTTGTGATGCCTAAAACTGTTACGTCGATAGGCACATGGGCGTTTAAAAATTGTCCCAAGCTTAAATCGGTAATCATGCATGGGGACGCGCCTAATGGTGGCGGGATGTTCGGAAGTGAAACGGAAGAAGGGTATCCGAAGGATTGTATTGTGTATTATTATGCTGGCACTAAGGGATGGAAATCGACTTATGGTGGACGTCCTACACAAGAGATTGCTCCGGTGGTGTTTTTGCATGGATACAACGGAAATGCCGCCGGTTGGAATAATATGATCAATTTGTTGGTTAGTGACCCCAATCGCCCTTATCCTCGAAGTATGTTGCACGCATTAGAATATGGTAATGGCGGAATTGATGTGCTGGCGCGTGATATGGTCGCTCCGGCAATCAAGAGAATTTATGAGCAGAATGGTAATCATCCGGTGGATGTGGTGGCGCACAGCATGGGTGGAATTATTCTGCGTTCGGCATTGGCGCAAGGAGAACTTTCTAAAAACCATGTGCGACGGTTTATTCCTATTGCCACGCCGCATTATGGCCAAAATATAGGAACAATGGGTGTCAGCATACAAGCCAGTCAAATGAATTATGGGTCTGAATTTTTATGGAATCTTGCGAAAGCGTGGCATTTTGAGGATAAAAAGTTGGATGATGCCAATGTGCTTTGCATTGCAGGGTTAGAGAATATTACGGATGATTGGTATTGGGATGGTCTTGTTCAACATTGGTCGGCCGCGTTGGGAGATACAACAGTACGGTATGTTTATCGCTCACATGCTGATGTGAAAATATTTGGATTTGATCCTCGGTGGTTTGATGCTCCCGTGATTTATCACTGTACTGAAGGATTCAATGATGCCGTCTACGCATTGGTCAAAAACTTTCTAACGACTGGTAAAAAGTTGTCAGAAGGTGAGCTCCTTCAATCTCCTATAAAAGGTGGGGCAATTTTGCCGTCTTATCGCAACCCGGGCGGAACTGTTTTTCTGCAGGTCGTGAATGAACAAGAAGAACCTGTGACGTATCACGGACCTGTTGTTGATGGTCTATTATTTGGATGTGAGAGTGGGGTCGGTCAATCTGCGCGACAAAAAGGAATCGAACTTGTGACGGATGCTAGAGGTATAGATGACATCGGACTTGCTACGGGGAAATATAATTTTACGATTAACTCCTCTAAAGGATGGAAATACCAAGTAAACAGTTCAGTGCCTGCCGAAGTGAAAGCTGGGCGAGTTACGGTGCTTAAACCTATCAAGGCAGAGCTTGCTCCAATGTATGTGTTGAGCAGTCTGATCGCTGCCAAGGCGAAAATGACGGCGATTAAATGTTTTATTGATATTATTTCGCCACTCTCTTTAGACTGGACGGCCGTTTCTGATTCACCGTGGCTGACATTGGAGACCACATCAGGGACGGGGAATGGTTTGCTGGGATATTCTATACAAGAAAATAAAACGACAAGTGAGCGAATCGGGACGATTACTATTTCGTATACTTATGAAGGGAAGCTGAAGCATATTCCTGTTACAGTGGTTCAAGACTCGGCATCAACATCGGGAACAATTTACCGCAGGATATTGGCATCGGCAAACTCAGAAGAAGGTGGTGCCGTCACTGGTGGCGGTTTAATTAAAAAGGGTGCTTCCTGTACACTTACGGCGATTGCCAACAATGGTTATTCATTTGTGAATTGGATGGAAGGCTCAACGGTTGTGAGCACCCAGGCAAACTATACGTTCAAAGTTACGGACAGTCGGACATTGACCGCGAACTTTATGCCGGTCGGTGTGTTGCCTTGTACGGTGACTTTTAATGGAAGTGGCGGGGCGCCGGACAATCAAAGTGTAATACAAGTGCATAACAACAAATACATTTTGCCACCCTTTAATCCAACACGGACAGGGTATAAATTTGCAGGATGGTTCACAAGTGTCTTAGGCGGAGAGCAGATTACAACCAACACAACTGTTCTGCAAACACTTGCACATACGCTCTTTGCCCATTGGGACAAGGTCTATACCCTGACAGTAAAGAGTGGCACGGCGGATGTTGTAAGCTCTCTTTCCGGAGCTGTAGTCGAGGTTAGGGTGAATGACGCGCCATTGAATCAGGAGTTTCAGAAGTGGACGATGTCGCCGACCTCAACTGCTTTTGCAGAGGGTTTCAGTATAAATGATGCGACAACCAAGATCATTATGCCGGCTGCGAATGTGACGATGACAGCGGTGTATGTCAAAGCGCCCGGTTCGTTGGGGATTGAGTGCGTGCCGAATAATGGGCAGACTGTCGCCGGCGTGGAGTGGTCAACAGATAAGAAGACGTGGTATGCGGCAGATGTAACCCAACGTCTGACATCTGGCGCTTATACGGTCTACTTCCGTTCGACTGATGGCAAGTGGATTGTTCCGGCCTCTACTAAGATCACTTTGAATGCGGGTTCTGCCGATTCACCGACACTGGTGCCTGTTAACTGTGAGTTTGCTCCGGCGTTTGATGGTGATATTTTGTATGATGCTACCGACCCGAACAGCGATCAGGGTCAATGGAATGAGGAGAGCGGTCAGTTGGATTGGACGGGATTGCGTGTTGGTCTGCGGGCGAAACTGGGACCGTTGCCATTACAAGCGAACGCCACATCCGTCAAGCTGAAGGGCGGTAAGCTCCCCACGGGGCTTAAGCTGGTGACGATTGACGGACAGGTTTACTTGTCGGGCATTCCCACCAAGGCCGGAACTTATCCTGCAGTGTTGCAAGCGATGGAGGGCAAGAAGGCGGGCACATTGCTCCCTGTTGTCTGGACAGTTCAAGACCTGCCAGCCGAATACATCGGCACCTTTAACGGCGTCTATACTGCCACAACGAACGACATCACCCGCCATAGCGCTTTAACGCTGACGGTGGCGAAGACGGGCAAGATGACAGGCTCGGTGACATTGGGCGGGAAGAAGTATTCTCTCAAGGCCGATGCGTTTGATGCGATTGATTATGCCACAGAAGCCATGTCGGTCACCAATGCCGCGTTTATCTGCACCAGCCCCAAACTGACCAATGCCGTTAGCTTGACGATCAGTTTGAGCGAGGCGGGCTTGGGAATGTTTGAAGTCACACCGCTCCCAACTGCCACTGGCGACTACACCGGACAAGCTGTCCGTAACGGTTGGAAGGATAAAGTGAAACATGCTCTGCGTGTGACTGCCGTGGATACGGTAAGCGGTTACTACACCCTCTCGCTCTATCCGGAAGATGATTCATATGGAGCAGGGTATGTCACATTGACAGTGGATGCAAAGGGCGGCGTCAAAGCCGCAGGTAAGCTTGCCGATGGTACAGCCGTCTCCGGCAGCGGTGTGTTGCTGGTGACTGATGAAGACATCTCCACCGTAATCGCCCTTACGCCTAGTGCATATAAAGGCGGGGAGTTCTACCTCAACGTCAAATTCATCCAAGACGCCCAGCCGGGTGTTGATGCTGCTGAACCCGTCAACTGGGTCAACACCGTTACAACCACCACCTCCAATGGCCCGTTTGAACGTAAGCCGGAAGTCAAGGGTGGTTGGTATAGTCAGCTCACCAGCCTCTACAGTGTTTATGGCACCAGCTACGATCCCGAGAATCCCTACAAACTTGGATTAAACGTCGATGCGATTACCACCGCAGTCTCAATGCAGTTCAACGCCAAGGGAACAGAGGTCGACGCACTATCCAAAACCAACAACCCCTACAACGTTAAACTCACCCTCACACCCAAGACAGGGCTATTCAGCGGCAGCTTCAACGAAACAGGCATCAAAACCGCCTACAAACTCTACGGCATCCTGACTCCCTACCTCGTGACCGACACCGAC
>JAVBMC010000012.1:0-43131 GCA_031552845.1 Kiritimatiellia bacterium
TTGCACGCCCGCCGGCACGGGGTTCGAAGCCCACGGTGACGGGCTTGCAAGCCCGTCAAGCGCACACACATAAGTGCCACCTCACTCAAATACCTTAAATAACTCCGCCACAGCCGCTCCCATCGCCGCCGGATAGACACCCGGCCTCGGCACCTGTAACAACTCCACTCTCGTCCCGCCTTGGGAACGCTTCCACGTCGTCCGTCCATCCTGCGCACAACTCACCTCCGCCGACGTCATCTCAAACGCCAACGGCACATCCACCCCCTGCGCCGCATCTAAGATTTTTCCATCCTGCGACACCGTCAACCCCGCCACCGCAAACAAACTCGCCGTCGACCACATCCCACGCCGTTCCCCCAGCACCTTCTGCCAGCCCTCTCCCTCCGGCATCTGCTTCATTGCCCGCAGCCACTTCGGCTCCGACGACTTCCCGAACATATACGCAAAATAATTCGCCAGCCCCGGCTTCACGCCCTCCAGCACCACCCGATGCGGCAGCCAATAAAACGACCCATCCTCCCCACTCGCCCGCTGTTCCGTCTCATGCCAACACGGAAACCAAAACAACTTGCACGGCAGAGAGAACAACTCCGCATACCCCGCCGGATCCAGCTTCACATTAAACTCCAACGTCCGCTTCTCATTATCATGCGTCGATCCGCTGTTCAAATACACCCCCGCGCACTTCGCCCGAAACAACTCCGGCTCCGCCCGCGCTGCCAGCGCAATACTCGCCGCCGACCCCACACACACAATCGCCACCGGCTGCTCCGACTTCCGTAATACATCCACAATCAGCCGCACGCCTGCTCCATCGCCCCAAGCCAACGGCTCCTCCTTCGGACACTCCCCTGCACGCTTCGACGACCCAATCGCCGCCGGCACCGACAGTCCCGACAGATAATTCATCTGCGCCACCGCCACCATCGCCGGATCCCCCGGACGGAAGTTCGGCGGATAATCCATCACAATCCCCTTCAGATCCACGAACCCCGCCTTCGCCAGCGCAAACACGCAAGCCAAGTCAAAATGATCATCCGGATCCCCATGCGGATGGAACAAATCCGTCGTATACACCACCGGCACCGCCGCGCGCGGCTTCGGGAGCTGCGCCTGCGCGCACGCTCCCCAAACCCAACCACACACCATGCCCACAACCAAGGCGCGAGTCGTAATATTCATATCAATACACCATCAACCGTAACGCCTTGTCAAAACTCTTAACACCCGTCAAGACGACAGATTTTCCATCAGCCCCAGGCTTCACGCTCGCCTCAGACACATCCAACAGCTTCGGCGTAGAGGTGCTAATCTCCCACCGCGCAGGATCGAAGTTATTCAACGTCCCCGTTGTCTCAAGAATCACATACTCCTTCGACAGGCGCACATTATCCTCCTTGCTCACCCCCACCACATCCAGCAACATCTTCCCTGCGGTTGGCAGAGTAATCGTCGTGGTGCTGCTAAACTTATCGCCTTCATTGTCGCGCACCTTGATCCGCAAACCGCTATCCGCTACCAACGTCACGGCACTGCTTCCAGACAACGTTCCAACGGTGGTCTTACTCCCCGGTGCCAACCAAGAACCAGCGGACATGGTCGGTGATTTTGTGATTACTCCAAAACCGCCCAACGTTCCGCCAGACTCCACCTTCAGCGAAGAAGTAGGCACTCCATTCGTGCCAATCAAACAGCTGCCAGAGCCCCGAACAGTTATTCCGCCACGCATAGCATTATCGATAACCATAGTGCCACCACTAACAGCCAACTCTGCCCCGCCAAAGCGCGCCAAATCTTCCCCTCTGAATGTCACGGTGCCGCTTCCCTCCTGAACAATCCGAAACATGCCGGACAGGTTGCCATGAAATACACGATCGCTCGGTCCATCAAAGATTAGATACTGATCCTTATAGAAGCGCCATGAAGTGATTGTAATGGCCAATATCATCCCGCCCTGACAAACGCAGAGAGGAGTCGCCAACGGGCAACATCAAGTTAGGATATGTCACGGATGAACCGACCGGCTTTTCCCATGCCAACGCCACACTAATCTCATTAGTTGGACTACGCCCGGCATTCGGCAATATAATCACGTCGTCACCACCAAAAACTAAACGCCCGGCATTACCATCTATTGTTTGCATTCCGCCGCCATTACCGCCAAGGTGCAACGCTCCCGACTTTATAAAGAGGTCATAGTCACCCAACGATAAGACGTGCTTTTTGTTCTTATCAAGGCGCAAAGCCCATGTCGTCACGTTCCCTGTCAAGGCGAGAGTCTCTGCAGTCATTTTATAAACCACCTCATCGCTTCCACCCACAGATGGCAACTCCACATCATCCAGCTTGGGCACAAGTAAGCCATCCTCATCGACTTGGGAGAAAGCAGGCTCAGAACTTACACGAGCCACCGTACACCACGGTTGCCACATCCCATTGACATTCACTGCATCTTGAATATAGACGCGTGAATTTGCATTCGTTTGAACAACGAGGAACGTACATGGATTGCGAATGACCGTTCCAACAACCAAATCTGTTGTTTGTCGGGTGGGTGTCGCATCGTTAAGAATCAGTGCTAATGAAGAATCGCGGAGTTCAATTGCCTCAATCTCCTGCCGGACGGGCGCATCCGTATTACCTCTGAAGTAGAAGTGCCCGCCACCGCGTTCCGCACCAATACGAGTTTCAGCAGGCAGCCGATCATTCAACGCCTCTGCATCATTATCAACGAAAATACGGCACTTGTAGTCAGAATTGACATAGGACGTCCAACCACTGTGAGATACATACAGCCCCACAGCTCCAGCAAACTTGCCATTCGCCTCATACTTTACAATCCCCGTTTCATTCGTATACGTAAATGATGCCGGGACACCAAAATTTGCGGTCTGCAATTGAGTAGAAAACTCTCCACCTATATTGATGGTGCCTAACGCCGCAAACAACACATAGTAAGTAGATGCCTCCAACGACAAACTATACCCATTGCCTTCATCGCTCACACTACCGCCAACCCATAAGGCGCATTTGCTGCCAGTCGGCACTCCCCATGTTGCATTTGCACCAATGATAACATCGCACATCAAGTAGGTGTACAAACCTCGACTACTTGTCGAACCGCTACTCTGAATAGTCCCCGACATGATCTTTAAGGAATACTCTCCCTCACCATCCACAATGAGGAAGTTTCCGTCGACGCCTGTATTGCGCAAACCAAGGATATTCACCGTACGGTTAGCGCCAAGGCGTACCCGGTTACCAGTCAGCGTGGCAGTAGTCGCGGCCATCGCTGTCGGCACTAAAACAGCCATGTCAGCCTCTCCTGGCACGCCAATAATTTTGGCCGCACTATTCGTCCAATTCTCCGGATTACCCCACTCATTATCGCCGCCCTTACCCGTCCAAACAAAGTCCGCGCCATAACAAGTGGCGACGACCAAACATGTCAACCCGATATATGCCAACTTATCCATACTCACTCTCCTTGTTACCGCATCTTCTTCATCTCAAACTGCTTGCCATGCAGCGCATCCTTCACGAACGCGCCCCAATAATCCGTCGGAGCATACGTCCAATCCTTCAGGATGCACGGCCCCGCTGAGGGATGGAAGCTCCACCCCGTCCAATTCAGCTTATACTTCTGGATGCACCCCAAGAAGTCCGGCACCCACGTTGCAGGACGCTCCCGGCTCTCATTCTCAAACGGCATCGCCTTCGGCTGCGCGCCGCACTCGCCCACCAAGATCGGATACTTCTCGGCCACATCCAAGAACGCCTTCTGCCACCCGCGCTTCCACGGATACACATGCGTCTCATACATGATGCCATTCCCATCCCTCGAATCCTGCAGGGCAAACCCCTCCAACACCCCCTCCAGCCGATACGCAAAGTCCAGCGCCCCGATCGACAGAATATTCCGCGCCCCCAGCTTACGGATCCGCTCCACCAACTCCTGCTCGCCCACCGCATAAAACGCCCGCAGCGGTGTCACATCCTCCATCGCCACCCCCGGCTTCTTCTTCGGCTTATCCGTCACCCAGCCCCCATTACGCCACACCTCCCAATCAATCCCATGCGGCTCATTCAACAACCCAAAGATCACCCCCGGATGGTTCCCATACCGCGTCGCCACATCCACCCAAAAGCTCACATGCTTCGGCTCCACCGCCCGATACTCATGCAAATCCAACACCACATACTTCCCCTGCCGCTGCACATAATCCACCACCGCATCCACCAAAGCCCGACACTTCTCCCCTCCATCATGCTGCCACGGCCCCCGCCCAAACCAAAACTTACTCCCCAACGCCAACCGCACCACATTCGCATTCCAATCCGTCACCGCATTCGTCACCGACTCCATGATATGCTCACCCTGCGGCAGCCACTCCATCGACGGCACCGCCAGCCCCTGCAGCCAAACCTCCTGCCCGCCCGCCTTCGTCACCAAGCGGTTCCCCTTCACCACCAGCTCCTTCGACACATACTCCTTAAATACAGGCAACGGCTTCGAGCGCTCAAACCCAACGAACTCCACCTCCTCCGCCGCAATCACCTTCACCGACACATCATCCAAATCAAACGTCCCCTTCGCCGTCTTAAAATGACACCCCATCACCTCCAACACCGCCGCATCCGGTGCCACCACAAACCCATACTCAAACTTAACCCACTCCCCCTTGCTGCTCCCCTTAAACGCCGGAATCGGCAACTTCCCCCAAGCCTTCGCCCCCTTCTCATCCTTCAAATGCAAGATAAACCGCGCATCATGATACTTCTCCGCGCCCACCTCCACATCCTCAAACCTCACCCGCCCCGAAAACAACAACCCCCTCGTCCCCTTCGGCACCGCCACCTTCTGAAACACCTTCGGCATCTGCTCCGGCCCCTCCGACACCAACCGCACAAACCGATTCCCATTCTCCTCCAACACCTTCCCCGACGCATCCAAACTCCACCCTGCCGGCTTTCCATCCTTCACAGACTCAAACCCGCCATTCACCAACAACTCACCACGTGCAACTCCCGCCACACACGCCACAGCTACCACCAACCCGCACGCCCAACGCACCATAGAAACCTCCACCCCATAAAAACCAAACACACACTCACTCACACAAACTTATACGACTATACCATACCTCCTCCGTCAATGCAACCCATAAAACCAACTTTCACCCATGGAAATTCCACCATCCCCATCGCGTCAGCGTCCCCACCGGCATTGTGTGCCTCAGCAGGTAGGGCATAAAGGTGTCCGTGGCACTTCGCCAAGCGCACTGCCCCGCGTTTAGCCGTGTGTGATAATGTAGGGCACCTCTAATAATGGTTGTCTCCAACAGATAGGGCGGTTTCGCCGAAATCGCCGCATCGCGTTTAGCCCCCCCCACACACAATTATTACCCCACACGGCGCGCTCGGCGAGCCCGCCCTACCTGTTGACGCACACAGCACGAGTCCCCCGCATTGCGTTGTCTTCTCACCCTCTCTCCTCTCCGCGACTCCGCGTCTCCGTGAGAGCTTCTTTCCTCCTCTCCCCCTTCCTCCTCCCTAACGAACTCCTTCTCCTCATCAAAACGCCCCTTCGCCGTCTTTTCTCAAAAACAACCCCCATTCACCGCACTCATCCACCACTTAACAACTTTTCTCACCTCTCTCATAAAACGCATCCTTGGTAGGCACGACGCCCGCTCCTTCCTTGCACAGGGTCCGTGAGGCTGATACCTCAGGGACCGTGAGACTGCAACCACACACACCCGTACATACCAGCCACACACCATGAGGTATAAGCCACGCACACCCGATTCCTCCAAGGCACGACACCCATATACTACACCAACTCACTCATTCACAAAGCATTAACGAATACCCCATCCAAAAGCCCACACACCGCCCCCAAAAACTCCCCCGCCTCACGAAAGGCACCAACTCCACCACGCCACCCACCCCCCACAAAAAACGCTTGACACACAATCCCACACATGATACACTCTTCTGGTTTAGCCCATCCTCCCTCCCCCACCCTCCGCGGCTCCGCGCCTCCGCGAGAGCTTTTCCCCTACCCCTCCCCTCTTATAAGCTTGTCTTTACCCCTCCACTATGCCATAATCTCCGCCGAACTGTGCAGCAAGACAAAACGCAAGGAAACACCATGCAAAACAGCTCCGCCATCACCCTCCTCGCCCTCCTCACCCTCACCGCCGCCACCCTCACCGCCGCCGATTGGCCCAACTGGCGCGGTCCCAACCGCGACCTCATCTGCACCGAAACCGGCCTGCTCAAACAATGGCCCGAAGACGGCCCGCCCCTCCTCTGGCAAGCCGAACTCCCCGCCTCCGGCTACTCCACCCCCGCCATCCTCGGCAACAAACTCTACATCACCGGCAGCACCGGCGACAAAAAGGCCCGCCGCGGCATCCTCAGCTGCCTCGATAAAACCACCGGCAAAATCCTCTGGTCCCAAGACTACGGCTCTGAGTGGGGCGAAAGCTTCGAAATGGCCCGCACCACCCCCACCCTCCACAACGGCAAAGTTTACGTCATGAGCGGTACCGGCGTGCTCGCCTGCCTCGACGCTGCCGACGGCAAGATCCTCTGGTCCCTCGACACCGCCGAAAAATACGGCCGCCAAAACGCCACCTGGGGCTATGCCGAATCTCCCTACATCTACGACGGCAAAGTCATCGCCACCCCCGGCGGCACCACCGCCAGCATCGTCGCGCTCAACTCCGACACCGGCAAAGAAATCTGGAAAACCTTCATCGGCAAACAAGCCGCCAGCTACTGCACCCCCACCCTCGGCACCCTCGACGGCAAACAACAGCTCATCACCTTCTTCCAAAACTGCGTCACCGGCTTCGACCCCAAGACCGGCACAAAACTCTGGAGCTACGACTACAAAAACAAACACTCCGTCCACCCCAATCCCCCCCTCATCGTCGGCCCCAACCAACTCTACCTCACCTCCGGCTACGGCTACGGCAGCCACTGCCTTGAAATCAAGAACAACACCCCCAAACTCCTCTGGGAAAACAAAACCGACAACCACTTCCAAGGCGCCGCCCTGCGCGACGGCATCATTTACACCTGCGGCTCCCGTCCCGGCGGCATCGCCCTGCTCAACCCCAAAGACGGCTCCGTGATCGACAACATCAAAGAAGCCGGCAAAGCCACCTACATCCTCATTCCCGGCGGCCTCATCAGCTACAGCGAAAAAGACGGCGCCGTCCGCCTTTGCTCCGTCGACTCCAAAGGTGCCTGCAAAGTCGTCTCCGAATTCAAACTCCCCTACGGCGAACACCAACACTGGTCCAGCCCCATCGTAGTCGATGGCGTCCTCTACATCCGCCACGGTGCCGCCATCGGCGCCTACCAAGTCAAGCTTGCCGACAAATAGAGCCATGCAGCTCCTCATCGCCACCGGCAACGCCCACAAGCTGGAAGAAATCCGCACCATCCTCGGTGTGGATATTCAGCTTCTCAGCCTCAAAGACTTCCCCCCGCTGCCCGAGCCGATTGAGGACGGCAAAACCTTTGAAGAGAACGCCCTCATCAAAGCCACCGCCTACGCCGCCACCCTCGGCGTCTCCACTCTCGCCGACGACTCCGGCCTCCAAGTCGACGCGTTAGACGGCGCCCCCGGCGTCCACTCCGCCCGCTACGCCGGCACCCACGGCGACACCCCCGCCAACAACGCCAAACTCCTCGCCAACCTCCAAGGCCAAACCAACCGCACCGCCCGCTTCCGCTGCGCCATCGCCATCGCCCACCCCGACGGCACCACCCAAATCGCCAGCGGTGCCTGCGAAGGCCGCATCATCGAAGCCCCGCGCGGCGACGCCGGCTTCGGCTACGACCCCCTCTTCATCCCCAACGGCTACGACCAAACCTTCGCCCAACTCCCCGCTGACGTCAAAAACCAACTCAGCCACCGCGGCACCGCCCTACGCAAACTCGCCCCACTCCTCCCCCACTTTCTAGGCGTTGCAGGCAACAGCTGCAAGTAATAAGCAAGAAGTAATAGGTAATAAGTTCCAACACCTATTCCTCCCTGGGAGCGCCGGCGTCCCCGCCGGCACGTGTGCGTCAGCCCCTCCCCTTATTACTTATTACCTATTACTTATTCCTTATTGAAAACGCTCCCCTTATATGGTAAACTTACGCCCATCAAATTATGAATACGCGCCGTTATACCATCCCGTGGCAGAAAGTTAAGAACCCCATCCTGCGTTTCCTCCTGCGCCTCACCCACAACGGCATTGAACGTATCTTCGGCCTGCGCAAGATGGACGCTGTCCACGCCGGCATGGGGCACCTCCCCGCCGAGATGCCCTTCCGCGAAAAAGCCCTCCTCGTTCTTGGTGTCGATTACCGCTATACCCCCGAACACCTCGCAGCCATCCCCAAGACCGGCCCCGTTGTCGTCGTCTGCAACCACCCCTTCGGCGGCATCGAAGGCATCTTCCTCCTCTCCCTGCTCCACCGCCTGCGCCCCGACGTCAAAGCCATGGCCAACTACCTCCTCGGCGCCGTCCACGAAATGCATGACGACTTCATCCTCGTCGACCCCTTCGCCGCCAAAGGCTCCGCCGCCGCCAACATCCGCCCCATCAAAGAATCCCTCAGCTGGCTCAAAGACGGCCACATGCTCCTCGTCTTCCCCTCTGGCGAAGTCTCCAGCTTCGACAAAAAGACCCTCCGCGTACGCGACCCCAAATGGTCCCCCCAAGTCGCCAGCCTCATCCGTAAAACAGGCGCCACCGCCGTCCCCCTCTACCTCCCCGGCCGCAACTCCCTCTTCTTCAACGCCGTCGGCCTCATCCACCCCCTCCTGCGCACCATCCTCCTCCCCCGCCAACTCTTCGCCCTCAAAGGCAAGACTGTCGAGATCGTCATCGGCTCGCCCCTCCCCTACAAAGACCTCGAAAAATACGCCGCCACCAGCGACGACCTCATCCGCTACCTGCGCTTCCGTTCCTATCTCCTTATGGAACGCCGTCCCCACCGCCTCCGCAAGAAACAGCTCTTCCAGCAAGAACCCGTCATCGCCGCCGAACCCGTCGAAGTCCTCACCGACGAACTCGCCTCACTCCCCCCCGAACGCAAACTCATCGCCAGCAACGGCCTCGAAGTCTGGTGCGCCCCCGCCTCAGAGATCCCCCACCTCCTGCGCGAGATTGGCCGCCTGCGCGAAATCACCTTCCGCCTCGTTGGCGAAGGCACCGGCAACGAAATCGACCTCGACGACTTCGACCCCTACTACTGGCACCTCTTCCTCTGGAATGCAGAGAAGTCCGAAATCATCGGCTGCTACCGCCTCGGCCTCACTGACGAAATCATCGCCGCCCACAAAATCGAAGGCCTCTACACCCGCACCCTCTTCAAATTCGACCAACGCCTCATCAACGCCGTCGGTCCCGTCATGGAAATGGGCCGCTCCTTCGTACGCCGCGAATACCAACGCGCCTTCACCTCCCTTCCCCTCCTCTGGAAAGGTATCGCCCTCTTTGTCGCCAGCAAGAAGAAATACCGCACCCTCCTCGGCCCCGTCTCCATCACCAACGAATACCGCGAAGCCTCCCGCTGCATGATGATCCAATGCCTGCGCAACGTCTGCTGGGAACCCGAACTCTCCAAAATCATCTCCCCGCGCATCCCTCCCAAGCCCCCGCGCCGCGCCGAGTGGACTCTCCCCGAATACTCCGACTACCTCAAAGATCTCGACACCGTCTCCGAGTTCGTCATGGAGATCGAGCCCGACGGCAAAGGCCTCCCCATCCTCATCATGCAATACATGAAGCTCGCCGGGCGCCTCATCTGCTTCAACCTCGACCCCGACTTCAGCTCCGTCGTCGACGGCTTCATCGTCGTAGACCTCACTAAAACCCCGCAGAAGATCCTCAAGCGCTACATGGGCACCCAGCTCGAAGTCTACTACCAAGCCCAAGGCCTCCCCCCGGACGCCAACCTGTAAACACCCATGCTCCGCCACCTCACAGTCCGCAACCTCGCCATCGTTGACTCCGCCGAAGCCGAGTTCACTGACGGCCTCAACATCATCACCGGCGAAACCGGCGCGGGCAAATCCGTCCTCATGGGCGCCCTCAGCCTCCTCCTCGGCGAACGCGCCGACAAAAGCCTCATCCGCAGCGGCGAAGCCGAAGCCGCCGTCGAAGGCACCTTCGAGATCAAAGACGCCGATGCCCAAACCCTCAACGCCATCCTCGAAGAAGGCGGCCTCCCCCTCTGCGAAGACAACCAGCTCATCATCCGCCGCACCCTCCCCCTCCAAGGCAACGGCCGCTGCCAAGTCAACGCCGCCGCCACCACCACCCAATTCCTCAAACGCCTCGGCGAACACCTCATCGACATCCACGGCCCCTACGACCACCAGTCCCTCTTCTCCGCCGACTTCCAACGCGACCTCCTCGACGCCTTCGGCCGCACCTCCCAACAGCTCAACGCCTACCGCCAAAGCTGGAGCGCCCTCAAGAAGATCGACGCCGAACTCGAAGCCCTCCAAGGCTCCCCCGAACGCTTCGCCGCCGAGTGCGAACACCTCACCTTCATTGTCGAAGAGATCACCGCCGCCAACCTCTCCGACGACGACGACGAGAACCTCATCGCCCGCCACGCCGAAAGCGCCAACGCCGAAGAGATCGTCCGCCTCGGCAGCAGCGTCACCGCCACCCTCCTCGAAGGCGACGACTCCATTTACGACCGCCTCGTCTCTGCACGCCGCCAGCTGGCCGACCTCGCCAAGCTCATCCCCGAAGGCGCCGCTTGGCAAAGCGAGATCGACGCCATCACCGTGCAGGCGCAGGAACTCGCCCACGCCTTAGAAGAACGCATCGAGCGCATCGAGACCGACCCCGACCTCCTGCAAACCCTTGAAGAACGTATCGCGCTCGTTCACCGCCTCAAGCGTAAATACGGCGGCACAGTCGCCTCCGTCCTCGCCGAGGGCGAACGCGCCCAAGCCCGCCTCAGCGAGCTCCAAGCTCGCGGTGCCACAATCGAACGTCTACAAGCCGACCGCCTCGCCGAAGAGAAATACCTCTCCGCTCTCGGTACCGCCCTCACCGCGGCACGCCAAAAGGCCGCCACCAAGCTCACCAAGCAAGTCACCTCCGCCCTGCGCGACCTCGGCTTTCTCAAGGCAGAGTTCAGCGTCGTGCTCGAACCCGCCGACCCCACGCCCCACGGCGCTGACCACGTCATCTTTCGCTTCGCTCCCAACCCCGGCGAATACGTACGCACGCTCGCGGAGATCGCCTCCAGTGGTGAAGTCGCACGTATCATGCTCGCCATCAAAGCCGTACTCGCCGAACACGACGCCATTCCCATCCTTGTCTTCGACGAAATCGACGCCAACGTCGGCGGTGCTACTGGCCGCATTGTCGGCGTCAAGCTGCAGGAAGTCGCCCGCAGCCACCAAGTCATCAGCATCACCCACCTGCCGCAAGTCGCCGTCTTCGGGCAGAACCATCTGATTGTCAGCAAGCGCACCGAGAACAACCGCACTGTCACCGCCATCCGCACAGCCCAAGCAGAAGCCCGCGTAGAGGAAATCGCCCGCATGCTCGGCGGTAAAGACTCCACCAGCGTCACGCTGGAGCACGCGCGCGAACTCCTCGCCAACGCACAAGCCAAGAGTTAAGACCATGAAACCCAAGCCCCTCTCTCTCGCTCTCTTTAAACGCGCCTGCCGCGTCATCCCCGGCGGCGTTAACAGCCCCGTGCGCGCATTCAAAGGCGTCGGCGGCACACCCGTCTTCGCCACCTCCGGTAAAGGCGCCTCCATCCAAACTGCCGACGGCCAAACCCTCACCGACTTCTGCTGCTCATGGGGTGCCGTCATCCTCGGGCACGCCCACCGCGCTGTCACCCAAGCCGCCTGCCAAGCCGCCCGCAACGGCTCCACCTTCGGCATTGCCACCCTCGCCGAGGTCGAGTTCGCCGAACGCCTCTGCAAGCTCGTCCCCTACCTCCAACGCGTCCGCCTCGTCTGCTCCGGCACCGAAGCCGTCATGACCGCCATCCGCCTTGCACGCGGCGTCACAGGACGCAAGATGATTATCAAGTTTGAAGGCTGCTACCACGGCCACAACGACGGCATGCTCGTTGCTGCCGGCAGCGGCCCGCTCACCGCAGGCGTCTCCGCCATGCGCGGCGTCAGCAAAGCCGTCGCCTCCGAAGTCTTCGTGCTGCCCTACAACGACCTCAAAGCCGCCGAGAAGCTCATGGCTGCCAAGGGTGACCAAGTCGCCGCCATCATCGTCGAGCCTGTGGCAGGCAACATGGGCTGCGTCAATCCTGCCCCCGGCTTTCTGCAAGGGTTGCGTACGCTCACGCGCAAGCATAAGTCCCTCTTGATCTTTGATGAAGTCATCACCGGCTTCCGCTTCCACCTCGGCACCTACGGCCAGCTCTGCGGCGTCACGCCCGACATCACCACGCTCGGCAAAGTCATCGGCGGCGGTTATCCCCTCGCGGCAGTGGGCGGCTCAGCGGCCATCCTCGACCAGCTCGCCCCGCAAGGCGACATCTACCAAGCCGGTACGCTTGCAGGTAATCCCGTCGCCGTCGCCGCCGGACTCAAGACGTTGGAACTGCTCGAGCAAGAGAACCCCTATCCCTGCCTCGCCCAAATGGCAGAGACTCTACGCGATGGCCTTGCCGCCGTTGCTCCCTCTCTCTCTGTCAGTGGCTTTGCAGGCACCTTCACGCCCTTCTTCATGGGCGCAACGCCGACCAACTTAACCGCGGCCAAGCGGGCCGATACCAAAGCCTACGCTGCATGGTTCCATGCCATGCTCAAGGCGGGCTTCTACCTGCCACCGTCGCAGTTTGAGATGGGCTTTGTCTCCGCCGCGCATACCTTGCGCGATTGCCGCCGCTTGATTGATGCAACCGCTGATCACTTTAAGAAGCCGGGAGGCCGCCATGCTTCCTAGACGCGGATTCCTCAAGACTCTTCTTGCAGCCGGAGCCGCCCCCACCATCCTGCGGGCGCAAGGTGTCGGTTCAGTGCGCGTAGGATTGATCGGCCTTGGCAGCTACGGCATCAACGTCCACTACGCCGGACTCAAACAGACGCCCCGCGTACGCATCACCGATGTGTGCGACGTCAACAAAGACGCCGTCGCCGCGTTCGTCAAGAGCCAAGAGAATCTCGACATACAAAGACGCGCACGCACCCACTACGATTACCGCAATTTACTGGCTGGCACCGTCGATGCCGTAGCGTTGGCCTTGCCCGAACATTGGCAGTTTGACATGGCCGCCGAAGCGTTCAAGGCCGGCAAGGACGTACTCCTCGCCCCGCCCTTCAGTTTCGCCATCCTTGAAAGCGCCGAACTCATCAGCATTGCCCGCCGCAATGGCCGCCACATCTCCATCGTCAGCGACAACTACTCCTCCAAGCTCTGCAAGCGTGTCTGCGAACGCATCCAAGACGGCCTGCTCGGCATGGTGCAGGAAGTCCGCATCACCCTCCCCGCCGAGTTGCCGCACGTCCCCCGCTATATCCCCAAGGCCGAACCGCCAGAGACGCTCGACTACGGCCTCTGGTGCGGTCCTGTGCCGGAATATCCATACTCCGCCGAGCGCATCCAGCATCACCCCTACATCCGTGCACACGCGGGCGGACCGCTCACTGCCGGCACCGATTGGATCATCCTCGCGCTGCGTGCGCTCTTTGCAAGCAACGAACTGCCGCAGAACATCGAAGTTACCGGCGAAGCGAAAGACCACGGCAATCCGCTCATTGATGTTTACGGACACTTCACGCTCAACTACCGCTTGGACGACCGCCTGACACTCAGCATCACCAACGGCGACAAACCCTCAATCCGCTTCCGTGGCGAGAAGAGTCATCTTGAGCTCGGCCTCGCCGCACCCGGCACGGTTAAGGATGGCGAGCGCTACCAAATCATCGATGCGCCCGACTACATCATCCGCGAGCTTCACCGTCCGCAGCAGCCGCAAGACAAACGCCTCCCTGCAACGCTCGCCGGTGCGCACCAAGCCTTTGCCGATGCCCTGCGCTACCGCGAACTCACGCCCGGCCTGCTCGAATGCGCCAACCACGCCGCACAGATCGCCCACCTCGGCAACATCTGCCTCGACTACAAAACGCCGCTCGAGTGGAACATCCAGCCCCAGCGCCTCACGAACGACAAAATCAACCGCCTCCTCCCCCGCACACGCCGCAGCCTCCGCACGCTCTCCCCTGCCTTCAGTAAGTAAATATTTGCGGAGCAAGCTACTGTCGGCGATCAATGAGGAACGTAAGGTCGTCGCGAGGGGTCACCTGTTCCAACGAATCCACTTCAACGTATATAATATCGTCTCCGCCGACATATCCTAAGAGCCAACTCATCTTGCCATCGTGTTGCCGGATGAAAGCGGATACCCACTCCAGTGATGATCTTGGCTTTAAGGTTTGTGCAGCCAACCGTAAAGCATTCGTCAGAGGCACAGGCGGAGCTTTCTGCACATGACAGTTTTGTTGCCGATGCTCCGCGTGCCAAGAGTTATCCACCCTCCGTCTGAATCGCATCAACTCATACGGAGCTTCCTTGGAGCCGGACTCAATCAAGCGAACCTCATTTGTGACAGGCCCAGCGATTCTACTAAAGGGAGTTACCCCAAGACCAATGTTGTCACCTATGGCATACACATCCAATCGACCGTCAACCGTCGTATAAACCCGCCACCTCTCTTCTCTCAGAATATCCCACGTTGCGCCGACCAGCAGTCCGAGCTGACGCTCTTCCACCAATGCGGCGACCTCCTCCAATGAGGGCGAGCTTTTATACATATGCTTGATCTCCACTGGATGATAAGGCGTTGACTGAACAAGAGACTTTTCTTTCTCCACAGTGTGGAACATCCCCCCTCCGGATAGTTTGCCATTCTCAATCCCCGCCATGGCCGTCATAGACAGCTGCCCGTAATGCAAGCAGCCATAAACAATCATGCTTGCCTCTGAGTGTGTATTCGGAAAAGCACCAACAAAATCCACGATCTCACCAACCTTCGTTGTGAACAAGCCCTGACTCTCATCCCGCCAAACTTCCTTGAGCCGATAGTATGTGCTTGGTCCCATTCGGACAGGCTCACACAGCAACACAACTGCGGAACTGCTTCTCAACTCCTCCTGCTCCCTCTTCGCCTGGTTATCACAACCAGCCATCAGAATGCAACAAAAGAACAACAAGCAAAGAGAATACAGAATATTCTTCATAGGTTCATGCCCTGATCAGACGAGGCTTCTTTAACGCGAAAACGAGGCGGGTAAACAACATGTCCCGCCTTGTTAAGATACACGGTTTCCCCATTGACAATGAGACGCGCAGACGCTAAACCATTTTTAAAAGGTCCAACACGCCGATATGGATACTCTTTGGCTTCGGTTATCCTAGTGCCTGAGTGATCGATAAAGAAACTCCGCCCATCCACGCCAACGGTTGCAACTCCTTCAGAAAATTCATACGCCCAGTCAAACTGATAAGGAATTACCAAACGCCCGGTCGTATCAATATACCCCCACTTACCATCCTTACCACCTTTGTTCACAAGGGCACGTCCTTCAGTAAAATCCGCAGCAAGAGCAAAGTTCTCTGCAAACACTTCCTTTCCCTCACGGTCAATAAAAACATCGCCCGAATCTTTAGTAATCACTGCTTTCCCTTCACGAAATCTCCCGCCATACGTTCTATATTTATTAGGCGGAAATGCTCGAATAACAGCACCTGTGGTGTCAATGAGCAAGAGTTGTTTATTGGTTTTGCTATCCTCAATCTCAAACTCTGGGGTATAAAACACATTCAATATCTGCCAAGAAAACCGCCGCATCAATGCGCCAACGCCACGTTTCTTTGTCTCCAGCACAACCAGCGCCCTCTCTTCAGAAAAATCACCGGCTTTCGTATATTTGGGCGGGATGCACCACTCTCCTTTTTTGTTGATATATCCATAGAGTTTATTCTCATGGCGTGCGCTGGCTACTCCGTCGTAAAAATTGCCCACCCCCTTTAATCCGCTTTTTAAAACGACTTGACCATTCACATCATAAAACGTAGTATATTGCCTATCTGCATCCTCCCTCTTTAACGTTTGGCTCGCGGCGGCGGCACTGCAAAGCGCACACTGCTCGTCGGCCTCCTCCACCCTCAACCAGCCATTGACGTATCCATGAGGCATGAGCATGGTAAAAGGCAACGTAAAAACGATGTTCCCCTGCGTATCAATGACCATAGCGGGCGAGTGATGCTTGGTGACTACAACAGCTCTTCCGTGTGAAAAATTACGGGCTTTAACATACCGACCCGGAAGAACGCGTTCCCCCCGTTGGTTGATATATTCCTTGCCCTCGTCCTTGCCCACAAAACAACACACCGGCAAGTGATCTTCAGCATAGACGCTCAAGGAGTTCAAAACGAGGCAGAGCCAAAAAACAACAACAAACTTCACAACGACCCTTTCCAACACAGATTCCGTACCAAGGAGTGTAGTCCATTCTTGCGCAGATAGCAAGTCAAAACAGCACATCGGTAAATGCTTCTTGACTCTGCGGCGGGGATTTGATAGACTTCTGCCTGTCGACACCATCGAGTGACCCGTCACTGACGCTTTGCGCATACGGGAGCTTGAGCTCCAAGGAGCCATCGATTTACAGACTGTCCGCTTGGTTGACGCACAGCACAACCGAAACACTTAGGACGCACTTCATCATGTTACCCGCATTCATCATTGCTATTGCTTTATTCGCTTACGTTGCCTTCATGCTCATGCTGCCGTATGGGACGGTGCCTCGTGCAGCCGCATTACCCCGTTGCGACGCTTTCGGCGGCACCGCCCTGCCTTTGGCGGACGCAGGAGACGCAACAGGAGTATCAAGTAGGGCGTGCTCGCCGAACACGCCGCGGCCTCTCCTGCAGATCAACCGTGCCTTTCACGCAACATACGGCAATCAGACGGATCTGTCCGATCTGACAGATCAATTATATTTCCCGGCAGCCCAACGTACTTAATCCCCTTGCCTGCGACGGCGCGGTTCGTAAGAGCTCCACCGTCTTTTTTGCGCCTGTAAGCAACATAAAATACACCCGCGTCACAACTCTCCCACACCCGTGTAACATTTGTTCGACACCCGCGTCACAGTACGCACACACCCGTGTCACAACTCTCCCACACCCGTGTAAGAGTACGCACACACCCGCAAAACAGTTCTTTCACATCCGTGAAACAGTACGACCACACCCGCGGGAGAGTACAAACACAGTCGCAAAACCGTACTTTCGCACCCGTGGAACAGTCTGCACAAACGTGTCTCATAATTTTCACCCACCCATCTTCAGCCGCCGCGCCACTTCTGTCGAGTTGGGGGTACACTGTGCGTCAACTTTCCGCGCGAAGTGTGTTTACTCCCTGACATATCCACCTCGGCCAGCTGAGGTATTAACCTCCGGAAGCGTGCACATAGTATGTCAGCTCCTTGAGGTATATCTCGCGCACAGTTGACAGATTAAGCGGGTTTTTGGGAGATGCGTGGGTGCCTTTAATTCACGAAGGAGCCAACCCCTTTTCCACCATAACTTTACCATTCGGCAAGACCCAAAATCGCTTGCATGTTGACGTGGAAAATCCTATATTCCGGGTAAGGGAAATGTCTATGCGATGGTGGTTTGTTTTATCTACAATGCTTTTGGTTCGCCTCGTAGCGGTTTCGGATCAATTAAGCGATGATGAGCGTTTGTTTTTTGTCGATTTTTATCGGCAGGATCTTAAGGCGCGGGAGAATCCAACATGGGATGACGATGTTGCGGTGTTTTTCTATGACCTTGATGGCGATGGCCGTGATGAAGCTTTGGCAGCTACACGGGATTCAATGAAGAATATTCACGATGTGGAGTGGGAGAAGTATATAAAATGTCCGAATTCTTACGACGTAGTAATGCCGGATAAGATTGGGTGCATGTGGCATATTTACCGTCATGTTGAAGGTCGATGGCAACGCTATTCAATTGAGTTTAGATACTCCGGCGAAAATGCCACGCCTGACTTTGAGGGACTTCCCGATGTCACGTTTAATGGTTTTTTTGTGAAGGACTACTCAGGCGGATACAAGGCGTTTTTAGCAGTTCGAGAGTCCTCAACGCGTGTTTACAATGACGTCAAATGTGCCGCGTGGACGTTTACCTGTGATAGGGACGGGGAACAACCTTTCATTTCATTGAGCTATGATTACGAGTGGAAGTCTATCTTTGAAAAAGGGTGGAATCGCCTTGAACGTCTGCCGGCGACTAAGTCTATTTACTTTTCATCCAAGTGGCCGAATGAGCGTTTTTCAAGTCGCCTAGAACCGTGGATTGAGCACTGGTCGAAAGATGCGCCATCCTACCGCATGCTACCGCTTGATGGAATTGGATTTCCAAAGCAGATTGAGGTAAAAAGCTTAAACCACTCGTACATTCGAGAGTATGACCTAAATGATGATGGACAGATCGAATATATATCCAACATGTATCATACCCATGATTATGTGTTTGTGAAGAGTTCCAATGGCGTCTGGTTCGCATCGGATCCTATTTACGATCTCTTATCTCCTACGCGGTTTGGTGAGAAGCTGAATGGGTTTTATCAGATCAGCTCTCAAGACCAAGCATCGGATGGAACCTACCAGTTTTTTGAAACGCAGGCGTTTGACGGCGAAGCCTACAGAGTGCGACGGCACGAACAAACCAATTATCGAACGCTCTGCTCTGAACGCGATGGTTGCTTGGTGAACGATGTGAATCAATTCTCTGCAATTGCCTCCCGCTTGGAACGGGCGATACGTCAAGCCGAGCCTTTTCCGAGCCTGCCGGATGCCGGAACGGTAACTGAATATGTTCCGGGGGCATCATTTGTTATTCACGGCGCGACCAATCTTCCGCCACGATTTCAATATACCATCACGCTCTCTTCTACCACTATGCCCTCTGCCAAAGTACAAATCAAAGACACGCCATTTTGTATTGCTGAAGAGTATCCGCCAGACATGCCGCCCAAGTTGAAGCAACGATTAATGGAAGCCGTGCGCCAGCTGTTGACACGAGAAGCGGACTCGCTTGATGCAATCGCGAAGCCCTTCTTTGCAGCGGCTACAAAAATCATCCAGCCCATGCAGACGATGATGCAGGATCAAGCGCATGTTACATTTCCAAAAAAGGATGAGATAATTCATGCTCGGATTGCAGATTATCTTCCTGACCAGAAACTCCGTGTCGAATACGAAAGGTTTAACTACTCGACCTTTTCTCTCACACTTCAAACTGCCGAGCCTGCCGTCGAAACACCGGGAGTACGGAGCACGCGTCTGCCGAACACATCCATGTACGCCATCTTGCAGCTACCGACTAGCGGACGTCCTCCAAGTGACGCAATCATTGAGGGGTTGGAGAAACTATTGAACTTTGATTTTCAAAAGGAGCTGGCAAATGATTAAGCGCTCACTCTTAATAACTATCGCATCTATAGTTTGTCGGCTTCATGCTCTGGGCTACTTCCCCGCCGCTGACGAAGGTGGCGATATTCGAGATACAGAAGGCCGAGAGGTTATGGATGGCTACGGTGGTCCTGCCTTGTTCGAAATCGACCTCAATGGCGATGCGCAAAACGAGATGATTCTTGTCACGCCCGAATGGGGCACTGCCGGTCCTTACTGGTGGTTATACAAACGTTACCCTGATGGAGATTGGGAGCACCTCGCCGAGTTTAGTTCACGGCATTCGATAACTCTCGGCGCACGCGATGGTAGCGGATTTTATCAGTTGCATGAATTTGATGGAAAAGTGCTAACGGTTCATGCATTTGACGGCGTACGTTATGAGCCAATACGGGCGGAAACAATGGATCGCACCCGCCGATTTAATACCTGTAATGAAAACGACGGCTATCCGCGCAATAGCCCCATCGCTGTGGCTATACGCCTGCAACGAGCATTACTGTTTTTCGCCGCTATTCCAATGGTGACTTGCTCGTGCATTAAGGAATTTCCATCACGTTTTGTTTTAGCAGGTGATGTCAGCGTCTCTGCAGAGACGGGCCAGTGCGAACTGTTGACTTATCCATTCAAGGCTGTGCTTTGGACAGACGAAAAACCACAGGGCGAATGTTGGAACGTGCAGGGGACTTCCTATCACATTACAACTGCTTATACCAATACGATGCCGCCAACCCTGCGCGCCCGCCTGAATGAAACAATCCGCAACAATGTTTATGCCATGCAGGATGACCCGGAGCATTACGCCATCAGTCGCTTTGTGGATTCCTTGCATTATGGCCTCAAATCCCAACGGACTCGGACAAATCTACGCATGAACGGCCCTCAGACCGTTGATTACGTTACCACCAATGCTCTTATACGGCTGACGTTTGCGCATACTAACCTCTCCTCGGCATCAACGTACGCAACAACCGTCCAATTGACGAATACTTCGCTCTTTGCGATGATCGAAATTAAAGGCAACGTAAAGAATAGCCAGTTTGAGAAGCAGGTAATCAACTATCTTTTACAGCAGGATTTCTCCGAGAAAGCTATCCCGCGAACAGAGTTTTCTCTCAGTCAAATCAGAGAGAATATTTGCTCTGAACTTAACCTTCCGCTTTACGGTAACGATTATGAGAAGTAACTTTTATGGGGATACGTTATCAATCAGTTCCAATGAGCAATCGCCCAGCGATGGGAAAATCCAGATTGCCCCGCCTTTTTCTTTACAGAGATACGGGCTTATGCTATACTGACTCCCCGTACTCAATTCAATAGTAATAACAGTTACGGAAGGAACAAACCAATGAATGCATATGTTGCAAGCGTGCTGAATGCAACCAAGGCCAAGAATGTTCATGAGAAGGAGTTTTTGCAGGCCGTTACCGAAGTTTTCGAATCGATTGAAGCCGCCGTCGTTAAGAATCCGAAGTATAAGAAAGCCGCTATTCTTGAGCGGATCGTTGAACCAGAACGTCTCATCCAATTCCGTGTCCCTTGGATTGATGACAAGGGCAACTATCAGGTAAACCGCGCGTTCCGCGTGCAGTTCAACAGCGCGCTGGGTCCGTATAAAGGCGGGCTCCGTTTCCACCCGACCGTGAATCTGGGCGTGTTGAAGTTTTTGGGCTTTGAGCAGATTTTCAAGAACTCGCTGACCACGCTCCCGATGGGCGGCGGCAAGGGCGGTTCGGATTTCGACCCCAAGGGCAAGAGCGATAACGAAGTGATGCGCTTCTGCCAGAGCTTGATGACTGAGCTGTTCCGCCACATCGGCGCGAACTGCGACGTGCCGGCCGGTGATATCGGCGTGGGCGGCCGCGAGATCGGTTATATGTTCGGGCAATACAAGCGCCTGCAGAACGAGTTCACGGGCGTGTTGACGGGCAAGGGTTTGAAGTGGGGCGGTTCGCTGATCCGTCCGGAAGCAACCGGTTACGGCTGCGTGTACTTTGCAGAGAACATGCTGGCCGCACATGAGCAGGATTTCCAAGGCAAGGTGTGCTGCGTGTCGGGCTCCGGCAATGTGGCGCAATACACGGTTCAAAAGCTGTTGCAGCTGGGCGCCAAGCCGGTGACGTTGTCGGATTCGTCCGGCTTCATTTATGACGCGGATGGCATCACGGCTGAGAAGCTGGCATTCATCATGGAGCTGAAGAACGTCAAGCGCGGCCGCATCAACGAATACGTGAAGAAATTCAAAAAGGCCAAGTTCACCGCTAACGCCCGTCCGTGGCATGTCAAGTGCGACTGCGCCTTCCCGTCCGCAACGCAGAACGAGCTCAACGGCGCAGAGGCCAAGGCTTTGATCGCCAACGGCTGCCGTTTGGTTGCTGAGGGCGCGAACATGCCCTCCACGCCCGAAGCTATCGCCGCATTCCAGAAGACCAAGGGCTTTTTGTATGCGCCGGGCAAGGCTTCCAACGCAGGCGGCGTGGCAACCTCCGGGTTGGAGATGTCGCAGAACTCGATGCGTTTGGGCTGGTCGCGTGAAGAGGTCGATGCCAAACTCAAGGGCATCATGAAGGCCATTCACGACAACGCTTTCAACACCGCCAAGCAGTATGGCCGCAAGAGCGACTATATGTTCGGTGCCAACGTCGCCGGCTTCGTGAAGGTTGCCGATGCGATGATCGATCAAGGGCTTGTCTAAACCGGGTCGCCCGGCTTAGCTTAGTTGTTTAGCACAAAGGTCCTTAGTTTCGCGTGCGAACCCCTAGGGACCTTTGTTTTATTATTACGGATTATTAAATGAATAGAATAGCATCCAAAAAACAACTCTCGGCAGATGTGTTTCAAATGCAGATTGAAGCGCCGTTGATTGCCGCCGAACGTAAGGCCGGTCAATTTATCATCCTGCAAGTATGTGAAGATTTAGGCGAGCGCATTCCTTTGACGATTGCCGATGCCGATCCTGCAACAGGCTTAGTGACAATCATCTTCCAAGCGGTCGGACGTTCAACTAAGATGCTGGCGAATATGGCCATCGGCGACGAGTTGCCTGTTTTCCTGGGTCCGCTGGGACGCCCCACGCATATCGAAAAGTTTGGCACGGTTGTCTGTGTCGGCGGCGGTATCGGCGTTGCGCCGCTCTACCCGATTGTGCAAGCGATGAAGAACGCCGGCAACAAAGTCATCGTCATCATGGGCGCGCGTAACAAAGACCTTTTGATTCTCGAAGACGAAATGCGTGCGCTGGCCGATGAACTCATCGTCACCACTGATGACGGTTCCGCCGGTGTCAAAGCATTAGTCACCGTACCGCTTAAAGAGATCTGCGAACGCGAGAAGGTTGATTGCGCCGTCATCATCGGACCACCGATCATGATGAAGTTCTGCGCCGCAACCACCCTTCCCTTCGGCGTCAAGACGTTCGCTTCGCTCAACGCAATCATGATTGACGGCACCGGCATGTGCGGCGGCTGCCGCGTCACCGTGGGCGGACAGACGAAGTTCGTCTGCGTCGATGGGCCCGAGTTCGATGCGCACCAGGTGGACTTCGACAACCTGATGCAGCGCCTGAGAAGTTACAAAACGCGCGAGGAAGAAGATAAACATAAATGCAATCTTCAAGCCCAAGCCAACGCGTTGCAACAAGAGACCAAGTGAAAGAGTTTAATACAATGAGTTCAGCAGAAGAAATCTGGGCAAACATCAAAGACAAGCCCGTCACCCCGCAGGAGCGCATGGCGATTCCATCGCAGCCGATGCCGGAGCAAGACCCGAAAGTACGTGCGCACAACATGCAGGAGGTGGCGTTAGGATTCACCGAGACGCAAGCGCGGGTGGAAGCCTCCCGCTGCTTGCAGTGCAAGAATGCACCCTGCATCAAAGACTGTCCGGTCTCCATCAACATCCCGGGATTTGTCGCTGAAGTCGCCAACGGTAATTTTGCACAGGCCTGTGCGATTATTCAAGAAACCAGCATGCTGCCTGCCATCTGTGGACGTGTCTGCCCGCAAGAGTCGCAATGCCAAAAGAACTGCACCGTGGGCAAAGCCAAGCGCGACGTTCAGCAAAGCGTCGGCATTGGCCGCCTTGAACGCTTTGCCGCCGATTGGAGCCGCGAACACGGCATCACAGAAGCCCCTGTCATTGCACCTGCCACAGGCAAGAAAGTCGCCATCATCGGTTCAGGTCCTGCGGGTATTACCGTTGCGGCAGATGTCCGCCGCGCCGGACACGAAGTCACGATGTTTGAAGCCTTCCACAAGAACGGCGGCGTGCTGGTTTATGGCATTCCGGAGTTCCGCTTGCCCAAGGCCATCGTACAGAAAGAAATCGACAGCCTGCGCACCATGGGCGTTAAGATTGAAAACAACTTCGTCGTCGGACGTACCCGCCGCCTGAAGGACTTGATGGAGAAGGATGGCTTTGACGCCGTCTTTGTCGGCACCGGTGCCGGCTTGCCGCAGTTCATGAATATCGAAGGCGAGAACCTTGTTGCCGTGTTCTCCGCGAATGAATACCTGACACGCGCCAACTTGATGAAGGCCTACGAGGCCGACCGTTCGCACACGCCCTTTTACAACGCCAAGCGCGTTGCCGTGCTCGGCGGCGGCAATGTCGCGATGGATGCCGCGCGTATGGCGCTGCGTCTGGGTGCAGAGGAGGTCTTCCTGATTTATCGCCGCACAGAGGCGGAAATGCCTGCCCGTGTGGAGGAAGTGCATCACGCGAAGGAAGAAGGCGTGCAGTTCCACACGCTGCGTAATGCCAGCAAGATTCTCGGCAATGAAGAAGGCCGCGTGCGAGGAATCGTCTGCCTCAAGTATGAGCTGGGTGAGCCTGATGCCAGCGGACGCCGCAAGCCTGTGGAGATTCCCGACAGCGAGTATGAATTGGAAGTCGATGCAGTGGTGATTGCCATTGGCAACTCATCGAACCCGTTGATCCCTGCCACGACCGATGGACTGCAAATTGATAAGCGCGGCAACATTGTCACCGACGAAAACGGCAAGACATCGCTCGAAGGCGTCTATGCTGGCGGTGACATCGTCCTCGGCGCGGCAACGGTGATTCTTGCGATGGGCGAAGGCCGCAAAGCCGCGGCCGCAATCAACACCTATCTGGCTGAGAAGAAGTAACCGCCGCGTGCAGATAAACAAAAAGGGCACCCGGGGTTTAGGGTGCCCTTCTTGTTTTGTGCACGTGTAAAATTAGAAGCGGCAGCGCAGAGCGAGTTCAAATGTCCGCGGGTCGCCGGGGAAGCATTGCAGATTGCGTGCGGATTCGATGTAGCGGTCGTCAAAGATATTCTTGATGGCGAAGCTGAATGAAGATTCGCCGAAGAACCAGCCCTTCGGAATCGGAATCTCAACAGAGAAATCAAACACGTTAGCCGACTCGATACGATAACGCTCCGGGTCGAGTTTGACGGGCCTGCCCTGCTCGGTCTGCAGCCAGCTATCACGGAAACGATAGCCAAAGCCGACGACGGTGCCATTGAAGAGTTCTTCAATCCGATAGGTCGTGAACAATGACAAGGCGTTCGGAGGGAAGCGATCAAAGTCCGTGCCGGCCGTAATGTCCTTGTAGTCAATGTAGGTGTAACTGCCGAACACCGACCAGTTCTTGGTGAGGTTGCCGGTTGCCGAGAGTTCAAAGCCGCGGGAACGGGTTTCGCCCTCACTGCCATAACTGGCGGTAGCACCGGAGCCGCTGATCAGGACAGGGGTGTTATCCTGATCAATTTGAAACACCGATGCCGAAATCCAGAATCCTTCAGCCGGAGACACACGAACACCCGCTTCATACTGCCATGCCGACCATGTATCAGTCAATTCCGTTGAGGGATCGTTGTACTTGCGGTAGTAGCCGAAGTTGGGCGCCTCCGTATAAGACACGTTGGCAAACGGAATCAGCCATTCCAACACCGAGTAGGAGAGACCAACGCGAGGACTGATGCCATCGCCGGTGTTGTCGTTGGCGCTGATATGATAGTCATAACGGGCGCCAATCAAAGCATGTAGGTCTTCATAGAAGTCCGCTTGGTCCTGCAGGATGAATCCGTATTTCTGCAGGCTGGCGGAACTCTTGGTCGGCGTGGCTAAAGGCAATCCGCCAACCGATGTACGCCCCCAGGTGTTATTGTCACGATACAAAGTATCAACACCAACCAAGATAGCCTGACGTACCGGCTCGGTGTCCAAAGTGTAGATGCTGTGCAGGTAACCGTTATAGCGCCTGTTCATCGAGGTGCCGTCTTGCAAATCATAAGGATTGGTGCTCGTGGAAAGACTCGGCGGTCCAATCTGATTATAATCGGTCTTGTTCCAACTAAAACCGCCGCCGCCTCTTAACATCCAGTTCTCGGTAGCGTTCCATTCAGCCCAAGGCATAATGCTAAAGAGAGAGTAACGGTCGCGCATGTTTTTCTCGGTCAAGTCGGTATCCCAATCAAAGCCGGGGGCAGGCTTGCCATCCTTAACTAGAATCCCTTGATAACCGGGCTGATCGGCATAATAGAATAACGTATCGAGCCCGATGCGCAAGGTCTCCGAGGGTTGGAGAATAAAGCTCGGCGCCATCGTATAACTCTCGCCCCAACGGTAACCGCTGGGCAGCCAGAAGGGATGAGAGATATCAACCGAGACAGGGACACGGCCTAACAGCTTTTCGTCCACTAAGGGTTCGTTGATGTCAGCCGTAATACGATAACGCTGTAAATTCTCGCCAAAACTTGCGCGGGCTTCAGCAGTTTGAAAAGCCAGCGGCTGCGGACGCTTTTGATACAAGATGACTGAACCGCCCGCGCCGTAAGCGCCGAGCGTCTGCGTCTGTCCGCCAAGCGTTGACCCAACCGGGCCTTTGGCAATCTCAACACGCTCTAAAATGGCAGGATCTAGGAATGTGCCGGGCCCGTTGCCCAATGGAATCGTTCCATTTAATAACGCTTCACTGCCGGACATACCGCGGATGGTATACTGTCCGGACGTGCGGGACATAGGCGATTTGCCGCCTTGATAGACACCGGGGACAAAGGTCAGCAGCTGATCCAAGTCTGTCGGATTGCGGTCGCGGATAAAGTCTTCCGTCAGCACATCCACTACAACCGGCAGCTGTTCCGGCGGCATATCCGTCAACGTGGCCGAACGCACCGTATCGGTTCTATACTTTGAAATAGAAGTCGCACTGACAACCACCTTCTCCAGCTCTGTCGGCGCATTCGTCGTTACATCTGCTTGCACAACCGCATTGGTTTGCGCAATTACTCCGCCGGCTCCGCAAAGAACCAGCCCCAGCACACAATTTCTATACTTCATTCAAGGGCCCATTAAGATGACATTCAATCGCTTAAACGCCATAATGGGCTAAATGGTTCAACGGTTCCGGGGCAATCAGGCAACAAAATACGTTTTACTCAAAGTTCATACGCAGTGCAGGGAATGGATTGAGCCGCTGATTGGGCTTAGGCCGCGGTCCCTTCTTGAACTTCTTATTAGGCACCACGCCGAGACTCAGCTTATCCGGCGTAATTACGGCATTGGTTTCAACCGACAGGCAAATCCGGCGCTGACCATCCTTACCCTCGACCGGCAGGATATCGTCAATGCTGATGCCGCTATCTGGTTCAATGACGATGACATCGGCCTCGCGCCCCTGTGACCAATTCCATCCTTGCACAACCACCTCGGCGCGTCCCTCCGTGAATGTCACCGCGCCATTAGTCGGCGAGATATAACGGACAGACGCCAGCCAAGGCGCGTTGGTAAAACAGTACGCCACAAACGTCTGCGACGGCACCCAGTGCATCCACGCAAATGCCTGCTGGCGGGGAGTTGCCGGAGTTGCTACGCGCTCAATCACACGGTCGCCGTCTTTCATTGTCCCAACAATTTCAATCGTACAAGCATGCTCATTGCTCGTCTGCGAGCCGCCAATCAGGAGGATTGTTTCATTCGTGCAGGATGATATCCAATTCCCGCTGAGCGTGTATTTTTGGTCGAGCCCGCGTACAGAGAGTTGGATTTCATTCGTACAGCCATCTTGACGGAAGCACCGCACCGGAACAGCAGCAAAGCCTCCACGCGGGAACAGAATACTCGGCGCACCTGTCCAAAGCTCAAAGTCCGGCGTGGGCGGAGAAATCCGCAACGTATAGAAATAAAGCTCGCCATGCTTGTCGAACAAGTCCGATATCTTCACCGTGTAAGTACCGGTTTTGGGCAACGTCAGCAACAGCGCACAGGGGTCGGCCTCGTACGTCTGCAGTCCCGTCCATGAACGCTCCCGCATAGGTGCACGCGCCAATAAATCACCGGATGGATCAAAGACTTCTAATGATGCGCTCAGCGGCGACCCTAAGCGACGGGCCATCACTTCAACCGCCACCTGCTCACCTGCGGCACCGGTGAAAGTATGCGCGCTCTTTTCACCAAGTGACAGAATCCGCCCATAGATGTAACCTACCTTAGGAGTTGCCTCATGAAGATCAGGATAATAAAGATCGCGTGCAGGGTCCCGCTTGCCGGAGAGATTCATACCTAGGTATTGCAGTTTGCCCGAGGCGTCAGGAAATACCCCTTTAATCAACGGCAGTTCGCCTAGGGTCAAGCGATAAACAAAATCATAACGTCCGCGATGCAGTGCATCACGTACCTCAAGCAGATAATCGCCGGACTCCTGAATGAGAAAGTCCAACGTAGGATCAGGGTCAAAGAATGTATTATCCACTTGCGCCAACATCACGCGATTGGTCGTGTAAAGCGTAACAATCGGCTGGAACCAACCGGGCACCGCATCGGCGATGAAGGGGACCAGACGCCGCCCTTTGAGCTGCGCCGTCAGATGCATGCCCTTTTCGGCTTGGAATATGAAATAGTCGCGATCCTTAGCCACAACCTGCCCATTGACCGTCACAGGCAAGTTGGTCAGACGATACGCCAGTTTGAAGGTTGAATTCGTTTCGACTTCATCCACCTCCGGATAGACGCCAATGAAAAATGGAATGGGATTGCTCAACGCATTGCTAGTGACCAAGCGCAGGTCTCGAATCCCCGGCTCGGCATCCGGCGCGACATCAATTTTCAAGCGCACCAACTGAGATAGCTGAGGACTTGCACGGCGGCGGGCATTGCGGACTTGCATCTCAAGCTCAACAAACTCCACGCTCGACACCGTGATGCCGTTGCCTGAAAATAGAGCACCCTTGACGCGTTGCAGATTTTGCCCACTGACTTCCAGCTCAAGCTCCTTTACCCCCTGCTGCGCACCGGCGGGAAAGGCGTAGACGATATCCTGTGCAAAGCTGCTCCCTGTGCCACAGAGCAGCAACAGGCCAATGATAGAGACTCGTTTAAACCAATTCATCTAAAAGTCCTCCGGTCTTTTCAGGCGCTGCAGGTTCAGGATAGGCCGCAATCTTTTTTTGCTGCGGATGGGGCAACAGCAATTCGCGCGGAATCCCCAACTGGCGGTAGATTGAACCAATCAGATCGCACGGGTAAACAGGCCGTTCAACGACCGTCTCGCCGCGTTCATCGGTCTTACCAACAATCCGTCCGCCTTTAAAACCACCACCGGCCAGCAGGTACGAGAATGCCTTTCCATAGTGATGCCGTCCGCCGGTGCCCCAAGTAGGGCCGTAATCGACTTTAGGCGTACGCCCGAATTCACCGCCACACACCACAATCGTTTGATCCAGCAAACCGCGTTCGTCCAGATCAGTCAGCAAAGTTGCAAGGCCGTTATCAAGCTCCGGTAACTTTGTGTTCATCGTCGGGAAGTGATTTTTATGCGTATCCCACCCGCCGTAGTTGATGGTGACGAATACAACGCCCGACTCCACCAGCCGCCGTGCCGCAAGGCAGGATTGTCCAAACGTCGTACGCCCGTATTTGTCACGCAGTTCCGGCTTCTCGAGATTGAGATCAAACACCTTTCCGGCATCACCCAAGATTAATTCATAAGCGTGTTCTTCGGCAGCACTTAGTTTTGTAACCGGCGCCAATTCCGGATGTTCGGCGCGGAAGACATCCAGCTTGGCCAGCAAATCGCGCCGCTTGAGCTGACGCTCGCGTGAAAGTCCTTCAGAGGCAATACCGTCAGCGGCAAAAGTGGGCGCGTTGGGATTACCGCCGGTGGCGTAGACTTTACACCGCGACCCCAAGAACCCTGCTTCGGAGAAGCGTCCCAGCGGCGCAGTCAGTGCAACATATGGCGGAATCAATCCTTTGTAGCCACAGTCCCATCCTTTGGTCAGCGCCGTCACAGCTCCATAGGCGGGGTGCGACTCGCCATCGCCTTCGGAATGTCCGGTCTGCACCATGTAGGCGGCTGTCTCATGATTGTTGTTTCCATGCGTCATGCCGCGGATGACGGAATATTTTTCGGCGCATTTGGCCAAGTTCTGCAGCAGCGGATTGATGTGCAATCCATCGACATTGGTCGGCAGGTCGGCTTCGTCAAACTGCCCCGCAAAGTCGCGTCCGGTACCGGGCTTGGGATCAAACGTGTCCGTATGCGGCGGTCCGCCCCATTGCCAAATTTGAATCACGGCCTTCGCCTTGCCGGATGCAACAGCTTGCGCTAAACTCTGCCCCGGTAGCAATAACGAGCCCCCTCCTGCGGCGGCCAGCTTCAGTAAATCTCTTCTTGAAACACTCATGCAATCCCCCGCACTAATATTTGAATAAAAAGCCGGCACTATTGACCAACGCCCAAGCGACATCCCGCCCGGCCTCTTGCAAGGAAAGCTTATTATCCTTGAAGTACGCCTCCACTGTTTCCTTCTCTTGCTCCGTCGGATAGCGGCACAGCAAACGCAGATAGAGGCGGTCGATCAGCTCCGCTCGGATAGCCTCATCATCTTTAAACTGCTTGCCCTTTGGCGGCATCAGGTTGTTGACGAAACGGTTGTTGATGCGGTTCTGTATCTGGCGGGAGTTGAGAAGCAGTATCCGCTGTTGAGGATTGGGCATATTCTGCCGCTCTTCCAATTCGCCGGAATCCCGTGGCGGACGCCCGAACGCCTCAAGAAAAGGACTGGTGATGCTGCCATCGGCGAGCAGTACCGTCTTCTGATCTGTCGGGACGAAGGTAAACGGTTCCGGCACTTGACTGGACAAGCTCTGGCGTCCACCAAACAATCCCACAAGGATATCATCCAGCACCTCCGCATCAATCTGGCGCACGGCGTATTCGTTCCCTTGATATTCCGGGGAGAGGCAGATTGCGCGATACACAGCCTTGACATCAAACTTGTTTTGAATGAAGATATCCACGAGACGCTTCAATTCATCTGTGTTTGGCTGAGATTGCCCCATGAGGACACGGTAAATGCGTTTTACCTCTGTTGCCGCAAATGCCCGCTGCCCTGCCCCTTGCGTCAGCCAAATGGTGAAAGCTTCTCGTGGATCTTGCTCCGGTGCAACGTTCACCAAACCACCTTCCGGCATGCGGATATTTTGCCCGGCCTGCGCGCCTGCCGGCCAGGCACGTTCGCGGTCGAAGTAAACCAGCTCTTCCTTCCACTCGCCGGTAGACACATAACCGACCTTGGAGAATAAGATTGGAACGCTCTTGCGTACTTCCGGCGACCATGCTTCATCAGCCTTTTCACCTAAGAACACCTGCATGGCAAATGCGGCAATCGTCTCGGGCTGTCTGATTTGCAGGGCCCGGTAGAAGTTGACGGCAGGGTCACGGAAGTTACTGCCGGATGCGAGCAGCAGCTTGCTGGCAAATTCGTCGTAGGGTGTATTGGCCGTTATTTCCTGCTGAATGAACCCGGCATAGGCCTGCACGGCATTCGGCCAGAGGTTGCAGGGAAACTCCGACTTGACGCGCAGCAAATCAAACCAGCGCATTGCCCGGCAGTCCGCAAATGCCTGCGTACGCAGCAAACGATTCACCAGCTTCTCGCGCTTGTCGGGGGTGTCGTTCTTTAAAAACTGGCTGGTAATCCGGATATCCGGCAGTTCTCCTACCAAATCCAAATAGACCCGCCGCAGAAAGACAGCGTCCGAACAGGCCGTAGAAACGGCCTCTTTGCGTTCCTCAGGAACGCCAAAAACAACCGGCGCTGCCAATAATAACAGCACCGCGACTCCGGATCTCAACATCATACTCACTCCCTGTTGAGGTAAACGCCCGGATATCCAAAATGTTGCCTGCTAATGGATGATTTTATGGATTGTCAGGACGTTGTGCCCGTCTTTATAGTCGTACTCGACGACATCCATGCTCTGTTTGACCATGAAGACGCCCAAACCGCCCATCGCACGATCGTCCAACGATAGCAACGTATCCGGGTCGACACGCTCCAGCGGATTGTACGGCGTCCCCTGATCGACGAACGACATGACCACCTTCAGCGGATCGCCTTCAATCGAGAAGCATACCTTCACTGAACCCACGCCCGGCGCATAGGCGTAGTTGGCAATATTACTGAATATCTCATCGACCGCCACAGCCAGCTGCATCTTCACATCCGCAGAACACGGATAACCGAACAGCCGCTTTTCAATAAACATCATCACTTCGGGCAGGTTATCCACCACGGCATCCACCAACAGCTCGGAATAACTCTCCGCCCGCTGCGGTCCGCCATTATAACGCACCGCCAGCATGGTGATATCATCAGCTTGATCAGCGCCCTCGGCAAAATCATCGACATCCTGCTTGACACGATTCAACAGCGACGTCACATCCATCGACTGCACATCATCCTGATTCACCAAGTTCAGCAGCCGCTCATCGCTATACAGATTACGCGTGCGGTTCAACGCCTCCGTCACGCCATCGGTGTACAGGAACAGCACATCGCCCGGATCCAAGCGCCGCGTAAAGAGTTTATATTCCATTCCCGGCAGGCCTGCCAGCACCAATCCCGAGCGCTCTGAGAGCCACTCATACTGCCCGTTCGCCCGCTTCAACAGCGGCAGGTTATGCCCGGCGTTGACATATTCCATCAAGCCGGTCTTCAAGTCAATAATCGCCATGAACGCTGTCACGAACATCCCGGCGGAATTATTCTCGCACAGCTCGCTATTCGCCTCGGTAAAGACCTTAGCCGGTGAATTACCCGCCATAGCCAAGTTCTTCAACAGCGTCTTCGACGTCATCATAAACAACGCCGCCGGAATCCCTTTGTCCGACACGTCTGCAATCGTCACCACCAGCCGATGGTCGCCAATGAGGAAGAAATCGTAGAAGTCACCGCCGACCTCCTTCGCAGTATACATCGAAGCGAAAATGTCAAAATCTGTTTTATCCGGGTAAGGCGGGAAGATATTCCGCAACGACGCATGCTGAATGGCGCGGGCAAACTCCAACTCCGAATTAATCCGCTCGGCCGCTTCGTTAATCGCATGACGCAACGCCCCCACTGTCGAATTAATACCATCCGAAAGCGCCATGAATTCCCGCGTCGTTCTCACCTCCACCGTCTCATCCAAATCACCGCTGGTAATCCGATGCAGCGAGCGGTTCACGCGCGAAATCCCCGTGATGACGATCCGCTGCACCAGCTCCGACACCAACACGAACACGCTGACAAACAGAATCAAATTTGAGAACAGCAGAAACACCACCATGGAGTTACGGCTCGCATACACCTCATGGTCCGAGAGCGCCCCAATCAGCGTGATATCATTCACCCGCTCCGTCTGCAGCAGATATTTATGATCTGCAAACCGAACAAACTGCCCCTGATCCTTACTCAGCAGCTGCTGCAGGTTAATCCCGCACTCCTGCAAAGTTTTGCCCTCGAAAGGCCCCCCCGAGGCAATAATATCATTCCCCTCGCAAATCACCAAATGACCATCGCGCCCGATGCGAAAACCATTCGCCAAATTTCGGATATCCGCCAGCTTCTGCGTCTCCTTCAAACGCCACGGCTCATACCCGATCTGCACCACCCCCGGCTGATCCTGCCGTGCCACGCCCGCATATTGAAACAGCTTCCCGTCCGCTCCGCGCGCTTGCGGGTCCTGCACCAACACAAAGTTCTTATCTGTGACAGCCGGCATGAAAGCTCTCGACTGCTCGGCCGAATTAAAGTCATACCCAATCAATGCCTTGTTATTGGTCCACTTAATTAGCCCCTGTTTATCCACCACGTGGTACTCGTCCGCATCAAGAAGCTGCATCAAGCGGGACATCTCCGCGTCATCATCCAACACCTGCGGCCGATTCACGATAAACTCGGACAAGACCGCCGCCTTCAGCATCACCGACTTGTTGTTCAGCACCAACAACGTCTGCAGATTCCGTCGTGCCTGCGCCAGCTGCTCCTTCGCATCCTTCAAACGCAGCCGGATCAACTCATCCGCATTATCCCGGGCCTGCCGCGTCTGAACATAATAGGAGATGCCGAAAGTAAACAAAAAGGCGAACGCCACAAAGACGAACAGCCACTTCTGAAACGCATTACGCATCGAACCCATGACGCCCCTGATAAATATTGGAGAACAAAGCCGAAGCGCTCAACCGCCCCGCTCTGTCCATGCCCGATTAACTATTCTTAATCGTCAAAATATCCGCAAACCCCGTAACCTGCAAAACATCCATAATGCCGGAGTTCACATTCCTCAACACGAAAGGCCCTTGGCTCTTCATCTGCTTGGCAATCAACAGCAACACCCGCAGTCCGGCGCTCGACAAATACTCCACCTTCGCAAAATCGAGGTCAAAGCTCTTCACGGAGCCATCCAAAACCTCCTTGATGCCAGCCTCCAACTTAGCAGCCGTCGTGCTATCCACACGCCCCTCTACCGCCACCTTTAACGAACCATCCTCTTTATGCGAAGTCAGAATCATAATCCAAGCCCTTTCAATATACGCCGTAGTTTACCTAAAAGCCGTCCCAAAAGCAAGCAAATACCCCTCCTCCCACACCACCAAACCGCACAAAAACGTACACCTCCTTCCGTACGCTCCCTTCCCCCCGATCCCCCCAGACCAGCACGGAGTCACACGCTGAGAAACGTAGAGAGACAGATTCCCTTGCGTAAGCCCGATTGTTGAAGCAAGTAGAGTGAACGTACGTAACGTTACTCAGCGTTGTTAGTAATGTTACTCCGAGTTCTCAGTAACGTTACTGCCGGCTGTAAGTAATGTTACTCTAGGCGCTCAGTAACGTTACTCACGTTCCTGCTACGGGAGTGGCGAGGATGCGGACTTTACGCTAAACATCTAGGACAGCCGCAAGGCTTTTACATCAGACGGCCCACACAAATTGTGAAAAGGCGTTTTAGATAAACAAAGGACGAATGCCACTGCGGCATCCGTCCCCGTGTTCAGAAAAATACTGAGATGTGTTATTTCTTTATCACCTGCCCGATCCAGTCCTTGGCATCCGCATAGCGGTAAGTAACCGACTGCCCTGTGGTGAACTGCATCAGGTCGGGCAATTGCTGTTCGCCAGGAGTCGCGGAGGAGCGCGGCATATATTCGACCAACATTCCCTTGGTCGCGCGCCCTTGGCCGTCGGTTTCGAGAACGAGGTGGCCGTGCTGATTGAATTTCTCCGTCTTCTCGCCGCGATGGCGTACCCATCCCGTGCAAGTTCCATCCTGCGCGTAGGTATAAACATCCTTCCAGCGCTTCTCAAACGTATAGATAGGGTCGTAATACTCACCCGGGCGCGCGGTATAATCCACCGAGAGAATCCGTCCATCCGCCGCATAGTCACGCACCTCGTTCTCCGGATATTTGAAGGTGATGAACGCGGGTGTGGAATAGACTCCATTCGTCGTCTCCGCAATCATTGCCAAATCCACCCGCGACGTTTTATACCCCAAGCTGTTCGTATAGACGCCATGCCATGCGACAGTAATCGACATCATGGCGTCATCGCTTGTCAGCGGCTTAAACGTCACCTTCTTCGGATCGCCCTGCAGCACAACCCAATGGAGCTTCTTGATGTTTGGCTGATTCTTCTGCGCTGCGACGACAATCGTACGATCGCGCTTCACGCTGCGCACCACCCGCGCCAGCGCAAAGGGTGAATCAAACAACGACTCACTGTCCGCCGTATGGAAGTAATCAATCCCCAGCGTCCCCACCTCGTCGCGAATCGTACGAATCGGCACGGCTGGCGGAATCTTATCAACCGTCAATGCCGCTGCAGCAGTTACGATTGCATCCTTATCCACAAACGCCCCCTCGAACACCGCCGGGTGCGCGGCACCGGTCAGATAATCCTCCGGCTTCTTCAATGATTTACGCGTGGAGCGGAATATCTGCTGCAACGTCGACATCACCAAGCGCGACTTGACTAAATGCTCGCGCACCTCCGGCTTCATTGCCTCCAACGCCGCCAGTGCCGTCTCTACAAACCGCCGCTCCGCCCAAGACGATCCCTGCGCCGTCAGCCAATAGGGTGTGTTCACCGCATACAAATCGCCCAGATCCGTCTTCACATAATCCTTGTGAGACGGATAGAAGCTCATCTGGTTCTCGCAATACAAACGTACCTGCGTTGCGAAAGCAGGTCCCGCTGACACCAACGCCCGCGGCAAGCTCCGCCACAACGGTCCCTCCGTCATCGCCATCGCGCAATTGCACAACACCGGCGGCGGCAGCCCATCCACCACGAACCCATTCAACGGGAATCCCGAAGGCACGCCTTTCTTCACCGCCTCCTCACAATACGTCACTGCCGATACGTTTGGAAAGTTCGTCAACGCCACAACCGAATGTCCCCCGTCGCGGTTTACATACAACGCCGTAAGCGGTTTCTCGGTTTTAAACGCCGTAGTCAGCAGCCCCGTGTTGTAATCAAATGCCGTATTCGTCACCGTTACATAGGCAGGCTCGCCCGGCACCAACAACGCAGGCTCCGCGATGCCCAAGTTCCGCACCTTTTCGTCCTTCAATTCATTTGCACGTGCCAGCACTTTAGCAAACTCCACATCCCCCTGCAGGCTTTTCAAGTCGGAATCCTGCTTCATATGATTCACATCGCGGAATCCCAACGTCACGGCCTCATCCAAACTCTTCAACGCCTGCGTCTTGTTCCCCAGCAACGCATAACTGCACGCCACGTTATACCGCCAGTTCATATCCTCCGGAAACAGCTCGGCGCCCATGCTCGCCGCCGCCAGCATCCCCGGCAGATTTTTCGCCTGCACGGCCTGCAAATATTTTTGCAAACACTCCTGATGTTTCGGAAACAACGCCGGCATGTCAAACGGTGACAACGCCGCCAACGCCGACCATGCCACACACACCGCCAAACCGATTACTTTACGCATAACTTCAGCTCCTCTCTCGCCACGCACACATCCTGGCGGATTTGTGCCACCAGTGCCTCCACCGAAGCAAACCGCTGTTCCGCCCGGATGTAACTATAGAACCCAATTTCCACCGGCTGCCCGTATAAATCCCCCGGCGATTCAAAGCAGTACACTTCCAACAACGGCACCTTGCTCACTTCAAAAGTCGGATGCACCCCTAAGTTCGCCACGCCGTCAAACACCCGACCCTGCGCCTTCAGCCGTACCGCATACACGCCATACGGCGGCACGCACTCATGCACATACGGCACATTCGCCGTCGGGAAATCCAGCTTCCGCCCACGCGCCATACCATGCATCACAGTGCCCGATACCGCCCACGCCCGGCCGCCCAACATATTCCGTACATCCGAGACATGCCCCTTCAACAAAGCCTTCCGGATGCGCGTACTCGAGACCACCTCATTCTGATAATACGCATATGGCACGATCTCCACGTCAAATCCATACATCGCACCCAATGCACGCAACAGCTCCGGATTCCCAGCAGCCCGGGTGCCGAACCGCCAATTTTCTCCGCAGAATATCTTATGTCCCAAATGCGGCGCGCCCTCAGCAAAAATAGATGCCACAAAAGCCTCCGGCGTCTGCACCGCCAGCTCACGCGTAAATGGCAGCAAGAGCACCCCATCCACGCCCGCCGCTTCCAACAACGCCAAGCGCTCCTCAAGGCTCGATAATAGCAACGGTTTCCGTACGGGCGCCAGCACCGCCAACGGATGCTTATCAAATGTTAATGCCCAAGCTTCGCCATTGACCGCCGCAGCGGCCTTTTTCGCAGCCTGCAGAACCAGCCGGTGTCCCATATGTACGCCATCGAAGAACCCTGCACCCAGCATCACCGGGCGCGCCGCGGAAAACACATCCGACGCTCGTTCGACAACCCGCATTACCAGCCCATTACATAGAACAGTACAGCAAACAAACCATCCGCCACAGCAATCAGCACAATCCCGCTCACTACTGCCGACGTCGTAGAAATACCCACCGCCGCTGCATCCTTGCCCGTCGCCAAGCCACGCTGGCATCCCACCGCTGCAACCAAGAGGCCAAAGAACATCGACTTCACCAATCCGCCAATCAAATCACCATAGGAAATGAACCGCGTAAGTTGATTGTAATAGACAACAAACGAGTAATCCATCGAAATCATCACCACCAAACCACCCGCCAAGCCCGCCAGATTCGCAAACGCCGTCAACAGCGGCATGATGCACACCCCCGCCAAAATACGCGGCAGTGCCAAAAAACGCACAGGACTCAGCCCCATCGTCTTCAGCGCGTCAATCTCCTCATTCACCTGCATCGTGCCGATCTCCGCCGCAAAGGCAGACCCCGAGCGGCCCGTCAGCAGAATAGCTGTAATCAACGGCCCCAACTCGCGTATCAAAGAAATACCCACCAAGCTTGCCACATAAATCTGCGCGCCGAACAGCTTCATCGGAATCGCCGACTGAAACGCCAAAATCAACCCCAGCAAGAAGCCCAGCAAACTCACCACCGGCACAGCCTGCACGCCTGCACGTTCGCAGGTCACCCAAAAGTCCCGCCAGCGCACCACCCCCGGATGCCCGATTGCATAGACAAAGTTGTAGAGTGTTTCGCCGATATATCCCAGCGTCTCGCCGCACTCGCGCAACCATTCCACAACGGACTGACCAACCTTCGAGAACGCCCGGCGCGACAGTTTGACAGGTGGCTTCTTGGGATGCGCCAGATCATATTCCGCTGACTCAAAGTTTCGGAACTGTTGTTCCATCCCCATGCAAAAACTCGTCACATCCAACTTGCCGCCGGCATCTAAGATACGCTGTTCCAAGCGAAACAACAATGCGACACCTGCACCCGCACAACGGGTCACGCCGGAACAATCCGCCGTATAAACTCCACCTTTGATGGGTTTGAATGCCTCAGCCTGCGGCCACAATACTGCGACGCTATCCGCATCCAAATCGCCCGTTAATACGATACGCTGCCCGTCAAACGTCAATGTTCCGCCTGCAGGCATGTTCATCCTTTTTTACGCACGGGCGGCGGCGGTGCAATTTTCAACTGCATGCGGCGTGCCTCGATATCTGAAAAGGCCAGCCGATGCGCAAACAGCGCTTCACAAATCCGGATATCCAAGAAAAGAATGTCCGCCCGCGACAAAGCTGTCATCAGCTCCATCGGCGTATTCGTCGTGCGCAATATCTTCGGCAGCACTTCGAATAATGCCTTGCCGCTTTGGTAGCTTCCTGTCACGCAGAAATGAGTCTTACCCAAGAATACGAAGTCCCCATACGTCAGGTAATCCTCATATAACTTAGCCGAAGCTTTCATCGCGTCGCGCATCTTCTTCAAGAGCGCTTCATTTTTCATTACGGCCGCCAGCTTCTCCGCGTCGGTCATCTCCGACATCGGCTTGACGGGCTGCTCCTCCGCCACAGCGGCAACCGTAGCGGCTTGACGCTCGCCATCCGTCAGCAGAAAATCATCATTATCCTTCACCGGTTCCGCAGGTGTTGCTTCAACGGAAGCCTCATCGGTAGAATCCGAAGCAACGGCGGGGGCGGTCTCTTCAGGCCACGACAGCGGTTTATCAATTAACATGCTGTTGATGTAAATGGCGTTGCCCCGGTAGGCCACCTGATACGGCGGCTTGATATATTTACCGTTGACGAACAAGAACCCCTGAAATATAAGAGGGCTCTTGTATTCACCAAGCGCATTCACCGCGCTGAGCGGCGGGCGGGCATCAGTCTTGCCGACCTCGACGCCCGGCCGTTGAGCCTGCACCGCGCAAGCCAAGGCAACCAATGGCGCGACGAGAAGTAATTTTCTGTACAAACCAAGCATAGCGGCCCCGTAGTAAAAAAAGCCCCATCCTGCCGCAGTACGATGTTTTCTGAAACCCTCTCCGATAGAGGTGGACACCCATATCACCACTGCCCGGTAGCCCGAGGGCTGCCTTCTTGTGTTGCGTCCGAGCGTCCTTAAAGTAACGTAGGTCAGAAAATTTACGTTAATTCACGTACAGAACAGAGCCCACTTCGCTCGACGGCTGATGCGGCAGCCGTCCAAAAATCAATCAACCTTCACGCACATCCACGCCCGCAACCTCCTTCAGCGAGCGGATAATCCCCGAAAACGCCGTATTCACCTCCGCATCCGTCAGCGTTCTCTCGGTCGAGCAAAAGGAAAGCGAATAAGCCAAACTACGGCTCCCCTTCTGCATCGTCTTGGCAGTGAATATATCAAATAATTCGATTGCAGTCAATTCTTTAGGCGCGTTGCGGCGCATTGCAGCCACAATCTGTTCATGCGTCACCTCCGGCCCCGCCAGCAAAGCGATGTCCCGCTTCACCGTCGGATACTGCGGCACCGGCACCAACGCACGCGGCTCGCCCGCCTTCACCAGCAACGGCTCCAGCTTCACTTCTGCCACGACCATCGCGCTCGTCAGGCGAAATTTATGCCGGATCGCGCCCGAAACCGCGCCAATCAAACCCAATACCTGCTTGCCCAACAACACCTCAGCCGCAAACCCCGGCTCCATCGCCGGATGCTCCGCCGCGCGGAACGACAACGTTCCCGCGCCCGAAAGCTGAGCAAAGTTCTCCAACGCCCCCTTCAGCCACAACAGCGCCTCCTCATTCGAAACCACCCTGCGGCCATCCACCGGCGTACGCCCGAACGGCCCCATCACGCCCACGCTCAAACGCTCCTCCTCAAACGGCTGACCGCTGCTCCCCATGCCAAACACACGCCCCAGCTCAAACAACCCACAAGCCTCCACCTGACGCGATGCATTCCGCCCCAACGACCCCACCAGTTGCGGCAGCAGCGACGGACGCATCACCCCATAATCCGCACTCACCGGATTCGGCAACACCAACCGTCCCTTCTTATTCCCGCCATCAAACGCATCCAATTCCTGCGCCGACAAAAAGCTATAATGCATTGCCTCCGTCAGCCCCATGCCCAACAATGTACGCCGCGCAAACGACTTCACACGAAACGGCTGCTCGCTCAACGTCGAAACTGCCGCCAGTGCCGGCATCCGATTTGGAATCGCATCCAAACCAAACATCCGCGCCACTTCCTCAATCAAATCCGCCGGACGCGTCAAATCCAACCGCCACGAAGGCACCTTAAACACCGCCCCCGCCTCATCACGCGACACAACCGACAGCCCCAGCGACGTCAAAATCGACACCACCCGCTCCGCCGGTACCTCCACACCAATCACCTCATTCACCCGCGCAAACGACAACGCCACAGGCTCCTGCGGTGCAGGACGATTGTCCACATCAATCACGCCCTTCGCCACCTTCACACCCGCGCCGCCATACTTCACTAGCAAATGCACCACACGCCGACTCGCCCAATCTGCCAGCTCCGGATCAACCCCGCGCTCAAACCTGCGCGACGACTCACTCCCCAGCCCCAATTTTGTAGCAGTCCACTTCACATGCGGTGCCGAAAACAACGCACTCTCAATCAACACCGTCCCCGTCGCCTCCGCAATCTCACTCTGCGCGCCACCCATGATACCTGCAACCGCCTCCGGATTCTTAGCATCTGCAATCACCAACATCGACGGCTCCAACGCACGCTCCACGCCATCCAATGTCGTGATCTTCTCGCCCGCCGCCGCACAGCGCACCACAATCGTACGATCCGTCAGCCGCGTCGAATCAAACGCATGCAACGGCTGCCCGCACTCCAACATCACAAAATTCGTCACATCCACAGCCAGCCCCAACGACCGCTGCCCCGCGCGCTCCAAACACTGCTGCATAAATGCCGGCGTCGTCGCCGCCGGATCCAACCCCGTCACCACCCGCGCCGTATACCGCAAACACTGCTCCGGTGCCTCAACACGCACCTTCGCCAACGATTCCACCGGCTCAACACCCTCGACAAAATCAACCGCCGGCACCTTCAAAGGCCGCCCCAACAAAGCCGCAAACTCACGTGCAATCCCCATCATCGACAGACAGTCCGGCCGATTCCACGTAATCTCCAACTCCAACACCGTATCCGGCCTCGGCATCAGCTCCTGCAACGAAGCCCCCGGCACCAAAGCCCCATCCAACTCCCAAATCCCCTCATGCTCATCCGAAACATTCAACTCACGCTTCGAACACAACATCCCAAACGACTCCACCCCCCGCAGCTTCGCCTTCTTAATCTTAAACCCGCCATTCGGAACAACCGCGCCCACCTTCGCAAAAGCCACCTTCAACCCCGTACGCGCATTCGGTGCCCCACACACCACCTGATGCTCCTCGGTGCCATCAAACACCCTGCACACATGCAAATGATCCGAATTCGGATGCACCACGCACTCCCGCACCTCACCCACCACAAAAAACTCATCCAACACCGCACCAACCGACTCAATCCCCTCAACCTCCACGCCCGAAAACGTCAACTTATCAGCCAACTCCTCCACCGACAAATCCGCCACATCGATATACTCACCCAACCAAGATAAAGGAACCTTCACGGCACACCACCCTCATAAAATCCAAAAACGAATATTTTACCATAAACCCCACCCACATCAAAGCAATATAGACAACTCCCTCAACAAATCCAAGCCCCTCCCCCTATTTTCTGTCCCCCGAGGGAGCAAGATCGTACTACACCCGTAACACACATTGTGTTACACTCGCAACACACACTCTGTTACGCCCGTGACACACACTGTGCTACGGGCGTAGCACGAAATTCATCCGCCCACGCCAAGATACAGTCAAACCCACCCTGATATTCATGCCAGAGCGCATCCCGTTCTGGGAGCGCCGGCGTCCCCGCCGGCATCTATATGTTATGCAAGTCAGTAGGCAGGGCGTGTTGACTGAAAAAGAGTCCCGCATCAGGCTCTTTGTATGGGCTGTTATCCGCCCAATCAGTCAGATCTGTCCGATGAAGCGGCTGTAAAATCTAACTGTTGCGCCTCTTTAATTCAACTCAACTTATTACCGCTTACATTTTACTTATTCCATGGCTCTTTTGAGCCCTTGAAAAGCAAGAAAGGCGCAGCTGATTGCTCAGCTGCGCCTTGAAATTCCGGCAACGTGCTACTCTCCCACGGGCCAACCCCGCAGTACCCTCGCCGATGGAGCCCTTCACTGCCGTGTTCGGAATGGAAACGGGTGTTACCTCTCCTCTAGGGTCACCGGAAAAAACGAAACCGCACAGTATAGCGTAGGCCTGATTTTCAGACGCATATCATAAACCGAACCGTCGGTTAAAACGGTCAAGCCACACGGCGTATTAGTACCGGTCAGCTGAGCACATTGCTGCGCTTACACCTCCGGCCTATCAAGGTTGTAGTCTTCAACCCGCCTTTAG
>JAVBMC010000074.1:0-8595 GCA_031552845.1 Kiritimatiellia bacterium
GCTTCAGTAAAATCCTCCAGGGCGGTTTTGAATTTGAATAAGCGGTAACGGATGCGCCCGCGGCCAAGATGTGCGGAGGCTAACAGATCCGGCTGATTCGCTTCCTTGGACAAAATAGTTGTGTACAGCTTCTCGGCTTCGGCTAATTTATTTTGATTCACTAGGAGTTCAGCAAGATAGAGATTTGCCTTTTGCAGCCATACGGCGGGCGGGTTGCTTTCGATCAGCTTATTCAATAGTTCAACCGCTTCATTTGTCTGTCCGCCTTTATAAAAGCTGTCCGCCGCCATTAAGCTTGCTTGGGATTTAGCATCCGCTGTAATACCAGCGGCAGATGCTAAACTTTTATACTGCTCTGCGGCCAAAACATATTTCTGCGCCGTGTGCAAGGCGTCAGCTTCACGGAACAGGTACTCTGTTTTCAGCTGTGGAGTTGATGCGTTTTCTGCCAACCTGCGAAAAAGCGCAATGGCTTGATCGGGTTGTCCTAGGCGGATCAACGCCTCCGCTCTCCGGGCATCAGCCGCGTTGATCAACGCAGGGTCGTCAAAGGTTTCGGTGAACAAGCGGAACTCTTTAATAGCGTCCTCATATCTCGCCAGCTGAAATAGTTTATCTGCCAGCAAAAATTGTGCCTCCATGCTGGCGGGATCAGAAAGATTCTCGCGTATTGCCGTCTTAAGAACTGTGATGCCCTCGTTAAATCCTTTTACGGAGTTTAATAACGCCTTGCCCAAAGTGAATGCGGATCTGCGTTTATCAACAGGCGATACGGCAATCTGCACGGCTAGTCGGGCAAATTTTTCAATGTCGCCCGCACGTGTAGAACTACGTGTTAATGCTAAGCATGCATCGACACGGATTGATGGATCTGCTCGCGTGAAGTTCGCTAAGGACTGCCAGATTTCGACCGCTTCGTTCGTTTTGCCCACGTCTAAGAAATACTGACCTTTAATATAGGGTAAGGCAGATACGGCATAAGATAGTTGATTGCTGCCGGAATCCGGCAAGCGGCGTAATGCCGCATCTAAGACGTTTTGCATTTCGTTTAGATCGGCTTTACTGTTTTTCAGTGCAGCAGCCCATTCAGCAGCATTTTCAGCTAAGACATCTCTATCGGTTGCCTTTTGCGCGATTTCTGAAAAGAGAGGAAGGGCGGTCTTGTAATTGCCGATAGCCACTAAGCCACGGACGATGACTCGGCGCAGAGACTCTGCATCTTTAGGGGATACATCCGGAGGCACCTGCATATCCGCAACAGCTTGATTGTTGCCAATCCCCAGCTGAGCCAACGCACGCCAGTACGCAAATCGAGCCGCGGTTGAGTCTTTAGGAATCGCAGATTCATATTCACCCATTTTTTGCAGCATCACATCAAACCGCTTTTCTGCTGCTAACGCATTCAGTAAAATATCCAATGCTTGGGTTCGATCCTTGTACTTCAAAAACGTAACAGGGTCTTTTAATATCCGTTCGGCCTGCTTTTCCGCCAATGAGAAAAGTTTATCCTCCAGTGCCTGTTGGGCAAAGTGCAACGCATCCGCAGCTTGCACCGCAAAAGAAAAGAGGAGCGATAATAATATGCACTTAGTCTTGGACATGATATCCCATCGGCGGCAGCGTTTGCCCATTTGACATCTGGAAAGGGTCATTGCCAAAATTAACCGTGACCGTCGTGCCGTTTGAAAATACTGTTTGTTGCACGGTTTTATCCGCAGATAAGCTTTTGTGGCTGAGCATCTCAGAATAACCAACGGCACGAATGGTGGGAATGATTGCTGCATAACTGGCGGCAAAGGCATTTTTTTCGTACTGCCATTGCTCGTGCCTCAGCATATACATCGGCGGTGTCCCGTAGAGAATGTTAAAAAGGTCGCGCTTCTTCCAGAGCTTCGGGAGCTTGTTATTGTAGTCGCCCCAATACCAGTAAGAGACCATGCAGTCGTGATAGACCAACTCCCAGAGGGGAATGCGGTACTTTTCACCAACTTGAAACTTCTCCACCACAGCCGGCACATCATGCCATACCTTCAGCATCGCCCGACCGGAGTCCGGCACGCGGTATTCAGCAATGCTCATCATGCCTTCAAAGTAATCACAGACGGGCACGACGGAATCAATGCCGGTCTCGCATCCACAAATCAATCCCTTCTCTTTTGAGACGACGCCGAGTAATTCGATACGTGCTTTCTTGCTATCCGTGCGCGTCATCGGGTGACGCTCATCCCAGCACTCCCAGAAGGGTGAGGCGGTTGAGGTGTCGATGAAGCGGCAGGTGTAAGGATTCTCTGCTAAAACCTTTGAGATGCGTTCGCGTGCATATTTTGGCGCGGTCTTGTCACAGAGTGCGACGCAGTGGATGAAACCTTCGCCATCCTTCTTTTCAATGCCCCATGCACGGCGCATTTGCCCATCACTGTTGCGGATGATGTCATTGGGGAAGGCGGCCGTCGGCCAATTTGGATGGGTATAGCGGATCTTATCAAAGTTAGCCGGATCCATCACATCTTGGTAGATGTCGTAATTGCTGGTCAACAAGGTGGGCAGGTCATTCAGCTGCTTCAGTTCTTCAGGGGTACCGCCGGCACTCCATAGCAGACGCTTCATACCGAGCGCTTGCATCTCTTTGACAATCTTAACCTTATCCCAGTCCCAATACCAGATGTTTGCCGCGCCGACGAGCTTGTCAATATTGGGGCGGGTCTTTGCTTTCTCCTTCAGCGTGACAAGATTGCCTTGTGCTTTTGCATAAGCCCGGTAACGCTTGGCCATTGTGACGTAACCATCATTCTTAATCGGAATGTAACGTACACGGCGCGTATAGCCGAGCGTCTTCTTCTGCTCTTGCCATTGCGGACCGGCATCCCAAAGTCCCTGTTTGTTTTGGCTGACGCCTGCCCAAGCATCATCCGGCGTTTCGACAAGCGCCATCCATCCCTCGCCTTTGGGATTGATAACGCCAAAGAACGCCATCGAGAGTCCACTGTGCCCGGAGTAGAAAGAGCGGCTGACGAGCGGCAGATCTGATTCGTTGACGAGATAGGCCATGCCCTCATTCTCAGGGAGGATTAAAGTGCCATCTGGTTGCGAGGCCAACGGCGGAGGGAATGCCAGCCGCGTGCGCATGGTATTGGTGCTGGAGATTTCGACGAGCATCTCATCGCCTTGTGCGGTGAAAACTGCTGTGTAATTGCGCGTGCTGGCTAAATCAAGCAGCGTGACTTTTGTTGAGGCGCCTTGCTGCTGGACGTGCGTGACGCGTAGGGCAGGGGAGTGTCCTGCAGCGCCATTGAACTTCCACGTAATCCCTGCTGTGTCGTAGGACAGAAAGGGGAGTTCGCCTGTCAGAATATTGAGGGCATCAGGCTTCTTGCGTGCGGCGGTAAAGGCGTGGATTTGAATCTCTGCAAGGCCTTCGCCTGTAAGACGCGGTTCAATGCTGGCAATGCCGTGCGGCACCATGAATGTGGTGTTGAGTTCTTTCGGCTGCTCAGTCAGCGCGGCGGAGTCATCACCAAAGAACCAATCAATCACTTTGCCGTTGGCATCGCGGGTAATCGCGGCAACGCGCGCACCGCCTTTTCCGCTGAGGCTGGCTTTGACTTCAAAGATGTCATTGGCTTGCACAGGAATACGCGCAAAACCGTAGAGCGACCAATCTGCCGTGCCATCGTAAACCGCAGTCATGCCTTTGACGGTGATGCGGTTGTCCCGTGCCCAGCCATTGAGGTACTTCAGCGCCCAGTTTTCATTCGCCAGCGCAGGCAGAGCTAGTAAAAGGCAGAGCAGGATCTTATTCATGGCGCAGGGTTTGGCCTTCTTTGCTGTCGCGGACTATCCAACCTTTGGCGGCAAGTGTGTCGCGCAAGCGGTCGGACTCTCCCCAGTTCTTAGCGGCTCTGGCGGCTTGCCGTTCATCGGCTAATGCTTGGATGTCGGCAGGGACTGCAGCTTCGACCTTTCGGCCAAAGTGTACGATGCCGAGCACTTGATCCATCTTCTCAAAGGCGGCAATCACTGCGGCGGCCTCTGCGGGTGTCAATGATGGGAGGGCACTGTTGCTTTCGCGGATGAGCGTATAGAAAGCGGCGAGGGCTTCGGGCGTGTTCAGATCATCTCCGATAGCTGTTTCAAAGGCGGTGATCTGAGTGGCCGCGAATTGAGGCATCACGCCCGGTGCGGCATCGCCGGCACGTGCAGCGAGTGCATCGTAGCATTCGTCGAGGCGGCGTAGGGACACGCGAGCGGCTTCGAGTGCGTCAAAGGTGAAGTTGAGGGGTTGGCGGTAGTGAGCGCTGATGAGCACCATGCGAATTTCACGTCCGGTGAATCCTTTATCAAAGAGATCACGCAGTGTAAAGAAGTTCCCGAGGCTCTTGGACATCTTTTCGCCATTGACGCGCAGGTGGGCGCAGTGCATCCAGGTCTTGACGAAGTCCTTGCCGGTGGTGGCTTCTGCTTGTGCAATTTCGTTCTCGTGATGCGGGAAGAGGTTGTCAATTCCGCCGGTGTGCAGGTCGAATGTTTCACCGAGATATTTCATGGCCATTGCAGAGCATTCGAGGTGCCAGCCGGGACGGCCTTTGCCCCAGGGGGCGTCCCAGACCACGTCACCATCGCCGGTATCCCAGCTTTTCCAGACTGCAAAGTCGCCGAAGCCTTCTTTGGTGTATTCGTCTTGGGAGACGCGCACGCCGCTACGCAGCTGAGAGCGGTCGAGGTGTGCGAGCTTGCCATAGCCGGGGAGGCGGTCAACGCTGAAGTAGACGGAGCCGTCGGGAGATTTGTAGGCGAGTCCTTTGTCCATCAATGTCTGCACCAGCTGAATCATCTCAGGGATGTGGTCGGTGGCGGCTGGATAGCTTTCGGCGGGCATGATGTTGAGCGCTTTGATGTCGTCAAAGAACGCTTGGATGTAGGGCGCGGTAAAGGTTTTGAGCGGCACGCCTTGCTGGAGGGCACCACGGATGGTTTTATCATCGACGTCGGTCAGGTTCATGATCTGCCTGACAGTGTAACCGGCGTAGGCCAGGGCGCGGTGCAGGATGTCTTCAAACATATACGCGCGGAAGTTGCCGATGTGCGCGAAGTTGTAGACGGTGGGTCCGCAGGAGTAAAAGCCGACGGTCTTGCCGTTGAGCGGTTTGAACTCTTCGAGGCTGCGGGTGAGTGAGTTGTAAAAGTTGAGTTGCATAGTTACTTTCTAAATACGAGTGCCGTAGCCATTGCAGAGATGCCTTCACGGCGGCCTATTGCGCCGAGCGTTTCGGCAGTGGTTGCTTTGACGGAGACGTTTGCGGTGTCAATGCCCATGGCTTGGGCGAGACGTGCGCGCATCAAGGGGATATGCGGGGCGAGCTTGGGGGCTTCGGCGAGAACTGTTGCATCGACATTGCCAACTTGATAACCTTCGCGGGCGAGCAGCTCGGTGACAGCGGAGAGGAGTTTGAGGCTGTCGGCATTCTTGTACGCGGTGTCGGTGTCGGGGAAGTGTTTGCCGATGTCACCGGCGGCGATTGCGCCGAGGAGAGCGTCGGAGATTGCGTGCGCGAGTACGTCGGCGTCGGAGTGTCCCAACAAGCCCACCGTGTGAGGAATGTGAACTCCTCCCAATATCAGCTGACGTCCATCAACCAAACGATGCGTGTCAAAGCCGATTCCGATTCGTGGCAGGTGTTGCATTAGACATCGCCTCTTTCTTCCGGTGCAAGTTCATAGTCCATCCGGAAGTCAAATACCGGGAGATCGTGTTGGTCTGCAATCTTGATTAGCTTACGGCGTTCGCCATGGGGCAGTCCGACTGTACAAATGATCTTGGTCGGCTTTTTCAGTGTAATTGCTTGTTCAAGGTCACGCCGGGTGCCAAGCACCTCATGCCCATAGACGATTGTTCCGCGCAGATTGGGATCATCATCAATAACGCCGACAATCCAAGCGGTGTTGAGCGAAAAGCTCTTTTGCATATTACGCAGGAAGCTCCGGAATTGCAAGCCGCCTCCATAGATCAATATTCTTTCTGCGGTCGAGGAGTCCTGCAGGCGTACGCGTTCAATCAAAGTCCCCAGATCAACCAAAATTATACGCGACAAGCGGACAAATATAATGCAAGGACAAGCCATCAATGTGAACAGTACGACGGGCACAACTTCACCGCCATTATTCACTCCTAAAAACATCCGCAACCCAAATGTAACGACACCGCCAATACACACGGCAACGGCCAATAGCAAATGATCGCGAACAACGGCGCGCAACCAAATCCGGCGATAAGCCTGAGTCATTGCAATTGCAATGAAGGACGGTGCAACATAGAGCGGCAGAATCAGCAACATTGAAGTACGCGGCAGGTTAAGCCGCAGCAGCGTACACATCAAAATAAATGAGAACGTCAATATAGCAACATCACATAGCACATAAAAGGGCATTGAAATGCGCCGGGGAGAAACCCGCAAATGCCGTCCTGCCAGCAGGCGTGAGGCATCCCACAGCTCAACCCGCACCATGTGACGGATGACGACAATCGCCGCGGCAAGAAACGCGAGCAGGAAGATGGCTGTTTGCGCACGCCGCATTAAAATCAACGAAAGAGCCAAACAGACCAAACAAATACTCATCACGTAGATGGTGTAGACGGCCTTGCGCTGAGCTCCTTGCGCATGCACTAAAATGCGGTGATGGAGATGTTCCTTGTCGGCCTCCATGACGCCAGCACCGGCAGAACCCGCATCCGGATAGTACTTCCGAACGTGCGCCCTCAAGAACCGCCTGAGAATCGCCAGCGTAGTATCGACGATAGGCACACCCATGGCCAACAGCGGCACAATAATCGTCACGATCGCTTCTCCGCGCATCTGATTCTGCAAAGGCAGCACCGCCAAAGCCAATCCTAAGAACATGCTTCCCGTGTCCCCCAAAAATATCGAGGCAGGATTAAAATTATAACGCAAGAATCCTAAACAGCATCCTAGCAACACGCAATAGGGCAGAATGTTGATCATGTGGTTTGAGAAGAATAGCGCGCCAGCCATCCCCACGCAGGCAATCGCCGCCAAGCCTGTTGCCAACCCATCAAGACCGTCGATCAGATTGAAAGCGTTAATGGCGCCGACGATCCAAAGCAGGGTCAGCAGATACTCAAGTCCCGGCAAAATGCCCGACAAACACCCCGGACACAAAAATGGCACCTTAAAAACAAAACCGCTAAAATACAAGAACGTCGCGACGCCGATTTGTGCAATCAGCTTATACAAAGCCCGCATGCCCTTGAGGTCATCAATAAACCCCACAACGCCAAGAGCCAATGATGCCCACAAAAACGGCCAATACGTTGCCTCCAGCGCTCCCTGTGCAGCATCTGCCGTCCATAAGAAGCACAGCACCGTTGCATGGAACGCCAAAATAACGGCAAGCCCGCCGCCGCGCGGAATCGGCGTCTTATGTACGCGTCTGGCATCCGGCATATCCATCATGCCAAGCACCTTCGTCAAACGCCGGACAAGCGGTGTCAACACAAGGGTAAACGTCAACGCCAGAAAAAACGCGACAAAATAATGCGCTCCCCTTACAAAGGGCGTAACAAAGAAATCTTTTAAAACTTCTGTAAACAAAACAAGTCCCTGCAAGTCCACCTGATAACAACGCGGCTATTATACCAAACTATGTCCGTTTTTGCAATCGAAACCTCCCCTCCGTTTCACGTCTCGAACATCACTGACGCAGATGAACATACTGATACAGACCGTATGAGCATCCTCATATGCGGATTATGAGAATAATACCCGTTATCGCGCCTTTTCGCTCTGAATTGACCTTCCTTGGGAATGCGCGTTGAATTCCGGCGCGTACATGCATTGAACTTCGGCCAAGCCTGCATTGCAGGTGCCGTTTTGGAAGACGCTGCAGTCGTATTCAAACACATAAGTCCCACGCGGGAGGCGGTCAAAGAAGAAGTGCGTCGCCGTATCGCGCGTGCTTTGGAAGTACCCTACGCCGTCCTGCCAGCGGTAACTCGAGAGCACGTCAACCGGCTCCAAGTTCGCCGCGCGCGTGTCCTTCAAATGCACGAACTCCATATCCCGATCCACCCGCAGCTCAATGCGCGTCACCACCGTATCGCCTTGCTGCAACGCCACATCCAACGGTTTGAGCACGTTGCCCGCCGCCGTGACTTCACGCTTGAACAGCTCGCGCTTAATCCGCAACGGCAACGCATCGTCCGACGCCGTCACCTCGCCGATGTCCTGCAGATACTGCCAATGCAGCCCGCCGAACACCACGCGGTTGTGAGGATTGTTCACCTCAATGCGCCCCAGCTCCGGCTTGATCTGGTCCTTCGCAAAGCTCTCACTGAAGTAACCGCTGTCCGGTTCCGCTCTCGCAGGTTCAGTCAACTCAGCGCCCAACTTCACCTGCACCGCCGCCGAATCCGTCAACGGCGCGTTGCTGGAGAGGAGGATGGCATACACCGCATGCGCCGTCGAAACCGTCGTCGGCCAGCGTGAAGTGCGCTTCTGCTGCAACAGCCACAAGGCGCACTCATCCACCAGCTTCTGATCCTGCGTCACTTCGCGGAATGCCTCCATCACCATCGCCTGC
>JAVBMC010000026.1:0-32170 GCA_031552845.1 Kiritimatiellia bacterium
GCCTTGCGTTTGGGCTTGCGGAAGAAGAGGACTTTCTCGGGGGTCAGGTTGCCTAAGCGGCCCTGCATCAACATGTTATAGACGGTTTTAGCACTGATATGAAGGCCGGTGCACTGGTTGGCTATTTGGGTGGCGGCATAAATGGAGTAACGCTGGTGCGCCTCCCTGCTTTGCAACAGGTCGATTACGATACCTCGGAAGATTTTGAACTGCTTATCCTGCGTTTCAAGTGGTTTACGTCCTCGTTTGAGCTTGTTCGCATTGATAAAGGTCTGTGCACGGATCCACGAGTAGCCCGGCACAGTCGTTAAGTCCGAAAGCCGGCAGGCGTAATACCCCCGTTTAAGTTCATTGCGGATCGTGCGTTCGCAACAGCACAAGCGCACGGCCATTTCTTTGCAGAACGCAGCAACCTGCACCCGGCGTCCGGGAGCTTGCTTGCGGGCTTCTGTATGCCATTTTTCAAGACGTTGGCGGTCAAGCTGAGTTAAAGGTTGATTCTTGCGGCGGGGTTTTGTATGCTGGCGGCGTTCCATCGGCGGTTCCGTTCTGTTGTTTGGTTTGATGATGAAATGATACGAAAATCGGCCCGCCGATGGAACACGAAACGTCTCAACCGGCGGTTAGATTTTCGCGCCCCCATGAGGGGCTCCCCTGAAAGAGAGCGTGTCCACTCACCCCCTATCTGCAGGGAAAAGATATTTTACACTTTACACCCCTTTCTGAAATGGTGGTTTATGCTGGTTTTTTGCCGGGTTTTGTGGTAAAATAGCGAGCGTATTGTGGAAGGATTTTTTATGGCGGATGAACCTGTTGTGACTGAGCCTGTTGATACCCGTTTGGCCTCGATTAATATCGAGGAGGAAATGAGTTCGGCTTATATTGATTATTCGATGAGCGTGATTATCGGGCGTGCGTTGCCGGATGTGCGTGATGGCTTGAAGCCCGTGCATCGTCGCGTGATGTATGCTATGCACGAACTTGGCAACGTTCATAACAAACCGTTCAAGAAATCGGCGCGCGTGGTGGGTGACGTGGTCGGTAAATATCATCCGCATGGCGATACGGCTGTTTATGACACAATCGTGCGTATGGCGCAGGACTTTTCGCTACGGTACCCGCTGATTGAGGGGCATGGCAACTTTGGCTCTATCGATGGCGATCCGCCTGCCGCGATGCGTTATACCGAAGTCCGCATGGATCGTATTTCCGAAGATATGCTCGGCGATATCGAGAAGGACACAGTGGATTTCCGTCCGAACTACGATGGCGAAGAAACCGAGCCGACCGTCCTGCCTGCTAAGCTGCCGAACTTGCTTTTGAACGGTTCTACCGGTATCGCCGTGGGTATGGCGACGAACATCCCGCCGCATAACCTTGCGGAGTTGGTCGATGGTACGGTGCATTTGATTGATAATCCGGAGTGTTCGATTGACGACCTGATGCAGTTCATCAAGGGACCGGACTTCCCAACGGGCGCGTCGATCTGCGGGCTGCGCGGGATTGAAGCGATGTATAAGCTGGGGCGCGGTTCCATGACGGTGCGCGGCACGGCTGAAATTGTCGAGTGGAAGAATGGCCGCGAAGCTATCATCATCACGGCAATCCCGTATGCGGTTAATAAGGCTTCAATGATTGAGCGCATTGCCCAACTCGTCAACGAAAAGGTGATCGAGGGCATCTCTGACATCCGCGACGAGTCCAAGGCGGACATTCGTGTGGTCATTGAGCTCAAGCGCGGTGCGATTGGGCAAGTCGTTTTGAGCCACCTGTATAAGCATACGCAGTTGCAGAATACATTTGGCGCCAATATGCTCGCAATTGATGGCGGCCGTCCGAAAGTGCTGACGCTCAAGGAAATCCTGCGTTGTTACCTTGACCATCGTTTCGATGTCATCACCCGCCGTACCCGCTTTGAGCTGGCGAAGGCTGAAGCCCGCCGTCACATTCTCGATGGCTTCCTGATTGCCTTGGATAATCTCGATGAAGTCGTGCGCATCATCCGGGCCGCTGCGAACCGCGAAGAAGCCAAGCGTGGATTGATGGCCCGTTTCGGTTTTAGCGACAAGCAGGTCGATGCTATTCTCGAGATGCGCCTTTACCAACTCACTGGCATGGAGCGTGATAAGGTCGAGAACGAACTGCGCGAACTATTGGTAAAGATTGAGTATTATAATGGCTTGCTGCAATATTCCGAGCGTATCTTCGGGTTGATCCGCAGTGATCTGCTGGAGATGAAGGAGCGTTATGCCAAGGTCAATGCCCGCCGTACGGCGCTGGTGCCGATGGAGAACGAAGTCAACATTGAAGACCTGATTGCTGACGAAGCCTGCGTTATTACTCTCAGCCACCGCGGTTATATCAAGCGCGTTCCGTTGAGCGTCTATCGCGAACAGAAGCGCGGCGGACGCGGCGTGACCGGTGCTGCCATTAAGGATGAAGATTTTATCGAGCAGGTTTTTGTGGCGGAAACGCACGATACATTGCTCTTCTTTACAACGTTGGGGCGTGTCTATGCCGAGCGCGTGTTTGAGATTCCCGAAGCACCGCGCCAATCCTTTGGCCGTCCTGTCGTGAACATGTTGGAGCTGCGTGAGGGCGAAAGCATCGCTGCCATGCTCCCGATTCGCGCGTTTGCCGAGGATAAGGACATTATGTTCGCCACGCAGAACGGCACGGTCAAGAAGACCGCGCTTTCGGCTTATCGCAATGTGCACAAGGGCGGTATTAACGCTCTGAGTATTGATGAGGGCGATAGCCTCATGCAGGTGCGTTTGGTTTCGGAAGGCGACGAAGTCGTTATTATCACCGAAAAGGGGCAGGCTATCCGCTTTGACGAATCGCAAGTCCGCCGCATGGGCCGCACGGCTACCGGCGTGCGCGGTGCGCGTTTGGATGAAGGCGACCGTGTGTGCGCCTTTGACATTGCCCAGCCAGATTCAGTCTTCCTGATCGCGACGGAGAATGGTTTCGGTCTGCGTACGTTGGTCGGTTCGTTCCGTAAAACCAAGCGCGGCAGCCGTGGCGTTCGCGGTATCAACACCGGCGAGCGTAACGGCAAAGTCGTGGCGGCGCATTGCGTGACCGACGATCAGTCGATGGTGATGATTACCTCCGTGGGCTTGATGGTGCGTTCGCCGTTAGATAGCTTGCGTATTATCGGCCGTGGTGCGATGGGTGTCCGCCTTTTGCGTTTGGCTGATGACGCCAAGCTCGTCTCTCTCAGCATTGCCGAGCGGGAAGAGGATGATACGCCTGCCGTCAGCGAAACTGAGCAAGCGCAAGATGCCGCCCAGGATGTCGCTGAACCGGAAGCCCCTGAACAAGAGGATGCGCCGGAGCAGGATGACGAGGGCGACGCGCCTCAACAGGACTGATATGGCCGCCATGCAACGCCATCTGGCCTTTGCCGACATGGTGAATCAGGGGAGCTACTACACGCCCCCTGAGCTGGTCGGCGAAGTGTACGCGTTGCTCCGCAAAGCAGTGCCCAATACTGAAGTTTATACGGTGTTGGACACTTCTTGCGGTTATGGCTCATTTTTGTCGCTGCCCCATGCTACCGGGTTTTGGCTTGTAGGGGCTGATGTGGATGCTCAAGCGGTAGAACAAGCGCGGCAGAAACTACCCAATGTCATGTTTCATACGGGCAACAGCCTGCAGGATGTTTCACGCAGCAAGTACAACCTTGATGCGGCTGATCCGCTGATTATTGTCGGTAATCCGCCTTACAACGATTCCACCTCGCTCGTGCGCCACGACATCAAGCGCGAACCATTGCCGATGGATAACGATATCAAAGCACGGGATTTGGGTGTTTCCTTTCTGCTGTCCTACGACAAGCTGGAGGCCGAGTTTGTATGCGTGCTGCATCCGCTCTCTTATCTCATCAAGCGTACCAACTTCCAGTCGTTGAAGAGCTTTCGCGAACATTACCGCTTGATTGATGGCGTGGTGATCAACAGCCAGATATTCTCCGGCGCCTCCAAGCAGAACGGTTTCCCGATCATCATTGCTCTCTACCGCCGTGATACGCGCGAAATGGATTATGAATTCATTTACAGCTACCGTTTCCGCACCCGCGAGGGTAAAACGTTTTCGTTGAACGATTATACCTTCATCGATTTCTATCTCGATAAGTATCCCAACGGCAAGCGCGTTCCGGCGAACGAGGCCGTGGCGAAGTTTTGGACGATGCGCGATATCAATGCGTTGCGTCGTGCCCGTACGTTTGTCGAGTCCGATACCGCGCACACTGTTTACGTCACCCGCGAACAGTTGCCGTATTACTGCTATGTCGATGTCTTCAAACGCTATGCCACGCACGTGCCGTATTACTTCGGCAACTGCGATGTCATGATCGACCCCGATGCTTTTGCGCCGTTGCAGGAGGCTTTCTGCCGTGCCAGCGTTTACGGCGGGGCGCGCCGCTCCGATGCGGCGGATGAAGAGGCCATCGGGCACTACTTCAAAGAATTGCTTGGAACACACTACTTGAATTGAATAAAGGATAACTCATGGAAAACACAAAAGGCTCACTCGATACGCTCGTCGCACTCTCCAAACGCCGCGGTTTCATCTTTCAAAGTTCCGAGGTCTACGGCGGCTTTGCAGGCTTTTGGGATTACGGCCCGCTCGGCTGCGAACTCAAGCGTAACATCAAAGACCTTTGGTGGAAATCTACTGTCCGTCTGCGCGAGGACGTCGAAGGCCTCGACGCCTCCATCATCATGCACCCCGCTATCTGGAAAGCCTCCGGCCACCTCGATACCTTTTCCGACCCGATGAGCATGTGCCGTTCGTGCAAGAAACTCATCCGCGCCGACCAGATCTGGGATATCTTTGAAGATGGCGACATCAAGCCCGCACTTGAAGCCGTTCTGGGCGATGCCGGTAAGATTGCCAACTGGTGCAAAGGCCGCGGACGCAGCCTCGCCGTCAACCTCTTTGCTATTGCACAGGCCGAGACGCAGCTACCCAAAATCTTCGATCGCTTGGCCGCATGCAAAGACGCCAAGGAACTCTATACGCTGCTCGCCAGTCCTGATCCGGATGCGCTGGTACTGGCCTGTCCTCATTGCGGTGGTGAGATGACCGAGCCCCGTCCCTTCAACCTGATGTTCAAAACGGTTGTCGGGCCGATTGAAGACCCTGCCAATGCCGCCTATCTCCGCCCGGAGACCGCGCAGGCAATCTTTGCACAGTTCAACAACGTGCTCTCCACCAGCCGCCAGGCGGTGCCCTTCGGTATCGCGCAGACCGGCAAGAGCTTCCGTAACGAAGTCACTCCGCGCAACTACACCTTCCGCTCGCGTGAGTTTGAACAGATGGAACTTGAGTTCTTCATCAAGCCTGACGAAGCCGTCGAGCTCCTCTGCGGTAAAGTCACCACGCTCACCGACAATCCCGATATCTCCGGCGACCCTCAACCCGATTGGGGCTGGGAAGTCTGGCACAAGTACTGGGTTGAACAGCGCAAGGCATGGATTATCCAAGCCGGTCTGCCGCAAAGCTCCTTCGTTGAGTACTGGCAGAAGGCCGACGAACTGGCGCACTATGCCCGCGCTTGCGTTGACATCCAATATGCGTTTCCCTTTGGCGTGCAAGAGCTTGAAGGCATTGCCGCGCGTTCGGACTTCGACCTTACCCAACACCAGAAACACAGCGGCAAGTCAATGGAGTTTTTCGACGAGCCCCTCAAGCTCGCGGTTAAGAATCTCAGCGACGAACAGCGCGATGCTTTCCGTGCGAAAACCGTCATCGCGTGGCAGGCCGCCGGTAAGGACGAAGCCGCTGCGAACGCATTTATCGACAAGCTCTTTGAAGGCCGTTATATCCCGCACGTGATTGAACCCTCCGCCGGCGTTGACCGCATGGCGTTGGCATTGATGTGCGAAGCTTATGAAGAAGAAAAACTCACCGACGAGAAGGGCAAGGAAGACATCCGTACTGTTCTGCACTTCTCTCCGGCGATCGCTCCGATCAAGGTGGCCGTCTTCCCGCTCGTGAAGAACCGTCCGGAACTCTACGAGAAGGCGCGTGAAATCTTCAAGGGACTTCGCTCCCGCTGGTTCACCTTCTGGGATGAATCCGGTGCAATCGGCCGTCGTTACCGTCGTATGGACGAAGCCGGCACGCCATTCTGCGTGACGGTCGACTTTCAAACGCTGGAAGACGGCACCGTCACCTTACGCGACCGCGACACCATGCAGCAGGAACGCATCAGCCTGGCCGACCTCAAGGCCAAGCTCGAAACGGCAATTGGCTAGTGCTGCCAATCCTTTAACAGAACAGTAGGGGAAGCTCCATGTTTGATCTTCCGGATGAAGTGCAGGCGCAGATTCGAAAAGAGCTGCAGGCGGGGGAATCCTTGCGCTGGGCGGCGCGGCCGCACCCGAAGTTCTTCACGGAAGCTTCAAAATACGATTTGTTTTACGCCATTCCTATGGTTGCGTTTATGGGCTTTTGGGTGTTTTCTCAGCTCAACGCGGGTTTCACGAATGGTGCTGGGGTATTCGCCTTATTGGGAGTTCCGCCATTGCTGTTTGGACTTTGGAAGTTGATCACGCCGCTGTTCAACTATTTTCGCATGAGGAAGACGGTCTATGCCGTGACCAATTTCCGTGCGATGATTTTTGCTCCCACCCTGCGAAGTTTCTACCTCGAAGACCTTGAGGTGATTACGCGTAAAGCTTACAGAAATGGACGCGGCGACATCTTTTTCGCGTATGAGGTGAAGCAGGATCGGCACGGTACTCATTCCATCGGCAAAGGATTTGAGAATATTGAGAAGCCGCACGAAGTTGAGGCATTGTTGCGGAAGATTGAGAAAACGAGGCATTCAATCCCGTCAAGAAAAAGCTTTAATGACTAAGCGTTCGCTGATGCAAAGGAGGAGGAACGATGTTTGATCTTCCGGAGGAAGCGCAGGCGCGGGTTCGGCACGAACTCTTCGCCGGTGAAACTCTTCGCTGGGTCGAAAAAGCAGAACCCCAGCTCAAAGAGATGCAGATGCGTTCGATGTGCGTCGTTGCTGTCTTCTTGGTAGTTTTTTCAATTATCTGGATTGCTGGTGCGACGAGGCTGAAGCTTCCTAGGTTTACTACGCCGGAGGACTTTTTTGTCTTGTTCGGTCTGCCGTTTCTTTTGTTGGGTGTTGGGATACTTATTTCGCTGGGGCTGAAATGCTGTTGGATGAAGAAGACGCTTTATGTGATAACCAATTATCGTGCACTGATCATTGGGCGCGATGTGCGTAGCTTTTACCGCAACAACCTTAAGAAAATAACCCGATGCGGCAACCGTGACGGGCGCGGCAACGTCTATTTCTCGACGGAAAGATACAAGGGTAAACACGGTTCTCAATTGAGAAGGATTGGTTTCATGAATATCGCCAATTCAAGAGATGTCGAGCTCCTGCTCAATCGATTGGAGGATATGAATTGCGGTACTAATCCTTTGTCCACGCCACGATTGTCTCCAAAGAAATTAACGAGGGTACAGCAAGCATTGCAATCAGGAGAAACCCTGCTCTGGGCAGCGATGGCGGCACCATTCACGGGAATCTTGTCGTTATGGCCGATATCGGCCTTTGGCACTGTGTTTCTGTCGTGCTCTCTTTTGGGGCTTTATCAAACTCTCCACCCTATTTGCAAGGCTCCGACTCACTCTCACATCAGTATTGTTGTGGTGGTCTGGAGCAGCTTCTTTGTGTTGCTGGGCATCGGAATCTTTTGCCTGCCGGTATTGCAGTATTTCTTTCTCAGGAAGAGGATTTACGCGATAACCAATTTTCGGGCTTTAGTCATTGATCGGACAGTCGATAGTTATTACCGCGACGACCTAGCCCCCATCACTCGCAAATGCCGATTTAGAGGACGCGGAGATGTAATTTTTGCCGTTGATACTGAAACAGAAGAGGGTGTCAAAGTGACTTTCCCTGTTGGCTTTATTGGCATTTCCAATCCGCGAGAGGTAGAGTCCCTGTTGGTCAGGCTAGAAACCATTCAGCATTAAGCAGACAGGCGTATGATGATCGCATGGAACCTATTGAGAAGCCGGACTAGACACAGACTTTAACCACGCAAATAAAAGGACGCTCCGATGTTTATACTCACACTCCCGGAAGAGGCGCAAGCCCGCATCCGCCAAGAACTTCGTGCAGGAGAATCCCTGCGCTGGGCGGAAACCCCAAAGCCTAAGTTCTTTACGTCATCGACATTGCCAATGGTACTGTTCGCCATTCCGTGGACAGCATTCTCCATATTCTGGATGTGCGGTGCCGCAGGATTTAAAGTTCCGGATTTCTCAGGGCCAGGATCTTTCTTCCCGCTCTTCGGGTTACCATTCTTTTTCATTGGCATGGGGATGCTTCTTTCACCGCTGTTTCACTATCGCCGGATGAAGAAAACCATCTACGCGGTTACCAACTACCGTGCGCTCATTATCTCCTCGACAATCCGCAGTTTCTACAAGAATGAGCTGGGCTCGATTGTCCGCAAAAACCGCCGTGATGGACGCGGTGATGTGATCTTCAGTTCGGAAGTCCATAGCAGCCGTAACGGAACGCACCGAGTGGACATCGGTTTTATCAATATCACCAATCCCCGTGAAGTCGAAGGACACCTGCACCGCGTCGAAGCCTCGGCTACAAACTAACTTATGGAAGACTTCACCCAACATCCCCCGCTTGAAGACCCTGTCCGTGTTCGTGTCTTGCAAGAACTTGAGGCTGGGGAAGTATTGGTTTGGGTACAGCAGGCTTGCCCGAGATTTTGGACAAGAACGGCATATATATTGGTTCCAATGGGAATAGTTTGGGTAGCTTTTGTGGGCGGTGCAATTCTCTTGGGAACCGTTGGCAAAACACCTGACTTTTCGTGGTCCTTTTTCTTTTCATTGTGTTTTATGTTAGTTAATATGTCGTGTGGTTTTCTTGTGCTGTACTCTCCGTTTTGGAGTTATCAACGGATGAAGAGAACCATTTACGCTGTCACCAATCGTCGTGCACTGATTATTGCCTCCACAACTACGAGTTTCGATGCAGATGATCTTTCTCTAATTACCCGGCGCGATCACCTCGATGGACGCAGTGATCTACTATTCAATGCCGGGCGGCTTGGTGACGAAGAGTTTGGCTTTCTGAACATCACCAATCCCCGTGAAGTCGAAGGACATCTGCACCGCGTCGAAACCTCGCCTGTAAACTAACTTATGCAAGACTTCACCCAACATCTTCCGCTAGAAGATCCTGTTCGTGCGCGTGTCCGCAAAGTGCTCCAACCAGGCGAGACGTTGGTCTGGCTGCAGCAACCTGCACCGAAGTTCTTCGCTACGTCGGATTCGATGCTGGCGCTTATATTCGGGGCGTGCGTTTGGATGCCATTTATGCTCTTCATGTGTTATTTGATGATAGACATAGATCTTTTGATTGAAGACCCGTCGCCTGCTAGAATCTTCATGTTGCTTGTTTTATTGATTTTTATCTGTATGGGCATCATTCTAATACTTGTGCCGCTATGTCGACGTCAGCAGATGAAGCAGGTTATTTATGCGATCACCAATTACCGCGCGTTAATTTTTGGCGAACAAGTCCCTTTACTATCGGATCAGGATTACAACTATTCGGTTTTTGATAGCCAGCGCGAATGGCGCCGTAATGGATGTTTTCGCAGCTTGTATAAGAAAGATCTGATTGCCTTTACCCGTCGGATATGCAAGAATAACAGGAGTGATTTATTCTTCGCCGAGGAAGGAGTATTTTATCCTGACCCTGCCATATTTGATAGGCTCACCCAGAAAACTCCTCCTAGGCAATCCACGTTGATTGGGTTCTTTAATATCATTAATTCACGCGAGGCTGAGGATTGGCTACGGCGCATAGAAGAAGTCCCCCCATTGCAGATGCCCGAGAAGTTCACAGTTGTCGCTAGTAAGAAAAAGCAACTTAAAGTTACCGCCACTCGGGCAAAGGAGAGCAAGTCCTGAAAGACATTACTCACCATCCTTCAGTTCAAAATGCAATCCGTGCTCGAGTTGAACAGAAACTTCAACCCGGTGAACGGCTGGTGTGGATACAGCAACCGAAGCCTCGATTGTATTGGAATACGATCTCTGTGCTTTTGTTTTTGATTGGCATAGTTGTTGTTTCTGTTGAGTTATTTCTTCTCTATCACTTAATATTTGAAGTTCTTGAGAATATCTGGACGCGCAGGACGTTTGATTTATTGATTCTTTTGTTGTTTGCTTCTATCACACTTCCTGCTCTTTTTCATCCGTTCTTTCGCTGCCAAGAGATGAAGAGCGCTATCTATGCCGTTACCAATTACCGCGCGTTGATCTTTGGAGAACAAATCCTAGGAACGCATGGGGTATTCCTGAATATCTTTCATATCTGTGCATGGACGCTCGAAGGTTCTTTTCGTAGCTTCTATAAAAACGATTTGATGAAGATTACCTGCCGTGAACGTAAAGATGGACGTGGCGATGTGTGTTTTGCCGGAACGACTTTTGTGCCTTCGCGTGATTCGTTTGATATTTTCGACCCACCGACTACGTTTGGTTTCTTCAACATCACCAGTCCACGTGAAGTTGTGGAGTGTTTGCGGCGGATAGAGGATTTTGCTCCACTGATTGAGTCAGAGGATTCAACGTCATAGTTGAAAGGGTGGTAAGTCATGAACGATACATTTCAACAGTCTATGCTTGAAGACCCGGCGCGTGCGCGGGCTGGTGCGGAGGTACAGCCTGGTGAAACGCTTGTTTGGGCAGCGATGTTGGATCCGGTGTGTTGGACGCGCGCGACAAAGGGGCTGTTTGGTTTTGGCATTTTGTTGATGGTTGAAGCGGTTGTCATGTGCGGGTTTATCGCCAGTGGCAAAGGACCTTCGCATCCCAGTGGCGGGATGTCGCCGTTGTTGGGCCCGATCTGCGTATGCTTGATTATGAGCTTGGTGCTGCTTTCAGCACCGTTGATTTATCGGTGGTATACGCGCGGAACTGTCTATGCGCTAACTGACCGCCGTGCGTTGATTATCACCCGTACCGTCCATAGTGTCTACAAGGATAAGATGGGCGCGATTACCGTTACGCCTCGTAAAAATAGCAATGCCGATATCGTGTTTGCCACGGAGCTTCGACGCAACCGCAACACAACTTATGAGGCCAACATTGGGTTTTACAACATCGGAAATCCGCGTGAAGTAGAGGAACATCTGCGCCGGATTAAGGATGCGCAGAATAGTTAACCCAGGAAAAGGAGCATGATGAAGAATAAGAACGTATTGATTCTGACCGCCAGCCCCAACCCGACCGGCAACACCGCCGCGATGGCGCGGGTGTTTGAAGATGGCGTGCAAGCGCGCGGCGCGCAGGTGACGCGGTTTGATATGTATCATTTGAAGGGCGAAGGGTGCCGTGCTTGTATGGCGTGCCGCACGACGACCGACTATTGCGTAGTGCGTGATGGAGTAGGGGATGTGCTGGATGCGATTAAAAAGGCCGATGTGATCGTCATCGCCGCGCCGGTGTGGTTCATTGAGTTCCCGGTAGGACTGCGCCGCTTGATTGAGAGGTTCCATGCGTTGATTGATAATGATTTCAACTCGCGCCTGCCGTCGGGCAAGAAGGCTGTGCTGATCGTCTCGCAAGGCGACACTGAGGAGAACATGAAAGAGGTTCCTGCGCGCTATGTGCAGATATTCAATTGGCTGGGTGTCAACGATGTGCAAGTGGTGCGCCACTGCAATGCAGAGGAATGCGCCGCCGAAGACAACCTCGCCGTACTTGACGCTTGCCGCGATGCCGCGGCCGCGTGCTAAAGGTTGCCGGGTAAGCCGGCTTTCGAGCGAATGAAGGGGCACCTGTGATATTCAAAAGGAGGGGCCATGAACACAAGCAGACGCGTTGCAAGCGCAATAGCCGCGCTGACGGCTATTTGCGCCTTTGCAAAGGAATTAAGGGTGACGGTGGATCCGTCGCAGCAGTATCAGACGGTCGATCATTTTACGGCGTCGGATGCGTGGAGCGGTAATTTTGTGGGGCAGTATTTTGATGTTCCGCAAAAGTCACAGACGTCCAAATGGCTGTTCTCACAGCAGATGGGTGCGGATGGCAATCCGGAAGGAATCGGCCTTTCGATGTGGTGGGTGAATGCCGGTGCAGGTACGTTGGAACAGGCAGGGGCGGATATCATGCCGTTTCAACGGCGGTCAGAATCATTTCTCGCGGCGGATGGCAAGGGATATGATTGGAGCAAATGTGCCGGGCAACGTTATTTCATGGAGCAGGCGAAGCGTTATGGATGCAATAAGTTTCTGCTTTTCTCCAACTCGCCGCCGGTTCCGTAGACGCTCACTGGTAAAGGCTATGCAGGCGGCACGCAGGCCTACGAGGCAAACCTGCGTCCGGAGTGTTACGGGCTTTTCGCCGATTATCTTGCGGATGTGGCGCGGCACTTTGTGGATCAGGGATATGCTGTCGATTACATCAGCCCCGTCAATGAGCCGCAGTGGCATTGGAGCACTAATGCACAGGAAGGTTCACCGTGGCGGGCATCCGAAATCCACCGTGTCTACGTTGAGCTTGACCGTGCTCTTGAGTCACGCGGGCTGAATAATGTTAAGATGCTCTTTGGCGAAGCAGCCGATTTGAAGTTCTTCTACGAGGAGGGGAGTCAGGAACATTGGAAGCATGTGCCGCGCGAGGAACGCCCAAATCTGCTGGCGCAAAAATACTTTGACCCTGAAAGCCCCCTTGCTCTCACGGGGCTCAAACATCTGCCGCGCCTGATTGGCGGACATGCGTATCATTCGGAGCTCAATCCCGAGCTGATGAAGCAGGTGCGTGAACGTCTTCGGGCGGTGTGCGATCGTTATGGTTTAGAATACCAGCAGACAGAGTGGTGCCTGCTACCATTTTTTACCCGCCGGCAGCTTGCGTTATTTACAGAAAACTGGACAGGCGGCAACCGTGCGGATATTCAGACAGCGCTTCTGCTGGGACGGATTGTCTATGCGGATTTTGCCTACGCCAACGCTACGGCATGGGGGTATTGGAAAGGAATGGAGATCGAGGGCAACCATGCACTCATCAGCCTTTATCCACGCGGCGGCAACATCACCAATGGGGGTATGGTCGCCGCCAACAAGCTGCTATGGGCGCTTGGCAACTACAGCCTCTTTGTCCGTCCCGGTTATCGGCGTGTCGAGTTGCGTGGTGCCGACGATTTGCACACGACAGCCGGGCTAGCCTTTCTCGCGCCGGACGGCAAACGGCTCGTCGCGGTATTCGTCAACTCCTCCTTCGACGCGTTCGATCTCACCGTCATCCTGCCGGAAGGACTCCGACAGCACGTGAAAGAAGTACGTGCCTTCCGCACCGATGCCAACATAGACCTTGGCAATTTGAGGGTCAAAAAGGAAGGCTCCCTGACGCTGGCACCGCGTTCATTGACGACGATTGTCTACGACTTGATGTGACGTGCTGAAAACGGGATGTTGGAATTCCGTTCCATTTGTACTTGCAAGGCAAGGCAGATTGTAGTTTAATGGCGGCTTTCAAAAGCGCCTGCAGAGCGCTGCGGGCGTTTCGACATTCACGAAAGGAGCCCGCATGTGCCTGCGAAGTTAGGTGCCCTGCTTGTTGGAATATTAGTCGGTTGCTCAACGCTCTCCGGCGCGTCATTGCCGGAGCCTGTGCTCTCGATGCAATCTCCCGTGGCTGCGGCCATTGAGCCACCTTCCGCACAGTCTGCCGATTGGCAGGTCACGCTCGGCAAAGTCAAACATATATGGAAGGAGACCGGCCTCTACGGCTTCACCTTCAAAGACAAACCTGTCGCGCCCACCCCCAAAACGCCTCATCAAAAAGCCCACAACGAACTCATCCTTCCTTACGGACTGGCGCAAGCCGTGATGATCGGCATCTGTTTGATACTGCTCTATCTCGCCATCTTCAAAGAGTTCGAACCGCTGTTGCTCCTGCCCATCGGCTTTGGCGGATTGCTCTCCAACATCCCGCTTGCCAACATCGCAGGGCCCCCGGTACTCGACACCCTCGGCAACATCGTTGAGCCGGGCGGCTTCCTCTACTACATCTACAGCTTCGGTATCGAGACCGGCATCTTCCCCGTCTTCATCTTCATGGGTGTGGGCGCGATGACCGACTTCGGGGCACTCATTGCCAATCCCAAAACCGCACTTCTCGGTGCGGCGGCACAGCTCGGCATCTTCATGGCGTTACTCGGTGCGCTGGTGCTCAGCTACGTGGCGCCGGGTATTGACTTCAACCTACCCGAGGCCGCCTCCATCGGCATCATCGGCGGGGCAGATGGGCCTTCGGCCATTTGGCTCACCTCCAAGCTCGCCCCCGACATGCTCGGTGCCATCGCTGTGGCAGCTTATTCCTACATGGCCCTCATCCCTATTATCCAACCGCCGCTCATGCGCTGGCTCACCACGCCGGCCGACTGCGTCATCCGCATGCGGCAGCTGCGCGAAGTCTCCAAGCTCGAAAAAGTCATCTTCCCGCTGCTTGTGCTCCTGCTCTGCGTGCTGCTGCTCCCTGCTTCAACGCCGCTGCTCGGCGCGCTCATGCTCGGCAACCTCGCGAAAGAATGCGGCGTAGTCAACCGCCTCTCCGACACCATGGCCAACGCACTCATCAACATCGTCACCATCATGCTCGGGCTCGGCATCGGCTCCAAACTCTCGGCAGGCGACTTCCTCACGCTCGAAACCATCGGCATCCTCCTACTCGGACTCTTCGCCTTTGCCTTCGGCACGGCTGGCGGACTCTGGATGGCCAAGATCATGAACCGCTTCCTCAAAGAAAAGATCAATCCCCTCATCGGTTCCGCCGGCGTCTCCGCCATGCCCATCGCCTCGCGCGTCTCCAACAAAATCGGCCTCGAATACGACGGCACCAACTACCTCCTCATGCACGCCATGGGCCCCAACGTCGCCGGGGGAATCGGCTCCGCCGTCGTCGCCGGCGTACTCTACACCCTTTGCCGATAGAAGTGCGCTTAAATGACCAAACATCTAGGACAGCCCTAAATATAAGCGCCTACAAGTTTTGGCAAAAAAATTCTCCTATCAAAAAATACATCAATGGCACTTTGTGAAGTATCTTGAGCAGTCGTATTATGGTTGCGGGGAGTTCGCTTAGGATGACGCGCCGAATTGTGGTTCGCCTGTGAATATCCTACTCGCACCAATTGATTGGGTCCTTGAAGGCAACTATGTGCAACGTATAAGCCGCAATGCGGCGGTTGGAGTTTCGGGCTTTTGTTTTTGCGTGACACAACCACACGCCTGTCTGCATCAGAAGGCGTTTACGTCAAGATGCTTGAAGTCCGCCGGCGCAAGAGGAGGAGCATCATCCCCGCGCCATGTTCGTTATGCGCTCAGTTACACGCACCCAAGATAACGAAGCAAGGCGAAGATCAGCAGGACGAGAATAATTGTGACAAGTAAGTTTTTCATAATATCACGCGGAAAAGCTTACTAAAACTGAAAGTTCATGTCAAGCCTCATCTCGCCTGAAAATGAATCTCTCTTTTGCGGCTACCCAAGCGAACCTCGCTGTTTGTAGCTTGTTACATGGTTTTAATTATAGACGAAGTATTGAATGGAAGGGTATGTTTGGTTGGTGTATCTCTCGTTCTTTATCCGCGAAGAATAAGGTTCGCGTCTAGATTAGAGCGAATTCTTTTTGAGCTGAACTAAGAGTAGCAGATAATAGATTTGGGATTTGTGTTTGCTATCGCGAGGGAGTTTTGGTATACTGGCTAGACTGTTTTGTGTAATAGGGCGTTTGGGTGGAGTGGGTTTATGCGGGGATTTTTGGTTTTTTTGTGCGGAGGATTTTGGGCGCTGTTTGTGGCGGCGGGGTATGTGTCGCCGGAGTGTGTGGTAGCCGGGGCGGATGGCGTGGCGTTGGTGGCGTCGTCGGATTCGCGGGATGGTGAGGTGTTTGTTGTGGATGCCGCGAAGGGGACTTTGGCGGAGGTGCGGCGGACGGGGTTGGCGGGCGTGTCGGGGTTGGCGGTGGCCGGGAATGGCACGTGGTTTGTGTCGGGGAATGGTGCTGAGGGTTTGGTGAAGCGGTTGCCGGCGAAGGGAGCGCAGCGTAGTTTTTGGGAGAGGTTGTTTGGGGGCGATGGCGCGGTGATCGGGCGGGTGGGGCATACGCCGATGGCGCCGGTGTTGAGTCGCGATGAATCGAAGCTGTTTATATGTAATCGGTTTGATAATTCGGTATCGGTGTTGGATGCGGAGTCGTTGAAGGAGTTGGCGCAGGTAGATGTTTTGCGGGAACCGTGCGCTGCAGTTTTGGGCGCTGAGGGGAAGCTGTTGTTTGTGGGGAACTTGCTGCCGTTGGATCGGGCGGCGGAGATTCCGAAGGGGGATGCTGCGGTTGATACGCAGGTGGATTATGTGGCGGCACAGGTGTCGGTGATTGATACGGAGTCGCTGGCGGTGCGGCATGTGCGATTGCCGAATGGGAGCACGTCGATACGGGGTATGGTGGCTTCGCCGGATGGCCGGGTGGTTTGCGTGTCGCATACGTTGGCGCGGTATTTGCTGCCGACGACGCAGCTGGCGCGGGGGTGGATGAATACGTCGGCTGTGTCGTTCTTTGATGGAGCGACGGGGGCGTATTTGAACTCGGTGCTGCTGGATGATGTGGAGATGGGGGCGGCGAATCCGTGGGGCTTGGCGATCAGCGCGGATGGTGCATTGCTGGTGGTGGCACAGGCGGGGACGCGGGAGTTGAGCGTGATTGATTTGCCTGCGTTGTTGGAGCGCCTGGCGCGGGCGGCGAAGGGAGAGCGGGTGACGCCGATTACGTCGTCGTCGGCGGATGTGCCGAGCGATTTGTCTTTTTTGTCGGGGATTCGTAAGCGGGTGGCTTTGGATGGTGATGGGCCGCGCGGCGTGGCGTTGGTGGGCGATTTGGCGGTATCGGCGTTATTCTTTGCTGATGCGGTTGGGGTGATGGATGTGCGGACGACGGGGGCGGTGCCGCGCGTGGTGCGGTTGGGGCCTGAGCCGGATTTGATGAAGGATAAGGGGCGGCGCGGGGAGATGCTGTTTAATGATGCGACGTATTGTTATCAGATGTGGCAGAGCTGCGCGAGCTGTCATCCGGATGGGCGGGTGGATGGTTTGAACTGGGATTTGCTGAATGATGGGATCGGAAATCCGAAGCAGACAAAGAGTATGTTTCTGTGTGATGTGACGCCGCCGACGATGATTACGGGGATTCGCCCGGATATGGAGGCGTGCGTGCGGAAGGGGATTGAGAAGATTATGTTTGTGCTCCGTCCGGAGGATGAGGGGGCGGCGATGGATGAGTATATCCGGCAGATGAAGGCGGTGCCGAGTCCGTGGCTGAAGAATCCGCTGCTGGCGGAGGGAAAGAAGCTGTTTGTGCAGGCGAAGTGTGCGGATTGTCACCCGGCACCGCTGTATACGGATTTGAAGAAGTATGATATGGGGCTGGGCGTCGGGAATGAGGAGGGGCGTGCCTTTGACGTGCCGACGCTGCGGGAGGTTTGGAGAACGGCGCCGTATTTGTATGATGGGCGGGCTTTGACGATGGAGGAAGTGCTGACGGTGTGCAATCCGAATGATGTGCATGGGGAGACGTCGAAACTGTCGCCTGCGCAGATTAAGACTTTAGCGGCGTATGTGCTGTCGCTTTGATGATTTGATTTTAGGGGAGGAGTAGGACTATGTTTGAATCATGCTATCGGGCCGGGGGATCGGCTCGGTGTTTTGAAGGTGTCGCGTTGGATTCAACGACGGCAGAGACTTTACGTACGGGTAATGAGGGCTGCGTGCTGCTGGGGTGGGGATCGCCCGAGCAAGCGGGGCACTTCGCACGGGCGGTTGGCGGGCGTTGGCCGGAGCTGGTGTTGTGCGGATATGAGGGCGAGCTGCCGCCGATGCTGCAGGTGTTCCGTCCGGGCGTGCCGTGCGAGCCGGTGTTGCTGGATGGGCGTACAGTCGGTATCCGTTACAGTGACTCCGAAGCCGATTATGTGATGCTGGCGGGCGTGCTGCCGTCGGACTTGCGGGCAGAGCGTGCGGCGCAGACGACGTCGGCGTTTGAGAATATGGAGCGCGCGCTGCAGGGGGCTGGATTTGCCTTTGAGCATGTGGTGCGCACGTGGCTGTATATGGAAGATATTCTTGCATGGTATGGCGAGTTCAACCGTGCGCGGGATGCGTTCTTTGAGTCACGCGGCGTGTATGACCGGATGATTCCGGCGAGCACGGGCATTGGAAGCGCGAACGTGTGGGGCGCGGCGATTACAACGTGCGCGATTGCCGTGAAGCCGAAATCCAAGCGTGTAAAAATCTTTAGCGTAGATTCACCGTTGCAGTGTCCGGCGGTGGCGTATAAGAGTTCGTTCTCGCGTGCAGCGGAAGTCGATACGGGCGATCAGCGGACGCTGTTTGTGTCGGGCACGGCGAGCATTGAACCAGGCGGCGAGACGGCGTTCGTGGGTGACATCGTGAAGCAGACGGCGTTGACGATGGAGGTGATAGATGCGATTCTCCATGCGCGGGATATGGACTTCAGCAATGTGGTGCAGGGCGTGGTCTATGTCAAACAGCCGGAGTTTCTCGCGACATGGCAGGAGTGGCTGCGCGCGAACAGCTTGGAGGGTATTCCCATCACGGCGATGACGGCGGATGTGTGCCGCGATGATTTGCTCATTGAAATCGAATTGATGGCTGTGCAGGTGGTCGGCTAATGTCGTACAAGTTTACATTTTCTAATGCCCGCACGTGGGCGGTACTGCTCTGTCTGCTGTTAGCGGCAGGGTCGATCGTGCTAGCATTCTTCGGCTCAGCGAGAGCAGGGGAGCTGATGCGTTCGGATACGGCGTTGATTTGCGGAGGTATGCTGGCTCTGCTGTCGGTAGTAATTGGCGTAAGGGCATTGCTGCGCGGATTAGTGGGGTCGGGGTGTCTGCACATCGGACTGGCGTTGGTGTTGGGCGGGGCGGCTTGGGGGACGCATTTTGCCACGGTGGGAATGCTGCCATTACGTAATGGCGAGTGTTCGAATGTGCTGGTGGATTCAACCGGTGAGAAGATTGTGGGGACGCTGCCGTTCTTTGTTTACTTGGATAAGTTCGAGGTGAACTTCTATCCGGAGACTGAGGCTGACCGTGCCGCACGAAAGGGCACGCCTATCAAGGAATATGTGAGCTTTGTGCGCCTGCGTGAAGACGCGCAAAAAATTGTGCTGCCCGAGCAGACGGCGGAGATCCGTGTGAACCAGCCGCTGCGCCACAAGGGTTGGTGGGTGTATCAGATGAGCTGGGGCGAATATAAAACACCCGCAGGCGAATCGCGTTTGTATACGGTGTTGCAGTGTTCAAAGGATCGTGGATGGCCGGTGGTGTTCGCCGGGTTTATTGTTTGTCTGCTGGGGTTGGCAATCTTCTCCGCGCGGATTGTGCTGCGCGGGTTCCGCGAGCAATCATCTTAAATATCAACCGCGCAGAGCGAGCGCTTTCTTGTGCGCCGTAGCGAGCGCAACAGCACTGGGGTCAATATAATCCAGCGGCTGTTTGGCTTCGGCCGTGTAGACGTCGAGTATCAGCGTGAAGTGTGAGAACTGGTGCTTCACTGTGCCAAGGTTTTTGACTTTCGCAATGGCGCTATATTGTGCGGCGAAGGTCTTTTTCCAATCTTTATCAGCCGGGACGGCGGGGAGTTCGTAGAGTCCGCCGAGCAGGCCGCGTTCTTCGCGGCGCACGAGGTAGATGTGTCCTTGCGGGTTGGAGAGGATGACAACTGCAAAGTGGCGCTCAGGGATTTGTTTGGTTTGTTTGCGCGTGGGGTAGTCGGCCTGTGTGTTGGCTTTCTTGGCGGCGCAGGTGCGGGCAAGGGGACAGGCGGTGCAGTTGGGATTGCGGGGCGTGCAGATAAGCGCGCCGAGTTCCATCATGGCTTGGTTGAAGTCACCGGGGTTGCCGCTGGCGCAGATTGCAGGGGTGAGCCATTCGGCGAGCGCGAGGCGGGGCGGGAGTTTGGTGAAGTCGTCGGTGAGGAGGCGGTAGCGTGCGAAGACGCGTGCGACGTTTCCGTCTACGACAGGAACGGGCGTGCCGTAGCAGATGCTGGCGATGGCGGCGGCGGAGTAGTGGCCGATGCCGGGGAGGGTGAGGAGGTCTTCGGGCGTGACGGGGAGTTTGCCACCGAATTGTTCGACGACTATTTGCGCGGCTTTGCGCAGGTTGCGGGCGCGGGTGTAGTAGCCGAGGCCTTCCCAAGCTTTGAGCAAGACGTCGGTTTCGGCAGTGGCGAGCGATTGGATGGTGGGGAAGGTTTTGAGAAAGCGGATGAAGTAGCTGTGGACGGTGGCGACTTGCGTCTGTTGGAGCATGATCTCGCTGATCCAGACGGCGTAGGGGTCGGGATGTCCGCGCCAGGGCATTTCACGCCGGTTGACGGCAAACCACGCAAGAAGGGGCGCCGCAAAGGCGGTCTCTTTGCGCAGGGGTTTGGCAAGGTTGGTTTGGAGTGTGTGCGGGGTCATAGGGAATAAAAAAAGACTTGCTGCCACAGGTTCAGCCGGAGCTGAGGTTTGGCCGCAAGTCTTTTGTTTTAGGCGCCGGGACTACTCGAGCTGGGCTTCGATTTCGTCGGAGACGTCCATGTTGTGGTAAACGTCTTGAACGTCTTCGTTGTCTTCGAGCGCGTTGATGAACTTGTTGACGGCTTGCGCGACGGCGAGCTCGGTGACCGGTGCGGTGGCAACCGGAATGAGCTTGACGCCGGATTCTTCAGGAACGATGCCTGCCTTTTCGAGCGCGGTGCAGACGGCCGTGTAGTTCGACGGCGCGCAGAAAACTTCGAAGCCGTTCTCGTCACCGGAAAGGTCGTCAGCGCCTGCTTCGAGGACGATTTCCATCAGGCCGTCTTCGGTAAGACCTTCCTTGGCGGCGATGAGGATTTGGCCCTTGCGCTCAAAGTTACGGGAAACAGCGCCCTGAGTGGCGAAGTCGGAGTTGTTCTTCTTGAACACCTGACGGACTTCGGCAGCTGCGCGGTTCTTGTTGTCGGTCAGCACTTTGACGACGAGGCCGACGCCGCCGGCAGCATAACCTTCGTACGTGATCTCTTCGAGGACTTCGGCCTGGAGTTCGCCGGTGCCCTTCTTGATGGCGCGGTCGATGTTGTCGTTGGGCATGTTGATGCCCTTGGCCTTGGAGATGAGGTTGCGCAAGGCTGCATTCTGGTCAGGGTTGCCGCCGCTCTTGGCAACAATCATGATTTCCTTGGCGAGGCGGCTGAACATCTTGCCGCGCTTGGCGTCTGCTGCGCCTTTTTTGTGCTTAATTGTTGCCCATTTACTATGACCGCTCATTCTTCTTTCCTCTATTACCGTCCGACCGCGCCTTCGCCGGCAGACATGTTCTGACCCAAAAGGTCTTGTTTCGTCGTTGCCTCAAGTTCCTGAACCCAGCCGTTTTCGAAGCCGAGTTCACTGACAGCATCCACAATCGTCTCATACTCATCCGACTGAACCGCACGGTCCCAGCCGGGTTTTGACTCTGCCGCGAACAGCGGGACGTATTGCGACATCACGCTGACGGCGACTTGCGTGCCGACATTTTCCGCCAGCCAGCGCAGGTTATCAACCACCTCCGCCGTCCGGCCCGGCAAGGCCAACAGCCGACAGACTACACCGCGCGTTGCGATGCCGTCGCCGTCCAACTGCAAGGCGCCGAGTTTGTCCCACAGCCACAGCACGCTTTGCCTAGCAGCATCGACATATCCCGGCGCATCGGAGCCTTCCGCCGCGCTGGCCGCTTGGGCGTAACGGAGATCGACCAATGCGATGTCAATCAAGTCCGCATACGCTTGAAGCGTCCGAACAGATTCAAAACCAGAGGTATTATACACAAAAGGGAGCAAAAAGCCATCTTTTATTGTGCTTTGCACGGCCTTTTTGACTTGCGGCAGCCACGGCGTAGGGGACACCAAATTCCAATTATGACACCCCTGCTCGGCCAAGCTGCGGAAGATTTGCGCAAGGGCATCAATGTCCATATCCTCGCCCTGACCGCCCTGACTCCACGGGTGGTTTTGGCAGTAGATGCACCGCAACGTGCAGTGCGAGAAGAAAATCGTGCCCGAACCGCAGGTGCCGGAAATCGGGGGCTCCTCTCCAAAATGCGGACCATGGCGGAAGATGCGCGGCGTAAGCCCCGCCCGGCAATAGCCCACCTGTTCTTTAGTACGGTCAACCCCGCAAGCGCGCGGACACAGCGTGCAAGCTTGCAAATCGGCAGTCAGTTGCGTTTCTTCTATCATATTCAGGTGAAAGGGGAGTGTAGCTTTTTTCACGGACGTTTGCAAGCGTGAAGTAGCAGGCTAGCGGCAATAAGTGCGTTTTCGCGTGCAAATCTCAAATGAAAGCGCAAAAGATGTAACCTATGGAAGAGATGGGGCGCCACCACCCGACACGTCTCTGGTGAGAGATCGCTACGCCTCTATCAAGGTGCCGAAAGAGGCGTATCAAGTTGCAACTACATACACGTTTACAGAAAAACATATATATGTTTATGCAGAATCATATATATGTTTTTTGATAAACACCTGTATGTTTTTCCATAGATATGGGCATATTGGTTCTTGAATGTGTCTGCTATGGTTTCTGTACGCGAGCGCGTGGGATGTGGAAATGTCTGGCCTTTGACAGGGGCGGGCAGGGTTTGGAATGGACAATGCCGCGCGGCTTTGTTATGCTGGGGAAGTTGTTTGTTGACGGTTGAGGAATGTCTTGTGCGTTTTAGTGAGCGGCTCTATTTGATTGAGATTGATGATCTGTTGGCGTTGCCTGTTGACCCGCGGGTTGAGGCGAAGGCTGGCGGGGCCGTTGTGGTTTTGTTGGGGCGGGCGGATTTGGCTGTGCCGGATGTGTTGGCGTGGGGGCGGGAGACGTTGGAGGCGCAGAAAGCGGAGGGGGAGACGCATGCCTTGGTGCGGTTTGCTTTTGAGCCGGTGATTGCGACATGGCATCCGGGGACGTATATTTCGAAGCTGCGGAAGCGGTATAAGACTTTCGGCAGCGGGTTGTATCACATGGCGCCGGCGGATTTGCGGGGGATGGAAATAGAACGGGGGATTCGGACGGAGGCGAATGCGTATGCGTTTACGTCTCGGCGGTATCGGGTGTCGGATGATGTGCGAATGAGCCGCTACAGCAAGCTGCGGGAGACTTTGCGCACCGAAGGCTGGCGGGAGGATAAACCTTTGGGCGTGATGCTGCGGCGTAGCGGTGGGGTGACGGATAGTTTAGATAATGGGCACCACCGTTTGAGTCTGTGCCTAGAGCTGGGCATCACGCGGGTGACGGTACAGTTCTGCTATGCGGGGTGCGCGCCTGTAAGCTGTTGCAAGCTGCGGGATTAGTCGGTTGAAAGATGGGGTTTGAATCAAATGGAGTCGGCATTATATTTGGTTGAGCGTATTGGCAATGGAGCGACACGTGAGTGTTATTTGCATCCGCATGATTCGACTAAGTGCGTCAAGGTGCTGCTGAAGAAATCAAGCGCTACGATGAGTGCGCTGAAGAGTGAGATCAAACACTACGCGCATATCAAGTCGATCTTGGGCGATTATGTGGTGGAGTATGACCGGCAGTTGGTGCAGACCAATAAGGGGCCCGGCTTGGTTTGTGAGTTGCTGAGAGAACCTGACGGGAGCTTTTCACCATCGCTGGCACAGTATCTGTTGAAGCAGACGTTCGATGATGACCTGCAGATGCAACTGAATAATTTTGCACGAACGCTTATTCAGAACAAGTTGTTCTTCTATGATTTCAACGCTAAGAACTTTGTGATTCAGGTTGTTGATGGGCGTAAGAAGCTGAAGTATGTCGATCTGAAGAGTTTTAATAATAGTAAAACTTGGAAGGCATTGAGGATGGAGAAATTGATTCCACCCTTAGGGAACATGAAGATGGTGCGGCGGTTGAAGCGGCTTTATAAACAGCTTGGGCTTGATTGGCTGCTTTTGCGGTCGAAGGATTAGTCGTCCTTCGCGGCTTCGGCCTGTTTGGCTTTGAAGATGACGAGCGTGGTGTGTTGCTGGCCGAAGTTGGGCACTACGGCGTACTCGCTGTAGCGGGCCGTGATGGCTTTCATAATTTGGCGCCAACGCCAGCCGTCGATTTCAGTGGGCGTCATGGCCGGAGCTTCTAACGCAAAAAAGTAGTCGCTGGCCGCAACCACGGGCGCGGGGCTTTTGGCAATGATGTCTAGGGCCAGCTCACGATTTAAGATATGGTGACGCTTGGCGGCATCGGCTTCAATCTCGGGGAAGTAACAGAAGGGCCCCATCTCCATGCCGCGCGGGACATTGCAATGCGCTTCGACTGCGAGGTAGGTGTCCATCGTGAGCAAGGTGTTGGTGTCGCCGAGCAGGGGCTTGATGAACTTGGCGGTCTTGCGGAGGACTTGCAGGTCGGTTTCGGACTTCTTGACAACCCAGAAGCGGTCTTGGCGGATGACTGCCCAGTCTTGCACAAGCGGCGAGGCGGCAGCGGTGAGTCCGCAGACGAGCAGCACCGGCCACAGGCCCAAGCGGGAGCAGGCATAGGCGTCTTCACGATAGAGGAGTCCGACTAGCGCGGTGACGAGCAGGGGCATGACGGGAGTTTGGTAATCGTCGTAGGGATAGGGCGCGCAGAGCTGTAATAGAAATACACCCGCCCACACGCAGAGCAACAATGCGGGGAGCGTGGAGAAGATTTGACGGAGCGGCTGCTTCTCAGCAGTTCCGTTGGAGCAGCGTATGGCGGCGTACCAGAAGCAGGCGAGCAGGACGAGGGCGAGGTGTCCGCGCAGGATGCGCACGAGCGAACCGATTGCAAAGAAGAGTCCGCCATCGGCGCGTTGTCCGTGAAATTGTTGCGCGAAGCAGAAGTTGGCGTAGTCCAGCTTCATGATAACGCAGAGTAGCATCAGCAGTCCTAATGCACCGGCTATGCCGAAGTAGAGCCATGCCTTGGGGTAGTGTTTGTTGTTGCAAAGCAGCCAGAGGCCGGTGATTGGCAAAGCGATGCCGAGAGAGAGGCGCGTGCCCGCAGCGATGGCGAGGAGGAGGCCGCAGGGGATTGCCCACGCGGAGTGCTGCTTGAGGCGGGTGAGGCAGTAGAAGGCGGCGGCGAGCAGGAGTGCTGCAAGCGCGTAGGTCTTGGGGATGACGGTGAAGTAGCTGTGGTAAACGTTGCAGGCCAACAGCGCGAAGACTGTCAGGCGTACGACCCAACTGCGTCCGGCAAGGAGGCTTGCGAATGCTGCGGCGGCGAAGCCGAGCACGAGCGTCAGCACGCGTCCGCCGAGTACGCCGAAGGGTTCCCACAACGGTGCGGCGGTGCCATAAACGAAGGGCATTACAGGGCCTTGCGTGAAGAAGTAATCACGGTATGGCAATAACCCTTGCCGGAGGAGTTTGGCGGCATAAAGGTACCAGCCTTCGTCTTGGTTCAGCGGTCCGTAAAAGAGATTGCCGAGCGCAATGGCCGCCGCGCCGATGACGAGCAGCAGCGCAGGCAGACCGACGGTCAGGCGGCGTGAGGGAGGAGTGATTGATGTCACGGTGTTTGTGCGTCCTCGACCGATCCGGCCGTTCCTTTGAAGAGCGACATGAGCGTCTCGGCGGAGACGGTTGCATCGCCAGTGCCTTCAAGCAGGTCGTCGGCGAGCGCCTTCTTCGTCGCATGGAGCTCGAGCACGCGTTCTTCCACGGTGTCGGCTGCAACGAGGCGGTAGATGGTGACGGGCTGCTTTTGCCCCATGCGGTGGACGCGGTCGGCTGCTTGGCTTTCGACTGCGGGGTTCCACCACGGGTCGAGCAGGATGACGTAGTTGGCGGCTGTGAGGTTGAGACCCGTGCCGCCGGCCTTGAGGCTGATGAGGAAGAAGTCGCCCTTGCCCTCTTGGAACTCGTTGACGTAGGTCATGCGATCCGCAACCGGCGTGGAGCCGTCGAGGTATTGGTAGCTGATGTCCTGCTTGTCGAACTGAGCCTTGACGATGGCGAGGAAGTCGACAAACTGGCTGAAGATAAGGGCACGGTGACCGTTGTCGCGCAGTTCGTCGACCAAGTCCATGAGCGCTTCCATCTTGGCGGAGACGCCTTGGAAGTCGGGCAGGATGAGGCTGGGGTGACAGCAGAACCGGCGCAGGCGCGTGAGCTGCGTGAGAATGAGGATGCGATTCTCCGTGGCCTCTTCGTTCTCTTTCAACAGATCCAACGCATTCTGGCGGCAAGCCTCGTAGGCGTGGCGTTCGTCGTCGGCCAGCTGAATCTCGAGAGTGATCTCGGTCTTGGGCGGGAGCTCTTCGAGCACATCGATTTTAAGACGGCGTAGGAGGAGCGGCGAGACGAGGCGTTTGAGCGCCTTGGGAATGCGGTTGTCGCCATACTTGGCTTGGAATGCCTGATTGGTGCCCAGCAGTCCGGGGTTGAGGAAGTCGAAGAGGCTCCACAACTCGGAGAGGCGGTTCTCGACGGGCGTGCCGGTCGCGGCGATGCGGAACTTGCCGTTGAGGCGGCGGGCGACTTTGTTACGCTTCGAGGTATGGTTTTTGATGGCTTGGGCTTCATCGAGGATGATGCCGTTCCATTGCTTATTCACGATAGTCTCTTCGCGCGAAATGAGCAGGCCATAACTGCAGATAAGGACGTCGTGCGCTTTGGCTTTTTCGATGCGCTCGTTGCCTTCGTTCACGGCGATGAGAATCGGACGCAGGGTCGGCGTAAAGCGCGCCATTTCGCGTTCCCAGTTGTGACAGACGGAGGCGGGGGCGACGACAAGTGAGGGACCGTCCTTTTTACGTTCGAGCAGCAGTGCGAGAATTTGGATGGTTTTGCCGAGACCCATGTCGTCGGCCAAGCAGGCGCCCATGCCGCAACGGGTGAGGCGGCTCATCCACATAAAGCCGTCTTCTTGGTACGTACGTAACGTGCCCTTGAATTGCGCGGGCAGGGAAGGTTTCTCCTGCGCGGCAGTTTGGAACTCCATCAGGCTGCGCTTGAGCAGGGTAGGCAGCGCCCACTCTTTTTCGTCGGAGGCGTTGAAGCAGCTGCTGAGCATCGGGATGGCCGCTTGCGAAACTTGGAGCGTATTACCCTTGAGTGTGCCGGAAAGCTGAAGCGCTTCCAAGCGTTTGATCATGGCGTGGGTGAGCTGCACGAACTGATTGTCGCTGAGCTGGACGAAGTTGCCCACGCGCCCGGTGATCTTGTTGAGGAGTTCTGCAAATTGAATGACCTTACCGTTGTCGAGCATAACGGTGCCGCTGACGGCGAGCCACTGTTCCATCGAAGTTTGCGCTTCGAGGCGGATGTTGGGCGCGGAGATGCCGGTGATGTTGAGCTTTTCACCCTCCGGCCAAACGAGTGAGAGCGGCGGATTGGTGTTGCGCAGCAGCGGCAGGATGGCGAGGGCATCACTGAGGTTATCGATGCGCCATGTGTATTCACCGGTAGCCCAAGGTTCAAGGTCGGGCGTGTTTTGTTTGAAGATGCGTGCGACGCGGCGCTCTTCGTTCAAGCTGCGGAGCAGGAGGACCTGCTTGTTCTTGACGGTGGTGAGGCTTTGCTCAACGCCGCGCCCGGGTTCGACGTAACGGTTCTCAGTCGAGAAGGGTTTGATGCGCAGGGCGAGCTCAAGCACGTCCTGCTTGAGGACGAGCTGCATGTAGAGATCGCTCTCGCCGAAGACGGTAGGCGTGTTGTCGGCACCGAGTGCTTCGGAGTGGCCAACCACGCGGTATTTAGCGGAGGCTTTGTGGAGGAGCTGTTGGAGCTGCTCTTGACCTTCCGCAGGAATAACGATGCGGCCATCGGCAGCGTACTTCTCGGCGATGGTGCGGAGCTTGCGCATTTCCTCCGTGACGGGGAAGATGCGGTATGTGGTGGCATCGACCGGTTGGATGACGGAGAGCGCGGCGCGGGCAAAGGGGATGTCGAGAACGAAAGAGTCGTCGCCTTGCTTGGTGGCGCTGATCTGGAATTCCCCTTTTTCGAGACGGATGTGTTCGCCGACTTTGGAGTCGGGCTCATCGGTGCGGAACACGTAGGGGTGCTCCGCGAGGATGTAAAGCATGTCTTCGGGAAGCTCAAACGTTTCGACGCCGCGGATGTTGTATTTGCGGACGATCTTGTACTTGATGGCCTTGTCGTGGTCGGTCAAGAGATTGTCGTACTTGTCCTCGCAGAGCGATTTGAGGGAGACAGCACGGCCGCCTTTGAAGTTGCCGTTGGGCGTGCGTTTGAGCAGGCGTGGCGCGATGTGGGTGGCGATAAGCACGTTGCCGTCCGGATTCTTTTCTTCGTCGAGGCAGATCCACCACGTCATGATTTCCGAGCGCTTGGCGGCACGCGGGGTGCGGCGTGTTTTGCCAGCATCGCCGTCGAGGCGGTCCTCGAGTTCTGCAATGGCAAGCTCCCAGCTTTGCTTGGGAACTTCGACGTGCCAGAGGGCGACTCCTTTATCGGCCTCGGTGAGGATTTCCATCTCGGACGCGGCGGTCTGGCGGCAGGCATCATGCCAGCTGATCATCGCGTAGGTTTGTAGCGCGATGTTGTCGTAGCCGGCATCGGCGGCGGCACGGGCGAGCTCGCAGCAGTTGAGCGCACGCTGTTCGGTGTCGGGCGTACGCGGAAGCTTGTAGAGAATCATCGCATAGAGCATCGCTTCAAGCGGGGCTTCGGTTTTTAGAAGGATGTCCTTTTCGTAACCGACAAAGGTGGAGTCGGTGCATGCGGTGAAGAGCGTTACAAACGGATGCAGGCGTGCCGCGCAGGAGTTGAGGCAGAACTGCTGGATGGTGTCGAGCAGGAAGGTCGCGCGGATTTTGCTCCTGCGGTGGCGCAGGTTGACAAGGTGGAAGAGCAGAATGGCGGGAATGACCCGGTAGGGCGAGAAGGAGGTGCGGTAAGGACGGATGAGAAGACTCTCAATCTCGGCGAAGGATTCGTCGGCGATTTCCCAGTTGCCTTCGAGCATGGCGAGACAGCCTTGGATGAAGACGATGAGCGCACCCTGCGATTGGTTGATGAAGATATTATAAGGAGTACGCGCTTCGGGGTCGATACGGTTGAACCAGTCGTAGAGCGGTTCCTTTTCGCCACACCAAGTATAGAGCGCCGCGAGAGTGAAAGGCGCGAAGGTGTCCTCAGGAATTTCGTCCTTGTAAGGCTCGAGGGCATAGAGCGATTCAATCAACGGAGCAATCGGCTGGTTGGCCATCATCGCATTGAAGGCGATGATGCTGAAGATTTCGGGATAGAAACGCGGATCAATGCCTTCGGGGAATTCGGTCTTGTCTTGAAGGATCGAGTTCCAACCGTCGCCGATGTTGGAGGTCCACTTGGCATTCCAAGCGTTACCCTTGCTTTCGCCTTCTTTACGCAGCAGGTAGTAGGAATCCGTGTCGCCGGCGAGGACGACGGCTTTGAGACGGCGGCGGATGATTTCGGTTTCGTGGTGGCGTCCCGACCAATAGTAGTTCGACTCAATAGCCTGCCAGTGCTTGGCGTCGTCGGACTCTCCCAGCACGGAAATCAAATCGCGCCCATGGCAAATCGTATACCGGTCTTGCGAGGTGATGGCATCGGTCAACGCCCAGCCGTCCTTCGCTTCACGGATATACTTCTTATCGGCCAGTGCACGGATGGCGGCGGCTACACCGCTACGCTCACCCTTTGGCAAAAGCGCCGCGGCATACGCCGCAAGGTCGCTCTGCTGGAGCACATCAAACACCGCCAGCACGCTCAGTACTGCGCATTCATTCTCTGAGAGATTCTTAATCATAACAACGGTACGCTACATTTGATAAATGAAACCAGTCAGATTGTAGCACGGGAAAGCAGAAAAAGAAAGTACAAAAAATAGAGGCCGCCAGACAATATTATACGCCCCTCTACGTCACCCGCGCCAAAAGGCCACAAAATGATGAGCGCATTATTCGATATTTTTGTCACCACGCCCCTCGCATAGGCGCCAAGTCAAGCCGCCCCGTCACAGGAAAAAGCAGTGAAAACGGGGAACTAATGGTCAATAAATGAGTCACGTGTGAAGCGTCTCTCGTACTGCGTGCTTGCGCCCGTGAACTTACATCTCGCGTTCCCGTTAAACTGTACGCCGTTGATCTTTAGCTAGCCGTTTGCTGACGTTTTGACGCTCCAGTTCGAAAGGATCTATCAACGCTTAAAGAGCTTGCTTGGTTGGTCTGACATTAAGATATTCATAGGAGTATTCATCAACAACACGCGGCGGCGGTGTAGAACTTGTGCGGCGATGAGTCCCGAAGTTCCCCCGCCAACGATAATCACATCATAATCAAACATGAGGGCGTTGACACTAGTCCGTATAATGAAAACGGCGTGTTGCATCTGTAATATCGCGTTGAACTGTCCGTGCGTATTTAACCGCCGGATGTCCGAACATCATGCTGTAAAACGGTGTTTTATTTTCGATGCCCAAGATGTCTCTAATCTCAGGTACAGCCGCAGCGGCAAAATTCAGCAGACCGCACCACACCGTTCCAAGTCCTGCACACTGTGCCAAAAGTTCGAAGTAAGTAAGCGATATTGCAATATCCTGATCGGCACAGGCGGCTCTGTCAGTCGCGGATACGATCAGCAAGTGCGGAGCACCCCGAAATAAATAGTCTGCGCCATTCCGTCTATAAGCGGCCACCGTCGCAACCAAGAAGTCCGGCATTTTCCTGCCTTCTTTGAGCGCGCTTTCGATCGTTTCGATGATGTCTTCGCGTAGCTTTTTCATTTGGGTCGTGTCATCAACGATAAGGTAGTTCAGAGCGCGGGCGTTACACCCGGTCGGCGCGTAAGCAAGGTCGGTCAAAAGGCCGTCAATCGTTTCTTTGGGAATGTTTTCATCCTTGTATTGCCGGACACTTCTGCGGCCGCGCACCAAAGTTTGCATTTGCTGTGACGTCGGAAATGTTCCCTGAAGCAGTGGGATGCTTTTCTCGGGGTTAACCCCGAAGATGGACAGTGCGCCGGTCGGGCATACCGACAGGCAATGTTGGCACTCAATACAATCAGAGGCCGTTTCGGGGAGCACTTTTGGCACATCACCCTTCACGGACAAAACACCGACAGGGCAATCTTTGGCGCATAACCCGCAACGCGTACATTTTTCATCATCAATGATCAACTGCAAATCCTTCATGGTTTCAATCTCCTTGGGTAACGTCGGCGTATTCAAAGGGCGCGGCAATGAACCCCGCAATTCCCCCGCCAACGGTAATCGCATCATAATTGGACACAGGGGCGTACTATAATAGGTACAGAGAGTGCTGGCAAGGAAAAACGATTTGAGAGAGTAGCTCGCGCGGAGGGAGAGAGACGTGACTGAGTTTGGGGTGTTGCGGGAAATGTACATGGGTGATGGCGTTTTGTGGGCTTGCAAGCCCACAGTTGAAGGCTTACAACCCCACAAATGAAGGCTTGCAAGCCCGCAGTTGAAGGCTTCGAACCCCACAGTTGTGGGCTTACAAGCCCACAAACAGCAATCGCCTATCACTGTAATTGGCAATTCATATGGAAAAACGGGACAATAAGCGTCTCGATAATCGATATCGCCACCAAAAGAATTATTTGGAGAGTAAGTTAGGCCTTGTCTTTCCTGAAATATAGGAGTATTATTGCATTGCTTCTTGTTTCAGGAAGCTAAAAGATGTAGAATAAGCAGGTTGTTTTCTGGGCAAGGTGTGTCCAATAAGGTGATTTTTATGAAATATTTTATTTTGATAATGGCAGTGGCGTGGAGCTGCTTTGTTGGCGCAGCGACGTGGCATGTGGATGCTGCAGGTGGCCGTGATTCGAGCGATGGAAAGAGTTGGAGTACTGCGAAGCGGTCGATTCAGGCCGCTGTAGATGTGTCGGCGGATGGGGATTTGATTTTGGTGGAGCGTGGGGTGTATGAGGGGTTCGTTTGGAAGGGGCGCTTTATTGAGATCCGTAGCATAACAGGCACGCCGCATACGATTGTAGATGGCGGTGGCACGAATCAGTGCGCGGTGTTGGGAGATAATACGCGGGGAAATGGGATTATTTTGGTTGGGTTTATGTTACGGAATGGGTTTGTTGAGGGG
>JAVBMC010000052.1:0-15880 GCA_031552845.1 Kiritimatiellia bacterium
GCCTTCAGCCCCACCATCCCCCCACCCCACATCACCAACCCCCAAAACAAACCAACCAACACCCCTGCCCACCCCCTCCGATCCTAATCCTGCGCCGTCACCACATCCACCCCCGGCCGTGCCCCCTGCGCAATCCCCGCCAGCACCACATCCCCCGGCACAAACAGCTTATCCAATTCCAACTGCCCCCGCAGCTCATTACACGCCGCAAACCGCTCCCCCTTGTGCTCACCCCCCAGCACCTCCACCTCCAACATCTGCGACCCCGTCCGCAGCAAGCCCAGTTCCACCAAGCCCCCATTATCCACCGACACCACCCGCGCCCGCACCTTCTCCCCCGCCTCCGGCGCCGCCGCCCCCGCAATCCGCGGCTCCCACCACGCCAACGCCGCACACACCAACCCAAACACCCCCACCGTCAGCCAATCCCCCCGCAAGCGGCTACTCCTCCCTCCAAACAAACTCACTTCACCAGCTCCTTCAACCGCTTCGCCACATCCGTATTATCCAATACCCCCGCGAACTGCTCCGCACCCGGACCAAACGCCGTCGTCAACACCGGCAGCGCCGTATGATTCCCCGACCCCCACGCCAGCCCCGCCTTCGCATCCAACACCTGCACCACCGCCACCGCGAACGCCTTCTCCGACCCCTTCGCCTTCTTCACAAACTGCGCCTCATACCCCAGCTTCAGCTTCTCCAACTCCGCCTTCGACAACGCCAACTCCCCCGCGCTCCCCACCGGCAACAAACCAAACCACTCACGCGCCAAACCCAACGCCGCCTCAAACGACGCAGGCTCTTCCTTCTTCAACATCTTCTCAAACGCCGGCAGCGAACACTTCTGCGCCCCCAACAACTCCAATCGCGTACGAAACCCCGTCCCCGCAAACCCCAACGTCAACCCGCCCGTCTCATGATCCCCCGTCACCACGATCAACACCTCACCCGGATGCTCCTGCGCAAACCCCCAAGCCACCCTCACCGCCTCATCAAACGCCACCGTCTCCCGCAACACCGACGCCGCATCATTCGCATGCCCCATCCAATCAATCATCCCCCCCTCGGCCATCATAAAGAACCCCTGCGGCCCATCCAACAACTCAATCCCCTTCCGCACATAATCCGCCAACGACAACTCCCCCTCACGCCCATCAATCGCATACCGCAACGCCCCATCCCCCGTCCGCGCCAACACCTTCCCCCCGCCCGGCTTCAGCGCCACAACCTCCTCCTTCGACGCAGTGACCGTATACCCCGCCTTACGCGCCACATCATACACGCTCCCCTGATACAACGGCGACTTCACCGCATCCGCATCCTGTACCCCCCCACCGCCAAAGAAGTCAAACCCCGACGCCGCCAAATCCAACCCCAACCCATAATACTCGCTCCGACTCTTCCGATGCCCATAAAACGACGCCGGCGTCGCATGATTAATCGTCACGCTCGAGACAATCCCCACCCTACGTCCCGCCCGCTGTGCCACGACTGCCACCGACTCCAAATTCGTCAACCCCGACGCATCCATGCCAATGCGCCCATTCTTCGTCTTCTCCCCGCACGCGATAGCAGTACCACTCGCCGCCGAATCCGTCACCAACGCATCCGCCGACCGCGTCGTCGTCGCCCCCTGATGCGGCAGCCGGTTAATCAACAAACCCTCCTGCCCCGACGCCTCAGCAAACGCATCCGCCAGCCGCCGCTGCGGTACCGACATCCCATCACCAATAAACAGGAACACATACTTCGGATTAGCCGCCTCCCCCCAGCCAACCCAAAGTACCGCAACCGCCAACCACAACACCAAACGCTTCATAACAGTCCCTTCCCCCTACTCATACTCCTAATCTTCATTCTCACTCTCCGCAACTCCGCGTCTCCGCGTGAGCTTTTTCCTCACACTCCACCGACAGAAGAGTTCACGCGGAGGCGCGGAGACGCGGAAGGATTCAGATTATTAACAACACGCTGCAACCCATCCTTAAAAGTCGCCGCACCAAAATTAATCAACAAACCAACGGGCAGATTCATCAACCGCAGATACGTCAGCAACTGCTTACGATGAACGGGCACGATTGTTTCAACAGACTTCAGCTCCACAATCACCTGCCCCTCTACGAACAAATCAGCACGAAACCCCTCCTCAAAAACCAAGCCATCGTACTCGAATTGAATGACCCTTTGACGCTCCACACGCAACCCCGCCGCTCCAAAGCCCGCGCCAACACCGCCTCATAAACCGACTCCAACAACCCCGGTCCCAAATCAATATGAATATGAAGCGCAGCATCAACAATCGTACCGGTAATATCATCCAAACTCTTCGACTCGTTCATCCTCTCCTCCTCACACATTCCATCTCTCTCCGCGACTCCGCGCCTCCGCGTGAGCTCTCTCCCCCTCCTACGCTCTCCTCAACGAATAAAACTTGTCGGCGTCCACGCCTCACGCACCGGCGGCGTCACGCTCCCCTGCCCATTCGCAATACACTTCAACAGCCACGCCATATTCCGCCCCAACGTCCGCATGATCTGCAACCCCTCCACATCCTGCTTCACCTCCTCCGGCGTCATCCCATGCACCGCATTCCAATACTGCGACGACACCACCGGCATCGAAGATATGGTAAAATACTTATTCAGCCTGTCGAACGACGCACTCGCCCCGCCGCGACGACAACTCACCACCGCCGCCGCCGGCTTCAACGCATACGCCCCGCTCTTCCCAAAGAACATCCGATCCAAGAACGAACACAACGACCCATTCGGCCCCGCATAATACACCGGCGACCCCACCAGCAGCCCATCCGACTCCTCCAACAGCTCAATCGCCTCATTCACCCCATCATCATTAAAAATACACCGCCGCGACTCCCGGCACTTCCCACAGCCGATACACGGCCTCACCGCCCGCGCCCCCAGTTGAAACACCTTCGTGCCAATCCCCTCCGCCTCCAACGCCCCCATCACCTCCGACAACGCCGTAAACGTACACCCCGCCACATGCGGACTCCCATTCAACACCAAAACCTGCATAGCCAACTCCCTTTACTGATAATCCCGAAATCAAACACCCCGTACTATACCCCAAACTCCCCCCCGGAGCAACACAAAACCCCACTCCTACCTAAAACACCCCACCCATTAAATATGACATCAACGAACCTCAGCACGATTATTGACGCGCGTGGGGCAACCGTAAGCAATACATCACGCTACTCGCAGTAATGTTACTCTCTGCTGTCAGTAATGTTACTGATACTTGTAAGTAACGTTACTCCCATCGCTAAGTAATGTTACTGTCGGAGCTGAGTAACGTTACTCACGTTCCTCATACGGGAGTAAACCTGAAGCGTCAGGCAAGTCGGGCAGATTCCGCAAGTACGCCGAAGCAAACCGTACGCGACTTCGTCGATTTCTTCGATCTATAAGCCTACCCCTGCCGGACCAGCGCGGCGGCGAAGGCGCCATCGGTGCCGGATATCCATGGCAGGGATTCGCGTACTTCGACGCAGGTGAACTCAGGATGACGCACAAGAAAGGCTTCGACCTGTCCCATATTTTCCTCGCGCTCAATACTGCAGGTGGAGTAGACCAGCCGCCCTCCCGGTACCAAGTGCGCCGCCCCGGCCTCTAATATCTTTGCTTGCAGTTCCAGAAGACGCTTCAGCCGTTTGACCGACCACCGCCAACGCGCATCAGCCCGCCGACGGAACACCCCGCTGTTAGAACACGGCACATCAAGCAGCACACGGTCGAACTTCTCGGCACTCTCATCCGGCATTTTAGCCGCATCGCCGTGAACCACTTCGACTCGGTCCGACAGTCCTGTCCGCGCAAGCGAATCCCGTAGCTGCACCAAGCGGTCTTCATGGCAATCCATCGCGACAAACCGTCCATTACCGTTCAACTGCGCCATCGCAACAGCCTTGCCGCCCGGTGCCGCGCAGGCATCCAACACCGACATGCCCTCACCCACCGCCAGCAGCTCCACGGCCCCCAGCGTTGCCGGATCTTGCACCACAAAGCACCCCTCCGCAAAGCCCGGCAGTTCTGAGACTTTCATCCCATGCGGCACCACAAAGAACACACGGCCATTGATCTCCAGCCGTTCCAATCCTTCGCACGGTTCAAACCCTGCCAACGGCACCAGTACCGCCTGCGCCGGACGGTTATTCCATGCACACAACGCCTCGCATGCCTCAGCTCCAAATGCCGCCGTCCACCGCTTGACGCACACCACAGGATGCGAGTATCTCACCGCCACAGGTTCCTTTGCCAAGCGTGCCAATACATCATCCCGCTCGCGCACCAAGCGCCGCAGCACAGCATTGAGCAAACCCGCCACATGGCGTGACGACTGCTTAACCGCCTCCACCGTCTCAAACACCGCCGCATGGTCGGCCACATCATCCATCAACAGCACCTGCGCCGCACCGGCATACAACGCCGCACCGGCCTCGCCGGTCGGCAAATGCTTCACATACTGCCGCAGCACCCACTCCAACGCCGACTTGTTACGGATAACCGTATACACCACGCTCTGCACGAATCCGCGCGACGGCCCATCTTCCAACAGACGGTCAGGAAACTCCCCCGTCGCCATCCAGCGGGTCAGGACAAATATAATCTCGCGGCGTGATTCTTCCATACTCAAGCAAACTCCTTTAATACACCCTTCGCAACCGACAGCACATCAGCCAACAGGCCATCGCCCTGTGCCTCGGCAATCAAACGCAAATAGGGCTCGGTATTCGACTTACGGATACTCACCCACCAATCCCTCCACTCCAACCTTACGCCATCGAAATCAAACCGCTGTGCGGGTTCGCCGAACCGCTCCACCAGCGCCTTACACAACGCCGCCGATGCACCGTCTTTATCTTCAATCGTAAAGTTGAGCTCGCCGGAGTTTGCATAGCGCGCAATCTCCGCAATCCGCGCACTCAACGTCACGCCTCGCCGCTTCAACTTCGCCGCCGCACTCAGCACCCGCAATGCGGCCAGCTCACCCGAGTCACAGCAGGCAAACTCACGGAAGTAATAATGTCCCGCCAACTCCCCGCCAAAGATAGCCCCAGTCTCCCTCAGCTTGCGTTTGGCAAATGCGTGCCCCACCTTCCACATGTACGGCACCAGCCCCATCTCCCGCAGCGACTCACTCACCCCCCGCGACGTCCTTACATCATGCACCACCAGATCCCCGGGTTGGACTCCCGGCAGCTCGCCCGCAATCACCGGAATCAGATAGTCGGGCTGTATAAACACGCCCCGCTCATCCACAAACATCACGCGGTCGGCATCGCCGTCAAATATCACCCCAAGGTCGCACCCCTCTCGCCGCACAACTTCGGCCAACTGTGCGCAATTCTCCGGCACCAACGGATTCGGCGGATGATGCGGAAAGCGTCCATCCGGCACACTGTTGATATAAGTCGGCTCTTCCCCCAGCACCTGTTTCACAAACAGCCCGGCCATACCATCCGAGCAATCCACCGCAAACCGCAAGCCCGACCAATCGCCTGCACGCTCTTTCAACCACGCCACAAACCGCGCCGTGTTCTCCACCTGCCGCACCACGCCCGCCCACGAAACACATGCAGGCAGCTCACCTGATTTCACAACCTTCTCAAGCTCAGCCAGGCCGGTGTCATACCCCACCGGCACAGCACCAGCCCTCGACACCTTCATCCCATTATACTCGGGCGGATTGTGCGATGCCGTGATTTGAATCGACGCGTCGTACCCATCTTCTGCGGTAAAGAAGTAGACCATGGGCGTTGTCGCAAGCCCCATGTCATCCACATCGGCACCCGCCTCTGTCAACCCACGGCAAACAGCATCACGGATTGCCTCCGACGACACCCGACAATCGCGCCCCACCAAGATCCGCTTCGCGCCCAACAGCCCCGGCAGTACGCGGCCAATGGCATAGGCCGTTTGCTCATCCCAGTCGCGGGCAAACACGCCCCGGATATCATACGCTTTGAATGCTGACATAACTTAGTCCATAAAAAGGAATACACTGCCATCGCGCTGCTCAGACTTAACGCCCGGCAGCAGCTTCTGCAACGCCGCAGCATCCACCGCATTCGTTGTGCTGCCTCCCGCCAATGTGCGCAAGAGCGTCTCCCGCCGCTGTTCGCGGTTGAGGCTGATACGCTTGGCCTCCAAATATGATCCCGCCAGCACACCCACGCCCAAACACAACAACGCCAAGATAATCGCAGCCGTCAACGAAATCCCCAACTGCCCCTGCCCGGTCTCCACAAATCCCGTCAGCAACGGACGTGTCCGCTTGATGGCCGACAGGCGTTCGCGCTCCAAACTCAGGCGTTCGCGCTCAAGTTCCAGCTTCTCACGCGCCAACTCAATCTCAACCGGTGTTAATTTATCATCACTCATGGCTGTACATCCCATTGGCGGCGGATCAACGCCAGCCCCTTCATCAACACATCCTCCGGCACCGTCGGCCCCGGCTCAAACACACGCGTAATCGTACTCATCCCCCCGTAGAAGGCATACCCCGTAAAGTCCACACTGCCGGCTCCCGGCGCACAGTGGTCGCCTTCCAACCCCTCTACGTCGTGGATATGAATCCCCGCTGTGTCATTCAACAGCGTCTTCGTCACCGTCAACGGGTCATCCCATTCATAATTCCCGCGTACCTCACCATGCCCAATGTCGTGCCAGTGCAACAATGCCCGCGTGGGGAACCGCTCCCGTAACCGCTGAAACTCCTCCATGTCCGGGAACGCCTCAAACGACGGCAGGTTCTCCAAACACAACGCTACGCCCAAAGCCTCAAAGCGCGGCAGCAACGCATCCAGCGAGCGGCACATTCCATCAAACCACATCCCCGACGCTTTGGCTCGCAACAGCCTCTCTTTAGCCAGCTGCCGCACATACGCCTCATCCTTCGGCGAAGACTCCAAAGCCAGCTGCTTCAGCTTGGACGAGTAGGAAAAGCCAAACCGCCGCATGCGGATACGCCCGGCATGATAGACCACCTTCTTCGCGCCAAACCGCGCCGCACACTCCAGCGACTTTTGCAAATGGAGACAGGCCAATGCCCGCTCATCTGCATCCGGCGATGCCGCCGCGTACAATTCCGGATAGCCATAGGGTGCGCCAAACGGCACCGGACAGAAGGAATGCAGGCTTTCAATTTCCAGCGAACAGCTTTTACGCGCCACCTCAATCTGGTCGATCTGCTTGTCCGTCAGCAGATACCCCAACTCAATGCCGTTAAACCCGAGAGAGAGCACTTTTTCGACCAACGCCTCCCCCCGTGTTATCCGCTCCGAGAGGTAGTTTGTTGATAGAAAAAACGTCATCCCTTCGCCCCCTTCTCACCAAGTCCCAAACGGCAGCCGGCCGCGCCGCGCAACGGCGCCCACCACCACTCATTATCTAAATACCAACGGACGGTCTTACGCAAGCCCGTCTCAAAATTCTCCTGCGGCACCCAGCCCAGCTCGCGTTTCAGCTTCGTAGCGTCAATCGCATAACGCTGATCATGTCCGGGACGATCCGTAACAAAGGTGATCAACGCCTCATAAGGCACACCGTTCGACCGTGGCACCAACTCATCCAACACGCGGCAGATTCCCTGCACAACTTCCAGGTTTGTACGTTCGTTGTGGCCGCCGACATTATACGTCTCACCGGGCAACCCTTTTTCCTGCACCAATGCCAACGCGCGGGCGTGATCTTCCACATACAGCCAATCGCGAACGTTCTCTCCCTTGCCATACACCGGCAACGGCTTTTCATCCAGCGCATTGAGAATCACTAGGGGAATCAGCTTCTCGGGAAAGTGATAAGGGCCGTAATTGTTGGAGCAGTTTGTAATCAGCACGGGCAGGCCGTAGGTGTGGTGCCAAGCCAAGACAAAATGATCAGAAGCTGCCTTGCTGGCAGAATACGGCGAGCGCGGATCGTAAGGCGTGGTCTCTGTGAAGAATCCTTCAGCACCGAGCGAACCAAATACTTCATCCGTCGAAATATGCTGGAATCGAAACGTTTGCTGTTGTTCAGCTGACAAAGTATTCCAATAACGGCGGGTGGCTTCCAACAACGTGAATGTTCCCATTGCATTAACTTGCACTGCTAACGCCGGGCCGTCGATCGATCGGTCAACATGCGACTCCGCCGCCAAGTGCATCACCGCATCGGGCTTGAAGGAATCAAAGGCCGCATCCACCGTTGCACGGTCGCAAATGTCGGCCTGCACGAATTGGTAGCGCGGCTTGACCTCAACTTCTTTTAAAGAAGATAGATGCCCAGCGTAGGTCAGCTTATCGAGGTTCAGCACTACGTGATCGGTGTCACGTATTAAATGCCGAATGAGCGCAGACCCGATGAAACCTGCTCCGCCAGTAACCAGAATCCGCTTCATGCCGCCTCCTGCTTATTCGTCATCGTCAGACAAGAGCGAAGCATCAACCGTGTCACTCCGTGAGCGGGATGAACGGCGGCCGCCTTCCGGCAACGCAGTGGCATCGGCAGCAGCTTCCGCGGTCTCCTGTGCTTGAATCGCCTTGCGCGAATAACCATAAGAGCCATAACGGTTGGCATAGCGGTAGGAGTACCGGTAGTGATAGTCGTATTGGCTGAAGGTCGAGGTGCGGCCAAAGTCTACGTCGTTCACAACCACGCCGATAATACGTGCGCCGGCCTCTGTCAGCGAACGCACAGCAAACTTAATCGGACGGAACCGCGTACGATCAGGACAACACATCAACATCACGCTGTCGCACAAGTTCGCCAAAACCATCACGTCGCTGACGATACCAAACGGCGGCGAGTCGATCACCACACGGTCGTAATTAGCACGCGCCCACTCAAAGAAATCGTAAATAACGCCCGTGCCCATCAATGAGGATGGGCTGATCTCTGATGAGGCCTTAGAGAAAATCACATCCAGCGTACCAAAGCCGACATTGACCGGCAGCGAAGCAAATAACGATTTATCGTTCTTGGCCAAAGTGTGCGACAAGCTTTGATAGTCTTTGGATGACTTTTGGAAGATGTTAGCCAAGCGCGGACGGCGCAAGTCAAAATCCACCAGCAAGGTTCTTTGCCCGCTACTGGCGCAGACAGTCGCCAAGTTACACGAGGTAATGGTTTTACCCTCGCCAGGCTGCGTACTCATACACAACACGACGCGGGACATATCCATATAACGGGGCGAATCCAACAAGTTACGCAACCCGGAGATACCTTCCACAAAATGAGAGAACTTATCATCATGCGCCAGCAATGCCAACTGCTCGCGTTTTTTACGGCGCACGTGCGGAAGCACGGTCAGCACCTTCAAGCGCAGGCGCTGCTCAACATCCGCAATACCGACAATCTTATCCTCCAAGTGGTCGATAATCAAAACGAACAGCATACCAAAGATAATCCCTAAGAACGGTCCCGCAGGAAAGATGAGGAAGGGATTCGGACTTACTGGCCCAGTAGGAACAGTAGCGGGCTCCACACGTTGAATCGTCGTTGTATTTTCATCGGTGGCTAACCGTGCCTCGCCCATACGCTGAAGTAACATTCGATGGTTTTCTGATTCAACCGTTCGAGCCCGCTCTAACTGCTCAATGTGCATTTGACAGGTAATAATAGCCTGCTCATTGCGAGTCAGCTCCTCCATCTTTTCTTTCAAATTGTCTTCCAACGGAATGATTTGACTTTTCGAGAGAGCTAAGTTGGCTGCCGCAGTTTCACGGGCGCGCCCCAACGAATCGGCGAACTGTTCCTTGTAGATCTCCTTTTCCTTTTCCTTAACCTTGACGTCAGGATGATTGACCGTCAAACGGGTCAACATCGTCTTCAGCTCAGTATCCACCTTTTGAAGACTGGTAAATGTTGTAGCGATTTCACCCGCACGCGGAATGGCATCCGGCAATGACGAAAACTTCTCCGGTGCACTTTGAACAGCTTCCAAGGTTTTCAACAACTCCATATGCTGAACGGCGCTAGAGCGCAACGCAAGAATATCCGCGTTGATGCGCGATATCTCAGCTTTAGTCATCTCCACTCGAGACTCTAAGCCGGCGAGGCCATTGTCGCTACGGTATTTCAACAATGCCGCATCTTGCTCAAGGAGAGTCCGTTTAGAGCTTTCTTCGGCTGTCTTTAACCACGCGACAGCCGATTCGGAATCCGCCTTATTTTGGTCGTATGAAAATGTTTCAGCAGCAAGCGCATAAGCATTAACTAAATCGGCCGCTAGTTGAGGGTCTGTTGAACGGACAGAAATAGTGATTAGGCGGGATTGACGGACTAACTCCATCTTCGAGCCACCCAGTGCGGCCGCCAAAACCTCATTCTCAATCGTCGAACTAGGATGGTCCGTCCGATAGCGCCGGATAACACTTTCAAGCATATCACGGCTTCGTAAACGTGCTAAACGGGTTGTAAATATTTCACTGATGGGACCAGTACCTGCCTCACCGACAAACCTTCCTGTTGGTTCCAAAATTGGCTTTGCGCGCACCATCATTTCAATGGTACATTGTGCCTGATAAATCACCGGCAGCATTTTGTACACGACCGTCGAAATAACAAAACCTACGACAATAAAGACGAGAATCGTAACCCATGATTGCGTACACACGCGGATCATTCGGCCAATGGTAACGGCACCGACCAACGAATCCTCATCATCCCCCCCACCGACATTGCCGCCGTAGTAAGGTGTCGCCCCATAAGGCGTAGCTCCATAGGCACCTTTGCCATAGTACATGGCAGGCGAGGAACCTCCGTAATGCGGAATGTTTTTGTGGTAGTAGATGCCTCTACTCCGCGAATTCTTCTTGGGCTCTTCGGGGGTCACGTCATCTTGAAAATCATCATCGTCGTTCATTACGAGAACTCCTTACTTTTTCGATACCTTCCGGCCAGTTGGCACGAAGAACGCAGAACATGCTAAAATTATGCACCAAGGGACCATCAACATCGGTGTTGTAAACGGTTCAGAAAAGATTGCTTCAACAGCAACAGTTCCACAGGCAATCCACAGGCAAACAGGCAATGCGCCAAGGCGCAACGGTTCATCAGTACTTGTTTTAGACGAGCTTCTATTAGCCTTGTAAAGAGCCAGCAAACGACGCCCCGCCGTCAGAGAAAGGATCACAACAACAGCCAGCAACAGCAATACCCCAACCACGCCATATTCAATCAACCCGCGCAAATAGCCATTCATGACTACATTAGAAGGGGCTTTTAACAAAGGCCATTGTTCCGCGCTAACATAAAATCCCATAAAATCCGGATAACCGCCTGCACCTATTCCAAGCCAAGGAAAGTCCTCCCAGATTGAAAGCGCAAGTCCGCCCTTGAGCTCCCACTGCTCCCAATAATCGGCCACCGCTGTGCTCCACCCTGTCTCAAAAAATGCCCCGCAGAATGCAGATGACCACGGCATAACAAAGGTTGCCACCCCCGCACCTAACACGATTCCCAACAATACAATAAAAACTAATTTGGCAATCAAAGCCGTACTTGGAACACGCCTCACGTTAAAAGCAATGACAACTAGGCAAGCGACCACTCCGAGAATAACCGGTGCCAATACCGTTAGCGATACCGACGCATAGACCTGTAACAAGCATAAACCTGTTGCCAGCCCCAACAAACCTGCCACTCTTTTATGCATCCGAGCAACAGCTTCAAAAGCCACGCCCAAAGAAGTTAACGCCATCAAGCCAAAAAACGTGCCAGCTGCCTTCCGGCTGACAAATCCCAAATATGTAGACTGTCCTTCAACAGTCATCCACCCCCCAACACCTAACAAATCTGCCGAAACAATTATCAACGAGAGCAGTGCAGCACACACACACATCCACGCGAGAAGATAAAAGCGGCCTGTAAGCTGCATACCGTGCCTCACGGAGAAGACTGATATGCCCATAATCAATGCTGCATAGAACATCACTCGAGCGTTGGCGGGGTTAACACAAGAAGGACCCCAACCAAGCACCGAGTCTCCGAAGCGCCACATTTTGACATCAAATAAGTAGACCAGCTCGCGACCGCCATTTTGCCATTGCCACAGCAACAGTCCGGCGAATAACAGAGAAAAATAAAAGAATGGATCCCACAGAACACTGTGCCAAACACGTTCACGAGCCATCGTGAAGGTTTCACCTCTACGCACAGGCGGCAGCAGCATTGTAAATGTAAACCCCGAAAGGACAAAAAACAATATTGCGCCCAGATGCCAATTCAAGGGGCTAACAAACAATAGTAGAGCGAACGATGCAAGTACAAGCGTCATATTCCAATGTTTTGTGAACAGCGCTTGCATACTTCCTTATTGCATCTTCTGATTAAACCAATAAAAAACCCGTTGGCACACCGCCCCATGCGACACTCAGCCAACGGGCACCTATACAATTGATTAATAACGCACGGTCAAACCCAAATCGACACGAAAACTGTCATAATCTGAGTCCGGTGTTGCACTATTGTTCAAATAGTAACGAGCCGACGCATACACCGACACATAACGATTGGCATACCAGCTGACTGATCCGCGAATCGACTCGGAATCAGAGTAATCATCATAAGCAGTGCCCCAATCACCCTCATACTTATAGATCTGAGCCACGCCATCAAGACGGAATTGGATACGCTGCGTCGGTTTATACACAACACCTAACGAGGTGGCATAGGTTAACTGATAACCGTTTGCATAGGCGTCGGCATACGAGGGCTGAAAGGAAGAATTTGCCATCCATGAAAGAGCCCACTTGCGGTCAATTTGCCATGTTAAGCTACCGCTAACACTAGGCGCAACCTGCGTAGTATCCGCGTATTCATAGTACATCAAACCAACTAAAAGGCGGTAACGTACCTTCTCCGTCAAGCGTGACCCCAAACCAGCCATAAACGAATACTGGTAAGAATAATCACTTCTTTCATCACGATCATCAATCGTGAAGCCAGCTTGCAGGATGATCATTGTTTTTGCCGTCAACTGGTGATCATATTCACCTGTGAATGCATACGATGAATAGCCTGCATAGCTATCATCATCGTACCATGTTTTCGAATACGCCACGGATCCAGCCAATGACGATTTTTCTGTGGCATCCCACGATAACGCGCCAGCAACATTCAGGTTATCACGCAACCCGGCGCCAGAGTAACCCCCGCCCAGCTCAGCCAAATCGTACCCTAAATCTTTAGTTCTCCAGTACGTCTCAGTAAAGGTCGCACGCCAGCGATCAGATTTTTTATATACCTGTCCTCGTTCGCTGAACGTATATTCATCTTTGAATATCTTTTCAAAGTAGTCATCATACGAATAGTAACCACCGAGCGAAAAGCCCCAGTCGTTACCAGTATAGGCAAAGTCCAAGCCAGGTGTATAGTTCCAGCCGGATGATTCCTTCTTGCGTGCATTCCCATCCGGCGCATTCGCCGGGTTGGAATCGTAGAAGTATCCCGTTTTGAAGTAAGGCGACAAACGAAAGCTATTATTCCCGAAGGTGATGCCATTGGCGGGTGCAAAGCTGCCGGTCACCAATGAACTCCAAACTGATGCCTGTGGCTCTGTTACTTCCTCATCCTGCAATTGAGGAGGGGGCGGCTGCGGCACTGGAGCAGGTTGAGCAGTCTCTTGCGCAGCGGCAAACCGTCCCACGCAAGAAACCATCAGTGCCCCCATCAATGCAAAGCGAATTGTTCTGTAATTCATAATCTTCAACTCCGATGAATAGGGGTTAAAAAGTCTGTCCTTGATACGGCGGTGGCGTCGGCGGTGGTGGTGGTGGCGGCGGCGGTGATGGTGGTGGTGGTGGCGGCACATAGTCACCTGGCGCGCCTGCACCGCCTTGCTGCAGATCACCACCGGGTGAAGAATCTGAGGCCGTTGAACCGCCGCTACGGATAACACCCCCTTGCGGTGAAACGTCTTGGTCGCCTAAAACCTGCAATAACGCTTCGGCACCCGCACTTGCATTTTCGATAGGAGAGTGCAATGTAGGCGGTGTAGCCAAGGGCACCTGAGGCTCACCCGATTTACTGCTGCTTTGCGTAGCGGCGTTTGCGGTTGCAGAAGCTTGAGCAGAAGAACCATTCACGCGTGAGGACAGTAAAGTACGTGTTTGCTCAGTCATAACTTGTGATACGCCCGTCATCGCCTCAACCGATTGATAATTACCGCCAGCCACTTCACCTGCCGCTTGTGCGACCAGGGCCGCACTTACGTTACCGGACGGAAGAACATCCTTAGCCATGGCCAACGTCTCTTCATCCGTCCAATCATCACCAGCTCTAAACACGGCTAATGCAACTGACATACGCGCTGCAGGATACTCTGCGGTCGCCACAGCCTCCGCAACCTTTGTCAAAATTTGCTTGCCAATCGTATTGTAATCCTGCTTGGTCATGCCATTCTTTGTGCGATTGAACGAAGGAATCAACCCCTCTGCCAAAGCTGCCAAATTAGCAACCGGCACCGCCGCAAACAACTGCGCAATCAAATCAACCTTAGCACCCTTATCGGCACCACCAATCAGCTGACGCGTAGCTGTCGATGTCGCCTGTGCGCGTTGCTCGGGCGTCGCAGGCAATTTATCAATCGCCTTCACCGTCTCCGCTGCAAACGCAGGCTGGTCAGCCGCTGCGATCGTGGTCATTAACCCTTTAATTTCGGCCGGAGTCTTCGCGGCAGTAGCCACAGAACTCTGCCAAGCCGGGGCAGCCGTTTGCGCCATAACTACGCCCGCAACCGCCACCGTCATCAACATTGCAAAACTTACTCTTCTCATCATATCGCTCCTTCCGCAATCAGGATGTTACCATACCGTCTCTGGAACCCAAAGCACATCACCGGCCTTCAAGGTGATATCCAAATCATTTCGCCCGGTCCTGCCAATCTCCTCCATATCGACAATAGAGCGATGCACCGTGTTATCGGCCTTACGGCGCGTCACATACACTGCATCTCTACGCCCGATCGGCGTCACGCCACCTGCAAGCTGAATCGCCCGCGTCACCGTCAAATCACATGTCGGCGGAATATCCACCGGCCCAGGCCGAGTCACCTGCCCCATCACCACAACCGTTCCCCATGGAGACGTCATTGGCGGTTGATACACAAAATGCGCCGTGACCTGTGGTTCAATGAAATACTGCTCATATACCTCAGAAAGCTTTGCCCTAATCATCTCCAAAGTCATGCCATCGCACTTAAACAAGCCTATATAAGGCATGGAAATATCCCCTGTTGCCGCCACCACGTAGACCGCCTCCGGCACCACGCTTACTCCGGAGGCGTACACGCTCAAGCGAACATTTACTCCTGGGCGCAACGTTGGTTCTCCATCAACGTACTTTGCGATACTGGCCAAATCCGGCGGCACGGGAGGCGTCGGAGGAGGCGATCGAAAAGTAAAACAGCCAAACAGCCAAACAGAAGCCAACAAGCAAGCAACAAAGCTAATAGAACAAATCTTCACTCGAAATTCCAAACCTAAAAATCACGATTATCCTTGGAAATCAATGACGGAGTATACACCTAACCCCACCGATATGCAAGCTGTTTCGCCTCTATCACACTATTTTCTAAACCATTCAGAGCGAAAACCACATACAAACACCTCTCGGCCTACACGAAAACCACAAGACTGCCCTTATACCACTTCCCCACGCCAGTTCACCATCCGTGCCACACCCCCTAACGCTCCACGGGCTTGCAGGCCCGTGCTCACGGGGTTATAAGCCCACCTCCGCGGGGGGTGAAGACCGCCCGCCCCCGGGTCCAAGCCCACCGTGTAGGGCGGTGGAACCCCGCCAGCGCACACCCAAAAAGTGGCCCCCACAAAAAAAACAATAATAAAAGAGCAACCCCGCCGGCCAGACCCGCC
>JAVBMC010000082.1:0-29695 GCA_031552845.1 Kiritimatiellia bacterium
GGCGTTCCATCGGCGGTTCCTTTCGGTTGTTTGGTTTAGTCATCAAAATGATACGAAAATCGACCCGCCGATGGAACACTAAACGTCTCAAACGGCGGTTAGATTTTCGCGCCCCCCATGGGGGGCTCCCCTGAAAGAGAGTGTGCCCGGGCACCCCCCATCTGCAGGGAAAAGATATTTTACACTTTACATTGTCATGGTTTGTTGATGCTCCTTTGGTATTTGGCTTGTTCGCCATGCGTTTTTCTGGTATAATCAGGACCTCTATAGCTAGGAAATGTACGCATGAAACGAGGATTTACCCTGATTGAGCTACTGGTGGTTATTGGCGTTATTGCAATTCTTGCAACGCTGGTGCTGTCGCGTGTCGGCGCGGTTTCTGAGCAAGCCAAGTCACTGCGCTGTAAAGGTAAGCTCAATAATTTGGGCAAAGCTGCGCTGGCGCGCTATGTCTCAGCGAATCGTATGCCTGTGGCCTGTGATTATCAGGTGCGTAAAAGAGGAAGCGTTAAAACTCCAATTGTTTATGACATCAAGCGTGGATGGGTGACAGGGCCGGACGATTATGCAAATGCAGGCAAATCGACGTCTCCGCTTGAAGTAAAGCGCTCCGTTTGGTGCGGAGCTGATGGGTATCGGTCAATGACCAATGGTACGCTGTGGACATATATCGGTGGATCTGATGCCTATATTTGTGATTCATTAAGAAGTTATGCCCGTAAGGAGGGGTTTGAGCAGCCTGTTATTGGTTACGCCATGGGGCGTATGTTTGGCATGCGACAGGCCGGAGCATCTGGCGAGGAGCCTAAGGATATTCCAGGGGATGGCGATTATGGACGAGAAATGGACAATTTGAGGCCGCATGGAACAGACTGGAAGCATTCAGAAGCGGCTCAACCGTCCAAAACCCTGCTCTTTGCTGAATTACCGCTTGATAAAACTCTTCTGAACAATCAAACCAAGAGCGATGGTATGCTGGATTATACTGAAAAATATAAGGAATCCATTGGCTTTTGTCATAAATCGGCGGGGCGTTGGATTGCTCATGTTTGTTTTGCGGATGGCCATGTTGAGGCATTGGCAAGTCCGGAACCGTTTGATCCGGAAAATCCACCTAAACCTGAAACGAGCTTAGAATGGACAACGTGGCTTTGTACGGGCGGATACGATGGGGCGCAGCCATCAGGTGATGTTGCACGATAGGATTTCTTATGTATAAACGTTTTTTATTCGGGGTTATTTCCCTTGCGGTGTTTGTCTTCAGCGAGGTCGTTTCTGCTGGGGTAGTATCGGCGGTCATTACTAATATACCTTCGGCATCCAGTACTAACAGCCAAATTCACGTTGTAGTCACGGCGACTAATGCGAATCAGTTGGCTGTCGGGGTTCGCCCGAATAATCTACGATTTGTGTATACGCGGATGGATGGCGTGCCCCATGGTGCATCTGGTGTAACCAATTATGAGGATTTGGTCTATTCCAGCACGTCAGGCACTAATGCATTGTATATCACAAGCGGCAATATCGCGCCCGGAACCTTGCCTGCAGATGGCACCTATTGGTATTGGATTACTACTAATGCGCTTAACGATATATCGCTTACCGGCCGCTTGAATCTTTGGCGGTATAATCCGACTGTAGACGTCAAACCGTATGCGGCAGTTGCTTCCCGCTTGCCGATGGATTGGTCTTATTCGGCCGCAGTTCCCGGAGTTGTAGGACGCTATGTAGGAATGTCTCATAACTATACTGGGTGGCAGGGAACAACTAATGTAGGCGTAACTAGTAGATCCGGGTTATTGAATTGTTTTTGTCGAACCGACTCGGTTGTAGTTAGTCCGGTCTTTACCAACGGCCTAAAGCAGCTCTCTTTTTCCATATGGTCAGAGCAACCTAGTGATCTAGGCGAGTTGCGCGTTTACATTGTTACCAATTCCTTGGTTATGCCCTCGTCGGCTCCTGACCGTTGGAGAACGGCTCGGAGCAATCCATTGGAAGAAGGGGATTATTTGGCTGAAATGGTTACAGTTTGCGAGCCAAATAAAGCCACCAATAGAATTGACTGGGTGCCGGAAGTTGATTTGCCAGACGATACGCCTTTTATGATTTGGTTTGTTGTCTATCCCACGGAAGTTACGTTGAATTATTGGACTCATATGTATTTGTTGCAGGATATTTATGTGATTCCGCCATCGGCGCAAGTGAGCCTGTCTGCTTCGAAAGATCTGGCTCCAGTTATTCCACCTAATCCAGTTGCAGATGCCTCTATTACACTTCAAGGCCAGATCGAGAATGTAGTGCCTGCTTGGCCTATTGTTCGTGCCGATGTCAAGGTCCATTATGCACGTACGGGAGGAGAAGCGTTTTCCTCATTACCCTTGACAAATGTAGAGGACAACGTCTACGGTGCAATTACGCACTACACGAATCATATTTGGAGAAATTCAGCCTTCACGGATGTGATGCCGAATGGTTCGCTGCCGGCTGGTAAATATGATTACTTTTTTGAGGCCCGTACCTATGGATGGAGTAGTGAAGCTACGAATATTGTTGATATGGGGGTGGTGTATAGCTCGACAAATCAATTTGACGTTTCGTTGTATAAATCGGACTACGGATTGGATGATGTTTGGATCGTTCGGGAGGATATCGTCGATGGAAATCCGGTTCAGACAAATTATACAAAAATAAGTTCGAATGTGATAATGACCGCAACCAATACATTTGTTTTTCCGATGCGTGTAGATGAGATTGCGCCAACTTCTGATTTGAACTTTAAATTTATGACTAAGTCCCGCAGTAATAACCAAAGGGCTGCCTATGATCAGACGAATTATTGGGGGCGCACGGTTCCGGTTGGAAATAAAAATGTACCGACCGGTGAAAGCATCACTAAGGACGGACCTAAGTCTGTTGAGGTTTCGTTGACAAATATCGCTTCAATTGCCGTGGAAGTGAATTTATCAACAACGAACTCAGCAGGAGCATATATGATCACGCGGGCGGCCTATCAGAGTTTTAATGATTTAGGAGCGGTGACGGAAACCAATAAATATTTAAACATAACCACGGCATCGCCGCCCCAGATGGAATATACCGGATTTAATTCACCGACAAACACGGGCAAAATGTATTTTCATTTGGATGAGACCCGTGGCATACGGGATACTTTTACCACCAATAATGTATCTACGAATGGTCCGCCAACCGCCTATGTGAATACAATCCTGAGCCCGTGGGACAAGACGGCAATCCCTACGAATTTTCCGACACAGTATTATGTCACTTCTGCCAATGGCGGCGGTTTGATGGCACCTGCAACTAATACGCAGACTTTTGTATTGAACCTGTTTCCGGGCGGGGAGGTTTATAGCGAGTCAATCACGCCAACACATACTTGGAACTCAGATGGAACGATAGATGGCATTAATTCGATTACTTTTGATTATTCGCCTCGTTCTAGTTTCCAGTTGCCGCGGGATATGGCATGGAATATGCAGTATTTCTCTCGCGCGAATTATCGACTCGAGGCTGTTGTAACGGACCTCGTTACGGGGCTTGACCGGTCCTCAATTTCATTGCTGGGATATATTCAAGACCGCAATAATTTTTATGAATGTCGACTTTCGCAAGACGCCAATGCGACCACAGCGCAGCAAGTGACCTCAACAGTTATCCGAACCTCCTTGGAGTTATACAGATGGACAAATGGTGTTGCGGTATCATTGGCCAAAAAAACAGGAATTTCTGATTTTCTGTGGAATTCGAACTCTGGCAATACTCCAACGCTCTATTTTGAATTAAAGACAGATGACGTGACTGGAAATGTCATGCTTGAAGGTGACATTTTGTTTGATGGTGTGATTGCAGCGCATAAGGTAGCGTATACAAATACTGCCGCAATTATTAAAGGAGGAACCATTGGCGTCTATACCTTAAACTGCGCGCCTGTTTTTACGAGGATTGGATTGTCATCCACCGAAAATATCACGGCTGGCTGGGACTTTCCGTCTCCTCAATGGAAACAAGAAGCCGGCCACCTTCGTCGGTTAATGCCAGCTATGAATATGAGGGTTGATGTACAGTCACGTGAAGGTAAGGTGGCTCCGGATGCAATGTCTTGGCGGAATGTAACAAACGTAATCAGCGTACAAGATTTTAAGGTGCGTTCGATGGTGTGCTCTGTGCAAAGTGGTGAGGGATTGTTCTTCCGAGTGCGCAGTGAATATCTGGGAGGCATTGATTATTCTGGCCTTGTTGTCGATAACTTAGGTCTAACTTCGTATAGAGGAACAGATCAAAAGGATCCTGCAACAGATGAACAGCAACCTTCTGATGGCGGTTGGAAAACCCAAGGTGCATGGATCGAGTCCAATGTGGTCCAAAATGCGGCTAGCGATATTGCTGTAGATGGCGTGCTGAATTTTGCTATTGCCCGAGGTGAGCCGTCAAAGGCGTTACCTACTTCAACAAACATTTACCAGTGGCTGGTATCACCATTGATGACCAATGGGTTGGGAAGCGTGAACTTTCGGATGAAGGTAAAGAATGCGCCTGCTGTTATTCGAGTTCAGTACGCAATGGTTGATGGCGCAATAGAAAAGATGGAGGACTTAGCAAGGTTGACGTGGATTGATGTAAAAAATTATCCGGTCACTGAAACAAATGAGACATCTGATTTTATTACGATGCCACAAGGGTGGATCAATAAAGCTAAAGGTGAGCAAATCGAGTATAAGGTAGGTAACGCGATTTTTACAAATACACTGAAGAACGGATATTTTCGTATTGTGCATGAACGCGGCACCAATTCACTTGGCGTGGCTACTAATTTACATGCGGAAGTTCTAATTGATGATGTCTATGCCTATGGCTATATGCCGGCGGATGAGTTTGCTTGGCAGGGATATAATATGTTGTTTGCTAATCCGGGACTATCAAGCATCTTTGTCAATTGCGCTTGGGATGGGTCGCGGATTGGTGTCTTTAACAATTCACAGACTAATAATATCGCTCCGGATGATTCGTCGTCCAGTTTTAATGGTTCGCCGTTCTTGAAGTCTCCTGCAATTGAAACAGGTGTTGGCCAGTTATCTTTTTATGCGCGTGTCTTGACCAATGGTGCCAGTCATGCTTATGGGCAGTTTGTCGTTGAAACACTGCCAAAGAGTGAAGTGAATAATCCCGACGCCCCATGGTCTTTGTTGCCGGGAATCAATGAAAAAACCACCAACCAAATCAATAATCAGATTTATACTAATAGGTTTGTTTTCAATTATTACGAGCCGACGAATAACTTGATTCGTATTCGAGTATTACCGGGCGGCACGGAAACTAATGTCTTTGAGGAAAATGGCGTGCCTATCAATAGTCAGCTTCTTTTTGAAGATGTGCTATTGATTGAACCGCTACGTCCAAGTTTTATTATTGATCAGGTTGAATTGAATTGGGATGAAATGGGTAGCTTCCCTCCCGAAAAAGGCGGTGCTAAGACCAACCAACAGCCCGTTGTCGGTAATAAGCTGAAAGTGGACGTTAATTTAGGGCGTTTTTTACTTGAATCAAGGCTTACGGATATTAATGTTTATTTTACATGGCGTCACGGTACAAACAGTTGGGGTGTTTGGTCGGATACAGAAATGTCCCCGAACTTTGACCAGACGATCAGCTTAACTAAGCGCGGGGAAGAACCCCGGGAGGGTTATACGGGTAGCATATCGAAATTAGGCGAGTTGACCTTCACCACTAATAATGTTTATTCCAATGTTGTGCAATATCGCGTTTGGGCAACTTATAAAACAAGTACTAGTCCAACAGAAGAGATAACGGTCATCAATGAGCAGCAGTATTCGCCTGTGATTGACTTCCCATGGTATTTCCCTAAGGAAGCTAGTCTGAATGATCGGTTCGCGCCGGCATGGTCGCCGTATTATTGGTTGTACACCTGTTTGCCCGGCAATGCGTGGCTGAATGAGTTAAACACTGTGGATTTTTACTCTGTTGATTCGAGCTACGCGCAATTTGTTGAAATCGCGGCGCCAGAGGGAATCGATTTGTATGGTTGGCAGTTGAAGCAGGTTAACAATGAATACGTGCCTGGAAGTGCGGTTAATCTCGCAGTGTGGACTAACCCCCCAGGTTCGGTTTACAACAACAATATGATTGGATCGAATCAGGTAGCGGATGCGATTAATACGGTTGTGACGAATAATCCGCAGGAGGGATGGGCCTTTTTCACGCTTGGCAATGCCACTGCAGTTCCTCTGGATCAACGCATGCCGGCAGCCTGTTTTGACTCATCTGGAACGGCTCCCTATGGTTTTCTTTTGTATCGTGACAACGGTGCTTTTGAACATGGCGTAGTCTACTATCATAATACGGATCAAGAGGCAGGCGCAAGAACCATGTATGTCAACTCGCAACGAACAGGCGAACCGTTATGTTTTGCCGGACTTGATGCAAGACGGGATCAAACGAATTCGCTGTCTGCAATCGGAGGCCATGGCACAAACTGGACATCCGGTGTGCCAACGCCTCAAGGCATTAATAACAATCAAGAGCTGCCGCCGCTTGACGTGGATAACTTCCTGAAGGTGACTTCAACTATCAGCGGACCTGGCACTCAACGTGGAACAACCGCAAGTCCAATCAGTGAAAATGTTATTCCCGGCTACAACTCCTCAGTGTATACATATCAGGCTGCCGCACTGCACGAGATCAAGTCGATTACGACGAATGGTGCAAGCTATTATGCCGATCCGCCGGCTTCGCCGTGGACTACGGAAACCATACAGTTCAAAAATATGACAACGAATATTGATATTTGTGTGACGTTTGTCCCCAAGGCTGATATTGACAGCGTCATTACTAATGTTACGACGGAAGTTTTGCCCGTGTTTGGGCAAGACGTTGGGTTTAGAATCCAGGTCGATGCCGAGCTATTGGCAGACGCTGAATTATATGTTTATGTGAGTTGGACAAACACGTTGAATACTGCGCCGGACTTTACAAACTGGGCTGCAACGAACTGGCTGGCAGGCACCGTAACCAATGACGTGGATGTTGCATTGTCCGGTTCAGCTCCAACGACCCAGTTGCTAGGGAATCCAACTGACGGTTATTTCGGGCAGCACATCATTCCAGGGGACTATGTGGCCAAAGAGGAGGTCGTCCAATATTGTGTTTGGGGTATTGTTGTGGATAAGCAGACGCAAATCCCCTTCACGACTATCCAGTCGTTGGGCAGCTTTACCAATCCGCCGGCTTATTATCCCGTTGACTTAAATGAGGAAGCAGGGGCTAACGATTATCAAGATTGGTCTCCGTATTATATCAATCTCTCTTGTGCAACCAACCGCGTGTGGTTCAACGAGATAAACTTGCAAGATCCGGCACCGCCTGTGACGAATCTGACGCAATTTGTTGAATTGTGCAGCAAGAATCCGACGAATACGTTTACATTCTCCGGCTGGCGTGTCGTCGCAACAAACTCGTCTGGTTTTGCTGTAACGAATGAGTTAACATCAGCCCCGACACTGGAGGGCGGTTTGACTAATGTTGCATTCTATGTGTTGGCAGATGCTGCGGCAACTGACGTGCCGCTGGTTCATCAACAACTAATTGATACGCTACCGGTTGACCAAGGGCCGTTATCGATTTGCCTCTATTATCCAAGCGGGGTGTTTGCGGATGGCATTGTTGTTTCCTTCGACTCTTCAGCTTCAACGCTTGCAATGGTTGATGCATTGACGAATAGTGTGCCGCGCGTCGTATTCGCGGGGGAAGATGATCCCACGCGTCAGGGGTCTTTGGGGTTGACTAACAACAACGATGAGACCGTTGACTGGTTTAATTCAGAGTGGGCCTTTGCTGAAAATGGCTGGACGCCTGACAACCAGAATATTGATCAAGAAATCGATGTGCCCCCAAATCCGGAGCTACTGACGGTTTATTTGACGACGGTGCCGGGGGGGACGTTGTCGTTTACTAACAACCAATTCCATGCGGGACTAAATTCGGATGTGCCGCCTGGCACGCAGGTTCATACGATCTATACCGTTAGTGTTGGTTATGTCTTTGACTTTATTGAATATGTTTACAATGATGGCTCGGCTGAGACTAACTCTTTGCCGTCTGGGATGTCAGTTTATACGAATATATTCACGGCCACAAAGAGTGTCTCAGTGACGCCTGCCTTTGAGCGTGTGACACCTCCAGATCCGAACGCCATGGTTGTTAAGGTCGAGGTTGAGGCCGGGCCGGAAAGATCCTCTGCAAGAAGACTCTCGCCAGGACAGCCGCTCGTTGATGGGCAGCCGATAGTGACTGTTACTTTAGCGAATTCGCCAAGCTTGCAGGGTATCGAAGTTTACCTTAGCTATTTTATTGGAACAAACAAATGGGGAACCGGAGCGAACGGGTGGTTCAAGCTGAATACCATTGATCCTGCGACTGATCCTAATACCAAGAAGTTGTTAAAAACAGGTGATCCAACAGTATTTGATTCAAGCGAGGCCTTGCCGGTGATTACCGAACGTGGAACGGTTATCCAATACATTGTCTGGGGGATCATGCAAACGTCCTCGTCGGAAACGATGCGTTTTATGCAGAATCCGGAGCAGACTTTTGTAACACCCTCTTGGTATGTGCCGGGTGAAGATGTTGATTTGAACCAAAAATATGCCGGTATTGAAGGTAATACACGGATGCCGTACTACTATGTTTACAGTTGTCCGACTGGTCAGGTTTGGTTTAATGAAATCAACGTCTGGGATTGGAGAAATCAAGCCTACGACAATGAACATGCAGGCTATCTTGAATTCTGCGCCCCCGCTACCAATATTTGTGATGAAACAAAGGGTTGGAATTTAGGCAAATGGACGTTGGTGGAATATGTGTCCACTAATTTATTGGGGACTAACTTTGCTGCTTTTGCAGAAGTGCGTCGTGTGGCACTGACAAATGAAACGATCGCAACATATGCCAATAGCGGACGCGGATTCTTCACCTTGGCAGATGGTTCGCCAAATCTGTTCAACGTGCGGAAGATGCAGAGCTTGCCGGCGGGGACGACCTTCAACACCAACAATACAATGGTGCATGCTTTTAAGCTGTTCCGTGAAAATGGTGCTTATGAAGCTGGTGTTGTATTCTATCTCAACAACGCAGGCAAATTCCCACAGCGTACGCTGGCAGAGCTTGTCGACGCTGAAGATCCCAGAATGAAGAATGCAGGGTGGGACTTAGATGGACTGAGTGGGGCATTGCAATTGATTGGAGATCCCTCCAACTATACGTGGCAGTTCACTCGTGGGCTATGGACAGGCGGATACATCAACGAGTCGGCCACTGCACCACAAACAATTTATTCCTATCCGTCCGGTGAACCGTTGACTGATTTTTTGGTTCGCGTGATTCTTTCGTTGATATCACCCTATGATGTGTCTGGCAACACCGTGAAGCCCGTTACAAATGAAACCGATCAAGTCCCAAACATGCCCTATTTGAAGTCCATTGACTTGCCTGCATGGTTCCGTGCAACGAATCCTTTGCCACAGTACGTGACGGCTTCCTCATATGATAAGCTGACAGTTAATATTCCCTCGGTTAACTCGAATTATACGTTCAACATCCCGCTGACGTTGGATCCGCGCTTGCAGGCAATTGTGACGGATGGCGCATCTCAAATCAATGATGATGCATTCACCCAATGGCTGGTGACTTATAAGGCCTCTGATGTTGGTCCAAATACAACGCTGACGGGTGATTTGCTGACAAAGTACTGGGTGAATGCTGATCCGGCCAAATCGCTCACGGCTCGTACCGGTATTTCTGCGTATACAGTCACGAATATGACCGCTTGGCTGTATGTGAATGGCACTAATCAAGTTACATTGAATCCGCCGGCCGAATTGATGGTCATCACGAATGCTACCCTATCCGGCACATGGGGATATGCTGCGGGGTCAGATGTGTTCGTCGGCACCAACACGGTTATCGATCTACCGGAGACCAATACGCCGGCGATGTTCTACCGCGCGAAGCTGGGCGTGCCTGAATAATGAGCAAGCGGATATTCCTTTCGCCTCCGTGGATGAACGGCTCTGAGCAACCGTTAGTCACGGAGGCGTTTGCGTCTAATTACATCGCTCCATGCGGTCCAATGGTCGAGCGGTTTGAGCGTGAGTTTGCCGCATGTATCGGGAGTCACTTTGCGGTGGCTGTCAGCAGCTGTACCGCGGCACTGGATTTATTGTTCGACTATTATCATGTAGGTGCCGGTGACGTCATCATTACGCCATCGCTTACATTTATTGCCACTATCGCGCCGGCTGTTCATAGAGGAGCAACGCCTCTTTTCTTGGATGTTGATCCTGTCACTTGGACGTTGGATATTGGACAGCTTGCCAGAGCGTTTGAACAACCCAATCATAAGATTAAAGCAGTGGTTACGGTTGATCTTTATGGACAGTGTTCCGACTATGATGCGCTCTTGGCTATTTGCCGACAGCATGGGGTGCCGTTGATTGTTGATTCAGCCGAGGCGTTGGGTGCGCTGTACAAAGGACGTCCTGCAGGCCGAGTTGAAGGCTGTGCGGGCGTGTACTCTTTCAACGGCAACAAAATCATCACGACGTCGGGTGGCGGCATGTTGGTCACTGATGATGCTGAGCAAGCTGCATGGGTGCGTAAACGCGCCACACAAGCGCGTGAAGATGTTGTTTGGTATGAGCACAATGTGCTTGGTTACAATTACCGTATGAGCAATATCTTAGCGGCTATCGGCGTAGGGCAATTGCAAGGCCTGCAAGAGGCTGTCCAACGGAAGAGGGCGATCTGCAAGCGTTATCAAAATGCGCTTCCGGAGCTTGCCTTTATGCCGGAATCCCCTTATGGTATGTCAACCAATTGGCTGACTGTTGCATTGTTTGATACTGTTGATCCTGAACACGTCCGGTTGGCATTGGAGTCTCAAAATATCGAGTCACGCCCTGTCTGGAAGCCGCTGCACCTGCAACCGGTATTCCAACCCAATGCCGCGCATTGCCCAGTCTCGGAAGATCTGTTTAAACGCGGGCTTTGCCTGCCATCCGGCTGTGGATTGACCGAGGCGGAACAAGACCGCGTCATCCAAATTATCCGTAGTACGCTGCCGTAATTTTAGAGTGCGACAATAAGCCTACAGCACCGTTACATCACTTGCCATTAGGGCAATTAATCACAACATCCTTATTCTCCCACTTCTCCTTCGGCAAGAAGGCGAAATAGCTCGGAGTGGTGCGTTGCCGGTGCCGTGACAGGGATACTGTAGAAGCCTAAACCCGCCGTATTGCCGGTGTCAATAAGGTCGGGTGTGAGGATGCCGTACAACTTGTAGGCGGTCTTGACACCGGTTTCGTTGAAACTGCCGCTGAACAACCCTGTCTTGGGCGTGAGCGTAAGTTTGACGTTGTAGGCATTGTCAGCTTTGGGCAGAGCATCCACGCCGGTTCCTTTGGTGTTGAAACTGAGCGAGACGTCTTCTTCGATTCGTTCAACCTGCAGATGCACGCCATCGATCGCATTGTTATAAACGCTGTAGAGGCTGCTGAGTTGGCTATACCAGCCGCCATTGGCGGTCGGCATACGCTCAAAGGGGCCATCTGAGGTTTTGGTGGTCACGGTATTAATCCAGCTGATGGGCTCAATGTTTTCAACGCGTATTGATTCATTTTGGATGAAGCGGAGGCTCAGGTAAAACTCTCCGCCTTTGTAAGCACTGGGCGAAAGGGCGATCACGGCGCTGACATCATTCGCCGCCTTTACCAACAGCACGCTGCTGCCCGAGACCGCCGTACCATCGGCAAGTTTGCCGGAGGCTTTGACTGCCCCCTTAGCATCAACTGTGAGTGTGACATATCCTGCGCCGTAAGTGTCGTCTGCAGGATTGAGGGCAACAGTGTAGTAACCCTTGGCCCATGCCAGCGCATTGGTACGGATGGCTAGTTTAGCCTTGTCGCTCCACCCATTGCGAACTGCTTCGCCATCATAGTCACCGGTGGCGGTTGGAAGGGCTGTCACATCAAACATCCCCAAGCTGTCATCGTTCAAACGCACGGTCAAGCTGATCGCGTTGGTGAGTTTGGGGCTGGTACAGATAAAGGCTGTACCGGTGACGGACATTGCACCTGTGTTAAAATCGATTGCATCAAAAGCATCGGCTTTGAGCGAGTACTTCTTGCCGCCCAAGTTGACTGAGCCTGTGAGCTTGCCGGTTTTTGCCACGATCAGCGTCAAGGCGCTATGACGCGTTACGTCATTGGTGGTTGCAGTATAAGCACCATTGAAGGTGCCGATGTATTCGGCCGGCAGGTCAAGAATCGTCCATGTAACAGGGAGAAGGGCGCCCAGCTTTTTACCTTGTATCGCTTGCAGCACGGCGGGATAGGTGCCCGCCTTTGTAGGAATGCCTGCCAGATAAACTTTGCCATCCATTGTTACCAGTTTCAAGCCAGCCGGAAGCTTGCCGCTCTTCAGCTTGACGGCGGTCGCATTCTCTTGTAACGGCAGGGGGCCCAACTTCGCCCGCAGGCCGACGCGCAACCCTGTCCAGTCGAGTTGGCCGGTGGCGTCATCCCAATAACCGTAGTCGCTGTTGGGATCGATGGCATCTGCCAGCACATCATCATCAAAAGCAGGTGCAAACTCGCAAGCCACTTGTACAAGAGTTGGCGCATCGGCGGGACCCGCGTTGAGCGTGACTTTGGTTGAGGCGGGAATGATCCATTGTCCGTTGTTTGAGCGGAAGTAGAGCGTGTAGGCGCCCGAAGTGAAGCGGTTGATTTCATCGGCGGCATACCATGTCTTTTTGTCGGTTGACCACTCTACGCCGCTGACGGTTTTGCCGGGAACGTTGGATATCCATTCAATCCCTAGCGAACCGGGGGCTTTCACAAACACGGCTGTCATGGTGAGATTCGCGGATGGCATAATGATTTTTGTAGTGGCATCGGTGGCGGCGAACCCGTCAGCGAAGGTTGTGGTGGCAGGTGACACAGTCCACTTTTGGAACTCTTGATTGAAGGGCGCTGCATTGGCTGTAACGGTGACTTCTGTTCCGTTGAAGAATGTGCTGCCTCCGGCGGTGCCACTTTTGACTGTGAGTGTGTAAATCTTTGCCCATTGTGCATAAAGGGTTGTGTCGGCGCCTGGGACGGTTGTGTTGCGTGTTATCTCCTCGCCGCCCATTACTGCTGTAAACCAGCCTAGGAATATGTAACCGCTGCGCGTCGGCGTGGGGAGTTCTTCATAAGTAGCGCCTGCGGTGAGGCTACGCGGGGCGCTATCGGTGAGGCGTCCCCCATTGGGGTCCAGTACGATTGCCGATTGGAAGAAGCGGATAGTACGTTGGTTGTCAGGGATCGCTGTCGTCGGCCAAGCAGAAGGGAGTGTGATGGAGCCGTCGATGCCATTCCAGCCTGTTGAGTTTTGCATGACTTCGGTGACGAAGTCAGACGGTGTGTTGCGATAGATGTCGTCATACGCGAGAGCGGGGGCGTTGCCTAAATAGCGTATCGTTTGCAATGCAGCACAGCCGGCAAAGACGTCATCGCCGAGGTCTGTCACGCTTGCGGGAACGACTAGGGATTCCAGGGAGGCCGCGTCTTTTAAAAGGTTGTCGGGCAGGAATTGCCAATCGCCTGCGAGCGTGAGTTGCCGGATGGCGGCATAGGCGTCGGGGAAGGCATAGCTGAGGTTGGTGATTACAGGCGGGATGGTCACTTCACGCAGGCCGGTGCAGGCGGCGAAAGCATCTGTGCCGAGTTCGCTGAGTTCGTCCGGCAGTGCGAGCGTGGTCAAGCTGAGGCAGTTGAGGAAACACTCGGCGCCGATGGTGTCGAGCGTGGATGGAATGGCAAGGGACTCTAAGGCAATGCAATTTGCAAACGTGCCCTCTTTGAGTCCGCTGATGTTGGCAGAGAGTAAGGCATTGGTTAGTTTGAGGCACCATGCAAAGGCATCCGCACCAAGCTCGATAACGCTGTCGGGCATGGTTACAGAGGTCACTTCTGTGCATCCGGCAAAGGCGCCATCCGCAATACTGAGGGTGCCGACTTTGATGGTGACGGCGCCGGAGATTGTACCTTTGACGCCGAGACAGGATTTGCCAAGATAGATGATTGAGTTATTCGGTTGGGTTGTGTGCCATTTGGTGGCGCTGAATGTTCCTTCACCAACACTGGCCAGGTTGGCGCCGCCAACGATTGATGAAAGATTGGTACAGCCTGCAAATGCCGAGGAGGTGATGGCTGTTATGCTGTCGGGCAGGGTAATCGATGTCAGAGTGCCGCACCAGTAGAATGCCATATCGCCGATGTAGGTGACGCCATCGGGAATGGTAATGGAGCGAAGCGCGCTGCACCCGTAAAATGCATAATAGCCAATCTCTGTCACAGTGGGGGGAATGGTGATTGAGGTCAGCTTGCTGCAGCCGCGAAAGGCGCAGTCATCAATCAAGGTGATGCCTTCTGGGATGGTGATGGATGTCAGGTTGCGGCAGTCTATGAAAGCCGCCCAGCCGATACGTGTCACAGGGTAACCGCCGAGATCGGAGGGGATCGTCAACGCTCCGGCAGTGGTGGCGTTGATAGCGGGTATGTACTCATTCATGCCGATTTCGGCTTCGCCATTCCACACGCTGTAAGTGTAAGTCACGCCATCAACGGTTTCCGAATCCGCCATAACGTGGAGCGCAGGGAGCAAAGCCGCGAGTACTACTGCACCGGCGAATAAAGCCTTGCGGATGGTAGAAAGGCGGAAGAATGTGAATTGTGTGAGAGTGCCGTGATTATTCATTATTGCCCCAGATGCAGAACGCAGTTTATGTAAAAAGCAGGTATAACAAGTAGGTGAGCCTATCACACCGCCTTGATTATACTCATTTTATGGCGAAGCTTGCAAGCATAAAGTTTGATTGTATCACTTTTAGAAAGTTTAGGGGCGGGTGTTCGTTCAAAAAAGTGAGGGGTATCTATTTGCAGCAGTTCCGGAACGATTTGCGCTTGCGGCTATATTTTGAAACAGGGGATGTCTTTTGCTGTGATTGTTGTTAAATGGATTCGGTTGTGCTTGAATGCTCTCCCATGTTCTGTTCTGGAAACGGAGTGTGTGTTGATTCGGGATCGGATCACATCTAGCCTCGTACCTTGAGGTCAGGTGACCTCTGAGTACGAGGTCTAAGAACCTGCGAGTACGAGGTCAGGCGACCTCTACCCCTGAGGTCAGGTGTGATTTTCGATGGATTAAGAGGGGGAGCGGTCGGCGATTTTGCGTGGATGCACGTAGCTTGCGGGCAAGGGACGGCGGTTTCGAGGAATAGGTAGTGAAGCGTTGTATTGAGGCGTTTAAAGCGCCCGTCATTCGTACAATAATGCGAAAGTGGCATTATAGTATCGACGCTGTTTGCAAATTATGTTAAACTTTGGGTGGTATTATTATGACTTCGTACGATTGGTATAATTTGAGCGATGCGGCGACTTTCCTGACGGTCGGATTGGCGGGGGGAGTTGTGGGGTATGCTTTGCGGGGCTTGATTGGGCGCTGGAACTCGGACTCGATCGAAAAGCAGGCGCAGCTGCGTCTGGAAGAGGCCGAGATGGAGGTCAAGAGCAAGCTGAAGGAGGCCGATATTTTGGCGCGTGCCGAGGTGGTGAAGGTCCGCGAGGAGTTTGAGAAGCAGACCAAGACCCGGCGTAATGAGTTGGAGGAGATTGACCGCCGCCTGTCGCTGCGTGAAGAGAACTTGGACAAGAAGAACGAGGTGCTCGATAAGAAGGAGGCCGCTTTTGCCCAGAAGTCCGAGGTGTTCGAGCAGCAGCGCGAAGAGTTGAAGGGCAAGCAGCAGGATTGCGATAAGAAGTATCAGGAGGCGGTGACCCGTTTGCAGCGGATGGCCGGCTTTACCGTTGATGAGGCGCGCAAAGAGGTTTATCATCGGGCTGAAAGCGAGTTGCGTACCGAGGCCGGGAGCTTGGCTCGTAAGATTCAGGAAGAGGCCAAGGAGACTGCCGACCGCGAAGCGCGCCGCTTAGTCGCCCTCGCGACGCAGCGTTATGCCATGTCGCACGGCGGCGATGGCATGACGGCGATTGTGACGTTGGGCAATGATGAAGTCAAGGGACGCATCATCGGCCGCGAGGGACGGAATATCCGTGCGCTCGAAGCGGCGACCGGTGCGAGCATGTTGGTTGACGATACGCCCGGCGCGGTGGTGATTTCGTGCTTCGACCCCTTGCGTCGTGAAATCGCCAAGCGGGCATTGGAGCAGCTGGTGGCTGATGGACGTATTCATCCGGCACGGATTGAAGAGGTCATCACGCATGTGAAAGAGAATCTGGAAGATGTGATCCGCGAAGTGGGCGAGACGGCTTGTTATGAAGCCAAAGTGGCCGCGGTGGATCCGTCAATCATCAAGGTGCTGGGACGGTTGCGCTTCCGCACAAGCTATACGCAAAACGTTTTGCAACACTCGATTGAAGTGGCGCATCTGATGGGCTTGATGGCGGGTGAACTTGATCTCGACCCCGCTATTGCACGGCGGATGGGCCTGTTCCATGACATCGGTAAAGCTATTGATCAAGAAGTTCAAGGCGGACATGCTGTCATTGGTGCCGAATTGCTTCGCCAGGCAGGCGAGTCGCCGCTGGTTGTCAACGGTGTGGCCGCGCATCATGGCGATGTGGAGGCGCAGAGCCTGTATGCAATCCTGTGCTCGACGGCGGATGCTATTTCCAGTTCACGCCCGGGAGCGCGTGTGGAGGCGGCAGGACTTTACGTACAGCGCTTGGAGCAGCTTGAGAAGATTGTCTCCTCATTCCCCGGCGTGCTGAAGAACTACGCCGTGCAGGCCGGACGTGAGTTGCGTGTGATCGTCAAGCCCGAAGAGATTGACGACAACGATGCACAGCTTTTGGCAAGGGATATCGCCCGCAAGATAGAGGCCGATATGCAATATCCCGGGCAAATCCGTGTTGTGGTCACACGCGAGACACGGTGTATTGAATTTGCTAAATAGCTGACGGCCCGGCTGGTAATATAAAGTCAGCCGGGAAGGGTGCTTTGAAAGTCATGCTGGCGCCCGTGCGCGGGTGCTGCAGCGTCAGTTCAGCTGCATGCAATAGTTGGCGGACAGGGACAGGCGTTAATTTCTTATCCCGCATGGATGAACCATAGACCGCATCACCTGCAATCGGACAGCCGATGTGCGCCGTATGTACGCGGATTTGATGCGTGCGGCCGGTTTCAATCTTGCATTGCACCAACGCTGTGCCATCCGGATAAACATTTTGCAACTTATAGTGGGTAATTGCCTCTTTGCCATTGCGCTCAACAACAGCCATCTTTTGACGGTGGATGGGATGGCGTCCAATCAGCGTGCGGATGGTGCCCTCCATCGGATTGGGGCGTCCGTGTGTACGCGCAAAGTAGGTCTTTTGAATGGTCTTTTCTTGAAAGGCCTGTTTCAAACTATTCATCGCCAAATCGTTTTTCGCGACAACAAGCAAACCGCTGGTATCTTTGTCCAATCGATGAACAATACCGGGGCGTTGGACTCCGCCAATACCGGCTAGGTCTTTGCAGTGAAAGAGCAGGGCATTGACGAGGGTGCCTGAGGCATGTCCGCAGGCCGGATGAACCACAAGTCCTGCCGGTTTATTGATGACGATGATATCACCGTCCTCATAGACAACGTCCAGCGGAATATCCTCCGCCGTCACCTCAAGAGGCTCAGGCTCGGGCAGGGTGACTTCAAAGACTTCCCCGCTTTTGATCTTAGCGTTAGCCTTGAGTTTCGAACCGCCTGTCACGCAGCCGTTCTGAAGCAGCATTTGAATGAATGAACGCGAATGCTCCGGCAAACGGCGCACCAGCCAGACGTCCAGACGCTCGCCTGCCTCTTCAGGAAGAACGGTCAGCGTGATAATGCCGAGGGCATCGGCATCGGTATCAATGGGCTGCTCCACAGCACTTCTTGTATTTCTTGCCGCTGCCGCAGGGACAGGGATCATTACGGCCGATTTCAGCACTGGCGGAGTTGACGCGCGGCGCCGCTGCAGCAGGTTTGTCCGGCGTCGAAGCATCGTGCGTGGTCGTCTCGGCCATACGCTGTTCCAAGAGTGCGTCAAACGCGGCGGTCAATTCGGAATCCTGAATAGGTGCAGTGGGTGCCTCTACATCGGCCATGTTGGTTGTGAGCCTTGCCGGTGCGGTTGAGGCGCGGCGCATGCGTTCAAATATCTCCAGCGAGGTAGTTGCCCTGAATGCTGCATGGGTTACGTCGGACTTGATGTTCGTCATGAGGTTCTCAAACATGTTGAAAGCTTCACGCTTGTATTCAATCAACGGATCGCGTTGGCCGTAACCGCGCAGGCCGACGCTGTGGCGCAGATCATCCATCGCCCGCAGATAGTCCTGCCACTGTTGGTCGATGCCGGAGAGAAACACCTGACGCTCCATCACGGGCAATACTTCCTGCACCTCCATGGCGCACTTGCCCTCATAAGCTTCTGAAACACGCGCATAGATGGCCTTTGCGGCATCCTCGGGCTTGCCGACCCACTCCTTCACTTCGGCTTCAGTGATGGCGATGGGGAATGTCGTGCCGACCCACTCCAGCAAATCCTCGGGCTCTGCATCCTTTGCGCTGCCGAGGAACCCTTCGCATTGCGTGAGGATCATGTCATTGAAGACATCAAGGATACGGTCGTGCGCACTGTTCTGCATCAAAATCTCTTGGCGCAACGCGTAAATGATCGTTCGTTGTTTATTCATGACGTCATCGTACTCCAGCGTCCGCTTGCGGATCGAGAAGTGCTGCTGTTCGACGCGGCGCTGGGCGTTTTCAACCGAACGGTTCAGCCAGCGGTGCTCCATGGCGTCGCCTTCCTGCATGCCGAGGCGGAGCATGATCTTGGAAATGCGCTCCGAGCCGAAGAGACGCATTAGGTCATCCTCAAACGACACATAGAAGCGAGAAGAGCCCGGATCACCTTGGCGGGAACAACGGCCGCGCAGCTGGCGGTCAATACGGCGGGATTCATGACGCTCGGAACCAATCACATGCAGACCGCAAGGGCGTTCTGCGAGCAATTGGCGTAATGTCTTTGCTTCGCCATTCGGCTTGGCATCCAGTGGAATCTGTGAACGGATAATATCCTGTGCGACCCACACAACATCGGGACCGAGCTTGATGTCCGTACCACGGCCGGCCATGTTCGTTGCAATCGTAATCATGCCGGGCTGTCCGGCCAACGAAACAATCTCGGCTTCGCGAGCATGATTCTTGGCGTTGAGCACGTTATGAGGAATGCGCGCCATGCGCAACATACGCGAGAGCACCTCGGAGGTATCAACCGTCACCGTGCCCAACAACACCGGCTGACCTGCCGCATGGCGCTTCTGAACATCGTCCAAAACAGCTTTGAACTTCTCGCGCTGAGTACGGTAAATCTGGTCGTTCTCATCAACACGCCGGACAGGGCGGTTGGTGGGGACGGAAACCACGTCGAGCTTATAAATCTCATTGAACTCCGCCGCTTCGGTTTCAGCTGTGCCGGTCATGCCGGCGAGCTTGGAGTAAAGACGGAAGTAGTTTTGGATCGTGATGGTAGCGAGCGTCTGCGTCTCGCGTTCAATCTCGACGCTTTCCTTTGCTTCGACAGCTTGATGCAATCCGTCAGACCAACGGCGCCCGGGAAGAATACGCCCGGTGAACTCGTCAACAATCATGACGCGGTTTTCTTGCACCACGTAGTCGACATCTTTTTCGTACAGGCAGAACGCACGCAGGAGCTGGTCAACCGTGTGAACGCGTTCGCTGCGGACGGCAAAGTCGCTTTGGATTTGCTGACGCGCTTGAGTCTTCTCGATAGGAGAGAGCTGGGCTTGTCCCTCCAAATGGGCCATGGCGGTCACGACGTCCGGCATAACGAACATCTCAGGATCTTGCGGTGCCAAGCTTTCGCATCCGCGGTCAGTCAACGAAACCTCGCGGCTGCGCTCGTCAATGGTAAAAAGAAGTTCTTCACGCAGTGAACGCGCATCCTCTTTACGCATTTCCGTGAGCATGGAGTTTTCAATCTGTTCGTGCAGTTTGCGGACGGAGGGGTCTTCCAGGAGGTGCAAGAATTGCTTATGCTTCGGCATGCCGTGGTAAACTTTATACAGGAGGCGTTGAGCTTTCTCTTTGTCATCAGCCGCCAGCGCATCTTTTATTTCGGCGCAGAAACGGTTGCAGATTTCATTCTGTTCGCGCACCAAGCGCTCAATGCGCGGACGCAGGTCAACATACTGAGCAGAGGAGCTGTGTTGTGCAGGACCTGAAATAATCAGCGGCGTACGCGCTTCGTCAATGAGGATGGAGTCAACTTCGTCAACAATCGCAAAGTGATGGCCGCGTTGTACGACTTGTGCAGGATCCATGGCCATGCCGTTGTCGCGCAGATAGTCAAAGCCGAATTCGCTGTTGGTGCCGTAAGTGATGTCGCAGGCATATTGGGCGCGCTTCTCGGTCGGATTCATATGGTTCTGAATACAACCAACTGTCAGGCCGAGGTATTCATAGAGATGACCCATCCACGTGGCGTCGCGCTGTGCCAGATAATCGTTGACGGTCACGACATGCACATTCTTGCCGGAGAGGGCATTGAGGTACATCGGCAGAGTAGCCGAGAGGGTTTTACCTTCACCGGTCTGCATTTCGGCAATCTTGCCGCGATGTAACACGATGCCGCCCATGAGCTGTACGTCAAAGGGAACCATCTCCCACGTCAATTCGTGTCCGCAGACTTCGCGCTTTGTGCCGCACAAACGGCGGCAACCGTTTTTCACCACTGCAAAGGCTTCGCAAAGAATGTCATCCAGCGTTGCGCCTTTTACTAAGCGTTCTTTAAACTCTGCTGTTTTGGCGCGGAGCTGTTCTTCGCTCAGTTTTTGATATTCTTCTTCAAGGCGGTTGATTTCGACGACTAACGGACGCAGTTTTTTTAGATCGCGCTCGCTTTTGGTTCCAAAGATTGTTTTTAAGAGATTCATAGTTTCGTTTATTTGTGATGAAGAATAGCCATCATTTGTGAAGGAGTCTCAGCTTTGAGCAGCGCGGTGCGGCCTTGATCGTCAAAGGCGTCGCGCACAGCGGCAATGAACTCCATGTAAGGGGCGTTGTTGCCTTCCGCCGGTGAAAGAACAAGAATGATAATCTGCGCCAGCTTGCCGTCCAGTGTTTGGAAGTCGGCGCCTTTGCGGCAGATGCCCACGGCACACGTCAGCTTTTTGACGGAGTCGGTCCTGCCATGCGGCATGGCCAATCCATCGCGTAATCCGGTCGGCATGACAGCCTCGCGCCGCAGCACGGATTGGATAACCGCTTCGGGGCTTGAGAGATGCCCCTGCTTGGCCATCGCGGCCACCATCTCACGGATGATACCTTCGGGTGTGGTGCTTTCAAGGTGCGGGAACATATGCGAGAGAATCAGATATTTGCCGAGACGCTGCTTCAGGCGCTCGACTTGAACAGGGGCGCCCTGGTTGGCCACGATTCCTTGAAGATCATAAGGCTTGCGCAAAACGGCCAGGGTGGCCTCAATCTCCGCGATAACCTCCGTCAAGGCGGTTTGCACCAAAGACTTCTCGTGCCGTTCACAGAAGAAATCAATTGAGCAGTCCTTCATTTCGATGGTAATGCTTACGGCGTCTTTACGCACTTGGAAGTTGTGGTGCCCCATCTCCAAATCATGAACAAAGAAACCTTCCTTTTCAAATACGTGCAAAAGCTCATCGGTAATCATCTTAGTCAGCTCAGGCGTCGGCAGGGTATAGGTCAGAGAAGGCGCATCGTCCGCATCTTTAGCTTTACTGCGTAAACCGCGGCGGTCGCTTTGGAATACTTTAACGAGCATGGGCGGTGCGGCAATCGTTGTCAACAGCGTCATGAGAATCGCCACGGTAAACACCTCTTGCGACAGGAATCCGCCGGAGAGACCGACGCCTGCAACGATAAGCGCGACTTCGCCACGCGGTACCATGCCGATGCCGACGCGCATCGCGCCACGCAGTTTAAACCCGCAGGCCAACAAGGGCAATCCACATCCCAACAGTTTAGCCAATATCGCTAGGACGGTATAAACAAGGCCGAATACCAGCACGATCGGCAACCCGTAGAAAGATGCCTGTCCGGTAGTGGAGAAGATTGGACGCACATCCACCAGCATACCCATCACTGTAAAGAAGATAGGTACAAGGAAGGTTGCAATCGGGTGCAGATTTTCGCGGATAGCGTGGCTGATGTCGGTTCGCGAGAGTGCAAGCCCCATCACATAAGCGCCGATAATCATCGCCAAGCGCGCCTCTTCAAAGAAGCCTGCAACAATCATCGTGAGCCCAAGCGCCATGATTGAAATCGCGGTCTTGGAACCAAAGCGCTTCAATCCGCTGCTGATCCAACGCGAGAATAAGACGGCTGTGGCTGTCGCCGCAATCCAAACGGTGATAGTCTGTGCGGCACCGCGCCCGATCACATGCCAGTTCATTTGGCCGGCGGCCACTTCACTCTTGGCGATGCCGATGCCGATTGCGAGTAAGATCACGCCGAACACATCGTCAATCACTGCGCCCGAAAGGATGGTCACGCCCTCGGGCGTCTTCATCTTCTTACGCTCCGAAAGAATGCGTGCGGTGATGCTGACGGAGGTCGCTGTGGACATCACGCCCAAGAAAATACACGCCGGATGGAAAAAGGTGTAGTGGTCGTTGGGGAATATCTTCGAGAGGAAGTAAATGCCGATGAGGTCGCCGGTGATGAAGGACGCCAGCACGCCGCCGATACCGACCACCGAGCCCACCACGATATAACGCAGGAATAGCTTTAAGTCGGTTTCAAGCCCGACGACAAACAGCAGGACGATTGAAGCCACGGAACACAGTCCGTAGAGTTCGGGTGAGACGGCCATTTGAGAAACTGCCACATCAGGCGGTGTAAAGAACAGGCCTTGCTCAAACCCACGGAGGAAGGGCACGTTAATTCCGCCTAACGCATAGGGGCCGATGACGATACCCGCACAGATTTCGCCTAGCACGCCCGGCAGTTTTAAACGCTCAAATACCACATTGCCAATTTTAGCCGCAAAGAGAATCAACCCGATCTGAATCGCTAAACGCATCATACGGTCGGTCATGCCTCCGCCATGCTCTTCCATAAGTCCTTCAGATGCAAATGTGCAAAGGGGCAGACAACAGAAAAGGAGTGTGAGAAACTTCGCGCGATAGCCGGTGAACTTAAACATGTTGTCGGGTATCCTGTGTTAATGATTGAATTTCCGTGGGGGATAAATCCCGCCACTCGCCCGGATGCAAGGTGTCATCCGTCAGGCGGCCGATTGAAATACGGCGCAACTCCAGCACGGTCAAGCCGGCGGTGGAACACATCTTACGGATTTGACGGTTGCGTCCTTCGCGCAGCACCATCTCCAACAAATGCACATGATCGCGTCCGCGTTTCAGGACCGTCACATCTACCGGACGGATTTGATAACCGTCCAACTCCATTGGTCCAGTCAGAATGCGCAGTTTCTCAGGCGTCAGATGTCCGGCCACTTTAACATGATAACACTTCTCATGCCCGTAACGCGGGTGGGTCATGTGGTTGATGAAATCGCCGTCGTTCGACATCAACAGCAAACCTTCGCTGTCCTTATCCAACCGTCCCACCGGCAGCAACCGCTCCGGCAAATCATTCACCAGATTACAGATGGTTTCCCCTTGGGCATCATCCGCACTGCAGATAATTCCGCGCGGCTTATAAATCAGAATCGTCCGATGTTTTTCGGTTGCAACCGGCAGAGGTATTCCATCCACGCGGATGACATCACGCGTAATATCGGCACGGAACCCGGGTTCGAGCATAACGTCATCGTTGACGCTTACCCGCCCGCTTTCAATCAACGCCGCTGCGCCCCGTCTGGAGGCGATACCGCGTTGAGCCAATATATTCTGCAACCGTTCCATTAGAGACTAATCGTTTCTGCCTCGCGTGTCGCCAATGTTTTCAATTGTGCCTGACCGGCGGCAAGATCATCGGGGCCCAAATAAACTGCGTGCGAATAAGCACCGTTGCCGATGCGCGCGAAAAACTGCTTCGGCTTGCCCGGCGCCAGCATCACATCCGTGCGGGTGCCTTGTTCGCGATAACGGCGCGCCAGCTTCAGAGCGGCTGAGTATTGCTCCTGCTGCATATAGCCAATCGCCAATCCCGGCGCGAATTCACCATCAACAGCACCAATGCCAAGGTCTTTTAAAAGCTCTAGTACGACTACATCGCCAAAGCCCATGCCCACCGCTGGAGTCGGCGATCCGCCCAGCGAAGTCAGCAGGCTGTCATAACGTCCACCACCAAAGATCGCCCGCAACGTGCGGTTGGTGTCGAACGCTTCAAACACAATACCTGTATAGTAGGAGAGTCCGCGGATGACTGCAATATCAAATTCTAATATCTCGCCGAATCCGCAGATGGCCGCAGACTCAAACACCATACGCAGCTGTTGCAGAGCAGGGGAGTCCGGGAGTATCTTGGCGACGTCCTCCAACGTCTTCAAATTCAACAATTGGAACACATCGGCAACTTGCTTATCGCTCAACCCGCCCGACTGCATGATCTGTGCAATCTCTTCATCCGGAATCTTTCCGCGCTTGTCGAGTGCCAGAAAAACAGCCGCATGTGTCTCTTGGGCGATTTGGAAATGCGCCAGCAATTCTCCCAGCAGTTTACGTGAGCTGATGTGGATGCGCCATGCCGAATCCGGCACACCCATCAAGCGCAATGCGCTCACTGCAGTATTGAGGATGTCCACCTCGGCAGAGGCCGTATCTTCACCAATAATATCCAAGTTCCATTGGTAATGCTCGCGCTTGCGGCCGCGGGTCATGCGTTCGTAACGGAAGCACTGCGCAATGGTCGTCCACTTGATCGGAAAGCTCAGTCCGCCTTTCTTCGCCAACACCATGCGCGCCAGCGTCGGGGTCATCTCGGGACGAAGTGCTAGCTTGCGGCCGCTCTTGTCTTCAAAAGCATAAATCTGCTCGGAAACCTCTTCGCCGCTTTTGCGCTGAAGCAGCTCCAAGCTCTCCACCACGCAGGCATCGTAAGGTTGAAAGCCCGACAAATCAGCGGCTTTGCGCCAAGCATCAAAAATGCGGTTACGCCAAGCCATGTCTTCCGGATAGAAGTCGCGCATTCCACGCGGAGGGTCAAAAGTCAATTCGCTCATTCGTCGTTTTTAATAGGGGTGCTATCTTGTGGGCCGAGCTGTTTGCGAAGCTGCGGCGAAAGAATAAAGCGCACATTCTTGCGGTCGGGAATCCACACGGTGTCCTGCGGTTGACGCGGGTTACGCCCGATGCGTCCTTTGCGCTCCACCACCTTGAACACGCCGAACCCGCGGATTTCCAAATGCCCGTTACGCTGGAGGCTGTTGAAGATTTCCTCTAGGAAACAATCTAGCATCTTATACGCCTCGTGGTAGGTGGCGTTGGTGCGGCGCGCAACGGCCTGCGCCAAAATCCGGCGCGAGGAGGTCAAACTAGTCTCATCCTTCGCAAGGGGGGCATCCGGCGTTTCACGGGTATCGGGTTTATCGTTCATCACAGCGCCTCCTTGGCGATGAGGTTACGGACATAGGCGAGCACTTCAGCAGGCGGCACGATTTGTGCTTCGGCATCGGTGCGTCCCTTGACTTCAAATCCACCCTTGGCAAGCGCTTTGCTTCCGGCAACAATGCGGATCGGGAAGCCGATCAAGTCGCTGTCTTTGAACTTCACGCCGGGACGTTCATCGCGGTCATCGATAATCACGTCAATACCATTGGCCTTCAATTCCTTCTCCAGCTGATTGACCGCCTCGCACAATGCGGCATCCTGCGCATCCAACTGCAGAATCGCCACGGTGAACGGCGCGACGGAGATCGGCCAAATGATGCCGTTGGCATCGTGCGACTGCTCAATCACCGCCTGCAGCGTGCGTGACACGCCAATGCCGTAACACCCCATAATCATCGTCTGCGATTGCCCTTGCTCGGTCAGATAGGTCGCCTCAAAAGACTCCGAGTACTTCGTGCCCAGCTTGAACACGTGACCGACCTCAATACCGCGCTTCAACGTCAACGGCTTGCCGCAACGCGGACAGCTGTCACCGGCGGCGACAATCACGATATCCTCATATTGCGTGACGGACGCATCGCGTGCCAAGTCCACATGCAACACATGCTTGTCGGTTGCGTTCGCACCGCTGATACGGTCAACCGCGCCCTGCAAATCATTGTCGGCATAAACCGGAATCTTCAAGCCCACAGGCCCGGCGAAGCCGACCTGCGCACCGGTCACCTTCATGATCGTCTCATCGTCGGCCAGCACCAGCGACTTACAGCCAATCAAACGCTTCAGCTTATGCTCATTCAACTCACGGTCGCCCGGCACCAACGCCGCAATCGGCGCACCATCGGCCACATAAATCAACGTCTTAATCAAACGGTCCGGCGAAGCCTTGAGAAATGCCGCAACCTCCTCAATCGTACGCGCATTTGGCGTATCGACCGTCTCGAGAGCCGGGGAGGGCGCACCTGTCACCGGCGACACCTTGCGCTCGGCGCGCTCTTGATTCGCAGCATAACCGCACGCGTCGCAACCGATAATGCCATCCTCGCCCGAGTCCGCCAAAACCATAAACTCATGCGACCACTTACCGCCGATATCGCCCGTGTCGGCCTCGACAGGCCGTGCATCCAAACCGCAACGCTTGAAGATTCGCACATATGCATCATACATCGATTGATAACTCTTATCCGCCGCCTCCAGCGTCGTGTCGAAGCTGTAGGCATCCTTCATAATAAACTCCTTCGCACGCATCAAACCAAAACGCGGACGGATTTCATCGCGGAACTTTGTCTGCACCTGATACACCGTGCAAGGCAGCTGACGGTATGAACTCACCTCACGCGCCAAAAGGTCCGTCACAACCTCCTCATGCGTCGGGCCCATCACCATGTTATTTTCCTTACGGTCCTTCAAGCGGAACATTCCCGGACCCATCGTCGTATAACGCCCCGAACGCTCCCACAGCTCAGCAGGCTGCAACGCCGGCATCAAAATCTCCTGCGCACCGGCAGCATCCATTTCCTCGTGGACAATCGCCTCCACCTTCTTCAGCGCCCGCAACCCCAACGGCATAAACGTATACAACCCCCCGGCCAGCTTCCGGATCAACCCGGCCCGGATCATAAGCTTATGACTGTCAATTTCAGCATCCTGAGGAGACTCCCGCAACGTAGTAATCAAAAGTTGAGACCAGCGCATTTAAATAAATCCCTTATGTGATAAACAGTTATAGAATATAACGTCGTGTAGTAAACACCAAATAGCGCATAATTTCAAGCACAAAGTGCCCCCAGCCCCATTTTAATCACTTTACAACTGCGCAAACTCTTGAACGGTAACGAATATACGCACTTTTGCTAACCCCCAGACCCTCCCCCCTTGGGCTGCGGGCGTTCCATTACCCGCTATCTGTTGCCTTCCGCTTAGAAATGGACTATACTACGCCCCGGATTCAAAAGAGAGGCAGGAGCTATAGGACAGGTATTACACCCACGCGCCAGAACGAATCAGGAAGTGCGTCGAGAGATATAGCTATCAAAAGAGAGCATAGCCGTGCTCTCAGAGCGTTTTGGGGTGAACCCTAAAACGGTCGCGAAGTGGAAAGGCAGGGATTTTGTTGAGGATGCGCCCATGGGGTATAAGACACGGCACACCACGATCACAGAAGCCGAAGAAAAAGCCGTTCTGGCTTTTCATGAATTAACCCAGCTGCCGCTTGATGATACGCTTTATGTGCTGCAAGAGACCATTCCGTTGCTGTCTCGTTCGGCTCTCTACCGTTGCTTAAAACGCAACGGATGCCAAACGGCGCCCGAAAAGAAAAGTCCCCGACGCAAAGCGTTCAAGAGCTATCCGATCGGATTTTTCTATATCGACATTGCGCAGGTTCAAACCGCCTGGGCAAGCTTTATCTCTTTGTGGCCATTGACCGGACCTCTAAGTTTACCGTGGCCAAGCTGTACGCACAGATGACGCAAGCCGCGGCAGGCGAGTTTTTGCAGCACGTGATCGATGCAGTGCCTTACCCGATCAATAAGATCCTCACAGATAACGGCAGCCAGTTCGTGCGCCGGGCGTCGAAGGAGTTCTCTTTCAAAACGGTCTTTGAACGCATCTGCCATGCTCACGAGATTGAACACCGCAAGACGCAAGTCTGCCACCCTTGGACCAACGGGCAGGTTGAGCGGATGAACCGAACACTCAAGGAAGCCACCGTCAAGACCTATTATTATGCCACGCACGAGCAACTTGAGAGGCACTTGGAAGACTTCCTCGATGCCTACAACTTTGACAAGCGCTTGAAGACTTTGCAAGGGCTAACCCCTTGGCAGTTCATCTTGGAGCAACAGAAGATCAACCCCCAGTTATTCAAGAACTACGTAGAGGAACCATACATCTAGGGATGCCCCCCATGGGGGGCGCGAAAAATTGTGATGCCATGAAGACGTTTAATGTCCCATCGGCAGCCCGATTTCCGTATCATTTCATTTCCACATCAAACAACCGAAAGGAACCGCCGATGGAACCCCCACAGAATACCCAACCCCGCCGTAAAAAGCAACTTCTAACCCAACGTGACCGGCAACTTCTTGAACAGTGGCATACAAAGGCTCGTCAACAGGCTTCACGTCAACGGGTCAAGGTTGCTCTTTTCGCTCAGCAGGCCGCAGGACTGCTGGGGCTGTTCACAGCGTACGATACGTAACGAACTTAAACGCGGGCATTATGAGCATCGGTTGACGGATCTGACGTATGTCCCGGCCTACTCGTTCAGACGCGCACAGGCAAGCATCCTGTTGAGCACTAAAGACGCGGGCGCAGGGCACAAGAACGAAGCGATGAACGCTTCCGCCGCTTCAAGTTCATGCTAATCGACTTATTGCAAAACAGGCAGCCTTGGCAACGCCACTCCCTCTATGCGGCCACGCAACAAGCCAACCGCCTCACAGGACTTCGCATCAGCCATAAAACCGCCTATAACATGCTCGTTCAAGGGCGGTTAGGTAACCTCACTCCAGAAAAAGTCCTCTTCTTCCGTAAGCCCAAGCGTAAGATACCGCGTAAAGATACGGTTCCTCATAAGGCTAAGCTCGGCCATAGCATCGAACAACGCCCGCAGCACATCGACACACGTGAAGAGTTCGGACATTTTGAAGGCGATACCATCTGTAGCCGCCGGGGAGATAAGACCGTCTTCTTCTCTTTCATCGAACGCTCCACCCGCCGTCAGTTCTGCTACAAAATGCCCCGCAACACCGCCAAATGCGCCCGTAAAGCCCTGCGCCTGCTGCTCAAAGACTGCCCGTTGGTCAGAACGATCACCTTCGATAACGGCACCGAGTTCTCAGATGTCAAGGGTATGTTTAAGCTCCTGCGCCGTCACACGCCCGGAGCCATGGTCTACTACGCCCACCCCTATAGCTCTTGGGAACGCGGTAGCAATGAAAACAATCACCGCCTCATCCGCCGCTTCGCCCCCAAAGGCAGCCGGTTAAGCCTCGTGCCCCACCGTGAA
>JAVBMC010000018.1:0-38047 GCA_031552845.1 Kiritimatiellia bacterium
CCGCGCTGGCCGAAGGCGAGACCTACCGCGTCGAGGTACGCAAACGCTTCAACAGCTGCAAGACGCTACGCATCGGCATCCTCGACGGAACCGTGCAAGCCAACGGCTAACGCAAGTTAACCCCCGTGGCCGGGGCGCCCGCAACAGGCACCTCGGCCTTTTTTTTGACCTTTTGTGAGCCTATCTGCCACCCGTGTCACAACTGTTTCACACCCGTGTGACATTTGTTTCACACCCGCGTCACAACTCTACCGAACCCGCCAAACAGTACTTTCACACCCGCGGGACAACTGTTTTACATCCGCAGAACAGTACAAACACATCCGCAAAACCGTACTCCCCCACCCGTGTCACAAATATCCGCCACCCGTGCAAGTGATAGAACGGAAAGGACTTCAGCTAGTCCGTACCCGTAAATACAACCGGTCTTGCTCCCTCGGCAACAGACGGTCGCGCTCCGCCACCACTTGATTTCTCGGTTTTATGCGATGCTGAAGTTATTTTTGTTGCACTCGATGGAAATACGGTCTATACTTGCTAAAGTGTTGTTGGGGCATTGTGCCGATGGGGTGCACGTGTGTGCGGGCTATCGGGACGGTTCGGGCAGGAGGCATGTGAATGAAAACAAGTATTATTCTGGCATGTGTGTTGTGCGCGGCAGGCGTACGTGCGGCGGTTATAGCATATGATGGTTTTGAAGATGCGCCGGTGGGTGCTATTGCAGGGCTGAATGGCGGCACGGGGTTTACGAGTGAGTATTTGAATCCGAAGCAGACTGTGACCGTGGTGGAGCATTCGTTGGGTTATGCGAATGGCGAGGTGAATATCGGCGGCGGGGCGAAGTGTATGCGGCTGGCAAACTCGGCGGACAGCAATCAGCTGTGGGGACGGATGTTCCCGATGGAGAGCGGCAGTCCGTTATATATGAGTTTTTTGCTTTACGCGCCGACGGCAGATGGCGGCAAGGATGATGATTTTTTTTCGTTGACGTTGTCGACCTCCACGTCCGAGGGCTTTGGCGTGCATCATCGTTTGAATGCGGCAGTTGGCGATCATGCGTTTGGGTTCCGCCGCGTCAATACAGATCCGTTGAAGAGCACGATTGCAACGGATCCATCTGAGGTTTATTTTGTCGTGCTGAAGCTGTCGAAGTTGCCGGGATCGAACTTTTATAATGAGTGGAGGCTGTATGTTAATCCATCAACGGCAACGGAGCCGGAGGAGCCTTCTCTGATTCTGACAAATAGTACGTCGAATGCCAGTTTCTCTTATCTGACCGCACGATTGGCTTCTCAGGAGTCGGGCGATTATTATTATCTTGATAATATGGCTCTCACGACAACTTTTTTTGAGGCGTTATACCCGGCAGAGCAGTATGTTGTTGCGCCGGCGATTGACGGCGTGTTGGCGGAGGATGGCCGCAGCTGGACGGTGACGATGGCGTGCGGAACGCTGGGTGCGACGATTTGGTATACGACAGATGGTTCGGAGCCGTCGCCGGAGAATGGGCTGGTGTATACGGAGGCGTTGGTGTTCACTTCATCTTGTGCGCTGCGGGCGATGGCGGTAAAGGCGGGGGCGATCGATAGTCCGGCGATCCGTGCGGCGTTTGCGGTTGAATCGGTTTGGACAGGCGGCGGGAGCGACGATAATTGGCAGACGGTCGAAAATTGGAATGCGTTGCAAGCACCGGGTGGCGGCGATTTGGTGTTTGATGAAACCGCGCAGGCGGGCACTGAGGTGAACAATCGAATCACGCAGAATACGACTGTGGCATCGTTGTCCTATATTCAACCGAACGGGTGGCATCGCACGGAGATTGCCGAGGGGTACGAGCTGAAGGTGGACGGCGGAACTTTGGCGACAGAGCATGTGGTGCTGCTCGGCGGCTCATGTGCGAATGGTGGACTCTCGACTTCGGTGAAGATGAGCGGCGGCGGGAGTTTTGCGATAGATGCTCCGGATGGAAGCGTGCTGTTGGCCAATAATTCAACCAGCGCCTTCGGGTATGTGCAGTTGGATTTGCGGGAGCTTTCCGCGTTCTCCGCCAATGTGGATACTTTCTGGGTCGGACGTCAATTCCGTACGCAGACTGACCTCTATCTGCCGGCTGTTGGCGAAGGTCGGGTGGATATACAGGCAAAGCTGTTCGCAGTGGCAGATGGTTATGGCAGCTCGGCGGCAGACAGCACTCATCCGTGCGATGTCAGGCTGGGAACCAGCAATCGTTTCGCCATGGATGATTTCTACATCGCGGCATCCAAGAGCGGCGAGCGTAATACGCAAAGCGGCAAAGTCACGTTCCGCAGTACCGGCGGCGATTTGACTCTGTGCGGGTTGACGGGAGAAAAGGCAAACGTGACCATAGCCAGCAATAACGGATTCAACGAAGCGGCATATACGTACTATAGTATTGACGGACTGTTGGATCTGCGAAATGGCACGGTGGCTGCGCAGCTGGGGCGGCTGTTGATTGGCGAGGGGCGCGGATATTATAGTACGGCGACTCGTCTTGGCGGCGTACAGGGTACGTTTGCAATGAATGCCGGAACGGTCGCGGCGGATGAAGTCGTGTTGGCGGTTGGCCTGGAAAACCAAGTCAAGTTCGGTGGCCCTGGCGTCAATGCCCTACTGCAGCTCGGCCCGCAAAGCGTCTTCACTGCAGGCAGCTTGCGCATGGCAGAACAGAATACCGCGCGGGCTGCTCAAAATCTGCGTGCTGATCTTGTCATTGACGGCGGACGTTTCTGGCTGAAGCATGGCGCGGTAACGGGTATCCGAACGGGCAACCTGACTAATCAATTGGTGTCGGCTTTCACGGTTTGTGGCGGAGGCGTTTTTGAATCCAATGGCTCCATCGCTCCGGCAGAGGGCAGCACAAACGTCACGACGGAGCTGTATCTGTCAGGCAGCACCTTTGTGGTGACGAACGCCGCGCACACGGCCGAGTTCCGAGTGGAGCAGGGTTTGCTGAGCCTGACGAACGGTACGCTCGTTGCGGATTCGCTCGTCACCACGAACGGTGCTGTGATCACGGAGATCATCTTGTCCGGTACGGCTACAGGTGAGTTCCCGCAGATCATCATTAATGATTCGCTCAAGTTGGGCGGGACGTTGAAGGTGACGTTGAATGATTATAAGATTCGCGGTGGTGAAGTTTGGAAGATTACAACAGGTAGTGGCGTGCGCGAGGGGACGTTTGCTAATCTGGAGTTTCCGGACGAGCATATGCGCGTGCTGTATAAAGAGAATGGTTATTGGGTTGATCGTCCGGCTGAGGTGACTGTGTTGCAGTTACGGTAATGTGGAGATTGTTAGGAGGAATGGTTATGCATAAATGGTTGATGCTGATGGCGGCTAGTTTGTCGGTTACGTGCCAAGCAGGGTTGATTGCATATGATGATCTGGAGGATGCGCCAATTGGTTCTCTTGTGGGGTTGAATAGCGGGACGGGATTTGCCGCGGGATATGACAGCGTAAAGGAGCAGAATATCTCGGTGGCGAAGTTTCCGATGGTGTACTCAAGCGGTGAACTGACAATCAATGGCGGTGAACGTTGTTTAAGGGCGTTGATTGCTAACACGAGCCAGGACATATTGTTTACACGGGCATTGGGCAGCCACACCGGCGATGCGTACTATTTAAGTTTCTTGTTTCGAACACCTACGGCCGGGATGACGAGTAATGAGGACTTCTTTTCCTTTGGGTTTATCCATCAGGCCGGAGAAACAAAGGCAGGTTTTTTGCAACGCTTGGGAGGCGACGGCGTCAATCATGTGTTTGGCGTGCGCGTCAACGGCACTGATCAAAAGGGAACGGAGGCGACGTTGGTCAATCAAACCTATTTTATAGTGTTGCGTATCGGCAAGCAAACGAGTGGCGCTGCAGTTAAGTTTAAAGATGTTTCCATCTATGTCAATCCGACAACATTGAGTGAACCGGAAACACCAACAGTTATCAGGAGCGGGCTGGATTCCACTGTTTCGGATGCAGCTTTCTTGGGAATGCGGGTCACGTTTGCCGAAGTGGGCGACACTTATTATCTCGATAACATCCGTGTGGGCGATACGTATGAAAGCGTGGTAACCCCGTTCTCGGCGCAAGTCGCGCAGCCGGAGTTTTCTGTCGATAGCGGGATGTACGAAGCGGTGGAGTTGAGCTTAACTTCGGCAACGCCGGGAGCCACAATCCGCTACACGTTGGATGGCAGTACGCCGACGCGGGAGAATGGATTTGACTATGCAGAGCCGCTTGCGGTTACTGATTCACGAATTGTGCGGGCATTTGCATTTGCTGAGGGACTGGAGGATTCTCCTGTTGCTCAGATGGCGTATTTCATCCCCTTTAGATGGACTGGTGCGGCGGGGGATAAGCTGTGGTCGAGCGGCGGGAATTGGTCAACGTCGCAATCGCCTGCCAATCAAGACCTGTTGTTCGGAGCGGCAGATATGGTGAAGGTTAACGTCATCAATTCAATAATTGATCAAAGTTGGACGGTATCGTCGCTGATGTTTACGAATACGAGCAAGGCTGCAACAACGAGCGGGGCCTCTTATCACAATGTCAATCTTCCGGCAGGGAATCGTCTCACGGTTGACGGCAGCTCGGGCGTTGCCAAAGAGCTGCTTTTGTTTGGGGGAGCGTTTGGATATTCCGGGAAGTATGATGCAGGCGTGACATTTACAGGCGGCGGCGAGTTAGTACTCAACAATCCGGCTTGTGATGTTGTGATCACGGCCACGTCTAGCAATGACAATGGTGCCCCGAAGCTGAACGTACAGGACTTATCTTTGTTTGAGGCCGATGTCCGGGACTTTTGGGTTGGTAAGGGTGGTAGAACCTGTGCCTACTTGTATTTGCCGAAACGTCCTGACGGAGAATCACTTATTAGAGCAACGCGATTTGCCGTCGGCGATAGCCAAGGCAGCAGCGAAAGGCACGAAGGCAGCACTCTGTTTCTTGGCACCAACGATACCTTGCAAACCGACACACTCGTGGTAGGCGCGTCTGACAGTCTCCAGAACTGTCAGGATGGAACAGTAGGTTTTGCTGCCGGCCTCATGGGCGGCAAGTGGCACGTGCGCGGAAAAACCGATGACTCGGTCAGCCTGTTTTGTATCGGAACGCATGGCGGCTATGTTCCATCCACGCGGTCGGTTAAGGGAACTGTGGCTTTGACGAATGGAACTGTGGATTTGAAGTTTAAGGACATGCGGATTGCTGAGTCAGGCGGCAGAGGTAACCCAATCACTGCGGTCACCGGAAGTTTCGCAGTAGAATCCGGTACGGTTGTTGGCGAATCCTTGGTGTTGGGACGTGCTTTGAATGGACGTGACGATGGCAATGCCACTACGGGTTATATCTATGCAAATCTGTCGATTCTCGGCGATTGCGCAATGTCGTTGAACTCAATGACGATGACCGAGCAAAAGGCATTGTATGCGTACATTTCAATCACCAGTACGGTCACTGTGGCGGCAGGTTCGTTGACGGTTCGTGACGGCATCGTCACAGGAAAACGCTTTGATTACGCCAAAGCAACCGGACTGGCAAGCCGGTTCCATCTTTCCGGCGGCAAGCTGGAGGCCAACGGCACGATGGCCCCGGCTTCCGGCAGCACGAACGTCTTCACGGAGATTGCGCTGTCGGGTAATGCGGCGTTGATTGTCACCAACGCTGATCATTCAGCCGAGCTGTACGTGGATAGCGGTCTGCTGAGTTTGACGAATGGCACGATCATTGCTGATTCGCTGGTAACGACAAACAGCACGGTCACAACAGAGATTGTTTTGTCCGGCACGGCAGCAGGGGAGTTTCCGCAGATTGTCGTTAATGATTCGCTTAAGCTGGGCGGAACGTTGAATGTAGTCTTAAACGGTCACACACTGCGTGAGGGCAATGAGTGGATTATTGCCTCGGGAACCGGTGTCCGCGAGGGTGAATTTGCAGCGGTTAATTTGCCGAGCGAGGAGATGGAGTTGCTGTATACGCCTGACGGCTATAGCCTGAGGAAGCCTATACGGCCAATCATTCTTCAGCTATTCTAAGCGGCTTTTGTTTGACAGGGAGGGGAATGGAATGAGGCGTTTAATTACGTTGGCGGTGGTGTTTTGTGCCGGGCTGGTTTGTGCGGGCGAGTTGCCAAAAGTGTTGTTGATTGGCGATTCGATTGCGATGGGTTATGGGCCGACTGTCGTGAAGCGGCTGGAGGGGTTGTGCGAGGTGCGGCAGATTCCCGGCAATGGCGGTTCGACGGGGAATGGCATCGCGAAGCTGGAGAGCTGGCTGGGCGATACGAAGTGGGCGGCGATTCATTTTAACTGGGGTTTGCATGATTTGAAGTGTACTGACGCTGAACTTGCTAAGCAGCAGGTAACGCCGGAGCAGTATGCCAAGAACTTGGAGGCGTTGCTGGAGCGGCTGTCGAAGACGGGCGCGAAGCTGATCTGGTGTACGACAACTCCGGTGCCGGATGGGACTCAGTGGCGCATTGTCGAGAGCGAACGGCGGTATAATGAAATTGCCGCAGAGGTGTTGAAGAAGTTCCCGGCTGTTCAGGTGAATGACTTGTGGTCGTACATTTTGCCGCAGCGTTCCACCGTGGGTGGAATAGAGAAGGATGTGCATTACACGCCGGAGGGTTCGGTGTTGCTGGGCAACCGCGTGGCCACGGCAATTGAATTGGCATTGGAGTTAAAGCGTCCTTGTAAGCAAGTCGAGCGCATCACCAACGCAAAAGATATTCAAGCCGCTATTGACCGCGTCTCGGCGGCGGGTGGCGGCGAGGTGATATTGCCCAAGGGTGAGTGGCGCACAACGGGCATCACGTTGAAGAATGATGTAACGCTGGTGGTAGAGGAAGGCGCAGTCTTGATTGCAGTGTCGGACTCGAAGGAGTATGGCGCAAAGCGGTATCCGATTGTGCAGGCGGTGAATGCGGTGAATGTGACGGTGCGTGGTTCCGGCATCATCGATGGCGGCGGTAAGTTCTTTCATGGCGAAGATGGCTTTCCGTTGGACTGTCCGCGCCCGCATTATGTCATGCACTGGCAGCACTGTAAAAACCTGCACGTTGAGGGTGTGACCTTGCGTAACAGTATCGCGTGGACGTGCAAGCTATCGGCGTGTGACGATGTGGTGCTGCGCAATGTGAAAGTGCGAAACGGCGATTTGTCCAAGCAGATGTGGGCGGATGGTATTGACCCCGTATGCTGCAGGAACGTGCTGATTGAGAAGTGCGACATTCAGACTGCCGATGACGGTATTTGCATCAAGAGCACGCTGGGGCGGAGCATTCCACGCGAAGCGCACCCGCCGAGTTATAACATCATTATTCGCGACTGCACGGTGGCGAGCACTTGCAATGCGGTTAAGATCGGTACGGAAACGGTGGGTGACATCAGCGATGTGCTGGCTGAACGAATCCGCGTGCGGCGACATGGGGAAGTCTCCGGCGATAACCCGATTGCAGAGGGTGAATGCATTGCCGCCATCAGCATCCAGTCGAACGATGGCGCGCACGTGCGGCGGATCACTTGCCGCGATTTCACCGTGGAGAGCTGCTTTGCCCCCGTCTTTGTGCAGCTGCAGGACCGCGATGCGCACCGGCTGTCGGATGCGGGATCGATTAGCGATATTACAATTGAACGGATGAACTGCAAGCGGGCGTTGTCACCAATCCAGTTGAACGTAGCTTCGCCATTGCAGATGCAGAATATTGTCCTGCGGGACATCACGGTTTGCAATCAAGGCAATAAAGAACCCCGCGAAGAAGCGTTCCGTCCTTTTGGTGCCTATCCCGACGCACAACGCAATGGATCCATGCCGGCGTTTGGATTGTTTGCGCGGGATGTGAAGGGCTTGACGCTGGAAGGGTTGAAACTGACCGACGAAGCCGCCACCGGCAAACCGGCTGTCGCACTAGAGAACATACAGGATTTGACGAACACTTCGGAGTATCAACCCACAGTACTCCCGCCCGCACCACTGCGTATTGCCCCAGGTTCGGAGCGCAATCGCTCGCCAATCCTGCTGCCGGGCTGGAAGTTGCTGGGAACGTTGTCACAAAAGCCCGTGAAAGATGACCGCTATAAAAGCTTGTGTATGAATGATGGTCAGAAGTTGCTGAAGGATCTTAATGCGATAAACGCATATACACGTGAGATATCTGGCGCGACAGCGTCGCAAGAGGATTGGCGGTTGTGTAAAAAGTTGGCGCGGCAGTTGGCAAGTGATTTCTGCGAAAAGAAGTACGCGCAAGGATGTCTAACCTCTCGTGGCAGTTTTAAGTGTGGCGGAGTGTTGCAGACAAATGCCCAAGGAAAGGCAGAGAAGATTCTGCCGGCCTTCTACGTCGTGCAAAATGCTGTCACGTTTTTTGATCGTGTGTGGGAGACAGTTAAGGACAGCCCTGTGACGCTATCCATTCCTGATGAAGGCGCGGCCTATCTGCGGCGCAATACGGAGACGGGCGGGATGTTAGCCATCTATTGGAATAAGAACAAGGAGTCGGACAGTTCGTTTGAATGGCAGCCGGTTGATGTGACGCTGAAGGGTTATGCTTTCAAAGATCCGGTGGCGATTGATTTGGTCACAGGGCGGATTTATGAATTACCCGCAAAGCAATGGAGTATGAAAGAGGGGGTGTGGACTGCGAAGGGCATGCCTTTCTATGATGCGCCAATGGCAATCGGCGAGCGGACGGATTTTGTAAAAGAGAAAGAGACCTTAACCTTTTAAAGGAGAACATATGAACAAGTGGAGTATAGCGGCGGCAGGAATGGCGGTGGTATTGGTAACGGGGGTAGGGTGTGCCACAAAAGAATGCAACACTATAGAAACGAATGTCGTTTCCTGTTGCCGTAGCCAATCGGACGAGGCTTCTTTTTATCGATTCATCGGAGCTGGGACTGCCGAACGTTTAGCGGAGTGCTTCTTTGAGGCGCGCCCGATCCGTGGCGAGGAGGGTTCTGAACGGCGGCGTTTTGTTCATTACACGGAGACGTTGAGCTGGCGGGCTGTAATGCAGGTGGGCGAGCAGTTGAAGCGTAAGGATATTACCGATCGCGCTATTGACCGGGTGAATAAACTGCTGACGCCGACAGATCGTGATCATATCAATCTGAAAGAGCATGTCGATTGGCGGGTGTTTGGCGTGGTGCCGTTGGAGGCGTGGAGGATTACCGGGCGTCAGGATTTGTTTGACTTGGGCATGCGCTATGCGGATGGACAGTGGAGCAAGTTAACGTCGGAGGGATTCCCCGAAGAGGCGCGCTTCTGGATTGATGATATGTATATGATCAATACGCTCCAGCAGCAGGCCTATCATGCAACGAAGGATAAGAAATACCTCGACCGCACGGCGGAGTTGTCGGTGACATACTTGGAGCGGCTGCAGCAACCGAATGGACTGTTCTTCCATCAAAAGGATGCACCGTTCTATTGGGCGCGAGGCAATGGCTGGTTTGCGATGGGCATGGCGGAACTGCTGAGAGACTTGCCGCAGGATCATCCCACTCGTGCAAAGATTCTGTCGTGCTATATAAAGATGATGGAGAGTCTGCTGTCGTATCAGTGCGAGAGCGGCTTGTGGCGGCAGTTGATTGATAAACCCGACTGCTGGGAGGAGACTTCCGGCACGGCGATGTTTGCCACGGCGATGCTCATTGGCATCAAGCTGGACATTCTGCCGGAAGGCAAATACGGACCTGTAATCCGGAGGGCCTGGAGCGCGCTTCTGAACCAGCTGGACGAGAAAGCTCGCCTGAAAGAGGTTTGCATTGGCACGAGTATTTCCTCGGATATCAAGTTCTACTACGACCGTCCGCGGGCGGTGGGTGACTTGCATGGACAGCTGCCAATGTTTTGGTTTGCGCAGGAAATGATGAATTACGGGCGGGACTAATAAATTAAGGGGAAAGGGAGAGACAAATGAAAAAGCTGATTCTATTGAGCGGTCTGTTGGCCGGTGTGGTGATGGCGCAGGATGTGAAGGTGTGGGAGAAGGCGGAGAAGCGGGCGGTGTCGAAGGTGGCGAAACGTCATTCGATTCACACATACTTCAACTTGTGCCCTGAGAGTCCGGATGGCAAATCGGTGCTGTTCTATGCCTCCGAAGATCCCAGCGGCGCGAAGGGGTATTTGGTTGTTCAGGATCGGGCGAGCGGCAAAGAACGGATTATTGCCCGCGACATTGAAACCGAGGATGCGCACCGTGCGGCTTGCCAGCAGTGGGTCGATGGCGGCAAGACGGTGATCTATCATAACTTCAAAAATGGCAAGTGGATCGTACTAGCGATTGATATGGCTACGGGCAAGGAGCGCGTCCTCGCCGAGAACCGTCAGCTGACGTTTGCCGCAGTGATGAGCGATGATGTGCCGATGTATGGCTGCCACTGGAATCCGGCGGGACACCGCGACTTGGAAATATTCAACCTCAAGACGGGTAAGCTGCGTACGGTGGTGAAGGCGGATGATATGATTGCCGCACAGCAGGCGTGGGTGGATAAAACGTTCACGAACAGCACGAATCCGATCTCGATTTTCTTTCCGGTAGTGAGTCCGGATAATAAGAAGGTGTTCTTCAAGCTGGCGCGCGGGATTGGCGGCGATAACTTCCGTAACTCCAAGGCGAGTATCCGCGAGGGGAAGTTCGTCTGTGATTTGGAGACGGGCAAGCTGATTAACTTCTTTGAGTCGTGGGGGCATCCGTCATGGAGCCCGGACTCGACGGGGATTATAGAGAAAGGCAATTTCGTTGTTGATATTTATACGCGCAAAGCCAAGCAGCTCGTGAAGATGCCGACAGACCACCCGAGCTTTGCTCCTGATGGCAAGTGGTTTGTCAGCGATGGCAAGCTGACGAAAAAGGATTATGCAGAGACGGGCAAGCTGGTGGTCGTTGTCGGCAGCACGAACCCGTCCGCGACGGAATGGGCGCAGGTGGATTACTTCAAAGCGACGGCTGGGGCGAAGACGTGGCGGAAGTCCCACCCGCATCCGGTGTTCAGTGCCGACGGCAAGCGCATCTATTATAATGTAAACGAAGGCGATTGGACGGAACTGCGCGTGGCAGAGTTGAAAGACTAACAGGGGACAATCAGGGAGGACGACTATGAAGCGGTTGGCGATATTGGGCATGGCACTGCTCACGGGTGCAATGTGTTGGGGGGATGTGACGGTTCGGAAGTTCGATAACAATCCTCGTATAGATGGTTCGCTTGAGCAATGGAAAGAGGCACCGCAGATTGCGTTGCTGCATCCGAGCGTTGAGGATCTCAAAGTGTTGGATTGTGCGGCGGCATGGAACAATCAAAACCTTTACCTGATGGTACGGGTGGAGGATTCGGCTCTTGTCAATTCGGGCGAGCTTGGGCAGCTGGCAAACGGCGACTGTTTTGAGTTCCGCCTCAAGACCGGCCCGGAAAACAAGTTTGTGCGCATCACCGCAGCACCTGCCTCCTCGAATGGCGAAGCCGCATTCGATATGCGGATTATCGATGCCGCAACCGGAGAGACGGATGAAGTGTTGGTGAGTGAAACCGCACCTTATGGCGAAAATCTTGGACCGGCCAGATGCCAAATAAATGACTCTGGCTTGCGTGTTCCGTTGGCTCCGATTCTACCGAATGAGATTGCCAAGAGCGAACATCCATATCGTGTCAGCTGGTATATGGTAAAGGAAGCGAAGCAGTGGCGGTTTGAGGCGGTTATCCGTTGGGCGGTGGCTTTGACGGCTCTTCCCGTTCGCGGGTTGGAGCTGCCGTTTGTAGCGGTTGTGTGGGATCGTGACCGCGCGGATGTGGATGAGTGGGCGCAGGGCAGCGGATGGAGAAAGCGGGCGGAGAGTTCGAGCCAGAAGAAGCCGATGTCCGAATGGCCGCTGCTGGTATTGGGGGATGAAAACGTGCGTGCCGCAGTGACGGTCAAGTCCGGCTTGCAGCTGATCCGCAACTATCCGTGCAACCTTTATCTGCCGGGACAGGATGTCGTGGTGAAATGGAAGATCGGCAAAGGCATGCCGAATGGTGGTGGCAAGAGCAAGGTGGTGTTGAAGGACGCATTTGGCAAAAAGGTACTGGAGAAGGAGGGGCATATAATCTGTTTGGGCGGGCGGCAGGAATTTGAATCTCTTAATCTCGGCATTCTGCCGCGGGGGTATTATGAGGGGACGCTGTCAGTTGAGATGGATGGAGCAAATGGCGGCATTGTGCAAGCGGCAGAAAACTTCTCGCTGGGCGTGATGGAGCAGTGTTCGTATACGGCGGAGGAGTTTTTGAAGCAAGACCGCCGCTTTGGGTTGAAGTGGTGGGGCGGCGTGACGGATTATCCGGAGACGATGGAGATGATGTGTCGCCTTGGTTTGCAGTGGACGCGGGCAATCACCGGCGAGGCGGTGATGCTGACGACCAACCGCCCGATCAATACGGTTGTGAAGATTGAGCGCTTCCCGAAGGATTTGTACGACGAGGTGAAGTATGGCCCTCTGCCCGAATGGGAGCAGAAGTTCGGGCGCGGTGCATGGACGCTGAAGACGGTGCCGAAGAAGCAGGAGTATAAGAAATACTTGGCCGAGAGCCTCAAGGCATTGCCCGCCAATCAGACGGTCTTCGAGATTTGGAATGAGCCGTGGGATAAGATGTCGCCGGAGGATTTCTCAATCATCAGCGGGTGGATTGCGGCGGTGGTACACAAGGAGCGTCCGGGGGCAATCTTGGGGCCGAACCTGCTGGGTGATATAAGCAAGTATGGTTACGATGCCCGCGTGATTGAGGCTGGTGGCATGAAGGGCATGAGCATGGTGTGCCTGCATCCTTACGGGGCTTCGGAGAATCGGCAGTTCATGCGCGATTACAAGAAGTGGATCTCGGAAAAGTGTGGGCGCGATATTACGATCTACATCACGGAGTATGGCACGCACTCCACCCCGGAAGGCCCTGCCAGGCAAAGCGAACTGCATCAAGCCGCCAGTGTGGTGCGGCAGTCGTTGGCGTTGTATGCGGAGGATTGCAAAGCGTTGATTCCGCACTGGGTGGGACAGAGCGAACGCAATCGGACTTACCATGAAGATTGGTTCGGTTACATCCGCCGCAACCAGCAGCCCAAGCCGGTATTGCTGGCCTTGGCAAATGCGGCGCGGGTGATTGATGGCGCGAAGTACTGCGGCGACCTGTGGTTCGGCCCCGGTGCCGATGCGATGGTGTTTGAGAAGGACGGTGTCTTCACTCTCGCACTGTTCGCTCGGGGTGAGCCGCGCGAAGTGACGGTGGAGGGGTTACAGCCGGGGGTTAAACTTTGCAACCTGCTCGGCACTGAGCTGCCGGTTGATTTGAAGAACGGGCGGTTGACGCTGACCGTTTCCTCGGAGACGCAGTATCTCATCGGTGTCCCGGCCGCCGTTGTTAAAGACGCTTCGCCGGAGCTTCGTCCTGACCGTTATCCGCCGCCGCCGAAACCGCCGAAGCTGGTGCGTGAAATGAAGCGTCTGTCTGCGCCGGACTTTGATGGCGTGCCGGACGAATGGAAAGGAGCTAAGGAGATTTACTTCCATAATCCGAAGGTCAATGGCGATGACGCCAGCGGCAGCGCCTTCTTAGGCTGGGATGATAATTATTTCTATATCGCCGTCAAAATCCGCGATAATGAAATGATTAACACGCGCGCCTTGGCCAAGCTCTACCAACAGGATTCGCTGGAGATTTTTGTCAGTGTGGAGCCGCGCGATGTGAACGATGGTTATGGGCCGAACGACTTCCAGCTGATGGCCGCACCGACTTCGATTACGGGTGAGGCGATTGTCGGCCTGCTGACTGCTCGCGAAGCGGGCGTTATTGAACCTGTCGAGGGAGCCAAGTTCAAATTCGTCAAACAAGACCGCGGCTGGAGCGGTGAGATGGCGTTGCCGTGGAAAATGTTCAACGGCTTTAAACCCAAGACCGATTCCGAGCTGGCGTTTGAAATCCGCCTCAATGATGCCGATACTTCGCATGAGCGCTGGAAACTCGACCCGCTGGATTTGGGCGAGCGCAAGCTGGATGTGAATGGTCCGATCTCGTGGTCAATCTTGAAATGCTGTGAGTAACTTATGAAAAAGACACTGATTGTTTGTTTGAGCCTCTCTGCCGTTGTGCTGTGGGGCAAGCCGCGCATCACGCTGTCGCATCAAACGCCGTGTAACATGTTTGATGTCGGCAAACCGGTGACGTTTACGGCGTCGCTGTCTGACTTGCCTCCGGGTGAAGGCAAGCTATCGATTAAAGTTGTGGACTATGCTGGTGCGATGGTCTTTCAGAAGGAGCTGCCGTTTAAGCAGGATGCAAACCGCCGTGCCAGTATGCCGATTGATCTGGGAATCACCGGGTCGGGATATTATGAACTGACCGCTTCCTTTGCGGATGCTACGCCGGTCACGTGCAGTTTTGGCGTGGCGCAGTTTTTCAACCGCACGGCACCGCAAGCGCGGGATGGCGGATACCGCTTTGGACTCAAGGTGTTTCAGATCGGTGCGCCGGGCGTGTGGTGGAACCGTTCCATCAAGTGGGACGTCAAAGAGGCGACCGATGCTTGTGCGGCGTTGGGGTTGAATTGGACGCGGCATGGAATCAATCAAGCGGAGAATAAGGAAGAGCCCGGCATCATCAGCACCGCTGACGTACTCAAGCGCGATATGAATCTCGTCGCCAAGATTGAGGGGATTCCGCCCGAGGCTTACGATGAAAAGCGTTATGGTCCCATGGAGGAGTATAACAAAAAGAACAAGCGCGGTTGGCAACGCACGACCGTACCGCTCAAGGCACCTTATCAGGCTTGGCTGCGCGAGCAGGTTAAGCAAATGCCGAAAGACCAGGTTGTCTTTGAGATTGGCAACGAGGTGTGGGACTATATGTCTGCCGAAGAATACGCCGAGTGGTGCAACCTCGTGGTGCCGGTAATTCGCGAAGTTTACCCCAAAGCTGAAATCGCCGTTGACCCGGGCAAACTCGAGTGGGCAAAACGTTTCGCCGCTGCGGGCGGATTCAAGGGAACAACCGCGCAGGTGCTACATCCCTACTGCTTCTCCGTGCAACCGGAAGTGCGTGCCCGTAATTGGATCCGCAATCGCCAGGAAGCAATGAGCCTCCTTGCCGGACACAAGCTTGACACTCACATCACCGAATACGGCTGGTCAACCGCGCCGCGCGACACCAAGCGCAAGCATGGCGTCTCTGAGCGCGTGCAGGCACAGCGAACTGTCCGCGAGTCTCTCATGCTGTATGCCGAGGGTTGCAAAACGCTCATCCCGCATTGGATGGCCGACCGCGAACAGGACGAAACCGAGCGCGAACATTGGTTCGGATTCTTCCGCCTCAAGGGCGAACCCAAGCCGGTGCTGCTGGCGCATGTCACTTGCGCACGCATGATTGATGGCGGTGAGTTCTTGGGCGATTTGTGGTTGGGCGAAGATATCGGCGCGATGATGTTCCGCAAGAATGGCCGCAACGTACTCGCCCTCTGGACAATAGATACATTGCCGGAGAAAACGATCAAGCTCGACGTGAAAGCTCCGGGGATTGAACAAGTGGACATCATGGGGCGCACGCAACCGCTCGTCAGCTCTAGTGGTAGTCTTAAAGTTGAAGTCAAGGTCAGCGGCGATGTCACCTATCTCGTCGGTGTGGGTGATGCCATGCGCTCGGCGTTGATTCCGCCGAGTGCGGACATCCGTACCGACCGCTGGACGCGCCGTGCACCGTTGCAAAAACTAGTTGTCAATGCCGAGACCCCTATCCGCTTGCAGGATAAGAATGGTGTTGTAGCCCCTGATGCACTCAGTGTCGTGTGGGGGGAGGATAAACTGCGCGTGATATTCCGCGCTTCGACCAATGCAGTGTTAACCGGTGCGCTCAGCACATGGCCGGGGCGCCAGCTCGACTTGGGCGATGGTACGATTTATGATTACACGCTGACAATTGACTTGGCGCCGAAGAGCGGCGGAGAACCTGTGTTCAAATGTGGCAATCCGATGTTCAAAGAACCGCTTGCCTGTGGTCTTGGAAAAGTAGAGAAGGGTGTACGGTTCAACGTGGCGCCTGAGGACAATCGGCAAGTTTACACGGCAGATATTCCTTGGAGCCTGCTCGGCGGTAAGCCAAAGCAATCCGCACTCTACTTCAAATGGAGCTCGAACGGAAGATATGCTGCGTCTGCAATACTGCCAAGCAATACGAGCCAAAGCTGGCCGCTGGTTGATTTGCAAGACAAACGCTAAACGGTCTTAGTGGGCGTCGAGCCACGTGGGGCCGACGCCGATGTCAACATCCAGCGGGACGCCGATGTCGAGCGCGCCGGTCATGGCTTCGCGTATCACTTCCGTGACGGCGTCGACTTCTTCTTGGGGGACGTCGAAGAGCAGTTCGTCGTGAATCTGTAATACCATCTTTGCTTTCAGTCCTTTGTCCTTGAGTCCGTTGTAAGCGCGGATCATGGCGAGCTTGACGATGTCGGCCGCCGTACCTTGGATGGGCGTGTTGATGGCGTTGCGCTCCGCCGAGTTACGGGTGCTGACGTTTCGCGAAGCGATGTCCGGCAAACTGCGCCGCCGTCCCAAGAGGGTTGTGGCGTAGCCATGCTCGCGGGCATCCGCAATCGCTTTATCCATATAGGTTTTGACGCCGGGATATTCGGCGAAGTAGGTATCGATCAAGACTTTGGCTTCGCGCTGCGGAATGCCGAGACGCTGGCCGAGGCCGAATGCAGAGATGCCGTAGATGATGCCGAAGTTGACCATCTTGCAGTACGCACGTTCTTCGCGGGTGACTTCCTCCGCAGGCTTGCCGAAAACTTTGGAGGCGGTTTCGGTGTGAATGTCGGCACCTTCTTGGAATGCGAGCTTGAGAGCTTCATCGCCGCTCATTGCCGCCATCACGCGCAGCTCAATCTGCGAATAGTCCGCCGCCACCAGCACATGCTGATCATCACGCGCCGTGAACGCGGCACGGATGCGCTGGCCGCGCTCGGAACGGATGGGAATATTTTGGAGATTCGGGTCGGAGGAGGAGAGGCGCCCGGTGTCCGTCAATGCCTGCGAGAATGTGGTATGTACGCGCCCGGTTGCAAGATCAATACACAATGGCAATTTATCCACATAAGTGTTCTTGAGTTTCGAACAGGCGCGATGTTCCAGAATCAGTCCGATGATAGGCCGCTCCGAACTTGCTAACGCGGTGAGGGTACCTTCGTCAGTGGCATATTGTCCGGAAGGTGTACGAACCGCATGCGGATCCAGCTGCAATCTGTCAAAAAGGATTTCGCCAAGCTGCTTTGGCGAGGCGATGTTGAAGTCGGTTCCGGCAAGCTCTTTGATTTTGGTTTCGAGCTCCAGCAGCTCACCTTCCAGCTCGTGGCTGTAAGTTTTGAGTGCGGCGGTGTCGATATGCACGCCTTCGTACTCCATATCAACCAGAATCGGCACAAGCGGTTCTTCACTATCGCGCAGGGCGCGTTCAAGTCCGGCGTCTTGCGCCAGTGGACGCAGGGCGTGTTCGAGGCGGAGCGTCACATCGGCATCTTCGGCGGCATAGTCGCAGACCGCTTCGGGCGTCAGCTCATCCATCGTCTTTTGCGGGACGCCTTTCTTGCGTTCGCCGATGAGCTGTTCAATCGGAATCGGTCGGTAATGCAGATGCTTGCAGGAAAGCTCATCCATGCCGTGGCGCCCGGAGGCGTCGAGCACATAACTTGCCAAGAGCGTGTCGTGGATTTCGCCGGTGATGGTAAAGCCATATTGTCGCAGAACTGACAAGTCGAACTTGATGTTGTGGCCGATCTTGATCTTGTCAGGCGCCGTCCAATAAGGTTCAAAGCGTTTGAGTGTCGTGCATGCGGCTTCACGGTGACGGCGGCGCTCGGCCTCGGGGTCTTGCGCTTGTGTCTCGGCAAAAGCAAACAAGTCGGGCTGAATATCCGGCTCCTGCACGCGCACTTGAGCGGGATCGACGGGAACATACCACGCCTGTCCGGGTTTAACGGCAAACGACATGCCGACGAGACGGTCGTGGTGTGTGTCGAGTCCGGCGGTTTCGGTATCGAATGCAAAAGCAGGCGCCGCAGCCAATGCGGCACACAATTCTTGAATACGGTCTTCCGTGTCGGCGAGAATGTAAGAGTGCGGCGTATCGGCAATAGTTGCAAGAGGTGCTACAGGTTCTTCGGTCTCTGCAGTCGGGGCAGGTTGGTGTGCCGCTGTCGGAGCGGTAGCATTGTCCCCCAAGAGACGCCGTGCAATCTGGTTGAATTCGTATTTCTGCAATACGGCTTTGAGCTTGGCTGTGTCAGGCTCTTTGCGGCGCAGAGCGGCAAAAAGCGTCTGCACATCGGGTTCGGTCTCGGCGCCGTCAAGCTTGATGGGGACGTCGCAGCGGATTGTGGCGAGCGTACGGCTCAAAAGCGCGGATTCGCGTCCGTTGATGACTTTTTCGGAGAGCTTGCCTTTGATCTCGGAAGCGTGTTCCAGCACGGCATCAAGCGAGCCCCACTCCTTCAACAATGCCGTGGCGGTCTTTTCGCCGACGCCGGGAATACCGGGGATATTGTCGGACGAGTCGCCTGTCATAGCGAGATAGTCAATCATCTGCGCGGGCGAGGCGAGCTGCCAGCGTTCGCACACGGCGGCAACGTCAAGCGTGGCGAGTTCATCGCCGCCGCGGGATTGTCCAGGGCGGATGAGGCGCGTGTTGTCATCGACTAACTGCGCGGCGTCCTTATCCGGAGTCACCAAGTAACACGGAATGCCTGCAGCCTTGGCCTTTGCGGCGAATGTGCCGAGCAGATCGTCGGCCTCAAAACCATCCACTTGCAGGATCGGCAGGTTGAGGGCTTCGGCAAATTCAATCGCTTGCGGAATCGCCGCAAGGATATCTTCGGGTGCGGCTTGACGCTGCGCTTTGTAACGGGGGTCAAGCTCATGGCGGAAAGTCGGCGTACGCGAATCCAGCGCACAGACCACATAAGCCGGATTGTTGTTCTTCAGAACAGTCGCCAAGCTTGTCGCGAAGACGGAGAGCGATGAGGTGTTGATGCCGGTTGTTGTGCGGCGCGGCGATTTCAGAAAGACGAAATGCCCGCGATAGAGAAACGGCATGACGTCGATAACGAAGATTGACTCGTTCATAAGCACACCACTGCCAGAGCGCCCACGGCTAAACAATAAATGCCAAACCACCAGAAGCGTCCCGCGTTCAACAAGCGGTTGATCAGCAGAATGGCGAAGTAGCCGACCACGCCTGCCACTGCCGCGCCGATGATTAACTGGAACACGGATACGCTGTCCGCGCTTGGCGCTTCTTTCAGAAAGTCTTTGATGTCCAACAGCAACGCGCCGCCAATCACCGGCACCGACATCAAGAACGAGAACTCCGCCGCTTGGGCGGGTTTGATGCCCAACAGCCGCGCTGTCGAAATCGTCATACCGCTGCGGCTCACGCCCGGCAGCACGGCGATGCCCTGCGCCATACCCACGAGAAATGCGTTGATTTTAGAGACGCGCTCAATATGCGGACGCGGCGAGAGGTAATGCACCGCACACAGCACCACGCCTGTGAAAATCAAACAGCAGCCCACGGCGTGAATATTCTTTGAAACCTCCGCCAGCTGGTGCTTGAATGCGATGCCCAAGATTGCGGCCGGAATCATCGACAGCACAATCGCAACCGCATAATTCCAATCCAACGACTTACACACCTCAAACACCCGCTTGCGGTAATACGCTAACACCGCCAGCAACGTCCCCCCATGCAGGAAGATTTCCAGATGCAGACCCGGCTGCTCAAAATCCAACAGCCTCTGCCCGATCGCCAAGTGCCCCGAGCTGCTCACCGGCAAAAACTCAGTCAGCCCTTGTACGACCGCCAAAATCAAAACATTAATCCAATCACTCATTCCGGCAGTATAGCCGAATCCCAACATGAAGTCAAAATAAACCCCACCAGCCAAATCAGATGTTATGAAGCGAAGGGGGTAGAGCGTTCACGCGGAGACGCGGAGACGCGAAGGCGCGGAGAGAAGAGGAGATGTTTCATCCACAGATTACACAGATGGACGCAGATGTTAGGGAAGGCTTATGTGGAGATGCGGAAGCGGCAGATTCCTCTACCAAGGCAGTCTCTCTACGCGTGGTAAATCTTCAACCTTGCAACCTCCAGCCATCAAGGTTGACGGCTGTACCCATCAACCTTGACGTACAGAGCCTCCAACCTTGATGTTTTTGCAAAGCACTCTTGGCGCTTTTGTTTCTATTTTCTGTCACAACTAAACGCAATAACGAGGTGTTTTTTGGCAGAAATCAGTTGAAAGCGACTAAAATTTAGTCAAAATCACTAAAAGCGACTAAAAATTATTGAATGCAAAAAACGTTACCGGAGTATTATTTCAGGTTTTATGTCTAGTTTAGAACGTAGTATATCATGTTTACGCATTAACTTGAGTGTACGTATGGCGATGAGCCGGGGCATTTTAGCGCGCGTTAGTTTTTCAATCTTTTTGCAATTACGAATGGGGCTAATCTAGGTTCAGCGGCTAAAAAGCAATAAAGAAACCTTCGTTATCTCTTTTTCAGGCTCATAAAATGAGATATCCTGTCGCATATCTCATTTTGAGTGCTAAAAAATTAGACATGCGTGAATATATCTCATTTTTCACTCTTTGTTTCTGCATCATGCGACTGCACCGTATGCTCTTTGAAAATATCAAGATACGGCTTGAAAAGAAAGAGCCGATTACGTTTTTGCCCACTTATCTCTGAGAGAATCTCCATTCCTACAAGGGCTGCTATCAGCTCGCGAGCAGGATTATTATTAATTTCAAGAATACGTTCCGCCCCTGACACAGTAATCGCCGGCATCTCATACAAATATCTAATAATCTTCTGAGCATTTTCCGCACGGCGACCTAATGTCACTATTTTTGCATCAAGGCTGTTTCGCAGTGCAAGGATTTTTTCAAACGTACATCGCCCATTAGTCGCGGTATCAATAATGGCTTGCAGGAAGAAACGGCACCAGCCTCCTATGTCGTTTGAAGCGCGCACCCGGCTCAGTGCATCGTAATATGCATCTCGGTACTTTTCAAGATGGGCAGAAAGATAAAGCGATGGTTTGGTCAATAGGTTATTACTGATCAAATAAAGGGGAATCATCAATCGACCAATACGTCCATTGCCGTCTTGAAAAGGATGAATGGTTTCAAATTGATAATGACTTATTGCTATACGGATAAGGTGAGGGACTTGAATGTTTGGGTTATGCCAGAACGACTCGAGGTCGCTTAACAGGTCGGGCATATCTGTATCAATCGGAGGAACGAATACCGCATCACTGGGGGAGGCTCCCCCAATCCAGTTCTGACTGGTCCGGAATGCACCTGGTGATTTGTGCTCCCCTCGACTACCTCTTAGTAGGATAGCGTGAATCTCTCGCAACAGGCGCAGTGAAAGCGGAAGGGTCTCCAATGATTTTACAGCTGTATTCATTGCCTCCACGTAATTCCGAACCTCTTGCCAATCGTCGCGTTTTTCCGGTGCCACTTCTTCCGCCGAGAGTACAGCATCTTCAATTTCTGTCTTTGTTCCCTCAATGCGGCTTGATGTATTAGCCTCCTTGCGAATGTGCATTTGAATGAAAAGATCTACATCCGGCACAATTCGTGTATAAGCGTTTAATTCGCCCAAAGCTTGGGTAGCCTTCTCCAGTAATACATTTAAGCGAGGATCTTCCCAGCTCCATTCTTGGTTGACTGGTGTTGGAAGGAAGCTTTTATACTGATACTGTTGAGCCCAAGTTCCAGCTTTGAATTCTTCAAACTTCATCTTACTGTTCCTCCCCAAATAAAGCGACCTGTCCTGCTTGAGGTGATAGCTTAAACCGTAGATGTTCACCCTCTGGCGCAACAAGCAATTTCTCCATGGTATCATAATTACAGTTCATCGTCATAGATCCCGGCTGTTCAAGATCCAGAAGTCTCTGCCCGATCGCCAAGTGCCCCGAGCTGCTCACCGGCAAAAACTCAGTCAACCCCTGCACAACCGCCAAAATCAAAACATTAATCCAATCGCTCATTCCGGCAGTATAGCCGAATCCCAACATGAAGTCAAAATAAACCCCACAGGGCAAATCAGATGTTATGAAGAGACGTGATAAGTAGCGTGCAGCACAAGATGTCTGAGGATGGGTTATGGTATCAAAGTGCGTTCCGTAGGTTGGCGTCCCCAAACAATTAGCATAAAGCTGTCAACGCTACTGATTTTTCAGATCAGATTGATTATTTTACCGTATAACATTACGTATGGCTTCTGTCTCAGGCGAAGCAACCACCGCAAAAGAAAGAAAGTCTTGTTAGACGATGGGGGGCGAAGCTTTGCGTGAAAGTGAAGTTGTAGATCTTGATTTACGATAGAAAGCAACCGTTATAGAGTTCATCGTAATCGCGAGTCATTGTCTTAAAATATTTCCCAAGAACTCTTCAGGGCTTCAGGATATTCACTGAGCACCCCCGTCGCGAGTCCAATTTCAACGGAGTCTTTCACGTTTAAATGTTGTCGCGCATTCATTCGTCTTCGCCATTCATCGCTTGAAATATTTGTTTGCTCTGCCAAAAAATCTGTGACTCTTGCCGTATCAGATTCGATTTCATGGAGAATTGCTTTAAATTCATCTGAGCTTTTAACACCTGTAATATCCTGACTGAGCGGATGAAGAGCAAATGAACTTTGCGGAAAGCATAAACGCTCCTGCCCACCAGCAAAAATCATGACGGCTGCAGAATCGACATTACCCATATTGTATGTTGTTACAGGAACATTTAGATTTTTTAATAATCGACCAATCGCTAGAGCAATCGGTACTGAGCCACCTTTTGACTGGATCATTACATGAATTTTTATACAATCATTCTGTATCTTCTCCTTTAACACAAAGAGAAATCTTTCCAAAAAGACCGTATCAATTTGTGATACCACAAAGATCACTTTTTCATTCATTACCAATTACTCCCGTTGATAAGTAGCAGGTGCTTCTCAAAGTCTTCAGTAGTACTTTGAAAGCACATTTTATCTACGCGTTACAATTCATAATAGAAATTACCATATCACAGAAAAAGCTGGACATTCTCATCCAAACAAGACGAAAATGCCCAGCGATGCACTACTTAACCTTAGCGGAGCAATAGGTATAACATCCACCCATACAAGTCGTGCCACACGTGCAGTTCAAACTTTCTGCTTGTTCAAAAGCGAAAGTTCCGTGTGTTTGCTTGTATTTTGCAAGCAATGCGCGAAGACTTTTAAGTTCCTTTTCGTTGACGTTCATTTTTTTCACCTCCTTTCTTTTTTAAACTAATTTTCACCCGTTACTTTTTGTGAAAATGGTGCCTCACTGTTCATATCCAGCCTTGATAAAAATTCATAAGATCCAAGGGCTGCTTGACTATAATGAGCTATTGTTTTTGTAAACTTCATTCCTACAGTTGAAAAGGTCTTAATCTGGAACTCACAGGAGGCCATCACCTCTGCTAATACCATATGACACCAACGAAAATCACGCGTTGCTACATTTCCGCGATATCGGTAGTTGAATCCCATGCAGGTCGGGCAAAGACCTTTTAGAAGGCAAGATTTACACCGAGGATCTTCACCAATGCTGTCGCATGACCAATCACTTTGTTTAACTTCCATCGCTCGCTCTCCCAAAACGATGGGCGCAAACATATGACAACCATATTGCTTTTCATCAACATCATGGGTTGTCATGTGAGACCCTGTACCACAAAATTTTCGCTGAACATTCTTTTCTTTGTATAATGCAATTGCCGTAAGGTTTTTTGTGAATAGATTCACAGGTTCAATTGTTGGATTTGCATGATAAAAATCCGCAAGCAGGGCAAGTTGCTGGCGATACAGTGTTGCATCATTTTTTGTCCATTCAATCCCTTGTGCAAGGGCAGCTTCAAGGCGGAAGCCTTTTCTTTGGATGAATTTGATTCCCGATGCAAGATTAGGCAATGTTTCTTGCGAAATGGTCATATGCAGCGCCTGTTCGGGCCAAAGCTCCTTAAAAAAGTCAAGGTCGATTTCTTTGTCAGCTGTCCCTCTGTTCATGGCTTGCATCGTATGGTTGCCATCATAACTACATGTCATCCAAATCATATCGCGATGCTTTCGGAACCATTGTTTTTTCCCTTCATCAAGTAATGTGGCATTTGTGGTTACAAAACATAAAAATGGAACAGGAAGCGGATTTTTTACAATCTCCTCAATAACCTGTTTAATCAACGCAAAATTCATTAGTGGCTCGCCTCCCATAAAATCAATCAAAAGGCTGTCAAAACTATCGCTTTGAGCGACTGAGTTTGCTTCATTTTTGATAATTCGCATGGCCGTTTCGAATGACATCATCTGATTATCCTTGTGCTTTTCATAACAGTAGGTACAATTCAAATTGCAGGAATGAGTCACAAGTAACATACAGGTTTTTCTTCTGTAATCAGGGGATTCTTCCCAAAGTCTAAACAGAGGCGGCGAGACGGTAGATGCATTCATAAGGTGCTCCGGATGATTTAGTTAATGTAAGTGTGATTTCAGAAAGAGAGGTAAGACGTCTGTCGTGCGACACAATTAAAACGGTACAAGTATTTTTGAGAGAGGCTATGATTTGAATGATTTGATCTTGTGAATCATCGTCAAGGTGATTGCTCAATTCATCAAAGATAATAACCTTTGGGTTTTGTGCGAGAACTCGAGCAATTGACAGACGTTGCCTTTCACCACCCGAAAGTACATGTCCATCCATTCCCATATCAGCATCTAGTCCTTGTGGTATCTTTGTGAGGAGATAATCTAACCCGACTTGCTGAAGCAGATTATAAATCAGAGTATCATCAACTAGGGGATTGCGTAGTGAAATGTTGTCTCTTAGCGTACAGCTCAACAGGATGGGTTCTTGAGAGACAATCGCCATTTCTCGACGTAAGGCATCCCGATTAACGGTGTGATGAGCAACTCCGTCGAAAAAAAGCTCCCCATCTTCTGGATCCATTTGCATTGCAATCAATTTCAGGAGAGTGCTTTTCCCGCTTCCATTCGGGCCTACAATGGCTACACACGATTTCGGAGGAATCTTTAAACACAGATTGTTAAAAACGGCTATCTTCTGATCGTAAGAAAAGGAAATATTTTTTAATGTTATTCCGCCTTTAAATGAGTTAAGAATTATTTTTCCAGAGTCGACCTCAACACCGGAATGTTCGCATAATTCCTCAATAGAATTCCAAGCCTCTCCGATCATTTCTATATACGGCAATCCTTGGAAGATGGCAGAAAATGCGGTCATAACCTGTAGGAAAAGTATTTGATAAACGACAACATCACCAATAGAAATTATTCCTGTCCATGCCAAATATCCAGCTCCGCCAACAACAATACTTTCACCGACAAACAGTAGCCCCATGATGGCGAACTCAAGATGCATATTCGTATCATCAAGCACTCGCCCAGCGTCTGAATTTTTCTTAAAGATTGCATTGACCTCCGGAGTAAATCGTGAAACAGCCGCCATGGACTTTAGTTCAGAAAACGACATAAGGAAATTTAAAATTCGATTGGTCAGCTGGTCATTGCATTTTCGATATGTCTTATTGGTGTGTTCTAGTTGTTTTCTATATCGGTTTAATATACAAAAACACACGGGGAAAAAAACAACGGTACAAAATGCAATCGTAATATTCTTTGCAAATATAATTATCAAGGAAACAATAGAGGTAACGGCACCAGTGATTAGCAAGGGAAACAATTTATTGATTGAACATGTGACAATGTTACAATCCCTGAAAAACTTTGCTCCTAGCTCTCCGTGTTTATAATGATCTAGAGCAGCTGGACTCATTTGCTGCAAATTTTCCAACAAAGAGTTTTGTAATTCTAATGTATACTCTCGTGCTGCATGATTGATTGAGCGTTGAAAAATATATTTAAAACATATTCCCAACAAACTTAGCAAAACCATTACAAGGAAGACACATAAAGGCTCTAGAAAGTGTCTATGTCGGACCAAGTTATCAATTAAGCATCCTAAAACGAGTGGAATTGCAGATGTGACGACAATAGATGCAAATAAATAACCCCCGATTCTACCAAGCTTCGGTATTTTGCTCATTTGTTTCAAAATCGTGTTTGTTTTCATTTGCTAAAATAGCCAAGAGGTATGCTAGCCCAACGGAAAGATTATTTGATCGCCCATGGAATGTTTCCAACCCTAAAATGAGCAGATTGTGTTGGTATAAGCAATAAGATCTGCATGAGTAGCTCTTGCACAAATAATACAGGGCAAAGCCTATAGTGCTACACGCAATGCAAAAGCGATATGTTTCGCAATATTGATTATTTGTAACATGATTTCCTCCGTATGCCTCTGATGTTGTGACGGAGGATAGCCTCAAGGCAATAAAAAAGGCGTACCCCCAAGTCATATCTCATGTGAGGTATCGCCAAACACCTAAGTTAAAATACAACAAGAGAGTACGCCACGTGTAGAGACACGCGGCGCACCGTCTTATTCAGCTTTAACTTTAGAAATTGGCGATTTCACATGAAGCCGTAATAAGCAGGTGTGCTTATTTGTTCGCTCGGCTGGTGGAGCCGGACGTTATAGAAAAGAACGGACGGATTTATAAGGGTCACCCGTACTGCCAGTTATGATACTCCTTATTAGCAGGCATTGCAAGTACAAAGGTAACGACTATGATTGAAAGGTAAAAGGGCATAGAAATCTATGAACGTACCGCGTGTCATTTCTAATACACTCACAAGATAGTGGTGTGCGATGAGACCAATATGGATTTTGCGCGATGGGTGTAGCCTACAACGATGTGAATATAGTTATACGTTGGGTTGCTTGGCCACGCAATTGAGTCTTGCTTTATGATGCCTCTTCCAAGTGCCTCGATATAATCCCCAGAAAGTATCATAAAAGACTAACTGTCAGTCTCATCAAGAAAGCCGTTAAAGAGCTCCTCAATAAATGACTGTTTTTCGTGATCGACCTCGCGACCTTAGCCACTAACGCTACGCTAGTCTGTGGCATCTGCGCAGGTGACGCCTAGGCAGATGTCATCATGCCCGTCACTTAAGCACACGCGCCTCGTCTCTCGCCCGGTGCGAATCAAGGGCACACCACTTCTCGCCGATGGATATCACAATGTCCATCAGGATTTCATAGAAGAAAGGAAATATTGTTATATGTCTCAATCGCTTGTTTACAGCGTTCTTTCGAAAAAATCCAAGTTTTGTTTTGTCTGAAATTTTGTCCCGTAGATATCCTCGTACTCAACCGTTATGACAATTTTAGACAAAGCACGACGAACAGCTTCTTTTTCGTGTGGGCTCTTGGAGCGCAATTCAACTAGCCCAAGTTTTTGATCAGACGTCGGTAATGTTCTGCCATCTAGGGTCTCCATGAAGGTGCTCCACATACTTACCGCTGGCATCAAGTCAATCAATTGAGAGGATGTGGCGGTCGGTGAACAACAGCGCAATTTTTTAATAATTAGCGGACCAGTTCCAACATTCGTGATTCTAACCGCGATGCAGTCTTCATAATCACTTGGTAAAATTTCGCAGATAGGACGCACACTGTTTTTATTGTGTTGTTGTTGCAATCGACTAAAATACACTGTGAATATAATGGAAATTACACCAACGATTAGAGGAATTGCGTCTATAATAGATGGCATCCTGCCAAAAACAATCGGTCCAATACTGTACGACACACAGCTAAGTAAAATCATAATTCATTCTTCTGTTTTATACCAATGACACGCGCAATCTAACAACGCGACGTAGTGTAACACCTTTTTCTCAAAGTATCAAGTAGTTTGGGGTGGATTTGTTATTTAAAAAGGCGGATGTGCAGAAGGAGCAAGATATCGCGGCGGCGCGGAGAGGGGAGAGCAAAGTAATAAGCAAAAGGTATTGGTAATAAGTGGGGAGGTGGTTTCCGCGAAACACGCCCTATTTGCTGACGCGAGCAGAGGTGGAGAGGGGTCGCGTGGAGAGGCGCGTGGGTTCGGCTAGAGGGAGTTCAGACTTTTCGATCTTGATGTCGTCTTGTTGGTTTCTTTAGTGAATAGCTTTTTTGGAGTTGGTAATCATGCCGGTGGCGCGGGTGGTTTGGGCGATTCGTTTCTGGGTTGCGTGAGGGGGAGGTTGGATTTTGAAATATCAACATTGATTTCCGGCTTGCGGTGCTGGATGGTTCACTGCCATTTGTCGGCATGGTTTGGGGGTTGGGGCTTGTCTATTCCTGTTGAGGTGGGGATTTTTACAACTTTGGTGTCTTTTCGTTCTGTAATCGTGTTACAGCCATGGATGGGAATAACATGCGTACTAAAAGAGTAGGTGCCTGTCCAGATTAACGCTCGTCTATTGAATGTGGCTGCCTGTGACGTGGAGCGGACATAGATAGAGAATTTTTCCGAAGGATGGAGCAATAGAGATGGCGATTATTTTTTCTGGCGAGAAGAACTTTTTGCAGTGACTGCACATGACGGTTAAGTTTTCCACATCAATGATGAGCCCAATGTCGGCCGGAAGAATGACGGGCATATTGTCGGAGCGCTTTCCATCTTGGATAACCCGTTCCAGTAGGTGTTTTACAACAGGAACGCGAATATCGCCTAGTTGTCCCCAAAATTCAGTCACTACATAAATTTTTGCGGCAGTCGCGTTAATCAAATTGAGAAGTCCCATAATTCCAAGATGGTCTTTTTTTCCATCTTTTTCGGAAAGATCTGCGTCTCGAGTTGCGCTGAAATTGCACACAATAACATCGCTTTGTTTCAAATTTGTGCCGAGTGTTTCAAGCCATTTGGTATCGCCTGTGAACCCCACGTTACGTTCTTGCGTTTTCTCACAGTTAAGTGAAAAATTAAATCCACACGCGGACGGAGCTTCAGGCCCATGATCAACTTTAAAAACATGAAGCTTACAATGATCATCATCAAGCGGAATATCGTCTCCGGCTTGACTCATATAAACATCTACGCGCTTTCTACCTGAACGCTGATGCAAGAGTGAGGATTGACTAGCATGCTTGTTGAAGGTGTTTTCGTCCAAATTAAATCGCAGGACACGGTGATGATTTTTTGCGACATCCTTGTCCAGCTGTACAATAGCGTCCAAGTCACCCGCGTGATCCGGATGGAAGTGTGTCGTCTGCACACTGTAAACCTGAAGGATGTGTGGAGGGAGATTTTTGTTTAATGGTAATTCATCGAAGCTGCAAAATGTTGCTAAAAAATCGGTTCCCGGGTCTATGATATGTATTTTGCTGTTCCAAGTTAGAAAGAAGCCTCCTCCGCAACATTTGGCATTCGAATAAAATTCAGGATGAGCTAACGAGATTATGTTTGTGCTTGAGCTCCACCCCCTTAAACAGACCAGCCAATTTCCAAACGAAGCGAGTTCACGCTCTCCATAAATGTCAGTTGCCGTAGATTTTTTTATTACCGCATTTTCAATTGCTTTTAGGGCGTTACTCTTGTCCTCAGTTGACGGTTGAGACGTTGGATCCATTGGCCGAACAGTGGGAGATTTTTCGATTTGAGTCGCGCTGTAATATAATTGCGCTAAACCTTCCTGCCCTTCGTTCGTGGCACGTAAAAAATTACTAAGTGTTTCATTCAGATCTTCAGCTACTAGTGCGCTGTCTTCTTCTCCGGCTGCACGATAGGCTTTGGCTGCTTTTTCTAAATAAAGAATTGCGTTTGAATAATCTTTCAGGTCACGATAACATAAGGCTATGCCACGCCATATGTCTCCAATGAAATCACACTTTTTTGTGTTGAGGGCTGCTTGGTAACAGCTAATCGCCTCTTCATAACGACCGAGGTTATTTAAAACGATACTTTTGTTGTAATAGGAGATTGCGTCGTCAGGGTCAATCTTAATGGCTTTGTTGTAAGCGTCGATGGCTTCCTCGTATCGTTTGAGATCGTCTAGAACAATGCCTTTGCCGTTGTAAGCAAATGCATATTCCGGATCGATTTCGATGGCGTTGTCGAAACACTCGATGGCTTCATCATACCGTTCGAGACGGCTTAGTGTGTTGCCTTTGTTGCTGTAAGCGGGTGCATTTTTTGGATCAATGCCGATAGCGTTATCATAACACTCGATTGCTTCCTTGTAACGTCTGAGATTGCTTAAGGCGCGTCCTTTCTGGTTGTAAGAGTATGCGTTTTTTGGATCAAGTGCAATGGCTTTGTCGAGCCACTTGATGGCTTTATTATAATGGGTGAGATCGTTTAGAGCGTGTCCTTTAAAACTGTATGCGGCTGCATCGTTTGGGGCAAGTTTGATGTTTTTTTCAAAACACTTGATGGCGTCCTCGTATCGATTAAGAATGCCAAGAACGATGCCTTTTTTGTTGTAAGTCTGTGAGTCTTTTGGATTAAGCTTAATGACTTTGTCGATGCACTCGATGACTTCATCATAGCGTTTGAGATCATACAGAGCATTGACTTTGTTGTTGTAGGCAATGGTGTAGGTGTTGTCGGCTTTTATGGCGAGGTTGTATTTACTTAATTCGGCCTCATAATCTTTGGCGCCCCATCTGATTGCGTTGCCTTCGCAAATATGGGCGAGGGCAAGGAGGCGGCCGGTGGGGTGGGTGGCGAGGATTTGTTGGGCGAGTTCTTGGAGGCTTTTGAAGTCTTCGGCTTCGTTGAAGGCTTGGCGTTTGGCATCAAGTTCGGCGAGATCGAAATGGGGGATGTTCTCCGGCATTGTGTCATCCTTATATGGGGGTTGCGCAACTCTAAAACTTTTATGAGTTTAGCATTTTGTGGAGGAGATGGCAAGGATGTTTTGTTTTGGAAACAGAAATATTTATTGATATTAGGTTGAGGAGATGGGGGCGCGGGAGTGAGGCGGAGAGGAGAATTCACAGGTGGGAGCGAGGGGGGGCGATGCGGTGGTTTCAGCGGGCTGATGACGCTTTTGCCGCGATACGGCTGGCATTTTCAACCGGTTACAATTTGTAACCGGTTCATTTCTCTCGTTTTGTAACCGGAGCTTCATTACTTTCCAGTAATTACTTGCCCGTGTTTCTTGCGTTCGGCGTGGGTGCGGATTAGGCGAGTAGGGTGAGATATTGTTGCAGGCGGTCTTTGATGTGGTTTGCAATGAGCAGTATCATCGGGCTTGCATCGTTGTTTTTGGCGTAGACGTCAAAGCATTTGTAGTAGCGGCGGCGGTTTGTAAATTTGACGTCAATGGGCGGGTAGCCTGCTTGCATGAGCATGAGGTTGATGAGCAGTCGGCCGGTGCGTCCGTTGCCGTCGATGAATGGGTGGATGCTTTCAAAATCGAGATGAAACACCGCTGCTGCTTCAATGGGGTGTTTGTTGCTTTTGCGTTCGCGCGTGAGTTGTTCCATTTGCACGGGGACTAGGTAGGGTTGCACAGGGGTGTGACCCGTCCCCATAATGCGTACCGGAATGGTGCGGTAGACGCCTTTGTCTTCCGGGCGGTCCATCAGCACGAGCGAATGTATTTGTTTGATGATATGCTCTGATAGTGTCACATTCTCAGAAACAAGCGTCTGTACAAACAGAAATGCATCTTTGTGTCCGACGGCTTCCAAGTGTTCTTTGAGGGGCTTTTGGTCAATGGTGACGCCTTCGAGCACCAATGCGGTCTCTTGCAGGGTGAGCGTGCTGCCTTCGATCGCGTTGGAGTTGTAGGTGAACTCTACCAAGAATTCTTCTTGCAGGCGTTGCAGCTCTCCTTTTGTGAAGGGGCGGCGGCGAGCGAGCTCGGCTTTGAGCGCGTCGATTTCTGAGAAAAGTGCCGCGTATTGTTCCGGAATGTCTTTTCCTCTGAGATGGCGTTTGTCAGCCGGTTTGATGACATTGGCAGGCAGTACGTAGGAGCGTCCTTTTTTGACAACTCCATCAATAGCTCCTTGTTCGCACAGCAGGCGCACTCGTCGATCTGAGATTCCCCATTGTTCGGCAGCTTGCTTAACACTGATATAGTCCATAGTTGTCCACCTCCATGAGCGCTTGCCAACACTATAGCGCAACATAGGAACGATATCAACTGAAAATGGTCTTTTTGAGTCGTATTATTCCGAATGGGCTGTCGGAAGCTCACGCGGAGGCGCGGAGGCGCGGAGAGAAGAGCAGTAAGAAGAAATAAGTGGGAAAGGATGATCCGCAGATGGGCGCAGATGAGAAGAGTGGAGAGGCTAAACGCGATGCGGCGGTCTCGGCGAGACCTGCCCTACCTTTTGGAGACAACAATTATTAGAGATGCCCTTATACCGTATCGTGCCGAGTGGTCATTTCCATTTTGGAAGTACCCACTTCAACTCGTTAAAGGCAATCTCCAAGGAGTCTTTTCCTGCGGCCTTTTGTGAGCGGTTTTTCCTGATGGGGTTGTGGCGGATTGTAGATTTGTGGAGGGAAGATAGGTTATAGCTGCGGATGGGTTTTGTAATTCAGCAGATGTGGGGGTGTTTTGGGGGATAGAGGGTTGTATTTTGTTGCTTGGGTGTTGGCGTTGTGTGACGGGAGTGGGACTTTTGTGTGAGCCGGGCAGGAGTTTTGTGTTGCTTGAGTGGCATAAATGTCTTGCCCGAGTGAAACTTTTGTGTGAGCCTAGCAGGAATTTTGTGTTAAACGTTTGGGATAAATCCAACAGGAGGGTGTTTGTCTTCGATTTAAGGAAATAAAAAAGGGGCAGGCACCGTGATGGCGCCTGCCCCTAGTTGAGTTATTATACTCTGTGTATGCCTCGAGGTTAGTTCACGCTGAGCGTGTTCTCAAGGGTTCCGATACGCAGCGTCTTGCAGCCGTTGAAGCGTTTGCGCGCTTCGAGGCGGTAGTCGGTTCCTTCCGTGAGTTCGGCCGGCACGTTGAACGTGAGGCGCACATCGCGGTTGTCGAGGAACTGGGTGACCTTGACTGCAGCTCCACCCTCGACGGGCACGAAGAAGAGGCCTTCGTCGGCTACGAGGGGGTGGAACTTGAGGTTCTTGCCGTTGAGCTTGGCCGACATCCCGCGTGTGACAACGGAGTTGACGTTCAGCGTGATGCTGTCGGTCACCGTGTTCAAGCGGGGCTGGCGGTCGTGAGCTTCGATGGTGGTGTAAGGCAGATCCGCGAGGAGTTTTTTGAGGCTCTTCTTGGGCAGAAAGTTGATCTTGAAGATCAGCTCTTTGCCTTCCACGGGTTTCCCCTCCGCATCAAACACGCCTTTGGCCGTGACGTGCAGGTAACCGAGGTCGCCCACGGGGATATTATGTCCCGCGAGGAGCAACCGGCTGACTGTACCGGCATAGGCTTCGTAAAAAGCCTTGGCCTGGGGTTTGCTGATGCCGCCGCCGTCGCCGACCATGAAGTCGAGGAGCTGGGCATTGGAGACGGTGCTGCGGGAGATGGCTTTGGCCGTCTGCAGTCCGTCTTTGGCAAGCTCGCCTAAGACGGGCTTGATGAGTTGTACTTGAATCGAGCTGGTAGGCTCGTTTGCTGTTGTTGACATGATGTCATTTTCCTAACTGCCGCCTATAGTTGATGCTGGCAGCCGGCGGCGTCTGTCAACCCGACGCTAGAAAAATTCCGGACATAAAGCCAATGCACTCGCATTAACAGTGGAACACTCTGAGCATCTGGCGACCCGTCGGCCAAGCGGGTGGCGTATATATCAATGGCTCGCTCAGAGCTTGGATTCCGATATCGCATTTAGCAGGGAACGGTCACCCAATGGCGTTGACGGGGTGAAGTTTAGCAGATTGGCGGATTAAGTCAAGAGGGAAAGTTTGCTGAAGCATGAACCCCAATAAAGACGGGGGAAAGAGAAGTAATATGTAATAGGTGATAAGTAATAAGTTGGGAAGAAAGAGGGGGCGAAGGGAGGAGCGAGCGGAAAAAGCTCACGCGGAGACAAGAGAGAAGTAATAAGTAAGAGGGAATAGGTAATAAGTTGGGGGCTGACGCGGTAGAGGAGGATGGAAATGTTCACGCGGAGGCGCGGGGGCGCGGAGAGTGGAAGGGAAACATCCGCAGATTACACAAATGGACGCAGATGGGGGATGAGGAGAGAGGGGGAGGAGTGGCTGACGCACACAGAAGAAACGTGAAATGCCGGCGAGGACGCCGGCGCTCCCAAGAGGGAGGAGTGGCTAAACGCGGTGCGGTGGCGGCGGAGTTTTTGCCTTTGCTTCCAGCTCTAGCAGGTATCTGTCGTAATCAGAGACGAATAGGCGGTCTTGGATAATTCGATATTTCTCAAACTCGCTCTCTGCATGGAGTTTTGCAAGTGCGGCGGTCACTTTGCCGGCATCTTTGAGTAGACCGTATTCGAACATCTCAATAAATGAATTAAGACGCGTCTCCCAATCTTGCATGGTGAGGGGAATCTGGCGCTGTGTCATGCTTTCCGCAAAATCCAAGTAGGAGTTTACCATTCGGTTGAGCTGCCCCATCTCAAACTCGGATAGGTAATTCTTTGCGACTGTGACATCGCCGATCTTGATCTTGCCGCGTGGGGAATCTTCCCACGTGGTTAATCCCATATGCTCTTTTTGGCTGTCAGCCCGTTCAACAATCAGCTCGGCGGCGGTGTGTCCGTGTACGGCATAATGCATTTTGTTCTGCACTGTGGCATAGAACCGTTGAGTCGCTTTGGCATCTTTGTCATAATCAACCGCCGTGGCGTATAAATCGGTCACCTTCTGGTAAAACTTACGCTCACTGGCACGTATCTCTCGGATTCTGGCGAGCTGTTCATCAAAATATTTGTCCGTCAGAAAAGCACCTCTTTTCAGGCGCTCATCATCCATCACCCAGCCTTTAATCGCGTAGTCTTTGGCAATGTGGTTCACCCATTTGCGAAACTGCACAGCGCGTTCGGAATTAACCTTAAAGCCCACAGCGATAATCATCTGCAGGTCATAGTGATCAACCATGCGCGAAACTTGACGCTCGCCTTCAGGTTGAACTATTAAGTATTTCTTAATAGTTGCCTCTGCTCTTAACTCATCGTCACTGTATATCTTTTTAATATGTTGATTAATTGCCGAAACCGACACATCATACAATGCCGCCAGCATCTTCTGTGTCAGCCAGATGGTTTCATCTTCATAGCGCACTTCGACACTGTCGGAGGTTTCTCCTGTTGCGGCAATAAACGTCAAATACTCTGCCGCCGAACTGCGAATCGTTATCTCATTTTTCTTTTTCACATCTTCCGCCTAAAACACTCACTGCTTCAATTATATCAAACTTCCCACAATCTAATCAACCACAATCCCGTACCATGGTCGATGGCGCGCAGGAGAGAAGTAATAAGTGATAAGTAATAGGTAATAAGTTGAGAGGCTGACGCGGAGAGACGAAGAGGGAAAAAAAGAAAGGGGCTGAACGCGGTGCGGCGGTTTCGCCAAAAGTACCTTCATTAGTAACTGCAGATATAGCTAAATGGATGCGTTAAGAGCATGAGGTAGTAGATAACGATAACCGCCTTGCAAATGATGTCAATGCCGATGAGCATGATGTGATAGGTCAGCCCCAGTTGAACATCGGTTGCACGAAAGATTTTGTAGGCAAAGAAACTATCAACGGCAAGAACCAGTCCTAGAAAAATGCGCGGGAGAGTCCCAAGCGCATAGATGGCTGCCGTGGGGACGGGGGCATCTCCGCGATACTCAAGTACCCATGGCAGATAGACGCATTCCCGAATATAATCGCAGAATAAAATAAACAGCAGCGCCAGCAGAACGTTTGCGACAGTGAAGCCGATTATTGAAACTTTCAACATCTTCGCGGCACGAGACATAGGTGCTTCCTTTGTGATTGCGTTGAATGATTAGCGTTTGCCTTTTTTGAAGGCGTTGAGGAGGGTTTGTTTGCGGGGGTTGTCGGCGGAGGGGACGAGGGTTTCTTTGGTGTTGCCTTGGTGTTCGACGCTCCAGCCGTTCCACTCGCGGAAGGCGTGGTAGCTCCAGTCCCAACCGTAGTCTTCGAAGATGTTGATGCAGTCGGCGAGGTAGCGTTCGGCACCGGGTGCCCAGGTGATGGCGGAGAATTCGCCGATGTAGATGCGGGCGTTGTGTTTGAGTTGGAATTGGCGCACGGGTTCGAGGACGCGGCGGAGGTAGGCGGCGTCCCAGGTTTCGCCGTTGTGTTTGCCGGGGTAGGTGAGGCGGTTGTTGATGGCGCTGTCGGGTTCGTGGACGCCTTGGTGGGTGTATTGGTGGGGGAAGTACATGTGGGCTTGGTAGATGACGTTGTCCATCGCGAGCGGTGAGAGTTCGCGGAAGGCGGAGGGGGAGTCCCAGTCGTTGGATTCGATGATGATGACGGCGGCGGGGTCGATGGCGCGGACGGCTTCGGCGGCGCGGCGTTGGAGGTTCCAGTAGTCGTAAGGGGTGTTGTGTTTTTGACAGGGTTCGTTGATGAGGTCGTAGCCGAAGATTTGCGCGTTGCCTTTGAAGCGCGTGGCGATGCGCTGCCAGGTGGCGATGAAGGCGTCGGCGTAGGGTTGTTCGTAGAACATGTTCATGTCGCCTTCGTCGTTGCGGCCGCCGGGCGGCGTATGGAGATCAACGACGATGCGGACTCCGTAGGTCTTCGCCCAGCCGAGAACCTGTTCGAGATTGTCGAGGCGGGAGTTAATCCAGCGGGCGTATTCGTCGAGGTCGCGCTCGGAGTTGCGCAGGTGCCAGTTGCGCATGATTTGGAAGCGGGCGAGCGTAGCGCCCCAGTCGCCGAGGGTTTTGATGTCGTCTTCTTTGGTGTTGGCTTCAGGCAGCATGACGCCGCGGAGCGTGGGCGTATTGCGGACACGTTCGGAGTAGTTGATGCGGTAGGTTTGATTGGTGATAGGGGCGAGCGGAGGGATTTCTTCAAAGCGCAGGGTTGAGAGGTCGAAGGTGACTTTGCCGGAGGAGTCTTGAAGGCCGAGGGTGAGTTCGGTGTTGTGTGCGGCGTGGGTGGCGAGGTTGAGGGTGACGGTGATGTCCTGCGCGTCGAAGCTGCCGAGGCGGGAGCCGGTGTTCAGCCATTGGGGCGAGCCGCCTTGCGCGTCGGTGAAGTGAAACATGAACTTGAGGCCGTTCCAAGGGTCGGTCGGTTTGGAGATGTTGGTGCCCTGTGCACGGATGATGCCGCGGATGCGCTTGCCGTTGTAAGGGGAGAGATCGAACGCGGTGCGCACGCTGCCGCCCTCCTTGGCGTGCTCCGGTGGAACATCGATGGTTGCGATGTTGTTGCTGATGGAAGCGAAGCGCGAACACTTCCACACGAGGCCGTTGGTTTGTGCGGTGAGCTGAAGTGCGAGCGCGGCAACTGTGACGGCAAGGAAGAGGCGAGTGTGTTTCATGGCGACTCTCGGTGTTATTGCGCCGCGTCGATGGGCGTGGCTTTGAGTTGGTCGATGAGGATGGATGGGGCGATTTTGACGAGGAGTCCGCGGCGGCCGCCGTTGATGGCGATTTGCGGGAGGTCAAGGATGGAGCGCTCGACGTAAACGGGCAGGGGCTTGCGGGTGCCGAAGGGGCTGGTGCCGCCGACCATGTAGCCGGTGTGGCGGTTGGCGGTGTCGGGCGTGCAAGGAGTGACGGATTTGACGCCGAGGGTGCGCGCGACGTTCTTGGTGGAGATTTCTTTGTCGCCATGCATGAGGACGATGAGGGGCTTCTTGGCGTCGGTTTCGAGGACGATGGTTTTGATGCAGGCGTGGTTGTCGATGCCGAGGCTATCGGCCGCATGCTGCGTCCCGCCGTGTTCTTCGTACGTATAAGTGTGTGCGGTGAAGTCGACTTTGTTTGCCTTGAGCCAACGGATGGCTTGCGTCATTGCGATGTCGTCACTCATGATTAAATGAAGGTTCATGCCTAGATTAGAGCGGATTTTCTCTGAACTGAGCTAAGAGTAGCAGATAAAGATCTTCTTGTCGATGATTAAATCTCCACTCCGTTTCTTTTAGGTATAGATAGAACATTTCAGAACGCACGCCGCGGAACTT